>JBFEOO010000054.1:0-26060 GCA_041550555.1 Arenicellales bacterium
CGAGGGAGCGCGGCCGCCGCGACGCTTCTTCTGCTCATCGTCGGCGTGCTCCTGCCGGGACTCGTGCTGCTGAACGTCATCGTGGTGCAGGCCAACGAGCTGGCGGCCGACGTCATGCCGTGGATCAAGCAGCAGTTGAGCGATCCGAGCACCTTCAAGGGCGAGCTCCCGGAATGGGTTCCGTATCGCGAGCAGATCGCGGCCCTCGGCCCGCAGCTCTCGGCAAAGGTGGGCGAGTTGGCCGCAACGGTCGCCGGATTCCTCGTCGACGCCGCTGCGGACGCCACCCGCGGTACGGCGCGGTTTCTGTTGAGTCTGTTCATCATGCTCTACGCGATGTTCTTTTTTCTTCAGGAACAGACCACCATCCTCGATCGACTCATGCGCTACACGGGTCTGCCTCCCGAAGCCCAGCAGCGGCTGGTCGAGCGGGCGGTGTCGGTGAGTCGTGCCACGATCAAAGGCACCTTGGTGGTCGGTCTCGTCCAGGGGATGCTCGGAGGAATAGGCTTTGCGGTCGCGGGTATCTCCGGGGCGGTGTTCTGGGCGACGGTGATGGCGGTGGCGTCGGTGCTGCCGGCGGTAGGGCCGGCGCTGGTATGGGTACCGGCGGTCGTCTACCTGCTGATTACGGGGCAGACGGGGGCGGGCATTGGTCTGGCGCTATGGGGCGGACTCGTCGTAGGCACCATCGACAACGTATTACGGCCGCGTTTGGTGGGCGGCGACACCCAGATGCCGGACATTCTCATCCTGGTCAGCACGCTCGGCGGACTAGCGATGTTTGGCGCCATCGGACTCATCATCGGCCCGGTGATCGGCGGACTCTTCGTTACGATGTGGGACATCTTTCGGTTGACCTTCGCGCAAATGTCACCCCAGCAGAGCGCCGAGGAGAACTAAGCGCTCGGCGTGTCATGACTTCCCGGCGCGGTGTCGGTGTGGCCTGACGCCCGACACACCGTCGCCGGCCTCAACGAAGGGACCCGCGGTGCGCTGGTGTGCGTAGGTCCGTCGCCGGGAGACACAGAGGCTTGACGCGCCCGCCATGGCAGGTGGCGCGTTTCAGTACGGCCACCGCCAGTTGCGAATCTCCGGCGGATCGACGCCGTGGGAGTGGGCATAGCGACGGCACTCGATGCGCATGTCGAGCAGCGTGTCCTTGACGTGTGCACCGGCGACGTGCAGCTGGGGCAACCGATCGATGACGTCGATGGCGAGACTGAAGCGATCGATCTCGTTGTCGATGGCGAGCTCGAGCGGCGTGTTGATATTGCCCTTCTCTTTGTATCCGCGCACGTGCAGGTTGCGGTGATTGGTGCGCCGATAGGCCAGTCGGTGAATGAGCCAGGGATAGCCGTGGAAGTTAAAGATGATGGGTCGGTCGATCGTGAAAAGGCTGTCGAAGTCGCGATCGGACAGGCCGTGCGGGTGCTCGCCGGCCGGTTGCATGCGGAACAGGTCCACGACATTGATGAAGCGGATGTTGAGGCTCGGGAAGTGTTGGCGCAGCAGCGCCGTGGCAGCCAGGGCCTCCTGGGTGGGAATGTCCCCGCAGCCCACCATCACCACGTCGGGCTCGGTGTCTTGGTCGTTGCTGGCCCAGTCCCAGGTACCGATACCCTTCGTACAGTGCTTCACCGCCTCGTCCATGCTCAGGTACTGCAGGTGCAGCTGTTTGTCGCAGACGACGACGTTGATGTTGTCCGTGCTGCGCAGGCAGTGGTCGGCCACGCATAGAAGCGAGTTCACGTCCGGCGGGAGATAGATGCGCGTTACTTCGGGGTTCTTGTTGACCACGACATCGAGAAAACCCGGGTCCTGATGCGTAAAGCCGTTGTGGTCCTGGCGCCACACGGTCGAGGTGATGAGCAAGTTCAACGAAGAGATTGGCGCGCGCCAGGGGATCTCGTTGCAGATCGCGAGCCACTTGGCGTGCTGGTTGTACATCGAGTCGATAACGTGCACGAAGGCCTCGTAGGTGGAGAAGAAACCGTGGCGCCCCGTGAGGGTGTAGCCTTCGTACCAGCCCTCGAGCGTGTGCTCGGAGAGCATCTCCATGACGCGGCCGTCGCGGGCCAGCTCGCCGCCATCCTCGTCCTCGGGAAGGTAATCGGCCAGCCATAGCTTCTTGCTCACCTCATAGATGGCATCGAGCTTGTTGGAGGTGTTCTCGTCGGGACCAAACACGCGGAAATTGTCGCCATTGCGGCGCATGACGTCGCGCAGCAAGCGACCGAGTGGACGGGTGTTCTCGGCTTCGATTTGCGCCGGTTTCTCCACCGCCAGTGCGTAGTGGCGGAAGTCCGGCATACGCAGCGCCTTGCGCACGAGGCCGCCGTTGGCGATAGGGTTGGCGCTCATCCGCCGGTCGCCCTGGGGGGCGAGGGCCTTGAGTTCAGGGATCAGTCCGCCGTTGGCGTCGAACAAACTCTCCGGCCGGTAGCTCCTGAGCCAGGCTTCGAGCTGCGCGAGCCGGTGCGGGTTCTCGCGCACACCGGTTATCGGCACCTGGTGCGCACGCCAGTAGCCCTCGACCTTGTGGCCGTCGATTTCGCCAGGACCGGTCCAGCCCTTGGGTGTGCGCAGCACGATCATCGGCCAACGCGCGCGGGCGGCTACGCCGCTCGCGCGGGCGTGCTCCTGGATGGCGCGGATCTCGGCGAGGCAACGGTCGAGCGTCGCGGCCATGAGCAGGTGCATCTGCCGGGGGTCGTCGCCCTCGACCACGTGCGGTTGCCAGCCGTAACCCCAGAACAGAGCGCGCAATTCCTCAGGAGCGATTCGCGCGAGAACGGTGGGATTGTTGATCTTGTAGCCGTTGAGATGGAGGATCGGCAGCACGGCGCCATCGGTTACGGGGCTCAGGAACTTGTTGGAGTGCCAGGCGGCGGCCAGCGGACCGGTCTCGGCTTCGCCGTCGCCGACGGCGACCGCCACCAGCAGATCGGGATTGTCGAGGGCGGCGCCGAAGGCGTGTGAGACGCTGTAGCCGAGTTCGCCGCCCTCGTGAATGGAGCCCGGGGTCTCGGGCGTGCAGTGGCTGCCTATGCCGCCCGGGAACGAGAACTGCTTGAAGAAACGGCCCATGCCCTCGACGTCCTCGCCGGTGTCCGGGTAAACCTCGGCGTAGGTGCCCTCGAGATAGACCGGCGCGAGCACGCCGGGTGCGCCGTGACCGGGTCCGGCGAGGAAAATGGCGTTGAGGTCGTGGTGGCGGATCAGGCGGTTCAAGTGAACGTACATGAAAGCCAGGCCGGGGCTAGCGCCCCAGTGACCCAATAGCCGCTGCTTGATGTGCTCGGGCTGCAGCGGCTCGCGCAGCAAGGGGTTGCCCTGGAGGTAGATCATGCCTGCGGCGAGATAGTTGCAGGCGCGCCAGTAGGCGTCGATCTTGTCGATTTCCTCGCCCGAGAGCGCTTCGTCGGCGTCAATGGCCGGTTGCTCCGGAATGGTCATCGCGGAATCCCCGAGCCCGCAGCGTCGCCGTGCGGCAGCGCGGTGCGGCAGAGCTTAATCGCTGCCCGAATTGGCTATGGCCGCGAGCAGCTGATCGTACGCCTCGGCGAACAGGCGCAGCCCGTCGGCCAGTAGATCGTCGCAGACCTGATCCATGGCAATACCGTGCTCCGCGAGGCCCTGCATGACGGCGTGCGCCTCGGCAAGGTTCTCCGCGAGCGAGGGGCGCGGTACGCCGTGATCGCGAAACGCATTCAGCGTGTCGGGCGGCAGGGTGTTGATCGTCTGTTCGCCGATGAGCTCCTCGACGTAGAGGACGTCGCTGTAGGCCGGGTTCTTTGTGCTGGTGCTCGCCCAGAGCACGCGTTGCGGCCGCGCGCCGCGCGTTGCCAGAGCGTCCCAACGCGGGCCCGCGAAAATGTCCTGATACACAGCATAGGTCAGCTTGCCGTTGGCGATTGCGGCTTTGCCGCGCAGGCGCTCGAGGGCGGCGCGGACCTCGCCGCTGCGGGCGGTGTCCAGACGCTGGCCGATCAGTCTGTCGACCATCGTATCGATGCGGCTGATGAAGAAGCTCGCCACGCTGGCCAGCCGTGAGGCGTCGCCGCCGTTGCCGGCGAAACGCTCGACACCGCTGATGTACGTCTTCGCTACCGCCGCATAGACGTCGCGAGAGAACAGCAGCGTGACGTTGACGTTGATGCCTTCGGCGAGCAGCGCCTCGATTGCTGGCAGCCCACGCGAGGTGCCTGGCACCTTGATCATCAGATTCTCACGATTGACGATCTGCCACAGGCGGCGGGCAGCGGCGATGGTGCCTTCGGTGTCGTGCGCGAGGTGGGGCGAGACCTCAAGACTGACGTAGCCGTCCTGCCGTTGCGTGGCATCGTAGACCGATCGAAGAATGTCGGCGGCCCGCTGGATGTCCTCGACGGCGATGCGTTCGTAGAGCGCTTCGGCACCGCCGCTCTGCTCAGCGGATCCTGCCAACGCGGCTTCGTAGTCGTCACTGCCGGTGATGGCTTTCTCGAAAATTGCAGGGTTGGAGGTCACGCCCTTGAGACCGTCTTCGCGTATGAGTCGTTCGAGCTCGCCCTCCTCGAGCAGCCGGCGCCTGATGTAGTCGAGCCAGACCGATTGTCCGAACGAGGCGAGACGCTGCAGCGGATTGAGCTCAGCGGCGGTCTGAAGTTGAGCGTCCATCATCATCGATCTCCCGGGGCGATGTGAACTCGGCGTTGTTACCGGCATTTGACGGATGAGTGACACGCGACACAGTGCAACGCGCGACACGAGCGAGAACTATACCCTGACACCGCGGCCGGCCACCGCTGCGACCCCTCGCGACAACACGCGGGCAGTCCCGGCGGGCACGTCTGCGACACCCTATCACACCTGAGCACCTGGACGCCGAAGCCGCGACGGACGAGCGGCTTGGGGGCCCCCTGTGCCGCTGTTCGACTTCCACGGCGCGCTTGCCGACACCGCCGCCATTCGTGCGCGCCCCCG
Source organism: Arenicellales bacterium (assembly GCA_041550555.1). Taxonomy (GTDB): domain Bacteria; phylum Pseudomonadota; class Gammaproteobacteria; order Arenicellales; family JBFEOO01; genus JBFEOO01. Next base: position 4,969 of record JBFEOO010000054.1, read on the forward strand.
GAGGCGGGGTTCGACGAGTATCCCGCAGCGGGCGCCGCGTCCTCGCGGGCCGGCCCGCACCCCGGCACCTTCATGGGAGCGGCGCGAGTGCTCGACGCGGTGCGGCGCCGGTCGGTGGTCATCGAGGATGCCCGCAGCGGCGTGCAGGCGGGGGTCGCCGGCGCTCCGGGTCGGTGGTCGGCGGAGCGCGCCAAGGGAGCCAGCGAGCCCTCGCCGACACGGGCGGAGAACGTCGTCGTCGCCCACGTCGGCGAGCCTCCGCGAAGGCAGACCGATGATGGGGGTCGGCGGGGCACATCGGCCCGCATGGGCGATTGGCGGCTGAGGGAGCCGGTGGTGCGCCTTTATAATCGGCGGTCGCCATTGTGCAAGTCGCGCAATGATCGGTCCTATGCAGCTACACCTCCAAGAAGCCGACACCCTCATACTGAGCATCATCGTGCTCTACGTCGGCACGTTCCTCACCCGCAAGCTCGGCCTGCTCGGCCGCTACAACATACCCCCGGCGGTCACCGGCGGACTGCTGTGCAGCGTCGTCATCGCCCTGATCTTCGTCCTCTGGGAGGTGAAGATCAGCTTCGATATGCGAGTTCGCGACCTGTTGCTGCTGGTGTTCTTCAGCACCATCGGACTGTCCGCCAAGCTGCGCCTGCTGGCGGCCGGCGGCAAGGCGCTTGCCGCGCTGCTGGCGATTGCCGTCGGATTCCTGGTCATCCAGAACGCCACCGGAGTGTTGCTGGCGTTGGGCTTCGACGCCCATCCGGCAGCCGGTTTGTTCGCCGGCAGCATCTCCTTCGCCGGCGGGCATGGAACGGCCATCGCGTGGGGCAACGAGGCCGCCAAGGCGGGATTCGAGGGAGCCTTGGGGCTGGGCCTCGCTTTCGCCACCTTCGGGCTCATCGCGGGCGGCCTCGTCGGTGGGCCGATTGCCGAGACGCTGATCCGGCGCCATGGGCTCTCCGGCAACCCGTCAGGACAGAGCGCCGTTGCAGAGGCCGGGGAGACCGAGACGGCGCCCAGAGTCACCGTAGACGACGTGCTCGGTACTTTGCTGCTGCTGGCCGTATGCGTCGCCGCCGGCGATCAGGTCAATCGGCTGTTGTTCGCCAAGGGTGTGCTGGTGCCGGGGTTCCTGACATCCATGATCATCGGCATCGTTATCACCAACGTCGCCGAGATGGGAAAGCGTCCGCTCAACGCGCCGGTCATCGATCTTTTCGGTGATGTGAGCCTGCGCGTCTTTCTCAGCATGAGCCTCATGAGCATGGATCTGCTCACCCTCGCCGGGGCTGCGGGACCGATGTTGGTGGTGTTGCTGACGCAGGTGTTCTTGATGACGTTGGTCGCCATGATTGTGGTCTTCCGCGTCATGGGTCGCGATTTCGACGCGGCAGTCATCAGTGCCGGCTTCGCGGGGCTTGGCCTCGGGGCGACACCGGTGGCCATCGGCAACATGCAGGCCGTGACCGCCAAATACGGCCCTTCGCCGAAGGCATTTCTCGTGGTGCCGCTGGTGGGCGCGTTCTTCATCGATGTCGCCAACGCGCTGGTGATCAAATTCTTCCTACGCTTGCCGATGTTTCAGTACTGAGGGCGGAGCCGTGTGGGCGCGAAGCAGGCGCTTCGCGGTAATCCCAGCGACTGTCCGCCGACGTGGCGCACACCCGGCAGACGGCGCACCGCTCCGTGTCGGCCCGCCCCTTCGGCGCCGCTGAGCGCTGCCGGGCCAGCCGTGGTTTGCGGGCACCGTTGCCGCCCGCGGTTGAGTCCGTCTCTGGACTAAGTGATACTCCGGCTCATGAACCTCGTGGCTATGTTCTTCAGCCGCAGCGCGGCGTTCGTGGCGCTGCTCTGGGCGCTCATCGCCACGCTGGCGTCAGGCGTTGCCCCCGCTCAAAACGTGGCCGACGAGCTCTCCACTCTCGTCGACGAGCGAATCGCGGACTCCGACACCGTCATCGAGCTGTGGCAGCTGATCGGGGAGATGGAGCGGGAGCTCGACGCGTTCGATCGCGTCATCGAACGCTACCAGGACGACATGACCCGACTCATGCTCAGGCGCAGCGCGGGCCCGGGCGAATTCGGTCGGCTGCTGCGCGAGTCGTCTCAGGCGCGGGTCGGCGCCGAGCAGCGCTTGCTGGACCTGCACATGAGCGTCAAGGCGCTCGTGCCGCCGTCGCTCTGGCCGGAGTTCGCCGACGTTGAAGCACGTGCCGTGTCTCGGTTGACGGCGATCTATCTCCTCTACGGGCAGGCTGGAGCACGCTCCATTCGGGACTACATCGAGTGGGTGACGCCCGAGCTCAAGGCCGTGCTGCAGCCGGCCAGTCAGCGCTACGGGACGGCGCGGCGCACCCTGCTGCGCATCGAAGAGATGGTCGCCGAGCACAACAAGTTTGTGGGTGCAGGCGAGGCCGAGATCATCCGGCTTAATCAGAGCTACGACACGCCCCGCGAGGCATTCCAGAGCGTGCTCAATCGTCTCGATGCGGCGCGCTCGAAGACGCTGAGAGAGATCCTCCAGTACCGAATCTCGCTGCGCTACATGTTCACCGACGGCCACTGGCAGCGCATTTTCAAGCCCGGCCCATTCGACTAGCAGAGTGGCTGAAACGCAGACCGCTTGGGCGCGATACCGATGATCCGCTCGGCGGTCGAACGCCACGCCTCGCCGTTCGGTGGCGCGGCGCAATCACAGACCGACCTCGTTGCACAGTAACCAGGTGGATGGGCGAGAGCGTCACCGGATCCGTGCGCGGGCCGGTGCGAGACGCCGCGATTGGTCTGCCGACAAGGCTGCCGCGGAGGCCAGCCCGGCGTAGGCCCCCACGCGGGGCGCCTCTCGCGGCACGTCCGACCGCGACCTCGGCCGCGACGGGTCCTGCAAAGACCGCACGCGGACGGCCGGCTGGCGCTGCCACCGCCGGGCCACGTTCGGTGTGGCTAGTGCCGCGCGCGGAGACATCACACGGGTCTCGAGCAGTTGATTGTGCCGATAGACGTCATGCGGGCGCGGGGCGACACCCCCGGCTGTCGTCACGTGTTGCATTTGAACAATGCCGGTGCGGCGCTCATGCCGCAGCCGGTGCTCGACGCGCTCGGCCAGCAGCTGCGCCGCGAAGCGGAGCTGGGCGGCTACGAGGCGGCGGCTGCGGCAGCCGACGAGATCGAACGCGTCTACGACTCCGTCGCAACCCTCATCGGCTGCCACCGCGACGAGGTGGCCATCGTCGAGAACGCAACACGGGCGTGGGACATGGCGTTCTACTCCATCGCTTTCGCGCCGGGCGACCGCATCGTCACGAGCGTCGCGGAGTACGTCAGCAACTTCATTCCGTATCTGCAGATGCAGCGGCGTGTCGGGCTTACGATCGACGTCGTGCCCAATGACGAGAACGGCCAGCTCTGCGTCGCACGCCTGCGCGAGATGATCGATGAACGCGTCAAGCTCATCGCCATCACGCACGTGCCGACCAACGGCGGTCTCGTCAATCCGGCCGCAGAGGTCGGTCGGATCGCGCGCGAAACCGGCACGCTTTATCTGCTCGATGCCTGTCAATCCGTCGGGCAAATGCCCGTAGACGTCGTTGATATCGGCTGCGACATGCTGTCCGCCACCAGTCGAAAATACCTGCGCGGGCCGCGCGGGGTAGGTTTTCTCTACGTGCGATCCGCCGTGCTCGAGCGGCTCGAGCCGCCGCTGCTGGATCTTCGGGCGGCGACATGGACCGCGCCGGATCGTTACACAATACGCGCCGACGCCCGTCGTTTCGAGAACTGGGAGTGCAATGTCGCCGCCAAGCTAGGACTCGGCGCTGCGGTCGACTACGCCTTGGGCTGGGGTCTGGAGGCGATCTGGGCGCGGGTAGCGATGCTCGCCGAGCTGCTGCGAGCCCGCTTGCGCGAGTTGCCCGGCGTCGACGTGATGGACCTCGGGCGGGTTCGCTGCGGCATCGTCTCCTTCGCGGTGGCAGAGCACGAGCCGCGCGCCATCCGCCATGCGCTCGCCGCAAGCCGCATCAACGTCTCGGTGACGGAGCGGACGTCCACACTGCTCGACATGGACGCGCGCCGCGCCGCGGCGTTCGTTCGCGCCTCCGTCCACTACTACAACACCACCGCCGAAATCGAGCGCTTCTGCGAGACCCTCGCCGCGATCATCCGTCGCTGAGCGATGTCGTGGCAGCGGTCGCGAAGGATGGAGAGCGTGGGCGCTCATGCCGGCACGCGCTGCGCGCACGTGAGCCTCCGACTGGGCCGCACGGGGTGGCAGGCGCTCTCGAGCTAGCTCCCCCGTCAGGCCCCTTCGATGCGGCCCAGGCGCGCTACGAATTTCTCGACCGTCAGGCCTTGTACGATGATGGAGAAGACGACGACACAGTAGGTCATGGTAAGAATGCCGACGCGGTACTCGTTTTCGGGAATCGACAGCGCGAGGGCCACCGCGATTCCTCCCCGCAGGCCACCCCAGACGAGGAGCGGCACCGCCCCCCTCGGCAGAAGGTGCCGCGACCGCAGGAATCTCAACGGTGCGGCGACGGCGACGGCGCGGGCCAGCAGCACCACCGGTATGGCGATCAACGCCTCGGTGACCAGCGTCGGCGTGAAGCTGACGATCAGCACCTCGAGCCCGATCAGAACGAACAGCACGGAGTTCAGCAGCTCGTCGACCAGCTCCCAGAACTTCAGCAGATAGTCGCGCGTCGCCTCGCTCATGGCGAAGGCGACTCCGCGGTTGCCGATGATCATGCCGGCAACCACCATCGCCAGCGGCCCGCTCAGGTGCAGATTGATGGCCACGGCGTAGGTGACCACGACGAGCGCCACAGTGACCAGCACTTCGAGGGTCGGTTCGTCGACGCGGCGCAGCGCAAGATAGGCGACAAACCCGGCGACGAAACCGAGCACGATCCCGCCCAGCGCCTCGAGTACGAACAGCTCGGCGATGTCGACGGCACCCAGCGGTGCCTGCTGACCGCCGACGGCGATGGCCAGCAGCACGGTGAAAACAACCACGCCGATACCGTCATTGAAGAGCGACTCGCCCGCGAGCGTGGCCTCCACCGATCGCGGTACCTGCACCGTCTTGAAAATGCTGAGCACCGCAACCGGGTCGGTGGGGCTGATCAGAGCGGCGAACACGAGAAACCAGATGTAGGGCATCGTGAGCTCGAGATACCCGAAGATCAACCACAGCAGTGTGCCAATGAGCAACGTCGAGGTGAGGGTTCCGAGCAGAGCCAGCGTGGCGATGGTCCAGCGACGCGCTTTGAATGCGCTCAGGTCGACGTGCAGACCTCCTGCGAAGAGCAGGAAGCTCAGCATGCCCTGCAGCAGGAGATCGGCGAAATCGAGCCGCCGCATGGCGTCGGTGACGCTGTGTCCGATGCGTACCCAGGGCAGCAGCAGGTCGATGGCGACGACGGCAAGCGACGTAGCCATGGCGATGACCACCAGTCCGATGGTATGCGGCAGCCTCAGATAGTGGTGGTTGAGGAGCGCGGCGACGGCGGTCAAGCCGATTATGATCGCCGCGGTATCGAGCAGCGTGATGCTCATGAAAAGTTCATCCGGCAGCTATCGGCGGTCTGACGCGTGGCCCCGCGGGCGAGGCTGGATCGCCGCATCGTTTCAGCGGACGCCGCGCCAGCGGAACAGCTCCCACTTGGGCACGACGACCGGCGCGTCGCCCTCATTGATGCGATCGAGCACGCCGTTGTTGTCGATGTCGAACAGATAGTACGGGGCCCCGCGGCGCGGCTGGACGCGGTAGCCGTAGGCCTCCTCGTCGATGCGGAATTCGTGCAGCGTCTGTTTGCCGTCGCCCTTGGGCACTATCTCGTAGCGGGGCTCGAGCTCGGGCAGAGGTTCGAGCTCGGGCGGGGGCGCCTGCCCGAGCGCCGCGCTCACGGTGAGCGACACGAGCAGCGCTGCGAACGGTCGCGTCCGCGGCGGCAGAGTGCGGGCCGCCGCGCTCCGGGCAACTACCCCGCGAGCGCGGCCATGGCCCACTCGGTGACGGTCGGCGGTCATCTCGACGTCCTCGTTGCGCCCGCTCGGGATGAGGGGTGTCAAAACGGCCGAGCGTAGCGCCATCGCGCCGGACTCCGCAAGGTTGCTACGAGGCCCGCTCAAGCAACGGCATCGACGCGAACGACGGCCTCGCCGGACGCAGGTTCGGTGCTCCACGCGTTTGGACAAGGCGCCCCGTCCGGCCCGGTCATGATACCGCCCGCGAGGTGGCCGCAGCGCCATTTCGTCGTCGTCGCGGTACCGACCGGCACGGGCGTCGCGTCGCCGCGATTTCTCGACATTGCCGATTCTGTTATAAGCCGCAACCTGGAATGACATGCGCCGGTCGCCGAAGCTTGGTGTGCCGGCGGCGCCTGAACTCGATGCACGCAAAGGCGAGCTGGAGAATCGTGGTGACGCTGGCCGCATTGATGCCATGGCCCGGGCTCGCCGACACCTACAGGTGGTACGACGACTACGGCAAGGTCAACTACGGCGAGCAGCCGTCGCCCGGTGCTATCGGCATCGAGCGTGTCGAGACCGACGAGTGCACCACGCAAGCGTGTCGAGGGGAGCGCGAACACGCCCGAGCCGAGGCCGAGGCCCGCCATGCCGAAGCCAGCGCGTGGCTCGACGAGCTGGACAAAGAGCGACGTAGCGAGCGCGAGCAGCAACGCGAGCTGGCGCGACAACGCTCGCAAGCACCTCCGGCGATGGGGACCGTGTTCGTGCCCGTGCCGGTCTGGCTATGGGCGCCACGGCCCTACCGGGGGCCACCGGCGCATCGGCCGCTTCCCCCCAGCCCGGCTCGCTGAGAGACTCGACGAGACCGCGCCGCCTGCGCGACGGCGTTCGGTGACCGCCGCCGGCGGCTGGCGTCCGGAGAACGCGTCGGGCTTGCGCGTTGTCCAGCTGACAGGACGCGTCGGCGGAGCATAGGAGGACGAGGGTGCAGGGACGCTGCGCCGTCAGCAAGCTTGCTCAGTCACCCGATCGACATGACCTCTTCGAGAAAACTGCTCGCCGTGCTGGCCACGCTTTCCTCCCTGTCGACGTGGGCGGCTGAGCACGAAGCACGGCCGTCGTCGGCCACCTACGTCGGCGTGTCGGTGTGTAGCGGCTGCCACGCAACGCAGCACCGTCTATGGGGTGCCTCCCATCATGCGGCAGCTATGCAGCCCGCCCGCGATGACACGGTCCTCGGCGATTTTGCCGACGCGAGCTTCACCCACTTCGGCGTCACCTCGCGTTTCTTCCGCCGCGGCGGGCGTTTTCTGGTTGCAACGCAGGGGACCGACGGGCGCACCGCCGAGTTCGAGATCGCCTACACATTCGGTGTCGCGCCGCTGCAGCAATATCTGGTCGAGCTCGAGCGGGGCCATTTGCAAGCGCTGACGGTGGCCTGGGATACGCGACCCGCCGAGCAGGGGGGTCAACGCTGGTTCCACCTCTATCCGGACGCGCCGATACCGGTCGACGATCCGTTGCACTGGACCGGACGCTACCAGAACTGGAACTTCATGTGCGCCGAATGTCACTCTACGGACCTGCGCAGGCGCTACCGCACGGAGGACGACAGCTACAGTACGACATGGAGCGACGTCAACGTGAGCTGTGAGGCGTGCCACGGTCCCGGCTCGGTTCACGTGCAATGGGCTCGGCAGGCGGCGGACGACACTCGGACCGGCGACTCCGATGTCGGGCTGGTCGTCGATTTTCGTGGCAACGCCCCGGCCTACGAGATCGAGCAGTGTGCCCGCTGTCATTCACGGCGTCATCGCGTCAGCGCCGAGGACCACCCCGGTCGTCCGCTGCTCGACGATTTCATGCCTGAGACGTTGCGGCGCGACGACCTCTACTTTGCCGACGGGCAGATCCTGGGCGAGGTATACGTCTACGGTTCCTTCCTGCAGAGCCGCATGTACCGAGCCGGCGTGCGTTGCACCGACTGCCACGATCCGCACGAAGCCGAGCCGGTCGTCGCGGGCAATGCGCTGTGCACGCGCTGTCACGCCGAGCGGCCCGATGCCCGTTTTGCCGGGCTGCGCCCGAAGGACTACGACCACGCCGGCCACCATTTTCACGAGCCGGGGTCGGCGGGCGCGCAGTGCGTCGCCTGCCACATGCCGGCACGCAGCTACATGGTCGTCGACCCGCGCCGCGACCACAGCTTCCGTGTCCCGCGGCCGGATCTGTCCGCACGGCTCGGGACACCCAATCCGTGCACGGGTTGCCATACGGATCAATCGAACGCTTGGGCTGTCGACACCATCGAGAAGTGGTACGGGCCGCACCATCGCCAAGGGCGTCACTACGGCGACATCATCGCCGCAGGGCGTAGAGCGGACCCCGCGGCCAAAGCGGACCTGATCGCTCTCGCGAGCGACTCGGAAACGGCCCCCATCGTGGCGGCGAGCGCCATCGAGCTGCTGTCGGGCTACGGTGCGGACGCCGATCTCCTTACGGTCATCGCGGCGTCGAGCGAAAGCGCCGACGGCCTGGTGCGCGCCAAGGCGGCGCAGGCCGCGGAGGGCTACCCGGCTGCGGAGCGCCTGCGCATCGCTGCCCCGCTGCTGGCGGATCCGCTGCGTGCCGTGCGTACCGAGGCCGCCCGCGTGCTGGCGCCGCTGCCGCCAGAGATGTTCGACCCGACGCACGCGGAGGCGCACGCGGGTGCGCTGGGCGAGTACCACGCCGCGCAGCAGGCGCTTGTCGACACGCCCGCGGGACAGCTCAACCTGGCGGTGCTGCACACGCGGGACGGTCGCTACGACGACGCCGAGCGTGCATACCGGCAAGCCCTCGAGTGGGACCCCTACTTTCTGCCGGCACGTTTCAATCTCTCTTTGCTCTACAACAGTCGCGGGCGCAACGACGACGCGCTGCGCGTGCTCGACGAGGGTATAGATCGGGCGCCGGAGGAGGGTGAGCTCTATTACTCGAAGGGGCTGCTGCTGGCCGAGATGCGTCGTCTGGAACCGGCGGCCGACGCGCTCGGCCGCGCGGCAACACTTTTGCCCGAGCGGGCGCGCGTGCGCTACAACCTGGCTCTGGTGCTGCAGCGCTTGGGCCGGCTGTATGAGGCCGACGTCGCGCTCAACGAGGCTCACCGTCTCGACCGCCGCGATCCCGAGATCGTAAACGCCCTGGCGATTTTCTACGCGCAGCAGCAGGACTGGGCGCGCGCCGCCTCATTCGCCGAGAAGCTCGTCGATCTCGCGCCCGACGCGCCCGAGGCGCAGCGGCTGCTGCGCGAGCTGCGCCGCCGGGCGGGCCGCGGCTGAGCGCGGGGCCCACGCACGACGGCTCGGCGGCTGACCGGCCTTGGGCGGGCCGCGACGACCGCACATACACATCGGCTCCGGTATGTTTAGCTGTTCGAGATCGGATGAATTGCGCCAGCGGACCGCCTCGCGCGCGAAGCGCAGCGGCCGCACGCCGCCGTCGGCGCCGACACCGGAGCGAGCGGCCTGGTCCGCTCCGCGGGGTGTCGCGCGGGTAGCCGGATCGGGAGCGATGTCGGTCGATCGGATGTTACGTTTGCTGCTGCGGACGCTGCTGCTCGCCATCGTGGCGTTACCTGCCGCTGTGGGGCAGGTTCGCTACGAGCCGATTCCGGTGCTGCGGGCATCGTCTATCCTGAGCGCCGCACTGCGAGTGGGGCCTCATCACCGCGTCCGGGAACGCGTGGAAAGCGACGGCTATATCAACATCTACCGTATCGACTCACGCTACGGCGAATTTGAGGCGGTCTCGAACGCTGTCCTGCGTATGCGGGTGCACGAGATTGCGGCTATCGCCGTCATGGAGGACATCCGGGAGTCGAGGGCGTTTCGTGACGCGGCGGCCGAGGCGGGCATCGACACGGCGCAAGGCCTCGGCAATCTGATCATCCGACCGAAGGCAACGCTCTCGGGGGCGCTCGGTGGTATGCGCCGGATGGTCGCGCGACTCGGAGAGGCTTTGCACAGCCGACGCAGCCACGCGGAGGACGAGTCCTGGAAATCCCTGGTCGGTTTTACCGGCGTGAAAGCCGAGCTGGCGAGCGAGCTCGGAGTGGATCCGTATTCGTCCAACGCCGTTCTGCAGAGCTACCTCGACGACATCGCTTGGTCAGCGTACGCCGGCGGGCTCAGCGTGGCCGCCGCCAAGGCGCTGATCCCCGGCTTCGCGGGTTTTGCCATCGGTGTGTCGCGTCGTGCTCGCAGTCTGAACGAGCTGCTAGCTGTGACGCCGCCGGCCGATCTGCGCGCCATGAATCGAGAGAAGCTCGTCGCGCTCGGCGTACGGGCCGATCATGCGCGGCTGTTCGCAGACAATGCTCACTTCTCTCCGCCCCAGCAGACGCTCATCGTCGATGCGCTCGAGCACTTGCCCGGTGTGAGGGACCGCGATGCGTTCATCCGTTTCGCCCTGCCCACCTATGACGAGCGTGTGGCGCTATTTCGCCAGCGCATGGCCCAGCTTTGCGCGGTCTGCCATCAGCGTGTTCGCCCGGTGGTGCAAATACTGGGGGTGAGGAATCTCGTCGCCGTGCGAACCGTCGATGATGCTGATTGTCGCGGTACCGGCAGATTATTTGGCCTACACGCCGTCGCTGGAGCGCATCGTGAGCAACTATGAACGATTCGCCGAGGCTCACCGCTGGGTGCCGGCCGGGCAGATTTGGGTCGGCGGGCGCATGAGCCCGTTCGCCCTGCGCTCGCTCGAGCGTCGAGGCTGGCTGATCGTGGAGAACGCCGACTCGCGACTGCGCCGTGAGTGACCATCTGGGAACATCACGTCGGCTCGACGACAGACCGGTGGCGCGGGTGTCGAGCAACGCGTCGAACCGCTCCACGTTACGACTCGCCGCTGGACTGGCCCTCGGGCAAAGCCCACAGCCCTCCTATCGGGCGATAAGCGGGACCTGACGGCAATGTGACGCTACACACCTCGCGGGTATTGCTGGTCGGCAGCATCTCGCCAGGCTATAATCGCCCCGGGAGAGATCTGTCAGCAATCGATGTTGAAGAGGCTGAGAATCGTGCGGTGGACGTCGATTGCGCTGCTCGCGCTTGCCGTGCCGGCGGCGTGGGGCCAGCAGACACCTTATGCCGGCAGCGGTTTGCTGCTGCTCAATACGGATCTCGACATCTCTGTGCCCAGCGCCGAGCTGACGGGGGAGCCGGAGCAGCTGCGGCGGTCGACGATTCGTCTGGGCGAAAAATGGGGTCTTCGGAGCGCCTACGAGACTCTCGAGCGGGAGTTCACCACCACGGCGGCGGGCGATCATACGAGCATTGACCTCACGCGCCAGGTCTACTCCTCCGTGGACAGCCGATTTCTCGCCGTCGGCTTGGGTTGGGAAAACCTCGATTTCGACAACGGCGACAGCAGCTCCGGAGTTCGGCTCGTCGTCGAAGGTCGCCTGGGCCTCGGCGCCTCCATGTTCCTCTACGGTCAGACGGCATGGTTGCCCTCTATGGACGACGTGACGGGACGCTCTGATTTGCAGGGCAGCGAGCTCGAGGCGGGTGTGTCGTATCAACCGGCGCCGACGTTCTCGCTGCGGGCCGGATACCGCCGCTTCCGTCTGAATTTTGTCGACGAGCAGTCGGGCCTGGAGGACTTCTCGGAAACCGGCGGCGTGGTGATGGGCGCCGGTTTTCACTGGTAGCCCCCGCGTCGCATTGTCCGGCGCAGCGCCTCCTCACCCCACAGCGGGGGGCCTGGGTCCCGCAAAGCGCCGGCGAGGCCGGTTCTCCGCTTGACCCGACGGGCTGACGTGCTATTTTTTAGGGATGGGGCGTCGACTCACGACGCCGTGATTCAATTGTCAACATCGCTCATGGCCAGCATTTCGGTTGATTCGTAGTCGTTAGCTAACAGCGTCCCTGTGCCGGAACGGATTTCCGGTTTGCCGACGGGCGCATCATTCAAGGAGGAAGCCATGCCCGTACTCACCCCGCTTGAGACCGCAACGCGTAGTGCGCATACGCTGCGCAACGTAGAGGTTCTGCGCTGCTTGACCAGCGAGCAGCTGAGCGCGCTCAGCCGTCTCTGTCAGTGGCGGCTGTATGCACCGCGGCAGCAGATCATCGTCCAGGGCGAAAGCTCGAGCCAGGTGTTCTTTGTCTGCAGCGGCCACGTGCGCGCGACGATGTACGCCCGCAGCGGCCGTGTCGTTACCTTCCAGGATCTTGGCATCGGCGAGATGTTCGGCGAGCTGGCCGCTATCGACGGCATGCCGCGGGCGACGCACGTCGTGAGTCTCGGCGAGAGCTTGATCGCCTCCGTCAGCAGCGCGACGTTCTGGGAATTGCTGCGCACGCACCCGAGCGTTGCCGAGGCGACCCTGCGCCGCCTGAGTGCGCTCGCGCGCCGCCTCTGCGACCGCATCTACGAGCTCAGCACGGCCTGCGTCGGAACGCGCATCCAGGCGGAGCTGCTGCGTCTGGCCGACGAGCCCGATGACAATGGCAACACGGCGATCATTCGTCCGCTGCCGACGCACGCGGATCTGGCCAGCCGCGTCAGCACGCACCGTGAAGCGGTGACGCGCGAGCTCGGTGAGCTGGCCCGTGCGGGCGTCGTCGAGCGCGTCGCCGGCGGGCTGCTCGTGCTCGATCTTGCCCGGTTGCGTCGCATGGTCGCGATGGCGGGGGGTGTGGCCTGATTTCACACCGTTGGTGTGGCCGATCGCACTGACGCTGCCGGTCCTTGCAGGGCATAGTGAGTTCCCAGGATCGCGGGTGCGCGCAGCGCGACAGGACAGTCGCCGGGGTGCGGTCTCCGAAGGGGCAGGATGCTCCGCCGCGCACTCGCGATCCGTGCAACCCTTCACCCGCTCAGGAGATTCCTCCGAGGCGGTCCGGCACCGACGCCCTGCGCAGGCGCGTCGTGCCGGGCGACCGCGCACCCAGCGCCCGAGGGGGCCGCGCAGCGGTCGTCTCGGTGGCCGCTCTGGTCCAGCCGAGCCGCCGCGCTCGGCTGCTCCGTCATGCTATTCTGTCGCCGTGATTGCACTCGACGCCATCCGCGACGCGCTGGCGACGCGTCGCCCTCGCCTGCTCGCTGCGGGGGATCGCAGGGAGGCCGGCGTGGCGCTCGTTCTCGTCGAGGGCGGCAGTGAGCTCGAGGTGCTGCTGATCGAGCGGGCGCGTCACGAGAACGACCCATGGTCGGGTCACATGGCGTTGCCCGGGGGACGGCGTGAAGCGCAGGACCCCAGTGTGGCGGCTGCCGCGGAGCGCGAGACCCGGGAAGAGGTGGGAGTTGCACTGTCGTCGGCAAATCGTCTTGGCCAGATCGATGATATCGAGGGCCGCCACTCCGGCAGACCGGCAGGAATGATCGTCTCCTGCTTCGTTTATGGGATTTCGCCGCCGGTTCAGCTCAGCCCCAACTACGAGGTCCACGACGTCGTCTGGACGCCGATGTCTGCTCTTCTCGATCCGCGACGCACCGTCGTCGATTTCTACCGACCCGACCGGCGCCAGGCCTACCCAGGCATCCGTGTGAGCAACAAGCAAGATCAGATCGTCTGGGGCATGACCTACCGTTTTCTGGCGAATTTCTTCGCTGCTGTGGGTCGGCCGCTGCCCTTTACGACAGAGAGCGCGGTCTGAGTACCCCTCAACGCGGCCCAGTCGTGCGTTCAGGGACGATGCCGGCTAGAATACTGGCGTTGTTTCGTAAAAACCTGGGGGATGTCGAATTGCCGAGCGAGAGCGCGAGCAGCGCCAGCCTCGTAGACGTGCGCCAGCGGCCCTTGCGCGATCTGCGCGTCTCCGTGACGGATCGCTGTAACTTCCGCTGCGTCTACTGCATGCCCAAGGAGCTGTTCGGTTCCGATCACGCTTTCCTCGACCGCAAGGCGCTGCTGTCGTTCGAAGAGATCGAGCGTGTCGTGCGCCTGTTCGTCGAGCACGGTGTACGCAAGGTTCGTATCACCGGCGGAGAACCGCTCGTGCGCCGCGAGATCGAAAAGCTGGTCCACGGGCTTGCCGGGATTCCCGGCATCGAGGACCTCACCCTCACCACCAACGGCTCGCTGCTGAGCGCCGCGCGTGCTCAGGAGCTGAAGGAGGCCGGCCTCGACCGCGTGACCGTCAGCCTGGACTCGCTGGACGACGCCACGTTCGCCTCCATCAACGACGTCAAGTTTCCCGTTCATCGAGTGCTGCAGGCCGTCGATAACGCGCTCGCCGCGGGCCTCGGACCGGTCAAGGTGAACATGGTCGTGGTGCGTGGCGTGAACGACGGGGAAGTGCTCCCCATGGCGCGCCGCTTCCGACACACCGGTGTCACGCTGCGGTTTATCGAGTTCATGGACGTGGGCACCACCAATGGCTGGTGTATGGATCAGGTCGTTCCGGCCGCTGAGATTGTCACCACGATCTCCGAGGCGCACCCCTTGATTGCCGCCGACCCGCTTTATTCGGGGGAGGTGGCGAATCGATGGCGCTATGAGGACGGTGCGGGGGAAATCGGCGTCATCGCGTCGGTAACCCAGCCGTTCTGCGGCAGCTGTACGCGTGCCCGGCTCTCCGCGGAGGGCTCGCTGTACACGTGCTTGTTCGCGACCCGCGGCCACGATCTGCGCGCCCTGCTTCGCAGTGGCGCCACCGACGCGCAGATCGGCGACACGTTGCGGGCGTTGTGGCGTCGGCGCGCAGACCGCTACTCGGAGATACGCTCGGCGGCCACGGTGGATATGCCGCGCATCGAGATGTCATACATAGGCGGCTAGGCGCTTCACGGCGAGGCGCCGCTGCCCGGGCGGCGGTGCTCGAGCAGCCGCGGCATCAGCTCGACGAGGTTGCACGGCCTCGTCCGGTAATCGAGCTGGTGACTGATCAGCTTTTCCCACGCCGTCGCGCACGCACCCGAGGAGCCCGGCAGGCAGAATACATATGTCCCGTTGGCGACACCGGCGAGCGCCCGCGACTGAAGCGTCGAGGTACGGATCTCATCGTAGGAAATCATGCGGAACGCCTCGCCGAAGCCCGGGATCTCCTTGTCGAGGAGCGGCTGTACCGCCTCGGGTGTGCCGTCACGCCCGGTGACCCCGGTGCCGCCGGTCGACAGCACGACCTGCACGCGCGGCTCGGCGATCCACTGCGAGACCGCCGCCCGAATCTGGTAAACGTCGTCGCGCACGATGAGCTTCTCGAACAGCTCATGGCCGGCCTCGCGCAGCCGCCCGGCGAGCAAGCGACCGGATTTGTCGTCGGCCTCCGTCCTGGAGTCCGACACAGTGAGAACCGCGATCGTGACCGGGATGAATTCGCGGGTAGAAGCCTGTTTACTCGGTGTCGTCATGGTGGTTACTGCTCCGGAGTGCGCTGGCCAGATGGTCTGCCGTCACCGCGGCGGCCCCGTTCCTCGCCGGCTCGCGAGAGGCCCCCGCGCGACGAGCGTCTGCGGGTCGAGACGATAGCGCCGTGTACGTGGGCGATCAATCGCCGTCCCCGGGGTCCGCCGTCTTAGTGGTAGACTATACCTTCTCCGAAACGCGGGCTCTTCACGGTGACGATCACGGTCAAATTCTTCGCGAGTCTGCGCGAGCGGGTGGGCATAGACGAGCGTCGCATCGACGCCGGCGGTGTCAGCACGGCCGGCGAAGCGTGGTCGGCCGTCGCCGGAGCCGAGCCCCTCGCCGAAACCGTGTTGATTGCCGTGAATCACGGCTACGCCCGCGCTGATACGCCCGTCCGCGATGGCGATGAGGTGGCTTTCTTTCCGCCGGTGACCGGAGGCTGACGGTGCACGTCGAGATACGCGAGCAGCCTTTCGATCCCTGGCGTGAACTCGTCGCCTACCAGGCGAGTGCACTGGACGGCAGCGCCGACTACGGCGCCACCGCCGCCTTCGTCGGCACGATGCGCGATTTCAACGAGGGCGATACGGTACGCGCCATGCGTCTCGAGCACTATCCGGGCATGACCGAGAAGCATCTCGAAGGGATCGTCCGGGAGGCCGTCGAGGAGCATGGCTTGCGCGAGGTGCTGGTTTTGCATCGCGTCGGCCGTATGGCGCCGGGCGAACCGATCGTGCTGGTGGCCGTGTGGTCCGGGCACCGCGCGGAGGCGTTTCGGGCGTGCCGTGCGATCATGGAGGATCTGAAGTCGAAGGCCCCTTTCTGGAAAAAGGAAGATCTCGAGACGGACTCCCGCTGGGTGGAGCGGAACACGGCCGGCTAGCAGACGGGGCACCGATACCGCGCGCCGGCCGGGCGACCAGGTGTGGTACGGACAGCCCGGCAGCGACGAGAGCTCGGATCTGAGCGGGCCGTCGTCGTCGCGGCAGACGCTCGGCACCGGCCCTGACGGTGATCGCGCTGGCTGCACCGTTTCAGGAGATTGAGGAATGAACGAGAAGCAACGTGTAGAGATTGAGGCGGCGGCGTTCAGGCGCCTGGTCGAGCACTTCCAAACCCACACCGAGGTCCAGAACATCGATCTGATGAACCTGGCGAGCTTCTGTCGAAACTGCCTTTCCAAGTGGTACCGCGCTGCGGCGGAGGAGCGCGGCCTGACCTTGAGCTACGACGACGCCCGCGAGATCGTCTACGGCATGCCATACGCCGAGTGGAAGCAACGCTACCAGACCGAAGCGACGCCGGAGCAGCGGACCGCCTACGACGCCAAGCACGGCGGTCACTAGTCCGTTGCCGGTTTGATGCCGACCCAGTGGGTGATGGGCTCGGCGATCTCGGGTCGGTCGTTGGTCGCGATCACCCTCAGGCCGTCGCAGAGCCGGGCGAGCTCGCCGGGCTCGAGCAGAAAATCCGCATTGAAGGCGGGCCGCTGCCGTAAGAGATTGGTGTTGAACGTGCGGTAGATGAGCAGCCCGCCGGGGCGCAGGGCACGCTTGAGCGCCGGGATGAGCTGGCGGTTCAGGTAGCGGATGACGACGACGGCGTCGAATCGTCTCTCGGGCAGCGGACAGCGGTCCAGATCGGCGACGAACGCCAGCAATTGGAGCCGCTCACGCCGTGCCTGCGCCAGCCCTCGGCGTAGACCCGTCAGGCTGCCGTCAACGGCAAATACCCGACAACCGCGTCGGGCCAGATACAACGCGTTGTGTGCGGTCCCCGCGGCAACATCCAGCACCTGCTCCCCGCGTCCGATGAGCCGGCTGAACGATGCCAGCACGGGATCGGGCTCGAGGGGCTGCCGGGGCGACTGCCGGTACTTTCGCTCCCAGCGCTCGAGATCCGCCTTCATTGTGGCGCGTCGCCCGTGAGCGGCTCCGCAGCGTGGAGGCACGGCGTTTGCGTCGCCGGCGCGCGCCGGCAGGCGGCCGGCAGTGCCTTCGCGCCCGCCCGTCGCCCGGCGTCGATCAGATGATGTCCTCGAACGGTTCGACCTCGACGATCGTGTCTGCCGGCACGTCTCCCGATTCGACGGGCAGTACGATGAAGCAGTTGGCCTGGCTCATGGAGCTCAGGATGCCCGACCCCTGGCCGCCGGTGCTGCGTACGCTGAGCGCGCCCTGCTCATCACGCTCGAGCACACCGCGCTGAAACTCGAGCCGCCCGGGTTGTTTCTTGAGCGTGCTCACACACCTGACGGGCAAGCGCAGCGCCCGAGAGCGGCTCTCGCCCATCAGCCGACGCAGTGCCGGGGCGACGCACTGATAGAAGGTGACCATGACCGACACCGGGTTCCCCGGCAGTCCAAAGAACACCGCGTTACCGATCTTGCCGAGCGACAGCGGTCGACCGGGCTTCATGGCGATCTTCCAGAAATCGACCTCACCTACCTCTTCCAGCGCCGCTTTGATGAAATCCGCCTCGCCGACGGACGCGCCGGCGGAGGCAACGACGACATCCGCCATGCGGGCAGCGCTGCGCAGCGCATCCTGGGTCGCCACGAGATCATCGCGTACGACGCCGAGGTCGATCACCTCGGCGCCAATGCGCTCGAGCATGCCGTAGAGGGTGTAGCGATTGCTGTCGTAGACCTCTCCGGGGGCGAGCGGCTCACCGATGGTGCGCAGCTCGTCGCCGGTGGAGAAGAACGCGACGCGGGGCCGCCGCACCACGCTCACCTCGCCGATGCCGAGGGATGCAAGCAGGCCGAGATCGGCCGGCGTAACGCGGCGGCCGCGGTGCAGTGCGACCTGATCCCGCGCCAGATCCTCGCCGGCCGCACGGACATGCTGTCCGCGTCGGTGTAGGCCATGGACGTGGACGATGTCGGCGGCGAGTCGGCAGTCCTCCTGCATCACCACGGTGTCGCTGCCCTCGGGCATGACGCCACCGGTCATGATGCGGGCGCACTCGCCCGGGCCGATCCTGCCGCCAAAGGCCCGGCCGGCCCAGCTCGTTCCTACGATCTTGAGCTGCCCGTCGCCCTCGGGCGGGATATCGCTGGCGCGGACGGCGTAGCCGTCCATGGCGGAGTTCGTGTGGGCCGGAACGTCGACGGGCGAGTGCACGTCCTCGCCGAGAATGCGCCCGAGCGACGTGCGCAGGGCGACGCGCTCGGTGTCGGCGAGGCGCGGCACGAGGGCATCGATGCGGGCGAGCGCCTCATCGAGCGGCAGCGAAGCCGGGTCGAAGTCATCCATGCAGCTCGGCTGCGGGCGCCCCGGCATCGTCAGCTGCGGGCTAACCTCCCGACTCGCCATGCTCGCGCTCCCACGACCCAGACCGGCCGCCAGACTTGCTCACCAGGCGTATGCTCCGCAGCGTCATGCCGCGGTCGACCGCCTTGCACATGTCGTATACGGTCAGCAGCGCAGTCTGCACCGCCATCAACGCCTCCATCTCGACGCCGGTGCGTTCACGCGTGGCGACATGGGCCCGACAGTAGACGGCGTTCTCCTCGGCGGTGGCATCGAGATCCACCTCGACGCGGGTCAGCATCAGGGGATGGCAGAGCGGAATGAGCTCGGCCGTGCGTTTCGCCGCCATGATGCCTGCGATTCTGGCAATGCCCAGCACGTCTCCCTTCTTGTGCCCTCCGCTGCGAACAAGCGCCCACGTCTGCGGGGCCATCTCGATCCAGCCCTCGGCGACGGCGGTGCGCTGCGTCACCGGTTTGTCGCCGACGTCCACCATGCGCGCCGCACCGCGCGAATCGAAATGAGTAAGCTCGCTCACTGGAGTATCGGAAAAGCCTCTGGCTCTGCGCAGCGACTATACCAGATTGACCCGTGCCGGCCAGCGCGGCGCCCCCGTTGCGATATAATGCTTTGGCCAAGGCTTCGCGTGCGACACCCATGCAGGACAGTCAATTACTGCGCTACAGCCGCCAGATCCAGCTTCCCGGCATCGACGTGGCCGGACAAGAGCGCCTGCTCGCTGCCCGCGTGCTGATCGTCGGGCTCGGGGGTCTCGGCTCGCCTATTTCCATGTATCTCGCCTCGAGCGGTGTCGGCCATCTCGTGCTCAGCGATCCGGACCGCGTCGATTTGTCCAATCTGCAGCGTCAGATCGTCCACGACAGCGCTCGGATCGGCGAAGCGAAGGTGGCTTCGGCAAAGCGCACGTTGGAGGCGCTCAATCCGGAGATTCAGGTGACGGCACTCGAGCGCAGGCTCGAGAATGCAGAGCTGATCGACGAGGTCGCACGCGCCGATGTCGTGGTCGACGCGACCGATAACTTCACGTCGCGCTTCGCGCTCAACGACGCCTGTGTGCGCACCCGTACCCCATTGGTTTCCGGAGCCGCCATACGTATGGAGGGGCAGGTGTCCGTGTTCCGGCTCGATCAGCCCGATAGCCCCTGCTACGGGTGTTTGTACCCCAATCTCGGTGAGCTCGAGGAGCGCTGTAGTGAGACCGGTGTGCTCGGCTCCGTAGTCGGCATCATCGGCAGCATCGAGGCCACGGAGACGATCAAGGTGCTGCTCGAGCTCGGCGACGTCATCTGTGGCCGGGTGCTGCTGCTCGATGCGCGAACGATGGAGTGGCGGACGCTGCAGCTGCGAAAGGACCCGGCCTGCCCCGTTTGTGCGTCACCCGGCCGCGCCGAGCAGCGCGCCCACGCCTGAGGCCGGGATGTTAGGAGGACCCCTGCCATGGTAGGAACGCGCTCGACGATGCTGGAGCTGGGAACCCAGGCGCCGGATTTCGAACTGCCGAACACCAATCGGCGCGTCGGTGCGGCTACGGTGTCGCTCGGAGATTTTGTCGACGCCGAGGCACTGCTGGTGGTTTTCATGTGCAACCACTGCCCCTACGTGATCCACATCCGCGATGAGCTGGTCCGCTTCGCCAACGATTACGGTGGGAAGGGCCTGGCAGTGGTGGCAATCAGCGCGAACGATGCGGCCGGATATCCTGCGGACGGTCCCGACAAGATGACGCAAGAGGCCGCCGCGCACGGCTTCCCCTTCCCCTATCTCTACGACGAGGAGCAGACGGTCGCGCAGGCGTATCGTGCCGCATGCACGCCCGATTTCTTCCTCTTTAATGCTGATCGCGAGCTCGTTTACCGAGGGCAGTTCGATGGCAGCCGTCCTCGCAACGACGTTCCCGTGACCGGGGCGGACATACGGCGGGCGGTCGACTGTGTGCTGCGAGGTGAAGCCGTCGAGGCTGAGCAGAAACCGAGCATGGGCTGTAACATCAAGTGGAAGGCGGGTCGCGAGCCGAGCTACTAAGCCGTCCGAGCTCGCCCGGCGTCGGGGTGAGCGGAGTGTTTCGTCGGAGCACGTGCCGACGGCCGTACGGCGACAACCGGAGCGTTGCGCCCGGCGATAGTTGCCGCAGGCCATCGCCTCACTCGGGCGGTTTCCGCGGCAGAGGACGGCTGCGTCGAGTCAAGGCCCCGCAGGCGTTGGATCTCGCGACGATGACGAAAGCGGCCGTTTAGTCGGCCGCGCACGGCTCATTGGGTCTTTCCCGGAGCGCCCATGGGGCTCGCCCCGCTCGGTGATCGTCGTAGCCGGGAACGGCGCACGTCGAGATCGGCGCTGGCCGTGGCGGTGAAGAGCTCGTCTGCGACACTTTGGTGGTGCGCCGTGCCCGAGCTCGCTGTCGTAGTGTCGCCGCGACGGCGTCGGCGGGCGAGGCGGCGCGGCCATCCCTCGCCGACGGGAACGGTGACCCGGTGGCGGAACGCCGGTCAGAAACCCGCTGC
>JBFEOO010000055.1:0-24616 GCA_041550555.1 Arenicellales bacterium
CCGCACGGCTTCCGTGCCGGCGCCGAGGGCGCCCTGGTTCTCGACATCTTCAGTCCGCCGCGTGACGAGTATCGCCGGGCGGGCGTGGGGTTTGGCGTTTCAGCCACGGGCGCGAGCTGACCGGTCCGGCACCCCTCGCGCTGCGCCGAACTTTCGGTCGCGGAAGGTCTTTACGGCGCTGCGGCTGCGGCCGACGACTTCGTTCGACGACGTTGCGGCACGGTCTCACTCGCTGCCACGTGGTCGGACTCGCTGCTGCGCAGGACACTTGACGAGCGCTGCCCACGCCGGGCCGCGCACGCTGATCCGTCCGCCCATCGGCGGGTGACGACCCGTCCGCTGAGCGTCACTGGCTAAGTGCGCGGACGCTGCGCTGCTGGCTGGCCAGCGAGAAAAAGAGCCCCGCCGGAGCGGGGCTTTTCAAGTGGCAGCAGATGCGCTCAGGAGAGCGCATCGCCTATCCTCTCCATGCCCGTACGCGGCCGCATCTGGATTTTGCTGAGCCGGTGCCCGCTCGTCATCCGCAGCGTGACAACCCGTCGGAGGGCACTTCGCAACCGCGTTCGGCGATACGGACGCCGGCGGTATCAGCCCGCCGGGCGGGGTTGCGCGGGGTGAAGCGCCGGCTGGATGCGCCGGCGGCGGCAACGGTCTCGCGGCACGTCGAGGTCGGCGCCTATTGCGGCGGGCCGCGGCGTCATCCGCCGCCATCGAGCCTTTGGCGCAGAATCTCGTTCACCTGTTTCGGATTGGCCTTGCCCTTGGCCGCCTTCATGACCTGACCGACGAGATAGCCGAGCACCTTGTGCTGCCCAGCCCGGTACTGGGCGAGCTGATCTTGGTGTGTGGCCAGCACGTCGTCGACCAGGCGCGCGATCTGTCCGCTGTCGGTGATCTGCCTGAGTCCGCGCTGCTCGATGATGCTCTCGGCATCGCCTTCGCCCATCCACATGGCGGCGAAGACGTCCTTGGCGAGCTTGCCCGAGATCGTGCCATCGGCGACGCGACGCATGAGTCCGCCGAGCATCGCGGCGCTGACGGGGGCGTCGTCAATGGAGAGATCGTCGCGGTTCAGGTAGCTCGACAACTCGCCGACGATCCAGTTGGCGGTCAGTTTGGCGTCGGCGCCCTCGCCGGCCGCGGGCAGGGCGGCCTCGAAATACTCGGCCGTCTCGCGCGCAGCCGTGAGCTGTCCGGCGAGCGGCTCAGCGAGGTGGTACTGCGTGATGAATCGCTCCCGCTTGGCGTCAGGCAGCTCGGGCAGCGACACCCGGACGTTGTCGATGAACGTCTCGTCGAGGACCATTGGCGGCAGATCGGGATCGGGAAAATATCGGTAATCGTGGGCTTCTTCCTTGCTGCGCATGGGCCGCGTCTCATTGCGCTCGGCGTCGTAGAGGCGCGTCTCCTGAACGACGGCGCCGCCGGACTCGAGAATGTCGATCTGCCGCTCGACCTCGAAGGCCAAGGCGCGCTCGACGAAACGGAATGAGTTGAGGTTCTTGATCTCCGTACGCGTGCCAAGCTCCGCCTCACCCTGACGCCTCACTGACACGTTGGCGTCGCAGCGAAACGAGCCTTCCTGCATGTTGCCGTCGCAGATCTCGAGATAGCGCACCAGCGTATGCAGCTTGCGAAGGTAGGCGACGGCTTGCTGTGGTGAGCGCATGTCCGGCTCGGAGACGATCTCCAGCAGCGGCGTGCCGGCCCGGTTGAGGTCGATGCCGGTCATGCCGTGAAAGTCTTCGTGCAAGGATTTGCCGGCGTCCTCCTCGAGATGGGCGCGCGTGATGCCGATGATCTTCTCGCCGGCGTCCGTCTCGATCGACAGCGTGCCGCGGGCGACGATGGGCGCTTCGAACTGGCTGATCTGGTAGCCCTTGGGCAGGTCCGGATAAAAGTAGTTCTTGCGTGCGAAGATGGAGTGGCGGTTCACGGTAGCGCCCACGGCGAGACCGAACTTGACCGCCATGCGGGCGGCTTCCTCGTTCATGACCGGCAGCACGCCGGGCAGCGCGATGTCGACCGCGCAGGCCTGCGTGTTGGGTTCGGCGCCGTAGCGCGTCGCCGCGCCCGAGAAGATCTTGCTGCGGGTCAGCAGCTGCACATGGACCTCGAGTCCGATCACCGTCTCCCAAGCCATTACGAGCACCCCGCCGGAAAGCGACGGTGCCAGTCCGTCACCCGCTGGTAGCGGTGGGCGACGCCGAGCAGTCGGGCTTCGTCGAAGTAACGACCGATGATCTGCAGACCGATGGGTCGACCCGCCGTGTCGAAGCCGATGGGAATGGAGATTCCGGGCAGGCCGGCGAGGTTGACCGAGTTGGTGTAGATGTCGTTCAGGTACATGGCAACCGGGTCATCGGTCTTGGCTCCCCGCTCGAAAGCGGTGGTGGGAGTGGTCGGTCCCATGATGACGTCGCAGCGCTCGAAAGCGCGGTCGAAATCCTGGGCGATGAGCCGGCGCAGTCTCAATGCTTTGAGGTAGTAGGCGTCGTAGTAGCCCGCCGACAGGGCGTAGGCGCCGATCATGATGCGGCGCCTGACCTCTGCCCCAAAACCCTGAGCGCGGGTCTTTTTGAACATGTCGACAAGGTCGCCGTAGTCCGCGGCGCGGAACCCGTAGCGCACCCCGTCGAAACGCGAGAGGTTGCTCGATGCTTCCGCAGGGGCGATGACGTAGTAGCAGGGGATGCCGGCACGGCTGTTGGGCAGCTCGATGTCGACGAGGCGCGCGCCGAGCTTCTCGTACTGCGCGATCGCCGCCTGCACCGCCGTCGCCACGCTCTCGTCCACGCCGTCGTCGAAGAACTGCCGCGGCAGGCCGATGGTGAGTCCCGCGGGTTCGGCGTCGAGCTCGGCCGCGTAGTCGGGAACGGCGCGGTTGACCGAGGTGGAGTCGCGCGGGTCGAAGCCGGCCATGGCGGCCAAGAGCAGTGCCGCATCCTCGGCCGAACGCGTCAGCGTGCCGCCCTGATCGAGCGACGACGCGAAGGCGATCATACCGAAGCGGCTCACCCGTCCGTAGCTGGGCTTGAGTCCCGTGATGCCGCAAAAGGCGGCCGGCTGGCGGATGGATCCCCCCGTATCGGTGCCGGTCGCGGCGACCGCGCAGCGGGCGGCGACGGCGGCGGCCGAGCCGCCCGAGCTGCCCCCCGGTACCGCGCTGGGTGCCCAGGGGTTCTGCACCGGCCCGTAGTAGGAGTTCTCGTTGGACGACCCCATGGCGAACTCGTCCATGTTCGTCTTGCCGAGCGTGACGGCGCCAGCGGCGTCGAGCTTCTCGACGACGGTGGCGTCGTAGGGAGAGACGAAGTTCGCCAACATGCGCGAGCCGCATGTCGTCAGCACACCTTTGGTGCAGAAGATGTCCTTGTGACAGATCGGGATGCCCGTCAGCGGCGTCGCCGCACCGGTGCGCAGGCGGGCGTCGGCGGCTTCGGCCTGCGCCAGGGCCTGCTCCTCGGTGATGGTGATGAACGCGTTGAGTTCGGCCTGGCGCGCGATCCGGTCCAGGCAGTCGCGCGTCAGCTCGACGCTCGAGACGCTGCCCGCGCGCAGCTGCGCGGCGAGCTCGGCGATAGTCTGGTTTTCGATGCTCATCGTCGCGTCACGGGGTCGGGTTGCTCGTGCTCGGCGGCGCCGCCCCCACGATGGGGCTGCACCGCGTCGTTCGCCGAGGCGCGTCGCAGCCGTGCCGTCCCGATGGCGCCCCGCCTGCCGCCCGCGGCGAGCGTGCCGGCGTCGCGTCGGTGACGTTCTGCTACTCGATCACTTTGGGAACGAGGTACAGGCCGGCCTCGGTTTCCGGCGCCAGCGCCTGGAACGACTCCCGCTGGTCGTGTTCTGTCACCTCGTCGGGCCGCAGTCGCAGCGCCAGCTCCTGGGGATGGGCCATGGGCTCGACGCCGCCCGTATCGACAGCATCCATCTGCTCCACGAGCTCGAGGATGCGCGACAGCTCTTCGGCGTAGACAGCCAGCTCCTCGGGGCCGACGTCGAGCCGCGCAAGCTCGGCGATGTGCAGCACCTCCTGGTCGGATAAGCGCAAAGTAGACTCCGGAACACGCTTAATCGGCACAAAATATCACAACGTCGTGCGCAGTTGAATACGGGGGGTCTCGTTGCTAGAGTACCGCCTTCACAGCATCCCGGATGAACCTCCCATTATTCGCGCCAGCGCAGCATGCTAAAACGTCTGCTCGGATTCTTTTCCAATGACCTCGCCATAGATCTTGGTACCGCCAACACTCTCATCTACGTCAGAAACAAAGGGATCATTCTCAACGAGCCATCGGTCGTCGCCATACGCCACTCGGGCGGCGGCATGAATAACAAGCAGGTGCTGGCTGTCGGCCACGATGCCAAGCAGATGCTCGGGCGTACGCCTGGCACGATTCAGGCGATACGGCCGATGAAGGACGGCGTCATTGCCGACTTCACGGTCACCGAGGTCATGCTCAAGTACTTCATCCGCAAGGTCCAGGAGAACCGCTTCTTCGCGAGCCCCCGCATCATCATCTGCGTGCCCTGCGGTTCCACCCAGGTCGAGCGGCGCGCGATCCGGGAGTCGGCGGCTGGAGCCGGCGCCCGGGAGGTGTATCTGATCGAGGAACCGATGGCGGTGGCCATTGGCGCCAACCTCCCGGTCGCGGAGCCCACCGGCTCGATGGTGGTGGACATCGGCGGCGGCACGACCGAGGTTGGCATCATGTCGCTCGGGGGCATGGTCTACGCCCAGTCGATCAGGGTCGCGGGCGATACCTTCGACGAGGCGATCATCAACTACACCCGCAGGCGCCACGGCGTTCTCATCGGCGAGGCGACGGCGGAGCGGGTCAAGCACGCCATCGGCGCAGCGTGGGCCAAGTCAGAGCATCGCGAGATGGAGATCAAGGGTCGTGACATCGCCGAGGGTATGTCGCGCAGCCTGGTGATCACCAGCGAGGAGATATACGAGGCGATCGGTGATGCGCTCGAGTCCATCACTCAGGCCGTCCGCCAGGCCTTGGAGCAGACGCCTCCCGAGCTCAGTGCCGATATCGGCGACAAGGGCATGGTGGTTGCCGGTGGCGGTGCGTTGCTGCGGGACATGGATCGCCGTTTGATGCAGGACACCGGACTGCCGGTGGTGATCGCCGACGATCCGTTGACCTGCGTTGCCCGCGGCTGTGGTCGGGCGCTCGAGGAGATGGACGTTCTCGGCGAGGTGTTCGCAGATGGTTAGCCGCCTTTCGGGGTGAAGCGCCCCATGAGGGGACGCCGGCGCAACGGCAGCGGCGCTGCGAACGAGGCCAAGGGCGCCGGGGATTGTGCCGCGACGGCGTCGGTGGCTGGCGGTCGCCGGGAGGGCGCTCGGCCGCACGCGGCAACGGTCGAAACGGCGGCGTCGCTGGGACGACGGATTCACGGGGACGCGTCGCAGACCCTGATCGGGAACGACGGCGTCCCCCCCTGTCGGGGACTGTAGCGGATGGAACTGGGTCGGCCACGTGGTAACGGCCTGCGGCTCGTCTTGCTCGTTTGCCTGTCGATCGGTCTGATGATCGTCGACCATCAGTCCCGTTACCTGCAGTCCGTTCGTTCCGCCCTCGGGTTGTTGACGGATCCGCTGCAGGATGCGGCGACGCTTCCCTGGCGAGTGGGGGCGTGGGCGACGCGCCTGATACGCTCCGACATCGACAGCCGCCGCGACTACGAGCACCTGCTCAGCGAGTTCCTCGTGCTGCGTGCCCGGCTGCAGAAGATGGAAGCGATCGAGGCGGAGAATTCCCGCCTCAGCCGGCTGCTGGCGGCATCGGAGAAAGTCGGCGAGGAGGTGCTCCTGGCGGAGCTCGTACAGGTCAGCATGGAGCCCTTCACCCACAAGATCCTCATCAATCGAGGCACGCGCGAAGGCGTCTATACCGGTCAGCCGGTGATCGACCCAAACGGTGTGGTGGGACAGGTCACGCGAACCACCCCGACCAAGAGCGCGGTGACGCTGCTGACCGACCAGAGCCACGCCATTCCCGCGCAGGTGCGCCGCAACGGGCTGCGCGTCGTCGTCTACGGGTTGGGCGTGCAGGAAAAGCTGAGCGTGCCCTACCTCGCTCAGCACGCGGACATTCGCGAAGGCGACCTGCTCGTGACCTCCGGTATGGGGGGTCGTTTTCCGCCGGGCTACCCGGTAGCGCGCGTGGGGCGCGTGTTGCGCGATGCCAACGAGCCGTTCCTGATCGTAACGGCGTTGCCGGTTGCGCGCTTGGAGCATGCCACCGAGTTTCTGCTCATCTGGCACGGCCAGGCGCTGACGTCCGGCCGCTCCGAGGTCATCGCGGACAGCGACATTCTCGAGAGCGCTCCGCGGGGGGCTGGCGGTGGTTGAGGGTGGACAGGGCGCGCGACGCTGGCGGACGTCGTTCATCGTGGGCTCATTCGTGGCCGCCCTGCTGGCCAACATGGTGCCGCTGCCGGAGGCGGTGGCCGCCTATCGGCCTGACTGGGTGGCGTTGGTGCTCATCTTCTGGTGTCTCGCGACGCCGCAACGGGTCGGCCCCACGGTGGGTTTTGGCGTCGGGCTCGCTATCGATGTGATCCAGTTCTCGTTGCTCGGCCACAATGCGCTGTCGAAGACGATCCTCGCGTATCTCGCGAACCGTTTCCATCTTCCGGTGCGGTTGTTTCCGCTTTGGCAGCAGGCCGTCATCGTCCTGGCGCTGCTGTCGCTAGACGTCGCCATCGTGGGCTGGGTCCACGGCGTGGTGAACGGGCTGACGGTCGACGGCTCAGCCTGGTTGCCGACGATCTCGGGTATGGTGATCTGGCCGCTGCTGTTCGTCGTGCTGCGCGCCACCCGGGGTCGTGCCCAGCTTGTTTGAGGTAGATGAGGTAGAGCCGTAGAGCGCCGTGGCCGACATCGCCATTCGAGACTATCTTCGCGAGACGGGCATCATCCAGTCCCGCATGATCCTCGCAGGGGTGCTCGCCGTGCTGGCGATCGCTCTGCTGATCGCTCGCTTGATCCAGCTGCAGGTGATGGATTACCAGCGCTACGCCACGTTGTCGCAGGACAATCGCATTCATTTGATCCCGATCCCGCCCGTCAGAGGCCTCATCTTCGACCGCAACGGCGTCGTTCTGGCCCAGAACTTCCCCGTCTACAACCTCGAGGTGACCCCGGATCAGATGGAGGACATGGAGGCGACGATCGACGGGCTCAGCCGCATCGTGCAGATTACCGAAGCGGACATGAGCAAATTCCGGCGCCTGCTCGCCAGGCGTCCCGGATTCGAATCGCTCATTCTTCGCACGAACCTGACGCCGGCCGAGGCGGCACGCTTCGCGGTCAATCAGTACGGCTTTCCCGGGGCCCAGGTGCGGGCCACGCTGCAGCGCAATTACCCGGAGAAGGCGCTGGCGGGTCACGTTGTCGGCTATGTGGGACGGATCAGCGAGAACGACCTGCAGCGCATCGATCGCGCACGCTACAGCGGCACTCAGCACATAGGTAAGCTGGGCATCGAGGCGCATTACGAAGACACGCTGCTCGGACGACCCGGATTCGAGCAGGTCGAGACGAACGCCCATGGGCGAGTGGTGAGGCTGCTCTCGCGCACGCCCCCGGTGTCGGGCCGGCACCTGCGCCTCAGCCTCGACGTCGGGCTGCAGCAGGTCGCCCACGACGCACTCGGCGATTATGAGGGAGCGGTCGTCGCCATCGAGCCCGACACGGGTGCGGTACTGGCCTTCGTGAGCAAGCCCTCCTACGACACCAATCTCTTCGTCAACGGCATCGACGACGAGTCGTATCGCTTGCTGCGCGAGAATCCGGGCAGGCCCCTGCTGAACCGGGCGCTGCACGGTCGCTACGCGCCGGGATCGACCATCAAGGGCTTCATGGGACTGGCCGAGTTCGAGACCGGCCGCAGCCCGGGACGTGTGTTTTGCCAGGGCTGGTACTCGTTGCCCAACAGCCGGCACCGTTACCGGGACTGGAAACGCGGGGGCCATGGCTTGATGGACTTGCACAGCGCGATCGAGCAGTCGTGCGACGTGTACTTCTATCAGCTGGCCAAGACGATGGGTATTGCTCGCATGCATGAGCAGATGACGCGCTTCGGCTTCGGGACGCTCACCGGGATAGACCTCGACGGTGAGCCCGAGGGTCTCATGCCGTCGGCGGACTGGAAGAAAGAGGTGCGCGGCGAGCCGTGGTATCCGGGTGAGACGGTGATAGCTGGAATCGGGCAAGGCTATTTGCTGGTCACACCGTTGCAGCTGGCGGCGACGACGGCCGCGCTTGCCAACCGGGGACGCCGCGTCGTGCCGGCGTTGGTGCATTCGGTCGAGGACGCGCAGAGCGGTGAGCGAACGGCCATCGAGCCGCTTCCCGTCGAGAGCGTAAAGCTGCGCAGCGATCGTTATTTCGATGTCGTCATCGACGCCATGACCGATGTTGTGCACGGCGATCGGGGTACGGCTCGAAAAATCGGCACCGGCTCCCCCTATCGTATCGCGGGCAAGACGGGTACGGCGCAGGTGATCGGCATCAAGCAGGGCGAACGTTACGATGAGGACAAGGTCGCCAAGCGGTTTCGCGATCACGCTCTGTTCATCGCGTTCGCGCCCGTCGACGACCCGCGCATTGCCGTGGCCGTGGTTGCCGAGAACGGCGGCGGTGGCAGCCGCACCGCGGCGCCCATCGCCAAGCGCGTGATGGACTATTTTCTGATTGACCAGTTCCGGCCCTCGGAGCCGCAGGTGATAGGCATTACCGAGCAAAGCTGAAGTCTATGGAGTCGGCGCCGCGGTGGAATCTCGACGCGCCCCTGCTGGCGGGGTTGGTGCTGCTGTGCGCATCGAGCATGGTGATCCTCTACAGCGCCGGCGGCGAGAATCTCGGCCTGCTCGGCCGGCAGCTGGTGCGTATCGTCCTGGCCCTGGGGGTGATGTTCCTGATGGCGCAGATCGCGCCAGCCAGTCTTGCTCGGTGGTCGCCCTATGTGTTCGGCGTAGGTCTTGCGCTGCTCGTGCTGGTGCTGGGTGTCGGTATCGTCGGAAAGGGGGCGCAGCGCTGGCTCGATCTCGGCGTACTGCGGTTTCAGCCGGCCGAAATCATGAAGCTCGCGGTGCCCATGATGGTCGCCTGGACTCTGACGCGCCGACCACTGCCCCCACGGCTCGCGGACCTGCTGCTGGCCATCGTCGTAGTGGTGGTGCCGTCGGTGCTGATCGTGCTGCAGCCCGATCTCGGCACGGCGGTGCTCATCGCGGTGTCCGGGCTCATCGTCATATTTCTCGCCGGCATGCAGTGGCGCTACATCATTCTTGTTGGTGCGGCGGCCGCCGCCGCCGCACCCGTGCTGTGGTCACTGCTGCACGACTATCAACGACGCCGTATCGTGACCTTGCTGGACCCCTGGGCAGACCCGCTGGGGGCCGGCTATCACACCATTCAGTCGGTGATCGCGGTCGGGTCCGGCGGAACGTCAGGAAAGGGGTGGCTCGCCGGCAGTCAATCACAGCTCGAGTTCATCCCCGAGCGCAGCACCGATTTCGTTTTCGCGGTCTTCGCGGAGGAGTTCGGGCTGTTCGGCAGCATCGTATTGTTTGCACTCTATCTCTTCGTCATCATCCGGGGGCTGATGATCGCCTTCTACGCCCGCAACACCTACGCCAGACTGCTTGCCGGCAGTCTGGCGCTGACGTTCTTTTTCTATCTGTTCGTCAACGTCGGCATGGTGTCGGGAATACTTCCCGTCGTCGGGGTCCCGCTCCCTTTGATCAGCTACGGCGGCACTTCGATGGTGACATTGCTGGCCGGATTCGGCATCCTGATGAGCGTCAACTCGCAACGGACACTGATGCATTGAGCCCGGAGCAGCCACTCCAAAGACGCGATGCGGAACGTACGGCCGCCCCGGCGGTGATTCGGGGATGGCGGCGCGTGCGACGCACAGCGGCAGGTTTGTCGTGCGCGTGGGCCCTCTGGCTGCTGTGGCCGGCGGCGCCCGTGCTGGCGGTCGAAGTCCCGGCGTATCCCCTGCTCGGGACTTTCATCGATGACATGGTCAGTCGCCACGGCTTCGACCGCGACGAGCTCGAGGCGTTGTTCCAGCAGGCCCGGGTGCGCAAGCAGATCGTGGAGGCGATGCAGCGGCCGGCGGAGCGGCTGCCCTGGCACCGCTACCGGCGGCTGTTCATCACCGCGGACACCGCGCGGGCCGGGGCGGCATTCTGGCGACGCCACCGGACCGATCTCGGTCGGGCCGCCGAGCAGTTTGGGGTGCCGCCGGAGATCATCGTGGCCATCATCGGTATCGAAACGCGATACGGATCGACGATGGGACGCCACGTGGTCCTCGACAGTCTGACGACGCTCACGCTGGAGTATCCGCGGCGCAGCGACTTCTTCCGCGCTGAGCTGGAAGCGTTTCTGCTGCTCAGTCGCGAGGAGGGGCTCGACCCGCTGACGACGCGGGGTTCCTACGCGGGGGCCATGGGCATACCACAGTTCATTGCCAGCAGCTACCGCGCCTACGCCATCGATTTCAACGACGACCGTCGCCGCGACCTGATCGGTCAGCCGACCGACGCCATCGGCAGCGTGGCCAACTATCTGAACAGTCACCGCTGGCGCAATGGAGAGCCTATCGTGCACGCGGCGCAGGTCGCAAAGGGCGTCGATCCCCAGCCGCATCTCAACAAGGGCATCGAGCCGAAGTCGACGCTCGGCAGGCTGCGCAGTGCGGGTGTTGGTATCGACGGCGACGGCCCGGGGGAGACTCCCGTTGGGCTGCTGCGTCTCGAGCAGGCCGACGGATTCGACTACCGCGTGGGATACGGCAACTTCTACACGATCATGCGTTACAACCCGAGCACGCTTTACGCCATGGCCGTGTTCGAGCTGAGCCGCGAGATCGCCAAGGAATATGAGGGTCAGTCCTAGAGCCGGGCTCACGCTGCTGCCGCTCGTCGTGGTGCTTGCGCTCAGTGCGTGTGCAACCCGTGACGGTGGCTACTACAAGAGCGACGGCCCGCCCGATGAACCGCGTGTTGACGTCGCCGAGATACCTGATCCCGTCCCTCGCCAAGAGCCGCCCAGCGCGACCGGCAACCAGCCTTATCGCGCCCTCGGCAAGACGTACTATCCCATGTCGTCCGCCCGGGGGTATCGGGAGCACGGCGTCGCGTCGTGGTACGGAAAAATGTTCCACGGGCGCCGAACCTCCAGCGGAGAGCCCTACGACATGTACGCGATGACGGCGGCGCACCGGACGCTGCCGCTGCCGAGCTACGTGCGCGTCCGCAACGTCGCCAATGGGCGCACCATCATCGTTAGGGTCAACGATCGCGGCCCGTTCAGCAAGAACCGCATTATCGATCTTTCCTATGTTGCGGCGCTCAAGCTCGGTGTGGTGGCGAGCGGAACCGCCGACGTCGAGGTCGAGGCGATTACCGAGGAAAGCCCCTCGAAGGTCGTCGGCGCGCCGGTGACGACGGCGGAATTCACGCAATCGAGATGGTACGTTCAGGCGGGCGCTTTCGCGAGCCAAGCGAATGCGTTGAGTCTCAGAAACAGGCTGTTGCGTGCCGGCTTTGCGCCGGTGCTCATTCAGCCTTCGCCGGCGCCCGATGCGACCTTGTACCGGGTCCGCGTCGGTCCCCTGGCTTCACCCCAGGAGGCGGATCGGACGATGGTGCGGATGAACGGCTCACTGGCCACGCGCCCGCAGCTCGTCATCGAGTAGAGCGAGGCGACCCGCGCTGCGACCGTGATGTCCTTCCGCGCCGGTATCCAGCGCGAGCGGTATTACGCGCCGGTGCTGCGAACACCGGTCGCGCCACAATTCGACAAGCAAAGTGACATCCGTATGCGGTAGCATGCGGGGTCGGTTCAACGCTGCAACCGTCTAGGTCTAGGGCACCGAATGAGCATCGCGGAGACGTGGCACGTTTACACCGGCGCTGTGGCGCGCCGCGTAAGAGCGGGCCGTGAGGACGACCTGGGCGGGGATGCGGGCGCCGGGCGCGGGCGGCACTCGCCTGTGTGCCTCGGTCGGCTCGGGGGGGTGGTCGCCGTCCTCGGCAGGATGACCCTTCTCGTCGGATGCCTGCTGCTGCCGCTGCTGGCCCGCGGCGAGCTCACTGTCATACCCGACGCGATGCGGGCCTCTATACCCGCGCCGAAGCTCGAGTCGCGCGCCTGGATTCTGATCGATCACAGCAGTGGCTGGGTCCTCGCCGAGCACAACGCGGACGAGCGTTTGGAGCCGGCGAGCCTGAGCAAGCTGATGACGGCGTACGTCGTCTTCGGTGCGCTGACCGAGGGGAAGTTAAAGCTCACTGACACGGCCTACGTCAGCGAGAAAGCGTGGCGCACCGGCGGCTCGCGGATGTTCATTCAGGTCGATACCCGGGTGTCTATCGAAGACTTGCTCAAGGGGCTCATCGTTCAGTCGGGCAACGACGCAGCGGTTGCGCTGGCCGAGCACGTTGCCGGCAGCGAGGAAGGCTTTGCCGAACTCATGAATCAGGCGGCCGCGCGACTCGGCCTGAAGAATTCGCACTTCGTGAACAGCACCGGCTTGCCGGACCCCGAGCACTACAGCTCGGCGCGCGATCTGGCTGCACTGGCGAGGGCGCTGATAGCCGAGTTCCCCGAGCTGTACAAGTTTTACTCGATCAAGGAGTTCACCTACAACGACATTACCCAGCGCAACCGAAATCGCCTGCTGTGGCGCGACGAGTCCGTCGACGGAGTGAAGACCGGCCACACCAATTCGGCGGGCTACTGCCTGATCGGCTCGTCTATCCGCGAGGGAATGCGTCTGGTGGCCGTTGTGCTCGGCAGCGAGAGCGCCAAGTACCGCACGACGGCGGTACACTCCTTGCTGCAGCACGGGCATGCGGCGTACGAGGCGCCATTGGTCTACGGTGAGACGGACCCGGCCGCCACGGTCGAAGTGTTCAAAGGCGACCGCGAGACGGTGCCCGTGGGCGTCGGCCGCGATCTCCGCGTGACCGTGCCGCGCGGCACTTCGGCGAAGATCGAGGCTGAAGTCCTGCTCAATGACGTGCAGTTGGCACCGCTCGCGCGATCGACTGAGCTCGGGACCCTGCGGCTGTCCTATGACGGCACACCGCTCGGAGAGTATCCGCTGCTCGCCCTGGAGGCGGTTGCCGAGGGCCCGTGGTGGGGGCAGATCATCGACCAGGTGCGTCTTTGGTTGCGTTGATCCCCGATGTCCGGTAGAGGTGGCAACGGCAAGGGCGACGGCAGTGCGGGCGCGGGTGATCTGGGGCTGTTCAACTTTCCCTGTCGCTTCGAGATCAAGGCGATGGGCGCCTACTCGGTTCGCTTCGAGGCCATCGTCCAGGCCATCGTATCGCGTCACATCGGGCCGAGGGATCTGCTGCGGACGCGCGCACGCGTCAGTCGCAACGGCCGTTACGTCTCGTTGACCTGCATCATTCGTGCCCAGAGTCGAACACAGCTCGACACGATCTACCGGGAACTCAGCGCTTGTCCCGATGTGCTGATGACGTTGTGAGACATGCAGCCGCGCGCTATGCGCGTTGACACCGACGACCGCCCCCCACGTCCGCCAGCGGTGCTGCGGGCTCGTCGTTTGGGAGTGGTGGAGTACTCCGCAACGCTCCAGGCGATGCGGCGTTTCACTGATCGGCGCGACTCCCAGACCGTCGACGAGGTCTGGTTGCTGCAGCACCACCCCGTTTTCACCCAGGGCATCTCATGCCGCCTGCGACCACGCCCGGGAGCGGATCACATCCCCGTCGTCGCGACGGACCGCGGCGGTCAGATCACCTACCACGGTCCCGGTCAGCTCGTCGTGTACCTGCTGCTCGATCTCAAGCGCCGGGAGCTGGGGGTGAAGCGGGTGGTGCATCTTCTCGAGGAGGCGATCGTCAGTCTCCTGGGAGACTATGGGATCGACGCGCACAGGCGCGAGCGCGCGCCGGGCGTCTATGTGTCCGAGGCGAAAATCGCGGCGCTGGGTCTGCGGGTTCGGCGCGGCGCCAGCTATCACGGTCTCAGCGTCAACGTCGACATGGACCTCGGGCCGTTCCGGTTCATCGATCCTTGCGGGTACGGCGGGCTCGAGGTAACCCAGCTTCGCGATCAAGGCGTCGCGCTTGGGGTGGACACGGTAGGCGCACAGCTGCTCTCGCTGCTCGCTGAGCTGCTCGGCTATCTCGACGTGGAGTTCATGGACGACTGAACGCCGATATCACGCGCCCGCGTCCGCCTCGTGGGCCAGCTGCGCCGACAGTGCCCGTAAGCGCTCGGGATCGCCGACGTCGAACCACGTTCCCTGGTAGTGCTCACCGGCGATATGGCCGTCGGCGGCCGCCTCCGCCAGCAGGGGGCCGAGCGGCGCCCTGTGCGCGGTCCGTCCGGCGAACAGCGCGCGCTGGTACACGGCGATGCCACTGAACGTCAGGGCGGCGTGCCTCGGCGCCGATGCCCGCGGCAGCACGCGTCCAGCGCGCAGAACGAAATCGCCGGCCGGATTGTGCGGGGGGTTGTCGACCAGAACCACGTGTGCGCGCGCCGCCAAGTCATGCGGTAGCCTGGCGAATGGGTAGTCGGTATAGATGTCGCCGTTGACCACCACGAACGGGTCCGACTCGATCAGCGGCAGCGCGTTGACGATGCCGCCCGCGGTCTCGAGCGCCCCCGGCGGTTCGGCGGAGTAACGGATGCACAGGCCGTAACGCTGGCCGTCGCCGAGCGCGCTCACGATCTGATTGCCGAGGTGAGCGTGGTTGATGATGATCCGCGTGAGGCCCGCGCTGGCCAGTCGCTCCAGGGTGTACTCGATCAGCCGCTTCGCACCCACCCGCAGCAGCGGTTTGGGCGTATGATCCGTGAGGGGGCGCAGGCGCTCACCGCGTCCCGCCGCGAGTATCATGGCATCCACGATGCGTGTCGTTCCAGCAGCGGGTCTACGATGTCGTGCAACGGGGCAAGGGCGGGGTAGCGTCGGCTGACCTGCTCGAGATAGCGGAGTACGCGAGGAATGTCCTGCATATAGCCGGTTTTGCCGTCGCGGTGGTGCAGACGTGCAAAGATTCCGACGGCCTTGAGGTGGCGCTGTACTCCCATCCAGTCGAACCACTGCAAAAAGCGATCGTCGTCGTCGCCAACCTCAAGCCCGGACTGCCGGGCAAGCGCATGATACCTGCGCACCCAGCCCAGCACCTTCTCTTCAGACCATGCGATGTAGCAGTCCCGGAGCAGCGACACCAGGTCGTACGTGATGGGTCCGCAGACGGCATCTTGAAAATCCAGAATGCCGGGGTTGTTGTGGGCGGTAACCATGAGATTCCGCGAGTGGAAGTCGCGGTGAACCCAGACTCGCGGCTGCGCGAGCGCAGCGTCGACGAGCTGGGAAAAGACAGCTTGCAAATTGCGCTGTCGATGCTCATCGACCGGCTGGCCGAGATGGCGATGTAGAAACCATTCGGGAAACAGCGAGAGCTCGCGAACGAGCAGCGCGGCGTCGTAGGCCGGAAAGACGCTCGGCGCGGTCACGGTGCCTGCCTGCAGAACGATCAACGCCCTCATTGCGTCTCCGTAGAGACGCTCGACGCTCTGCTCGGTCAACGCGTCGAGATAGCGGGTCTCGCCCAGATCGCTGATGATGGCGAAACCACGACGGATATCGCTGGCGATGACGGATGGAACGTGGAGGCCGATCTCGTGAAGACGTGCTGCGGCAGTCAGAAACGATTCGATGCGCTCCGTCTCAGGTGGCGCATCCATGAGAATGAAGCTTCCTTCGTCTATAGAGATGCGGAAATAGCGTCGGAAGCTGGCGTCGGCCGAGGCGGGGCGCGGCGCGAGCCCGGCGACGCTGAAAAAGTCGGTGGCCCAGGTCGTGAGCGCGTTCAGTCTCTCATCCATGGCTGACAAGGCGTCGCCCGCAAGTCGGTGGCTGTCTCGTCGACCGTCGCGTCGCCTGTCCTCGACGCGCCGCCGCGCCGCTGGTGCGCACCGGCCGCGCGCGACAGGACGCCGTTATGCCCCACATCGTCCGCCGATATCCACCCGCGGTTGGCGGGGAACGACCTCGACGACCGCCGGCGCGGTGGCGCTGCGCTCGGAGTGGTTGCCGGCGCCCGGCTTTGTGCGGGCCCGCCGTCCACGGTCCTCCGAGCGCGCGAGACAGGGGTCAACGTCGTGGGGCGCGGCGCGAGGCCGTATGTGTGCGTGTCGTGATACCAACCGTGCTCGTCGGCAAATAGGTTGAAGCGCTGGGGATTCTATGCCATTTTACGGCGGCTGCAGAATCCGGGCCAAAGCTGTGTACATTTCCAACTAATAATCAAGCCGTATGATCGATAACAAACGCCTCGTCGTTGCCCTGATAGTTCTGGCCCCGCTGTTACCCTCTGTTGCCGCCGCTCAGGTCGGACGCTCGTGCCCGATTGATGTGATTCCACATCCGGGGGGGGGCAGTCCGGCCCAGCTGCCCGATGGATCCACGCCGCCGATCGAGCTCGAAGCCGATGTCATCGAGGCGCCCGGCCCGGACAAGCTGGTGCTGAGCGGCGACGCCCAGATCATCCAGGGTCCGCAGTCGATATTTGGTCAGCAGTTGCAGTACGACAAGGTGGAGGACCGGGTGGAGGCGGCCGGCGATGTCGTGGTTCACAGTCCACGGGGCGATCGTGTGAAAGCCTCCTTTGCCACGATTCAGCTGGAAACTCAGATCGGCGAGGCACGTGACGCCGACTTCCTGCTCGCCGACGAGGGCCGTCGCAGCCGCGAGCCCGACACGGCTATCGTCTCCGGTCGCGGGACGGCGGAGGGGATCTTTTTCGAGGGCGAGGGACGCCTGCGGGCGAAGAACGCCACCTACAGTGCCTGCCCCATCGGTCAGGACGACGTCGTGTTGAGCGCCGGCGAGATCACGCTGGACAAGGCTACGGGTGTCGGGCGGGCGAAGAATCTCAAGCTCAAGTTCAAGAACGTCCCGATTTTCTACCTACCGGCCGCATCGTTCCCCATCTCGGACGAGCGCAAGTCCGGTTTTCTGTTTCCGAGCTTTGGCAGCGGCGACGATCTCGGTTTCGTCTTCGATTTGCCGTACTACTTCAACATCTCCCCTGATCGTGACGCCACCTTGATACCGCGGTACTACCAGGATCGGGGTTTTCAGCTCGGTGGGGAGTTCCGCTATCTGAACAAGCGCTCCGACGGCGTGCTGCGCGGGGAGTTCCTGCCCGACGACGACGTGACCGGCAACAACCGTTGGGGCTACGCGTACGATCACGAACAAGAGTTCGGCCGCCGCCGCCGGTGGGAAGGTGTGATCGAGGTGCAGGATGTGTCGGACGAGCGCTATCTCGACGACTTCAGCAACAATCTCGATGTCTCGAGCTCGACGCATCTGCCCCAGCGCGGAGACCTCAGATATCGGGACGACATACTGCGCTTTCAGGGCGAGGTGGTCAGCTACACGACCCTCGACGAGAACATCCCCAACGAGAGTCGTCCCTACGATCAGCTGCCACGGCTGAGTCTCGACGCCGAGTGGGACGAGGTCGGCGTGTTCGATGTCGGCGCGGATACCTCGCTGATCAACTTTGATCGCTCGGATCGCGTTCGGGGCTGGCGCGGGCGGGTGAAGCCGTTCGTCAGTCTGCCCATCGAGCCGGTGTACGGTTATCTGAGACCCAAGCTGTCCGGGCAGTTCATCGGCTACAACTTGGAGGATCAGGAGCCGGGAAATTCGAGCTCGCCGTCGGTGTTCGTGCCCATCTTCAGCATCGACAGCAAGCTGATCTTCGAGCGGCTTGGTCAGAAGACGACCCAGACGCTCGAGCCGCGCTTGTTCTATGCGTACATCCCCGACGAAGACCAGGACGAATTCCCGAACTTCGACACCGGCGAATCGGATTTCAACAACTTCGGCAACCTGTTTCGCGAAGAGCGGTTCTTTGGCGGCGACCGGATCGGCGACACCAATCAGCTCACGGCCGGTCTGACATGGAGACTCCTCAACGCCAAGACGGGCAGGGAGCGATTGCGCGCCAGCATCGCCCAGCTGTACTACTTCGAGGACCGCGTAGTCACCCTGCGGCCCGACGACGCCGGGGGCGACGATAGTTCGACCGAGAACGACTCGGACATCTTCGCCGAGATCGGTGGAGACGTCACCGACAGCTGGGACCTGAGCAGCGCGATCCAGTGGGACACCGACGAGAGTCGCACCGAGGAGCTCCGCTTCGACGTCGAGTACGGGCCGCCCACCGCCCTGAACAAGAACTTCGCCATCGGCTACCGCTTCCGTCGCGACAGTTCGGAGCAGGTCGACGCGCGCCTGAAATGGCCGCTGGGTAAGCGCTGGGACTTCAGCGTTGTCGAGCGTTACTCTATCGAGGACGCGCAGAACCTGGAGACGACGGTCGGCCTGGGTTACGAGGCGTGCTGCTGGGGGGTGCGCGTGTCGGCGCAAAACCGCCAAAACCGGGACGAGGAGAGCCGTACCGTGTTCTTCATGACCCTCGAGTTCAAGGGGCTCGGTCGCGTCACGTCGGGATTCTGAGTTTCTGGGGCGCAGCGTGCGCTGCGCGTTTCGGCCAAGCGGCGGCTGGGCCGTTCCTGCCGATCGCTTTCGCTGGCGACAATCCACGAGGTGGATCCTATGAGGACGCTGAGACGGCTGCTGCAGCTGATCGCCATGCTGGCGCTACCGGCGGTCGCGCATGCCGTGCCCGTGGACCGCATCCTCGCCATCGTCAACGACGATATCGTCACCGAGAACGAGTTCCGCTCGGAGTTCCGGCGCATGGTGAGGGAGCTGCAGCTGCAGGGCGCACGCCTGCCCGGTGAGGATGTGCTCCAGCGTCAGGTGCTCGAACGCATCATCGTCGATCGTTTGCAGTTGCAGTACGCCGCACGGGTCGGCGTCCGTGTCACCGAGACGGAGGTCG
Organism: Arenicellales bacterium; assembly: GCA_041550555.1. GTDB lineage: Bacteria > Pseudomonadota > Gammaproteobacteria > Arenicellales > JBFEOO01 > JBFEOO01. The sequence continues at coordinate 18,949 of JBFEOO010000055.1, forward strand.
ATCAGGGCATCGCCGGCATCGCCAGGCGAAACAGCCTGGCCGTGGAGCAGCTGCGCGCCGTCCTCGAGCGTGATGGCATCGACTACCAGCAGTTTCGCGAGAGCGTGCGCAACCAGATGACGATACAAGGGCTGATCGAAAGAGAGATTAACTCGCGCGTCACCGTCACACCCGAAGAGATCGATGCCTTCCTGGCAGCGCAGGGGCGGCAGGGGCTGAACGAGGAATTCGATGTTTCCCACATTCTGGTGGCAATCCCCGAGCAGGCCACCTCCGAGGCGATCGAGGCGGCGCGCAGCCGGGCGGCGACGGCGCTGAGCCGCATCAACTCGGGCCTCGATTTTGGCCAGGCGGCGGCGGAGTTTTCCTCGAGCCAGGACGCGCTGCAGGGTGGCGGCCTGGGTTGGCGCAAGGCGGGCCAGTTGCCGGGGCTGTTTCTCGAGACCCTGCAGCGCATGCAGGTCGGCGAGGTGAGTGACGTGCTGCGCAGCCCCAACGGGTTTCACATCTTGAAGCTGAACGACCGGCGAGGGGCCACACGTCAGATGGTCGAGCAGACACGCGCGCGCCACATACTCATACGGCCGAACGAGTTTCTCAACGTCGGCGAGGTGGAGCAGCGCCTCGAGCAGATCCGCGCACGCATCATAAATGGTGAAGACTTTGCCGAGCTTGCCCGCGTGCACTCCGAAGACACCGTCTCGCGGGCCAACGACGGCGATCTCGGGTGGATTCTGCCAGGTGAGGTGGCGCCGGCTTTCGAAGACGCGATGGGAAGACTTCGCGAGGGAGAGGTGAGCGGGCCGGTGCGCACGCCTTTTGGCGTGCATCTGATTCAGGTTCTGGAGCGGCGGCAACACGATGCCGCAGATGAGATAGACCGCAACAATGCGCGGCAGCAGATTCTCGCGAGAAAGGCGGAGGAGCGCTACGAGCAGTGGCTGCGCGAGCTGCGCGACGGGGCGTTCGTCGAGGTCCGGCTCGAATATTGAACGCTCTGCAGCGGCGCGCTCGCTTGCGCGGGCGTGCCGTGTTGCGGTTCGGCGGCGCGGCCGCCGGCATTCTGCTACACTGAGATAGCCGTCCACCCGTTGACGAAGATGCTCGTCGATCGCCTCATACAGATTGTTTCCGATGCGGTTCCGCAGGGCCTCGGCGAGGAGGTGCGCGGCACCCTTCGGGCGCGGATGCAGTCGGTTTTGGACAGCATGGATCTCGTAACCCGTGAAGAGCTGGAAGTGCAGGAGGCGGTTCTGGCTCGAACACGCGAGAAGCTCGAAGCGCTGGAAGCGCAGGTGGCCTTGCTGGAAGAGCGCGCGAAGCAGCAGTCGCAGGCGTAGCGCGGCCGCCGCCGGGCGGTCGCCGAGCAGGGAACGCACAGACCAAGGATGGTGCTATGGCGCTGGCAACGGTATTGTCGCGGGCGGCCGCAGGGCTCGGCGCACCGCAGGTGTTCGTCGAGGCCCACCTCTCTAACGGCCTGCCGAAATTCTCCATAGTCGGGTTGCCCGAAGCGGCGGTCAAGGAGAGCAGGGACCGTGTCCGGGCCGCATTGTTGAGTGCCCACTTCGACTACCCGCCCGGACGTATCACCGTCAACCTGGCGCCGGCGGATCTGCCCAAGGAAGGCGGACGGTTCGATCTGCCCATCGCCATTGGCATCCTCGCGGCTTCCGGTCAAATCCCGACAGGCCGATTGGCGGATCTCGAGTTCCTTGGCGAGCTGGCACTCGACGGCGCGCTTAGGGAAATACGCGGCGCCCTGCCCGTCGTCGTGGCGCTGCGCGGGGAGGGGCGCCGTCTTGTGCTGCCTCACGGCAATCTCGGCGAGGCGGGCCTGGTCCGTGGGGTTGACGTTCTCGGTGCGGAGCACTTACTGGAAGTAGCGGCGTTTCTTCGCGGTGAGGCAGAGCTGGCGGCGCCCGCGGGTCGCTGCGATGCAGCGGCGTCGGATGTGTCGAGCGTGGATCTCGCGGACGTACGCGGCCAGCAGTACGCCAAACGCGCGCTGGAAGTGGCGGCCGCGGGCGGTCACGGCCTGCTGCTCATCGGTCCACCGGGCACCGGCAAGACCATGCTGGCGATGCGGCTGCCGGGTCTGCTCCCGCCCATGTGCGAGGACGAGGCGCTGGTCAGCGCCGCCGTGCACTCGCTCAGCCAGAGCGGCTTCTCGTTGCGGCACTGGCGACGGCGTCCGTTTCGGACACCCCATCACAGCACCTCGGCCGCCGCCCTGGTGGGTGGCGGGTCGCGGCCGCGGCCGGGGGAGATATCCCTGGCGCATCACGGCGTGCTGTTTCTCGATGAGCTGCCGGAGTTCAGCCGACACGTGCTCGAAGCGCTGCGCGAGCCGCTCGAGAGCGGAACCATCACCCTCTCGCGTGCCGCACGGCAGGCGGAGTATCCGGCCCGCTTTCAGCTCGTCGCTGCGATGAACCCCTGTCAGTGCGGCTGGCTGGGCGATCAGAGCGGCAGGTGTCGCTGCACGAGCGAGCAGGTGCAGCGCTATCGAAACCGAATCTCCGGACCTTTGCTCGAGCGCATCGACATGCACGTCGAGGTGCCGGCAGTGCCCAAACCCGTGCTGCGTAAGCCGGATCCGACCGCGGAGACCAGTGCAACGGTGCGCGCCCGTGTGGTGGCGGCGCGCGAGCGCCAGCTGGGACGGCAGGGTGCGCTCAACAACGTGCTCCAGGGCAGGGCGCTGGAGCAGCGCTGCCGGCTCGACGAGCCGGGTCACGCGCTCTTGGACACCGCTATGGAGCGGCTGCAGCTCTCGGCGCGCTCGTACCATCGGATACTGCGTCTGGCGCGGACGATTGCGGACATGGCGGTGTGTGAGTCCATCGAGGCGCCCCACATTGCGGAGGCCGTGCAGCTCCGATGCCTGGATCGACAGTCAGCGGCCTGACGGTCGGAACCTGTACGTTGGGATGAGGCGGATTCGTCGCTCCGACCGCTCGCGTGGCGCGTTTCGTTTTCGACACTGGGTGAGGGTCGGCTTCTTCGACGAGGGCGTCGATGTGTCGTGCGAGTCGAGTAAGTTACCGGTGCGTGCAATCCGCTTCGCACCCAGCATGGTGAGCAAGGATGATCGTAATGGTGTCGGCAGTCTTCGGACTTTCCTTTCCAGGTGCAGGGATATCTCACTCAGGTTTTATGCCGGTCACTCCGACCCAAGCATTGTCCCATCGGTGGATTTTGACTTCCTGAAACCCTGCCTTTTGGGCATAGGTTCGAAGTTCATCGCCACTCGACGTCATGCTGATGTGGGCGGGCCGGGAATTGGGATCGATTTCATAGCCCCGGCTGAAGACTTCCCACCCGTGCTCCGAGTTGATATCGACATTGTCGAAAAAACACCGCCCGCCCGACTTGAGCACCCGGAAACTTTCTTCCACGTACTTATAACGGTCCCATTCCAACAGGTGCATGAAGACGACCGTGCAGTAGACCAGGTCTACGGATTGGTCCGGAATCTCGCTTAATCCGGTCGCGCTCAATTCAACCAGTTCGATATTATCGATCCCTTCCAACCTCTGCGCGGCGTGGACGATCATCTGCCCGGAAATGTCCGTTCCGATCCATTTAGCACATTTTTGGCTGAGGACTTTACCAACCCGGCCAACGCCGCATCCGATTTCCAGAATGGTATCTGAGGGATAAACTCCCACATATTTTTCCAGAATATCAATGGTGTACAATGCCGACTTGTGTAACTGGTCTTCGTCGCTGTGACCGGCAACGTAAACATAGGCATTTCGCTTGCTGGTGGCGAGTGAATTCCAAGTTACCTTATAGTTGGACCGGTTCTCAAAAGGCGTCATCTGCGGCCTTTTATCTGCATTTGTAGAGGCCAGCCGTTGCAGGATTGATCTAACGCTTCTCTTGAGCCATTGTCTCATCTGTATAGGATCCTTTTGTGTTTTGATTCGCTGGTATAGAGTCTCCGCCCTGCCGTTATCGCTCACGCATACCGAGCAGGCTCAGGGCGTATAGGAAGGATAAACCACCTTTTCGTCAGATGGCACGCTCCCCCGGCGCGCGTCGCTCAGACTTTTCGGACTCGTCAACTCGTCAATGGTTTGTGAGTGGCATCCCGGCGTGCTTCCCGGCGTGCGAATCCACCGCGACGATGGGTTTGCGGGGGCGGTGTTCTCCGGGCGTCGCCCACCAGGGCAGCCGTCTCCATGGCCGCGCGGCGTCGTCGCAACCCCGGGTGGTGGTCATCGGCTGATCCGCTTCGGTTGAACACTCCGCGCTGGGGCGGCGCCTGGCACGGCGGCCGTTGCAAGGCATTGGCCGCGGTGGTTCTGGCATCGAGATGGGTGACGATCTTCTCGATCAGCGCCGGATCGTCGATGCAGGCGATGATGCGCAGCGCCCCGCCGCAGGCGGTGCAGGTCTCGATATCGATGTCGAAGCCGCGCTTCAGACGCTGCCCCCAAGGCATCGCCGCGCGGCGCTCGGCGGGAGTCGGTTCCCGCTCGTCCGCCCGCGCGCGGCGGTGGTTGCCCTGGCCCCGCTTGACCTTCTGTCACGCGCGCTCGATAGCGACTGTTCGCGGCGACGACGCCGTGACCGATTCACCGGGAGTGAATCGGGATGCACAGCGTGCGCCCGAGCGGGGGCGCGCCTCAAAGCGCGTCAGGTTGACCCGCGGCTTGGGTATCAACGCCGCCAGCCGGGCGATGACCCCTCGGCAGGACAGCCGAAGGGGACCGCCGCAGGCGGCCCCGACGGGGTGGCGTACACGGAGGTACGCCATCAAATCCAGCGGCTCGAAGAGGACGTGGGTGGTGCCATCGCGGTAGGGTGTCTTCAGCCGGTAACGGACGTTTCCGCCTGCAGTGAGCGACAGCCGCTTCTCGGAGACCGCCGGGCGGCTGATGTAGCGGCACAGCCGTTTGCGCTTCTTGCGCTCCTGCGCTCGCGCCGCCACGCCGGCATGCAGGGAAAAACCGGCCACCTTGCCCACCCCGTCATCGCCCGGCTCAGCGCCTGCCGGCAGCGTCTGCAGGGTGAACACCGTGCGGCCCTGCTGTGGCCCGATGGCGATGCGGTAGGTGATCGACGCACCCATCAGCTCTTCGGTCGGCCCCGCCTCGAGGTCGTCGCCGACGAGGTAGCTTCTCGGTATCGCGGGCAAGCCACCGCTGCCGCTCCAGATACCGTCCTACCCGTCGCGCGATCGGGTCGGTCAGATGAGTGAGCTCGGCACGCGTCGGCGCCCCGAGCGGGCGGAACCGTACCGCGCGGTCGGGACGCGCGACATACACCCCGTCGAGAAACAGCATGTGGAAGTGGATGTTGAGATTCAGCGCACCGCCGAAGCGCTGAATCAGCGTGACCGCGCCGGCCTCGGGCGACTTACGGGAACACCCCCCCGCGGCGGGACTCAAGAGAGCGTCTCGATGGTTTCGGCCAGATCGGCGACCGAGCCGATCAGCGCGTCCGGCTCGTAGCGGCCGCTGCGGCGTGCGTCATACTTGCCGGTCCTGACCTGGACGGCGCGGAGACCGGCACATCGCGCACCGCCGATGTCGGCATCGACGTCGTCGCCGACCATCAGCACTTCGTCTCGCTCGAGCCCCATGTCGGCGAGCGCCGCGGCAAAGAACGCGGTCGCGGGCTTGCCGACGATCTGCGCCTCGATATCGGCGGCGTA
>JBFEOO010000056.1:0-24189 GCA_041550555.1 Arenicellales bacterium
ATTTCCTCGATGATGGGTCGCTTCCAAGCTCTCATGGTGTTCTACCTGCCTGTCGATCTGGTGTTGAGTCGGTATGTGGCGAGCCGCTATTAAATCCGCTCGCCGACCCCAAGTCAAATGCCCCGGCGCGCGGGCGCGCGCGCTCGATCGCGACCTCGACGAGATGGCGCGGGTGTTCCGCTTCGCCGCGCTGCGGCGGCTGCGGCACGTCGTGCTGCCGCTCGACGAGCTGCTCGCGCAAATGCGGCTCGAGCACGTCCGGCACGCCTACCCGCAGCGGCTGTCGCTGGGCATGCAGCGGCGTGTGGCGCCGGCACGCGCCTTCGCCGTCGAGCCGGACCTGCTGCTCATGGACGAGCCGTTCGTGTCGCTCGACGAGCCCACCGCGCACCGCCTGCGCATGCTGCTGCTCGAGATATGGCGCCGCAAACCGACCACCGTGCTGCTCGTCACCCACGATCTGCGCGAAGCCATTCAGCTGGGCGAGCGGCTGGTGGTGCTGAGTGCGACGCCCGCGCGGGTGCGTGCCGACATCGTGGTGGAGCTCGATGCGCCGGCGCGCGCGCAGCCTGAAGCCGTCGAACGGCGCCGCATCCGGCTCGTCGCCGCGGACCCTGAGTTGGCGGGTTGCCTTTCGTAGCAGGCGCGCCCCCGGCTACACTTGCCCGTCCTCCTGGGCACCAGCGGGTTCGGATCACGGATCACGGATTACGGATTACAGATTACGGATTAAGTCTATGAGGAGCACTCCATGAGGGGCAGACGGGCGAGGCGCACGACCGTCGCGGTGGCTGCCGCGCTCGCCATGACGGTGCTCGCTGCGGGGCGGGCCGGGGCCGCGGGCGACCTCGCCCGCCGGCCGACGGCGCTCGAGCCGCTCGTGATCGGCACCGGCGATGGCTTCGGGTTGTCACGCAACGAGTACGCCCTCGAGACCGGCAAAGCCTATCGTCTCGAGATCCGCTCCACCGGTATCGAGGAGTGCGCATTTCGCGCCGAGGCGTTCTTCGAGTTCATCTGGCTGCGCAAGGTCGAGGCCGGCGGCCTGGAGATCAAGGCCAGCGGGCTCAACGAGCTCGAGTTCGAGCGCGAGGCCGAGGCCGAGATCTTCTTCGTCCCCATCAAGCCCGGGCGCTACCCGTTCGGCTGCCGAGGTCTGGAGGACCGCGGGCTGGGGGGCACGTTCGTCGTCGAGTGACCGCGCAGCGGTGGCGACCCACGCTCGGCGCACCGTCGACCCGCTTCCGAGTGAGGCACAGGTGAGCGTCGAATCCGGCATCGTCGTCAGCGGCGTAAGCTTTGCCTACGGCCGGCGAACCGTTCTGAGCGAGCTTTCGCTCGCGCTGCGCGGCGGCCGCTTAACGGCCTTGCTCGGCCCCAACGGGGCCGGCAAGACCACGTTGATCGCGCTGCTTTGCGGGCTTGTCGGGGCCGAGCGGGGAACGATCACCGTGCTCGGCCAGGACATGGGCCGCAATCCGCGGGCGGGCCTCGCGCGCATGGGTATTGTGTTCCAGCAGCAGACGCTCGACCTCGATCTGTCTGTGCTGCAGAACATGCGCTATTTCGCGGCGCTGCGCGGTCTCGCCGGACGTGCCGCTGATGCACGCATCGACACCTGTCTGGCGCGCATGGGACTGGCGGGACGCGCGGGTGAGAAGGCGCGCCTTTTGAACGGCGGACATCGCCGCCGACTCGAGATCGCCCGCGCATTGGTTCACGAGCCGGCGGTGCTGATCCTCGACGAGCCGACCGTTGGCCTCGATGTGCCGTCGCGCGACGCGCTGGTGCGTCACGTTCACGCGCTGTGTGCCGAGGACGGCATCACGGTGCTGTGGGCCACCCATCTGGTCGACGAGGTCTGGGATGACGACGATCTGGTCGTGCTGCACGAGGGTCGCGTGCGGGCAGCGGGCGCGGTGCGCGAGGTGCTTGCGCAGACTGCCACCGCGATCGTGCTCGACGCCTTCGCCGCGCTGACGGGCGACGCCGACGATGCCGGACCGGAGCGGGGCGCGGCGACATGAAGCGGGACCCGCAAGCCTATCGAATCGGCCTGCAGGGTGTCGTGTGGCGAGAGGCCCTGCGCTTCATTCATCAGCGGGAGCGCTTCGTCGCGGCGCTGGTGCGGCCGCTCATCTGGCTGCTGGTGTTCGCCGCCGGATTCCGGTCGGTGCTCGGCATCTCCATCATCGAGCCCTACGAAACGTACATCACCTACGAGACCTACATCGTGCCGGGGCTTGTCGCGATGATTCAGCTGTTCAACGGCATGCAGAGCTCGCTCACGCTGGTCTACGACGCCGAGATGGGCGGCATGCGTGTGCTGCTGACGAGTCCGCTGCCGAGATGGTATCTGCTGCTGTGCAAGCTGCTCGGCGGCGTCGTGGTGTCGATCTTCCAGGTGCTCGCCTTTCTGCTGATTGCCGAACTCGTCATCGTCGATCTGCCGCCGTGGGGGGTGGTTGCCTTGCTGCCGGTGCTGGTGATCAGCGGCCTCATGCTCGGCGCGCTCGGCATGCTGCTGTCCTCGACCATACGTCAGCTAGAGAATTTTGCGGGCATCATGAACTTCGTCATCTTCCCCATGTTCTTCCTGTCGTCGGCGCTGTATCCGCTGTGGCGGATGCGCGAGTCCAGCGAGCTGATCTATCGCATCTGTGCGCTCAATCCGTTCACGCACGCCGTTGAGAGCCTGCGCTTCGCTGTCTATCTGCAGGCGAACCTCCAGTCGCTGGCCATCGTGGCGGGCTGTGCTGTGGTCTTTTTTGCCCTCGCCGTGTGGGGATATGACCCCAAGCAGAGCCTGATGCGCCGGCGCGCGCTGTCTTGAAAACGCCCCGCGGACCCGGTTGAATATGACGACAACACGGCTCGGCTGGGCGCCGAAGGGCGCCACCGACTAGACCGCGCCGCTCTCGCTTGCCCCCGGGGACGACCCTATGACCTGCACCGCGCACCTGCTTCGCACTCTTCGCGCCATCGCCGGCGTGCTTCTCGTGTTGGCTGCGAGCGGTCATGCGCCGACGCTCGCCAAGCAGAGCGGTCTGGTGTTCGTCTCCAACGAGAAGAGCAGCACCATCACGGTGCTCGACGCGGACGATGAGATCGTGACCACCCTCGAGACCTGCGCGCGGCCGCGCGGCATGCATTTCAGTGCCGATCGCACCGAGTTCTTCGTGGGCTGCGCCGACGATTCCGTGATCGCCGTTTACGACGTCGCCACGCAGAAGCTGGTGCGCCGGATTCGCAACGTTGAGCAGCCCGAGACGTTCGACCTCCACCCCAACGGCCGGCACCTGTACATATCGAACGAGGAGGATGCTGCCGCTACGGTCTTCGATGTCGAAACGGGAGAATTCCTCGCCGAATTCCTGACCGGTGAAGAGCCCGAGGGTGTTCAGGTGACATCCGACGGGCGGCTGGTGTTCGTGGCGTCCGAAGCCGCCAATCTGGTGCACGTCATCGACACCGAAGCCGGTGCGGTGATCAAGGACATCCTGGTCGACACCCGGCCCCGCCGGTTTGCGCTGACCCCGGACGAGAAGGAGCTCTGGGTGTCGGCCGAGCTTGCCGGCATCGTCGATATCATCGACGTTGAGACGCTCGAGATCATTGACGACATCGCGTTCCTGCCGACCGGTTTTCGCAAGGAGCAGGTGACGCCTGTCGACGTGCTGATCACGCGCGACGGTTCGCGCGCCTACGTGACGCTGGGGCGGGCCAACCATGTTGCCGTGGTCGACGTCGCGGAACGGCGTGTGATCGAGTACGTGCTGGTCGGCAAGCGGGCGTGGGGTCTGGCGCTGAGCCACGACGAGAACAAGCTCTACGTGGCCAACGGCTTGTCCGACGACATCTCCATCATCGACACGCGAAGTCTCAAGGTCACCAAGTCCATACCGGTCGGCATGATTCCCTACGGAATCCTTATTGATGACCATTGACGGTGTCGCCGGGAGGATGCTGCTGGCGGCCCTGCTGGCGGCATGTCCGGCGCCGTCGCTGGCTGCAGGGGCCGACGTCTTCCGGTTCGGCTACCTGCAGCGTGACGGCGATCCTTTCTACGAGCCGCACCGGGGCTACACCGGGCTGAGCCTGCGGGACAATCACCGCCCCCTCGACGGCGCACGTACGGCGCTGCGCGACAGCCGCATCGTCGGACGGGCCCTCGGGCTCGAGTTCGAGCTCGTCGAGCGGCGCCTCGCCGCGGAGGAAGCAGTGCTGCCTGCGGTGGAGGCGCTCGCCGCGCAACAGTCGGTGGGTGTTTTCCTTCTCGACCTGCCGCTCGACGAGATGGCGGTGCTCGCCGGCAAGCTGGCCGACCGCGATTTGCTGCTGTTCAACATCCGCCATCCCGACGACGGGCTGCGCGGCGAGGGCTGCGCGCGGGGGCTGTTCCACACGCTGCCCAGCCACGCGATGCTGATGGACGGCCTAGCGCAGTTTCTCTCCGGCAAGAACTGGAAGAAGGTGCTGCTGCTGGAGGGCGAGGCCGAGGCGGACAAAACGCTGAGCGCGGCCTTTCAAGGCTCGGCCAGAAAATTCGGCCTCAAGATCGTGGACGTTCGGCCGTTCGTGCTCAGCAACGATCCTCGCCTTCGCGATCGGAACAACATCGCTCTGCTCACTGCGGGCAGCAGTCATGACGTGGTGTTTCTGGCCGATACGGTGGGTGAGTTCGGGCGCTACGTCCCCTACAACACCCAGAGCCCGCGCCCGATCGTTGGCAGCGAAGGATTGGTCGCAGACGCCTGGCATTGGACGTGGGAGCGCCACGGCGCGCCGCAGCTCAACCAGCGCTTCGATCGCATTGCGAAGCGCCGCATGCGGGATCGGGACTTTGCCGCCTGGGCCGCGCTGCGGGTCGTCGTCGAGGCGATCGTCCGCAGCAAGAGTACGGACATCGCCGTGCTGCGCGAGCGCCTGCGCTCGAGCGAGTTCACTTTCGATGTCTACAAAGGCGAGGCGGCCTCTTTTCGCAGCTGGGATAATCAGCTTCGGCAGGCGGTTCTGCTTCACCGCCACAATGCCGTCGTGGCGCGCGCCCCGATCGAGGGCTTTCTGCACGAGTTCAACAATCTCGACACGTTGGGCGCCGACGCTCGCGAATCACGCTGCGCGATGCCGTGACGCGGGAAGCGCAGCGGTGACACGTCGGCGGGTAGCCCGGCCGGCCGACCCCTCCGCGGCGGACACTCAGCGGCGATGGTTGCGAGTCGGGACGAGCCGCCGCGAGATCCGCATGGTCGATGACGAGCGCGCGGGCGTCGCCGGCAGCGACGCGGCGTGAGCCGCTGGTGATGCGTCGGGGTTGGCTTCAACGCCGGAGGAGGCCTGTAGTAGGATAGCGAAACCCCTTTGACGTCGATTCTCCTTTGGTGTCCAAAGAGCGCTTACCGCGAAAGCTGGCGGCGATACTCTACGCTGACGTTGCCGGCTACAGCCGTCTGACCGGCGAAGACGAAGAGGGGACCCACCGCCGGCTCAGCAGCAGTCTCGATGCAATCTCGTCGGCCATCGAGTCCCATGATGGCAGGGTCGTCCACTATGCGGGCGACGCGGTGCTCGCCGAGTTTCCTACCGTCAGCGAGGCGCTCGGCTGCGCCATCGGCATTCAGCAGACTCTCTCGGAAAAGAGCCGCGACGTGCCCCCTGAAAAACGGGTGCTCTTCCGAATTGGGCTCAACATGGGTGAGGTGATCGTCGACCGGGGTGACATTTACGGGGACGGTGTCAATGTGGCCGCACGGCTGGAAGCGCTCGCCGACCCGGGAGGCATCTGCGTGTCCGAAGCGGTTCGCAGCGGGGTGGGCAGGAAGCTGCCGGTCAGCTTCGAGTTCATGGGCGAGCAGTTGGTGAAGAACATCGCCGAGCCCGTGCGCGCCTATCACGTGGTGCCGAGCGGGCGGTCCGAAGCGACGCCTGCGGGGGGTGCGGAGCGGGATCGCGGCGCCGCAGAGAAGCCGTCGATAGCTGTGCTGCCCTTTGCCAACATGAGTGCTGATCCCGAGCAGTCGTACTTCTCCGACGGCATCACCGAGGACATCATCACCGAGCTGTCGCGATTCCGCAGCCTGCTCGTCATAGCCCGCAACTCGTCGTTTTCCTTCCGCGATCAGGGACTCGGCGTCAGGGACGTGGGGCGTAGGCTCGGTGTGCGATACCTGGTGGAGGACAGTGTCCGCAAGGCGGGCCGGCGCGTGCGGGTCACCGTTCAGCTCGTCGATGCCGCGAGCGGTCTCCAGCTCTGGGCGGAGCGCTACGACCGCCAGCTCGAGGACATCTTTGCCGTTCAGGATGAAATAACGCAGGCCATCGTCGCTACCTTGCCTGGCCGGCTGGAGGATGCGGGCTGGCACAGCGCGAGGCGCAAGACGCCCGCCAGCATGACGGCCTACGATCATGTCTTGGTGGGTCTCGAGCGTTTCAACCGGTTCACGTCCGAGAACAACGCACAGGCGCGGGTGTGCTTCCGTAGGGCTGTCGAGATCGATCCGGACTACGCGCGCGCTCACGCGCTGCTCGGTGTAACTCACGTATGGGATGCAATGATGGGTTCGGGCAGGGAAGGGCGGCTGGCTGAGGCGATCGGGAGCATCGAGAAGGCGCTGTCTCTCGATGACAACGACGCCTGGACCCACGGCGTCTTCGGTCTGCTCTTGTTCATGCGCGAGGCCGACGAGCGGGCAGAAGCGCATTTGCGACGGGCAGTTTCCCTGAACGCCAACGATGCCGATGCCGCCGCCTTCATGTGCAACTTCCTGGTGTACATGGGCCAATGCGACGAAGCGCTCGACTGGATCGACAAGGCAATGCGCCTCAACCCTTTCCCTCCGAGCGTCTACCATTGGTATCGGGCGCTCGCCCTGTTCTCGGCGCGCCGCTACGATCAGGCGGCCAAGGCCATCAAGAAGATCACACCAATGCTGCGTTGGGGGCACGGTTACCTCGCCGCATGCTACGCGCGCACGAACCGGCCGACCGATGCGCAGCGCGAGCTCTCGGCGTTCGTCGCCGCCACGCAGAAGGCGCTGCAGAACGGCGCTGAGCCGGCGCGCCCCGTTACCGTCGATGTGGCGTTGGAGAGAGCGGCCAGGTACCGGAATCCGGCCGACGGCGCGCATTTTCTCGATGGCCTGCGAAAAGCAGGGCTGCCGGACTGACCCGCGTCGTTGGTGACGGCGCGCGAGCGCTTGCCTCGAGGCGCGCCGGGCCGCAACGGGCCGTACCCCGCCCACCGGGGATCCGACCACGGCCGTCTCGCGCGCACTGTCGTGCGCCGCTGCCTGGTCCACGTCACGCTGACCGTGTCGCCGACATGTCGGCACGGGCGCCAATGTGTAGTACAGTGAGCATACCGAACGGGGTGCTGATGTAGCTGAGAGGGGCGATGGCCCCAACCCGATGAACCTGATCCGGGTAATGCCGGCGAAGGGAGCCGCGATCCAGGCGTGTCAGCCCTCCGTTTCCGTTCGACGAGGAGGGTATGCTCGTGCGGTCACTGATCACCATCGCTCTCGCAGCGTTCGCCGTTCAGGCCGTCGCCCAAGAACGACCGACGCTGACGGTCTACACCTACAGCTCGTTTACCGCCGAGTGGGGTCCGGGCGTCGCCATCAAGGAGAGCTTCGAGGCAGAGTGCGACTGCACGCTCGAGTACGTCGCGGTGGACGACGGCGCTGCGCTGCTCAGTCGCATCCGCCTCGAGGGGGCGAACAGCAAGGCCGACATCGTGCTGGGGCTCGACACGAACCTGATGGCCGCAGCGACGCAGACGGGATTGTTCGCCCGTCATTCGGTGGACAGCGCCGAGCTCGCCGTGCCCGGCGGCTGGGACGACGACTTCTTCTTGCCCTTCGACTATGGCTACTTCGCCTTCGTCTACAAAAAGAGCGAGCTCGCCGATCCCCCGTCGAGCCTCGTCGAGCTCGTCGAAGGACGCGCCGATCAGAAAATCCTCATCCAGGATCCGCGCACCAGCACACCCGGCCTCGGGCTGCTGCTGTGGATGCGCAAGGTCTTCGGTGACGAGGCGCCGGCCGCCTGGGCCAAGCTGAGGGGGCGCGTTCTCACCGTGACCAAGAGCTGGTCCGAGGCGTACGGTCTCTTCCTCGAAGGCGAGGCGCCTCTGGTGCTCAGCTACACGACCTCGCCGGCGTATCACCGGATTGCCGAGGGCAGCGACGCGTATGCGGCGGCGGCCTTCGACGAAGGTCACTACCTGCAGATCGAGGTCGCCGGTAAGCTCGCCGGCAGCACGAACCAGCCGCTTGCCGACCGCTTCCTGCGCTTCATGGTGAGCGAACGGTTTCAGCAGCACATCCCGACGGGCAATTGGATGTACCCGGTGATTCCCCTCCCCGACGGCCTGCCCGCGGGCTTCGAGTCGCTGATCGTGCCGGCCCGCGCGCTGCGCTTCACGCCCGAGGAAGTGGCGCGGCAGCGCAAGCGCTGGATCGACGAGTGGTTGGCCGCGCTGAGCCGTTGAGACAGCGACTGGCATCCGGCATCGCGGTACTCGCCCTGCTGGCGGCTCTGGTCGCCGCGGCGTTCGTCGCCCTGTTTACCGCGGCCGCGCAGATCGAGCCGCGTCTTCTCTGGGAAGACGTTCACCTGCGCCGAGTGGTGGCGTTCAGCTTCTGGCAGGCCTCGCTGTCCACGCTGCTGAGCGTCGGCCTCGCATTGCCGGTGGCCCGGGCCCTGTCGCGGCGCCACGAGTTTCCGGGCCGCGAGTGGCTGTTGAAGTTGCTCGGTCTGCCCCTCGTGGTGCCGACCATCGTGGCGGTATTCGGCATCGTCGCCGTCTACGGGCAGAGTGGTCTGCTGAACCGCGTCGCCGGGGCGCTGGGTCTGCCGGTCGGCCAGTACCTCTACGGGCTGACGGGGATCTTGATCGCCCACGTGTTCTTCAACCTGCCGCTGGCGGTGCGTCTGCTGCTCCCCGCGTGGCAGTCCATTCCCGGCGAGACCTGGCGGCTTGCAGCGCAGCTCGGCATGGAGTCGGGTCACATCGTCAAGCACATCGAGTGGCCGCTGCTGCGCCAGGTCGTTCCTCAGGTGAGCGGTCTGGTCTTCATGCTGTGCTTCACGAGCTTCGCCGTCGTCCTGACGCTGGGCGGCGGACCGGCCGCGACCACCATCGAGGTGGCGATCTACCAGGCGCTTCGCTACGAGTTCGATCTCGGGCAGGCCGGGCTGCTGGCCTTGCTGCAGCTGCTGTTCTGCGCCCTCATCGTCGCGCTGATCCAGCTCGTCGGCCGTACGCCGCATGTCGAGCCTCTCACGGGGGTTCGCCAGCTGCGCCCGGATCTCGGGGGTCGCGGGGCGCGTGCGGCGGACTACGCGCTGGTGGCGCTTGCGGCGCTGAGCACCCTGCTGCCGATCATCGCCGTCGTGATGGCTGGCCTCACCGGACCGGTGCTCAGCGTGCTGGGCGAGTGGCAGACGTGGCGAAGCCTGCTGCTCAGCCTGGGCATCGCCCTGTGCTCCGCGTCGCTCGCCGTCGCCGCTGCGGCGGCGATCCTGGTGGCGAGCCGAGAACTGCGCGTCAACCGCTATCGCGACCGCAGTGCGGAGGCCATGGAGCTTGGCGGCTCGCTGATCTTGGTGGTGCCGCCGCTGGTGCTGGGCACCGGGTTGTTCATTCTGCTCAGACCCGTTGTCGACGTGCTCGCCTGGGCCCCCGTCGTGGTAATCGGGGTGAACGCACTCATGGGCATGCCTTACGTGATTCGCCTGCTCGGTCCACCGATGACCCGTATCACGCAGCGACACGACCGGCTGTGCGCGAGCCTGGGACTCGGAGGCTGGGCGCGTTTCCGCATCATCGAGTGGCCGCTGCTGCGCGCGCCCATCGGCCTGTCGCTGGCGCTGTGCGCGGCGCTCTC
Source organism: Arenicellales bacterium (assembly GCA_041550555.1). Classification (GTDB taxonomy): domain Bacteria; phylum Pseudomonadota; class Gammaproteobacteria; order Arenicellales; family JBFEOO01; genus JBFEOO01. Next base: position 9,891 of record JBFEOO010000056.1, read on the forward strand.
GACGGGCGATCTCGGCGTCATTGCGCTCTTTGGCAGCCAACAGACCACGACCCTGCCGCTGCTGCTCTATCAGCGTCTCGCCGCGTATCGCATGGACGAGGCGGCGGTGACGGCGCTCGTCTTGCTGCTGCTCTGTCTCGCGCTGTTCGTCGTTATCGAGCGCAGCGTAGCGGGGCGCGCGCGTGCTTGAAGTCGACCATGTCGCGTTCCGGTGGGGCGGCATGGACTTCCACTTCGACCTGACCGTCGCCAGCGGTGATTGCACGGCCGTGATCGGGCCGAGCGGCGCGGGTAAGTCGACACTTCTGGCGCTGATCGCCGGCTTCGAGCTTGCGGATGCGGGCCGAATACGCATCGGCGGCCTCGACGTCACCCACTGGCCGGCGGCCAAGCGTCCCGTGACCACAGTGTTCCAGGAGCACAATCTGTTCGCCCATCTGGACGTCGCGGCCAACGTCGGCCTCGGTATACACCCTGGGCTCGAGCTCGACGACGAGCAGCGGCGCATGGTCGAGCGCGCGCTCGACAAGGTGGGGTTGGGAGGAATGGCGAAGCGGGTTCCATCCACGCTCTCGGGTGGCGAGCGCCAACGCGTGGCGCTCGCCAGGGTGCTCGTGCGCCGGCGGCCGGTGCTGCTGCTCGACGAGCCGTTCGCAGCGCTCGGCCCCGCGCTCAGGCGGGAGATGCTCGCGCTCGTCGCCGAGCTGCGGCACGCTGGGAATCTCACCACCTTGCTGGTCAGCCATCATCCGAACGACGCCCTGCTCGCCGCCGAGAACACGGCTTTCGTGAGCGACGGCCGCATCCTCGCCTATGGCGAGACGCGGGCTCTGCTCGCCCGCACCGACTGCCCCGAGCTCACGGCCTACCTCGGAGGTGCCCAGACGTGACGCCGTTCGAGTGCATGCGCCGGATCCCGCTGTTTCGCGGCCGCGACCCGGGGGATTTCGCCGTCGAGCCGCTGGCGGGGATCACCAACCGCAGCTATCGCATCGCGGTGGACGACGAGTTCTTCGTGCTCAAGATTCCCGGTGCGCACACCGACCGCTTCGTCGATCGCCGCGCAGAGACGCGCAACGCCGATATCGCTGCTGCCGCCGGTGTCGCCCCCGCCGTGCTGTGGCGCGATGCGGAGACCGGCGCCGCATTGGCGGCAGGAGTAAAGGGTGGTCGAGCGTTGCAGCGCGACGACCTGCACGAGCCCGCCATGCTGCGCCGGGCCGTCGAGCTGCTGCGAACCCTGCACCGAAGTGGGCAGCCTTTCGAAGGCGTGCTCGATCCCTGTCGAGCCGTAAGGCGCTATATGGCGCTCGCCGGAGAAAACGTGACCGGCGCGTTGCCCTACCTGGAGCGACTGCAGGAGCTGCGCGGCGCTGTCGGCGCTCGGCTCGCGCCGTGCGTCACCGCGGTGCCGCGGGTTCCAAGTCACGTCGATCCCGTGGCGGAGAATTTTCTGTGGGACGGCGTGCGGCTGTGGCTGATCGATTTCGAGTACGCCGCAATGGCCGACCCGATGTGGGACTTGGCCTATCTGGTCAATGAGGCGGGGCTCGACACAGCCCGCCGGGAAGATATCCTCGATCATTATTTCGGCTCGGCCGATGCGCTCAACCGAGCACGGCTCCGTGACTGTCTGATGCGGATCGAAGCGGTGAACCTGGCGTGGGTCGTTCTGCAGATCGCCACACGCAACGACAGCATCGACTTCCAGGCGGAGTTCGAGCGGCGCGCCGCCCTGCTGCGGCAACGGCTGCGCGCCGGCCGGACGTGAGCCCCCGCGCCGCCGGGTTTCATCGACAGCGGCGCCCGCGGACTCGCTCGGCGCCGCTGTCGCCGTTGGATCGAGGCGCGCGCTCTCGCTCCGAAGGCGAGGGCCGGCGCTCGCCCGGCGTCGGCGGCGTGACGGCGCCCGCCGCCTCCGTGCCGGGTTGACCGAAATCAACGTCCGGCGTCGACGGCCCCTGTTAACGTCTGCTCGGCAGGCACTCGGGCGGCGGCCGGCGGACGCGGACGGCGGGATGTCGGACCCCGTCGCTTGCCCGCGGATGCGGAGTGGGGCTGGCGAGAGGGCGCGAGGCGCGCTGGGCAACGTCATGACGAGATCGGAGCGGTGACGGGCGAACCGGCATCCCGCAGGGCTATCGCATATGGCTGCGGGGTGGTGCTCTCGCTGGTGCTGCTCGCGGCGCCGTCGCCCGCCGCGCTGCGCGACAGCGCCGCGCTGTGGCCGACCGTCGCCGGATTCTTTCCGGCGGCCGATCGCCTGGGTCCGTTCGAGGGCGAGCCCTCCGCTGCAGCGGTTTTCGCCGGCAGCGAGCTGCTCGGCTACGCTTTTCTGACCAACGACGTCAAGCCGATCCCGGCCTATTCCGGAAAGCCGATCGACACGCTCGTCGGTATCGATCTCGACGGCACTCTGCGCGGCCTCGAGATCGTCGCCCACGAGGAGCCGATTCTCGTCATCGGTATCTCGGACGCCGATCTCGGGCGCCACGTCGACCAGTACCGCGGCCAGAACATCGCCGACCGCGTGAAGATCGGCGGCACGAGCCGGCCGGGCGTCGTCGCCATCGACGGGATCAGCGGCGCCACCATCACGGTGATGGTGATCAACGCCTCGGTGATGCGCAGTGCGCGGGCTGTCGCCCAGGCGCGCGGCATACCGCGGCCCGCCGCGGGGGCGGCGGCGCTGGCCGCGCCGAGCGGGGCTGCGGCGCCCCAGCTGGCGCTGCTGGACGCCGATGCCGAGCCGATCTGGAGGCTGGTGTGGCGGGAGCGGCACGTGCACATCGCGTTGCTGTCGGCGGGCCTGCTGGTGCTCACGGCAATTCTCGTGTTTCAGGACTGGCTGGCCTGCCACCCGAAGCTGCTCAAGCGCGTGCGCACGGGGTTTCTCGTCTACACGCTGCTGTTCATCGGCTGGTATGCGCTCGGGCAACTCTCGGTGGTCAACATCTTTACGTTCGCTCACTCGATCATCACCGAGTTCAATTGGTCGACGTTTCTGGCCGATCCAATGCTCTTCGTGCTGTGGGCCTTCGTCGCCGTGACGCTGCTCTTGTGGGGGCGCGGCGTGTACTGCGGCTGGCTGTGCCCCTTCGGCGCGCTGCAGGAGCTGATCTACATCGCCGCCAAGCGGCTTGGCTTGAAGTCAGTGGAGCTTCCCGATGCCGTTCACGAGCGGCTGTGGGCAGTGAAGTACGTCATCCTGCTGGTGCTGTTCGGTGTGTCCCTGCAGTCGCTCACCGATGCCGAGCGTCTGGCGGAGGTGGAGCCGTTCAAGACCGCGATCGTGCTGCATTTCCAGCGCGAGTGGCCGTTCGTGGCGTACGCGCTCGGATTGCTCGCACTCTCCGCCTTCAACCACAAGTTCTACTGTCGTTATCTCTGCGCGCTGGGTGCCGCGCTGACCATACCGGGCAAGTTCCGTGTCTTCGACTGGCTGCGCCGACGCAACGAGTGCGGCCAGCCCTGTCAGATCTGCGCCAACGAGTGCGAAGTGCGTGCCATCCGGCCCACCGGCGAGATCAACGCCAACGAATGCCACTACTGTCTCGACTGTCAGGTGACCTACTGGGACAGCGGTAAGTGCCTGGCTCTGGTCGGCCGGCGCAAGCGGCGCGAGATGCGGGGCGGCGGGCGCGCTGTCGTCAGGGCGCCAGAGCGCGCCGGCGCTGGCGCGGCGCCGCAGGCCGAGTCGCGAGCGGACTGAGCGGGCGTCGGCGCACTGTCGGCGCAGCCACGGGCGCCCGGCCGTGGCGACAGGGCAGTGCGACGCCGGCGCGCTCTCGATTCGTCGGCAGCGAAGACGGACGTTGACCGACGTCGCTGCCGCGAGCCGGTGCCGAGGAGTTAGCCAGCCTGGGAACGGGCGTTCATGTCGCGCCAGGGGGATGGCGCCCCGCCTGCGTGTGCCCGAGCGGCGGTCTCACCCGCCTCGGATTGCGCCGCCGCACCGCCGACACCACGTCCATGACCATGACCGAGACGGCGTTGAACCTCGCCATGCGAAAGGCGACATCGTAGAACGACGCCGGTGCGACGCGCCGCACTTCGCGCACGCGCCGCAACAGCAGCACCGCCACTGCGGCGCGGGCGATAGCCGAAACAGCAACGACGCCCAGCAGCTGGTACTTCCACTCCAGCGCGTGGCCGCCGATCTCGATGATGACGGGTAGACGGGTGGCCAGATGCGCGCCCAGCGTTGCGCCGGCAAACACCGCGGCGGCGACCACGACCGCGTGCAGCGCCATGTAGCCGGACACGCCCCTTCCCGGCCGCAGATCGAACAGGTAGTTGCCGGCGCTCAGGTTGAATCCGCCCCAGGCCAGTCCGCTCAGCAACTGCACGCCGAGCACCCACCAGAACTCGACGGACACCAGCCAGAGCGCCGGTATCAGGGGCAGCAGCCAGCCGGCCGTGACCAGGATGACCCGGTTGCCGAAGCGATCGCCGATGCGACCCCAGGCGGTGAGCGTCACGAAGTGGCCCAGCACCGACGTCGCCGTCACGGCCATGAACTGAAGATAGCTGAAGCCAAGATCGCGGAGCATCAGCACGGCAAAGAACGGTCCGGCGATGGCCACCGCGCCCTGCATCGCGGCGATGGCGCCCGAGAAGCGTACGAACGGTGTGTCGCGCAGGTCCGCGATCCAACGCCGCACCGTGGTCGCGGGGGAGGTAGAGGGCGGGCCATCGTGGTCGGGATCGTGCATGCAGTGCAGGTGCCACGCCGACACCAGACGCGCTGCCACGGCCGCCGTGAACACGATCACGAATCCGGCCAGCGCCGAATGCTTGCGATCGAGAACCTCGAGCAGAGCGCCGGCGACCACCAGCGCCGCGAACGTCGTCAGGCTGACGATACGGTTGCGGCGTGCGAAGAAGCGGCCGCGCCGGCCCTCGGGCACGAGCTGGTTCATCAAGCTCGCCCAGAGCGGCTGCGTGAAATTGCCCGCCACGTGGTAGGCCACCACACAGATGATGAGCGCGGCTACCGGGCCCGAGGCTACCAGTGGCGCCGTGGCGGCGAGCGCCAGCATCAGCGCCTGCATGACGGCCCCCGCAACGAGAAAGGGCCGGCGCCGGCCGTGGCCGCGCGACAGCCAGGCGGCCAGCAGCTGCGCCCAGGAGCCGATGAGGGGAGGCAGCGCGACCAGCAGCGCAATCTGCGCCGCACTCGCCTTGAGCAGCAGCGCAAAAGCACTCAGGTAGCTCTCGCCGCCGCCGACCATCACCGAGACGGCGGCGGCGTCGCGCAGCGAATGGCGCAGCGACCGTCGCGAGGGGGTGTCGAGCCGGCTGCTGCGGGTCATTGTGTCTATCGAGCGCCCGACAGAGGCGCTGCCGATATCGCGCTCACCCTGCGTACCCCTTCACGGGGCCGATCGGTGCTTCCTTGCCCAGGCGTGTCGGCAGGTAGCGGACCACCACCAGTGCCGCACCGATCATGAGCAAGCCCTCGCTCCAGAAGACGGCGCGCAGATCGAAGAACGTCAGCAATGCGGCGAACAAGGCGGGCGGCAGCAGCTCCGCGAAGTCCACGTAGGTGCGGAACACCGTGGTCATCTGCGGGCGCTCGCTAACACGCACGGCGCGCAGGAAGGGAATGTTGCCGACCGCATCCAGGGCGACAGCGCCAAGCGAGGCTGCGAGCAGAGACAGCGCGCCGGCGATCGTGTTATCGAATACGAGCGCGGCGGCGACGGTCGCGCCGCCCGCGAGCAGGTAGCCGGTCACGATGACGAATCGAACACCGTGACATCGGGCCAGACGACCGAATACAGGTGTCAGGAACAGCAGGGCGTTGCCCGCCGAGACCAGGACGGCCCCGCTGATGCCCGAGTGGCCCGACGTGACCATGTACAGGGGGGCGTAGATGAACAGGAACACCCACCAGGTCGATCGACCGAAGGCGATCAGCCACGCGAGGCGCAGCCGCGGCTGGCGCAGGAAGCGTGCGATGCTGCGGGCGGGTCCCGTCGGCTTGGGGTGGGGCGTCGTGACCAGTGGGCTGTCCTGCAGGCGCAGCGCCCAGAAGAATGCCAGAAGAAGTGCTGCCGCGAGCGAACTGACGAGATAGGGCCACGCGGGACCGAGCCACTCGTACAGCACAACGCCGAGCGCCGGTCCCGCGGCCCACGCGAGCGCCGAGTACTGCAGCCGGCGCGGTTCGGCTCGCGTCAGATCGCGCTTGGCAATGTATTGCAGAATGTAGAGGCTGGTGGTGACGCCCAGGCAAGCGGTGCCGAACACTCTTATCAGCATGCCGGTGCTCTGGCCGGTGAGCGTCTGCGTTGCCAAGGCGGCGGGCGCGGCAACCAGGAGCAGCGCACCCAATGTGTAGCACCAGCGACGCCCGAGCACGCCCACCAGAGCGGGAATCAGGAAGCTCGCCGCGAGACCGGTGACACCGACGCCCGTGAACAGCAGACTGACGTCACGCGGATCGCCGAGCAGGGCCAGTGCCTGCAGAGAGATCACCGTGACCAGCAGCGCGCGCGCTGCCGACTCGATCGCGAACATCGATGCGAAGACGATGACGCCGGGCTGTTGCGCGAGCCGCAGCCAGACCGGATGCCTGACATGTGTGGGAAGCACGAAACGATCAGCGATGCATCTGCCGGCAGACTGAGCGCGTCCGCCGACGACGGAGGAGTGTCCAATCGCCCACGAGGCACCGCCAGCACACCACGCCCCGACGGTGCTCTGTGCCGGGGGTGCGCAGACGCTCGCGTTTGCTTCAGAGTCGCCACCCCGAGGCGGCGCGGACGGCGGCGCAGTGCCGCGTGCGCGTAGCGAGATGGTGGTCAGACGGGTCTGAATCGCGCGCGATTATGGGACCGCGCGGTGGCGAACACAATAGCGCCGCCGCCGGTTACCGCTCCTGCTCTCGGGCCATGGTAATGACGTTGTATTGAGCGGAGCCCGATGCCAGCGAGTGAGAGCCTGGGCGGGCGGGCATGCGACGGTGCGCGGGTGGCGGAACGCGCCGTGCGCGGCCGGCGGCGCCGTCACTGCGCCGGCAGATAGCGGGTGGGATTCTTGACGATCAGGTTGAAGCTGATGCTGATGCGGGGCTCCTCGGAGAGGTTCGGGTGCACGTAGTGCATGAGGAATGCCGGCCACAGAAGTATCAGGCCCGCTTCGGGGCTGACCGTGAACTCGGGTTCGATCTGCGGATCGCCCTTGATGGCGGTCATGTTGACTGCGCCGCGGGGATCGTAGAACGTGATGCAGCCCGGACGCACGTCGGCGCGGCTGTGCAGCGGCGCGCGCGAGCGCGGCACACGCACGTAGTAGGTTCCGCTCAGGTACGCGTAGGGATGGTTGTGCGGGTCGTGGTAGTCGCCGAGGCGGTTGACGTTGGCCCAGCCCTGCAGCGACCACTCCACCGCGTAATCCAATCCGGCGCGCCGGCAGTAGTCGCGGGCAGAGATGTCGATGCAGCGGCGCAGCCAGTCGACGGCCGGATGCTCGAGGGCGAACAGGCTCTCGCCGAGATAATCGGTGGTCAGACCGGGGTTGGCCGACTCGCGCTCGAGGACCAAGCGCTCGAGGGCGGCGTTGGCGGCGTCATGACCCGGCAGCGTGCGCTCGAGCAGCAGCACCGGCCACAGCAGGTTGAACCCGTCTCGGTCTTGGATACGCATGGCAGCAGGGGCGCGCCGTGGGCTGCGCGCGACGCGAGTGCATGGTGGCACCACCGATGCCGGAACACAATCCCGTCGAGGCCCGGCGTCACGGCGTCAGGCCCGGCAGCAGAACGTCGGCCGCGCTCTACGCCGACGCAATGGCCAGGCCGGTACCGCGCGGCGACGGCGCGCTGCTGAAGGACTGGGTGGCGGAGGGACCCGTCGGCGTGCTCACGGCGCACCGCCATCGTTTCGAGCAAGAGCGGATCAGGGCAAGAGTGGGGAGAGTCTCGAAGCGTACGACCGTAAACTGAGCGGCCTAAGCACTGCGGACGAGCCGAGGCGGCGCGATGAGCCAGATGTGCCCGCGCGGGTGCCCATGCCCACGAGATCATCGCCGCCGTGCACGCGACAGCTGCCAGCACGCGCCGGTAACGGGGGGACGGCGCGTTGCGGCGCTCCTCTTTGCCTCGCTCCTCAATCGGTCTCGTCTGCTGCGAATCAGTTCTGTTCATGGCGATTGCTTCAGTCCACGCCACGCTCGCTCGTCCTGCGATCGCTGGGGGCGGATCGCATGGCGGGGGCCGTTCGGGGAGCAAGTCTCGGGATCGCTGTGGTGGGTGGCGTTCGGCCGTCCCCTATGCCGGCGGCATCGCCTTGTCGAATACTTTCACGTGGTCCGGATAGCGCATGTCGCTGCGCGCCGACCGGGTCCAGATGTGCGCGCCGATCTCGAACCAGTCGGGATCGTCATAGGTGCCACCGGCGATGGCCCTGAGACCGGGACGCAGCTCCAGCGTCCAGCTCACCGTGGTGCCGCAGTTCTCGCAGAACTCGTTGCGCAGCCACCGTCCGCTCTCGTCGGAGCGGAACTCGAAGGTCTTCATCGTGCCCGATGTGAACTCCACGTCCTCGTCCTTGAGGTAGACGCCGATTCCATAGGCAGAGCCGGTCCGCTGCTTGCAGGTGGTGCAGTGGCAGGCGATCACCCGCACGGGCCGGTCGCTGGTCCGGTAGCGCACGGCGCCGCACCGGCAGCCGCCTTGATGCATACGATCGATCATGGCGAACGTAGCATACCCCAGGACGCGGCGTGACGCGAGCGTCGGCGGCGTGTCGTCATGCGTGGGAGCGTGCGCCCCCTGGCGATCACGGGCACGCTGCGGGAAGCTGGCCCGTGGTTGCCTGCTCGGTTGCTCTGCTGAAAGCAAAGCTGACAAACTGGTTCCTTCCGAGGCTCACCGAGAGAGGGAACCGTGGAAGAATTCGTGCTGGCCGCGATCCAGGCGGCGCCCGTGCATCTCGAACGCGATGCGAGCACGGAGAGGCGTGTCGGCTCATCGAGGAGGCGGCGGGTCGGGGCGCCACGATCGCCGTGTTCGGCGAGGGCGGGTTAGCCGGCCATCCGATTGTTGCGGTCTTGCCGTCGACGCCACTGCGCTGGGCGGCCCGTGCTGAACACATCGACTCGGCGATAGCAGTGCCGAGCGACACCACCGACCGGCTGTGCAAGGCCGCCAAGCGGGCAGGCATCGATGTCGTCATCGGGATCGCGGAGCTCGACGCACGCACGAAGAGCACGGTCTATTGCACCCATCTTTTCAGTGGGCGAGAGGCCCGCATTCTCGGCAAGCACAGAGAGCTCAAACCCATCGCGCAGGAGCGGACCGTATGCGGCGAAGGTGACGGCTCCACGCTTTCAGTGTACGAAAGACCTTAGGGTCGCATAAGCGGGTTGAACTGCTGGGAGCACTAGATGATGCTTCCCGGCTACGCCCTGGCGCAACAAGGCACGCAGATTCACGTGGCCGCCTGGCCGGGTAGGGAGCTGGATCCGCCGCCGCCCCCCCGGCGAGCTGTGGCCGCGGCAGACGCTGCTATCGAGAGCCTACGCATCTCAGGCAGGTGCGTACGTGATCTGTGCTGCAGGCATCAACCGCAGGAGCGATCATCCTGAGCGGTATCGCGAGCTGATCGTTTTCGAGCCGGACGGAGGGCCGTGCATCGTCGACCCGCGAGGGGAGATGATCGCGGGACCGGTCAAGGACGAGGAGATCACTGTGGTTGCGGCGGGCTCGCTGGACGTCGCGCGCTCGGTGACAGCGGCCGTCGACATTGCAGGTCACTGCAGCCGCCCCGACGTGTTCCGCTGCGAGGTCGGAGCGTAACGGAACCCGACACCGGGAGTCGCTGACGGCGGCGGCGGGCGCGGCGCCGGCCGGTTCGCGTGGGCACAGCGCCAATGGTCTCTCCGGCGGGCCCCGCGTGTGTCTCGTGCTGCCCGCGGGTCGCCGCGGAAGCGACGGCCTCGGCCGCGCAGGGGTGCGCGCCAGCACGGCCACCGAAGATTCCCGCTGCATTGTTGTCGACCGCCTGCGCGGCGGGCTTCGACCTATCTTGATCTCGATCAAGGACAGCGGGGGGTCGCACGGCTATTCATGTCAGCATCGATTTCCCAGTTTCGCCAACTCAATCAGGAGAATCACCATGGTCTGCATTTCTTCGAGATGGTGGCCTAGCCTTGTCGCCGCGGGGGCGCTGTCGTTCGCCGTGGGCAAGGTCGTGGCGGCCGAGACGCCCAGTGAACACCCCGGAACCGGCGAGGAAGAGATGCGCTACATGGGCGCTCCGGCGATCGAGAGCGACGTGAAGCAGGTGATTACGCCGGGGGCGGAGCCGCTCAGCGAAGCGGATTTCGAGCGTGCCAAGCAGCTGTACTTCGAACGGTGTGCCGGCTGCCACGGCGTGCTCCGCAAAGGTGCCACGGGCAAACCCCTGACGCCCGATCTCACGCAGCAAAAGGGTATCGACTACCTCAAGGTGTTCATCAACTACGGATCGCCGGCGGGCATGCCGAACTGGGGGACGTCCGGCGAGTTCTCCGAGGAAGACGTGACCTTGATGGCCAAGTTCCTGCAGCACGAGCCGCCCACGCCGCCGGAATTCGGTATGGCCGAGATGAAGGCGACATGGAAGGTCCACGTGCCCCCCGAGCAGCGGCCTACCAAGAAGATGAACGACATCGACATCGAGAACGTCTTCTCGGTGACGCTGCGCGACAGCGGGCAGGTCGCCATCATCGACGGCGATACCAAGGACATCGCCAGCATCGTGGACACCGGTTATGCGGTGCACATCTCGCGACTTTCCTCGTCGGGTCGCTACCTCTACACCATTGGCCGCGACGCCAAGATCAATCTCATCGATCTCTGGATGGAGAAGCCGGAAACGGTCGCCGAGATCCGCATCGGTCTCGAGGCGCGCTCGGTCGAGACGTCGAAGTACAAGGGCTTCGAAGATAGGTTCGCCATTGCCGGCTCATACTGGCCGCCCCAGTACGTGATCATGACGGGCGACACGCTCGAGCCGCTGAAGGTCGTCTCCACCCGTGGTATGACCGTCGATACTCAGGAGTATCACCCCGAGCCGCGGGTGGCGGCCATCGTCGCTTCGCATCAGCATCCCGACTTCATCGTGAACGTTAAGGAGACCGGTAAGATCCTGCTGGTCAACTACGAGGACATCGACAATCTCAACGTCACCAGCATTCCCGCGGCGCGGTTCCTGCACGACGGTGGCTGGGACTCCACGAAGCGCTACTTCCTGACGGCGGCCAACCAGTCTGACAAGATCGCCGTGGTGGACTCCAAAGAGCGCAAGCTCACCGCCATGATCGACGTCACGAAAATTCCGCATCCGGGACGCGGCGCCAACCTCGTCGACCCCGACTACGGGCCTGTCTGGGTCACGAGCGCGCTCGGCAACGAGAACGTCACGGTCATCGCGACCGATCCGGAGAAGCACGCCGACCATGCCTGGAAGGTGGTTCGCATACTCAAGGGCGCGGGCGGCGGCTCGTTGTTCGTGAAGTCGCACCCGAACTCCAGCAATTTGTGGGTCGACACCCCCCTCAACCCCAATGTTAAGGTCAGCCAATCGGTGGCGGTGTTCGACGTCAACGATCTGGATAAAGGTTTCGAGGTGCTGCCGATCGCCGAGTGGGCGGGCATCGAGGGGCCAGGGCCCAAGCGCGTCGTGCAACCCGAGTACAACAAGGCGGGCGACGAAGTCTGGTTCTCCGTATGGAGCGGCAAGGAGGAGGAGTCCGCCATCGTCATCGTCGATGACAAGACGCGCAAGCTCAAGCACGTCATCAAGGACGCGCGACTGGTCACGCCGACGGGCAAGTTCAACGTCTACAACACCGTGCACGACGTCTACTAGGAGCCGTCGAGGCGAGGGGCGGTGTCGACGGCGCCGCCCCTCGCGCGTATCGGTCCTGACAGCGAGCGAACAATCGACGATGGAAGCAACACCGTGCGTGTTTCTGGTCGGTGCCGGACCGGGCGATCCCGGCCTGCTCACCGTTAAAGCGTGGCGACTGCTCCAGGAGGCTGAGGTGGTGGTCTACGACCGCCTCGTCTCCGACGAGATCCTGGCGCTGATTCCCAAGGGCGTCGCGCGCATCTTCGCAGGCAAGCGCCCGGGCCAGCACCACATGGCGCAGGAGGAGATCAACGCACTGCTGGTGCGGCTTGCGCGTACCGGCCACCGCGTTGTGCGCCTCAAGGGCGGCGATCCCTTCGTGTTCGGGCGCGGCGCCGAGGAGGCGCTTCACCTGCTCGAGCACGGTATCGACTTCGAGGTGGTCCCCGGCATCACGGCTGCCACGGCCTGCGCCGCGTACGCCGGTATTCCACTGACGCATCGCGGCCTCGCGCGCGGAGTCACCATGCTCACCGGCCACTGTCGTGCCGGCGAACCGCTCGACGTGGATTGGAGCCGTCTGGCCGATCCCGAGACCACGCTGGTGATCTACATGGGCCTGCAGCATCTGCCGGAGATCGTCGCCGGCCTGCTCGAGGCGGGTCTTCCGTCCGACACGCCGGCCGCCATCGTCGAGCGCGGCACCACGCGAGAGCAGCGCCGCTTCGTCGATGCGCTGGCGGCGCTGCCGCAGCTCGCCCTACGGCAGACCGTACGGGCGCCCGCGCTCATCGTGATCGGGGCGGTGGTCGGCTTGACGGGCTCGCTCGACTGGTTCGCACCGCGCGATGACGCGCCGGCATTGGAGGCCATGGGCGATGTCGTCGTCGGCTGAGCTGCGGGGGGCCCTGCTGGGCGTCGCCGCGGTGCTGGCGGTGGCAGCGCCGGCGTCGGCGTCGGCGGAGCTGCCGCTCGCGCGCCGGAACGAGCTCCTCAACCTCGTGCGGCACGATTGCGGCTCGTGTCACGGTCTTACGCTGAAAGGCGGTCTCGGGCCGGCGCTCACGCCCGACGCGCTCGCAGAACGGCCGCTGTCTATGGTCCGTCGGGTGATCCGTGACGGGCTGCCCGGCTCGGCCATGCCGCCATGGCGCGAGCTGCTCAGTGATGACGACATCGACTGGATTGCCGGCGCGCTGCTGCGGGGGCTCGATGGCAGCGGGTCGTAGCCTGCTGCTCAGGGCCGCGACGCTCGCTGCAGCGCTGAGCGCCGGCGGCGCCGCGACGGCCGGGCCGGCGAGCTGTCCCATCGAGATGCCGCGCGGCACGGGCGACCTCGGGCTGGTGGTGGAACGGGCCAGCGGGCGGGTGCGGGTGATCGACACCAGCAGGCGGTGCGTGGCCAGCGTCGTCGAAGGCTTGGGTGATCTCTCCCACGCGTCGGCGGTGTTCTCGCGCGACCAGCGCTTCGCATTCGTTTTCGGTCGCGACGGCGGGCTCAGCAAGGTCGATCTGCTGCGCGGCGAGCTGACCCGGCGGATCGTTCAATCGGGAAACAGCATCGGCGGCGCCATCTCGCAGGACGGCCGTCTGGTGGCGGTGTCGAACTACGACCCGGGCGGTGTCAAGGTGTTCGACGTCGACACGCTCGAGCTGGTGCTCGATCTGCCCGCGGAGTTCGGTGAAGGCCGGCGGTCGAAGGTGGTGGGGCTCGTGGACGCGCCGGGCCAGCGCTTCGTGTTCAGTCTCTTCGAGGCCGGCCAGATCTGGGTCGTGGATGTGAGCGATCCCGCTCGGCCGGACGTCCGACGCTTCGCCGACGTCGGGCGCCAGCCCTACGACGGCCTCATCACCGGTGACGGCCGTCACTACATCGCCGGGTTGTTCGGCGAGGACGGTCTGGCGCTCGTCGATCTGTGGCACCTCGACGACGGTGCGCGGCGCATTCTCGGCGGTTACGGCCGCGGCGAGGAGCCGCTGCCGGTATACAAGATGCCCCATCTCGAGGGATGGGCGCTGGCGGGCGGCTACGCGTTTCTGCCCGCCGTCGGTCGCCACGAGGTGCTGGTTGTGGACCGGCGCAGCTGGCAGGAGGTGGCGCGGATCGCGGTGCACGGCCAGCCGGTGTTCGTCATGGCGCGGCCCGACGAGCGCCAGGTGTGGGTGAATTTCGCGCACCCCCGCAACGACGTCCTGCAGATAATCGACGTGTCGACGTTGACGGTCGTGAGCACGCTCGAGCCCGGCAAGGCGGTCATGCACATGGAGTTCACCCCGCGCGGTGAACAGGTCTGGGTGTCGGTACGTGATGAGAATCGCGTGAAGGTGTTCGACACGGCGTCGCTCGAGCAGCTGGCGGAGCTCGATGTCGAGAAGCCGAGCGGCATCTTCTTCGCGGCGCGCGCCCACAGGATCGGCCTGTGAGGTCGACGGCGAGCACAGCCACGGCGCCGCTCCCC
>JBFEOO010000057.1:0-24184 GCA_041550555.1 Arenicellales bacterium
AGCCGTGATGGTGATAACGCCCGAGGACACACAGCTCATCGGCATTGCCGGGGCCATCGTGGCCGACGTCTACAAGACCCGAATCGCGGACGTCATCGAAGCCTACCGCTACGAACGCACACCGGCTGTTCTGGTGAAGAATGCCTTGCACGCGCTGGCCCGCACGCTCGGGCTGGCCGCCGTGCTGTTCGGCGTTTTCTGGGGATTCAGACACCTGCAAGCATCGCTCGAGAAGCGTATCAAGCGCCGCATCGAGCAGCTCGAGGCGAAGTCCCTGCGCATCGTTCAGGCCGAGCGAGTTTGGTCGGTGCTGCTCACGGCGCTGCGTGTGCTGCGAGCGTTCATTGTGCTCGTCGTCGTGTACGTGTTCTTGAATTTCGTGCTCAGTCTGTTTCCGTGGACAAGGCATTTCGCACGCACGCTGCTGCGGGTGGTCTCGGACCCGGTCATTGCGATGGCCACATCCGTCGCCGACTACCTCCCTAGTCTGGCGTTTCTCATTCTGCTCTTCTTCATCGTCCGCTACGTGATAAAGGTCCTGCGCGAGATCTTCGTTGCCTTGGGTCGCGGGCGGCTGAGCATCAGAGGATTCGAGGCGGAGTGGGCGATTCCGACCTATCGCATCGTGCGCGTCGTGGTAATCGTGTTTGCAGTAGTGCTGGCCTACCCCTATATACCCGGCTCGGATTCCCAGGCCTTCAAGGGCATCTCGATTCTGTTCGGTGTGCTGTTCTCGTTGGGGTCGACGTCGTTGATTTCCAACGTCATCGCTGGCTACACGATGACCTACCGGCGCGCATTCCGAATCGGCGACCGCGTGAGAATCGGCGACACGCTCGGTGACGTCACCGACATGCGTCTGCTGGTGACCCACGTTTGCACGCTCAAGAACGAGGAGGTGGTCATCCCGAACTCGACGATTCTAAATAGCGAGGTGGTGAACTACAGCACTCTAGCGAAACAGCGGGGCCTGATTCTGCATACCACCGTCGGGATCGGCTACGAGACGCCGTGGCGGCAGGTCGAAGCGATGCTGCTGATCGCGGCGGAACGCACGACGGGGATTTCTGAGCAGCCGCCGCCTTTCGTGCTGCAGACGGCGTTGAAGGATTTCGCCGTGAACTATGAGCTCAATGCCTACTGCGAAGACGAAAAGCAGATGACGGCGCTGTACAGCGAGCTGCACCGCAATATCCAGGATGTGTTCAATGAGTACGGCGTGCAGATCATGACGCCGGCCTACGAGACCGACACGGCGGAGCCGAAGGTGGTGCCCAAGGCGCAGTGGTACCCTGAGCCGGCGGCGCCGCCGCCGTCTCGCGGAGAGGACCAGCCTGCGAAACTACCCCGTGGCGGGGGTGCATCGTCGTAAATGCCGTGCTCCCCTCGCCGCTGGCGACAAGCCATGCGTGGGGTCCGGCGCGGCGGCAGCGTGCCGTGGCAATCAAGCGCGACCTCGGCAGAAGGCACCGCATCGCCACCGAGTTCTCCATCGAGCGCGCGCGGCCACGAGCTGTCGCGCGTAGGGCTTGCGCGGCGTCGTCCCCGCGCCTGCGCACGGTCAGCCCGCAGGGTCGAGGGCGTGAAACCGCGCTTCGGCCTCCTGAAACAGAACCTTGACGCTGTTGATGTCCCAAGGCCGCTCCGTCAGCGTTTCGTGGTCCCACTCGCTACGAGGTTCCGTCGGCGCAAAGAAGTCGCCGCCATAGACATGAAGCGCACACGTCATTTTTCCGATCGGGTTGAGCACCGAGTGAATGATGTGTCGGCCGAGGGTGGTTACATCACTGACTCCGAGCGACTTCGCGCCCGCTGCTTCGATGGTGTTCTCTGTCCTGCGCCAGAAAACGTTGTCCTCTCGGCCGGAGTAAATGCCGACTACCGAGAACATCTGGTGGTTGTGCGGCATGAGGCTCATGCACGGTGCCCACGCGAAGTTGATGATGGTCAGATCGGGTGCCCGGTAAAGGGGCGTGAGACCAGCGTGTTCGGGCTCGCCCAGCGCCGCCATGACACGCCCGCTCTCGGAAACCGCTCGGGCAACGACTTCACGGACCGCCCCCTGGCCCTGCGCGACGGCGCTGATGCAGTCCTCGATGAATTGATCTCTGTCGAACATGGCATGCCCCCTCTCCAATGTCTCGCGCGGGCGGTCTAGAGGCGCGCGTATCCCGCAAGCGCGAGGGGTGAACGCCCCGTCTGGGCCGTGATGACTCGCGCCATCTCGGACGCGCTGCGGCGCACCTCGGCGGCAAACGAGCGATTCTGCACGGCCAAACCCGCGCGGCTTGAGCGCATCAGTATCCCGCCGTGCGCACGAGACGTCCAACTGGGGCAGCTGCGATGCGGCGGCGCTGTTGTCGTTGTTTCTTTGTCCGGGCAACGTGGTTCCGAGGGGTCTGACGACCACTCTGGGGAAAGGCGGGCCGAGCACGCGGCCGGCGCGGCGCGCACGCCATGGTGGCGTGAGCTCAGAACCAGCGTTTCTTGATGAAGAACCACAGCTGCACGGCCACGATCACCACGAGCAGGAGCGTGAACGTCGCGAAGCCGAAGGGACTTTCGGCGCCCGGAATACCGCCGACATTGACGCCGAGCAGTCCGGTGAGAAATCCGAGCGGCAAGAACACAGCGGCGACGACCGAGAGAACGTACATTCTCTTGTTGATCTGGTTCGACAGTTGACTGATCAGCTCTTCGTGTGCGACGGCAGCCCGCTCGCGAACGGCATCCAGGTCCTCCACGTAGCGGATCAGACGGTCGTTCACCTCGCGCAGCCGCAGTCGATCGAGCTCCGTGAGCCACGACAGCTGCTCGCCCTGTAGACGGCCCAGCGCCTCGCGTTGGGGTGCGAGGTAACGGCGCAAGGTGATGGCTTCCCGCCGCAGGTCGGTGAGACTGGACCTCAGCGACTGATCCGGCTCGCCAAGGAGGGTCTGCTCGAGATCGGCGACACGCTCTTCCATGCCGTCGATGACGTCGCTCATACGATCCACCAGCCGGCTGGCGAGTCTCACCACCAGATCGCCGGTTCCCGTCAAAGGCTGCGATGCGAGCGACGCCACCACGTCCTCTACCGAAAGCAGGCGGCGCAGGCGCGTGCTGATCACCCGCCGGGCCTCCACCCACAGGCGAATCGAAACCATGTCTTCGGGATCGGCCCCCGGGTTGAGGTTGACACCGCGCAGTAGGATGAGCGCACCGTCCCCGACGGCGCTGGCCCTCGGGCGCGTCTCCTCGGCCAGAAGCGCCGGCGGCACGATGCTCGGCAGATTCCCCTCGCCGGTCATCCACTGGCGCGTTTGCTCCGCGCTCGCGTCGAGGTGAACCCAGAGCAGACCTTGCTCGGACTCCCAGGCGCGCAGGTCCGACCAGTCGATCGCCCGGAGCTCTCCGGAATCTTCGATCACTAGGGCATGAATCAATGCATTGGTCATGCTGCGCCGTACCCCATTGGAGGCAAACCATCGTCGACCCCAACAATTGGGGGTCGGCCAATTATATGCCAGGCGGTTGCGGCGCCAGCCGCCGAGGCCCAAGCCCCTGGGTGTAGTCTGACACGGCCGCCGACCGCTTCGCTCAGCCGGCAACGGGTCGGCGCTGACGGCGGTACTATGCGTCGGGGGAAAGTCGCCTGACTTCCGGTCGGAACGTCTCGCTCTGGCGTTTTCGCAAATTGGCGCGAAAGGCGCTCGGTGTCTCTCCAAAGCGTTGCTTGAAAGCGCGCGACAATACTGTCGTGTAGGAAAAACCGCACGCTGTACCGACGTCGCGAATCGAGAACTCTTCGTAGAAAAGCAGGTTGCGGGCGGCCTGCAGACGAATTGTCAGGTACAGCCGCATTGGAGAGTCATGAAAATGACGTTGGCACTCTCGTGACAGGGTGCGGACGGAGACGCTCAGGCGGTCGGCCATTTCCGCCAGCGACAACGGCACGTCGAGATTGCCTTCCATCAGTCGGACAATGCGGTCGATCAGCGGTGGGGTCCCGCGGTCGCGGGGGTGGTCGCCGCGCTGCGGCGTATCTGCCGAGCGCGGCGTGTGGACCAGTGCGTTGGCCACCTCGCTGGCGAGTATCTCGCCATATTGGCGAGCTATCAGTGCGAGCATCAGATCGAGCGTGGCCACGCCGCCTGCGCAATGAACGCGCTTGGCGTCTATGAGATAGAGCTGATTACGTATCGTGCTGTCGGGGAAGCGCTCCTGCAAGGCGAGCGCCGCCTCCCAGTGCAGTGCAACGTCCTTTGCGGCCAACACACCAGCCTGTGCAACGGCGAAGGCACCCGTATCGACCGCGCCGATGACCGTGGATGTCCTTGCCGCCGACCTCAGGTAATTCAGCAGTTTCTCGGAGTTGCGCTGCGTCGGCAGGTTGCCCCCGAACAGCAGACAGAAATCCGTGGCCGGCATGTTGTCGATATCCCTATCGACCGGCAGCCACATGCCGTTGCTGGCCCGCATCGGCTCGCCGCTTTCCGAGACCAGATACCAGCGGAAGAGAGTGCGCCCGCTGTTCTGGTTGGCGATACGCAGTGCTTCCGTGGCCAGCACGAGGGCGCTGAGCGAGAACTCGGGCTGCAGCACGAAGCTGAAGGTCGGCGGGTCGTCGACGACGTGCGGCAATACTCGTGGAGCCACTCCTGTGCACTCCGTTCCAGGTGACCAGAAAAGTTTATCAGATGTCCATCAGCGTCAACATCGGCAGCGCGCTTTGGGTCATCATTGATTTTTAACCCGCGCGGCGGTCGACGAAGCGAAGGCAGGCAATCATGGATCCGCAAGAGCGCAGGCGCCGTTTGCAGGGTTGCTACGTGACGGTACCGACCCCTTTCGCCGACGCCCCGGGATATCCGGTGGCCGAGGATGCCCTGCGACGCTACGTTCGCTTCCTCATCGACAACGGGTTGGAAACGGACTACGCAACGCTGCTTGCCGGCGGGGCGGCGGGCGATTTTTCCACCATGACGTTCGACGAGCGGGTGAGGGTCGCGTCGATCGTGGTCGACGAGGTCGACGGCAAGGCGCCGGTGGCGATGGGTGCCCAGACGACCAGCACCCTCGAGCTCGTCCGCCTCGCTCAGGCGGCGCAGACGGTCGGTGCGGAGTTCATCCAGGTGTCGTGCCCGTTCTACTTTGCGCATACCGAAGGGGATTTCGAGGACTTTGTTCGCGAAGCGGCGGCCGCGGCGCCCGACGTGGGGATCATCGTCTACAACACGTTCTGGACGTCGACCAACCTGTCTTTCGCGATGGTCGAACGCCTCGCGGAGATCCCCAACGTGGTCGGTCTGAAGTGGGCGACGCAGCGCAGCGACGCCATGGAGTTCGAGGACGTGACATCGCATTTCTCGAATCGCTTCACCATCATCGACAACAACCTGTTGTTCGCGTTCAGCGCCATGCCCGCATTGGGAGCGACGGCATTCGAGGTGCACCTGTGCAATTTCTGGCCGGAGTGGGGCATACGACTCATCGACGAGCTGGGCGACGCGAACTATCCGGAAGTCGCGCGTATGCTGGTGGAGGAGGCAAAGCCTTTCTACAAGCTGTGGGTTGAGATCGAAAGCGAATTCACGAGCGGCGACGGCTATCTGGACAAGTTGTGCATGGAGCTCGTCGGGCTGCCGTCGAGCCGCTGCCGTCCGCCGACTCGAGACGTACGGGATCGGTATCGGCAGGCGGCACGGGAGATGCTGGGAAGCATTGGATGCCCGCGCCTGTCCGCGCGGGCGGCGTGAGGCCAGAGTGATGATTCGCCTTGCAGACGCCTCTCGGGTCAGCCCGAGCCATCGGTTTCGCGGGAGCGATAGCCGCTTCCGGGATTGCCCGGCCTCGCGGCCGCGGCAGCAGAGCTGCACGGTTTGGCGTGCATTCATTACGACACACAAAGCGAGGAGGAAGTCATGAAGTGTTTGAATCATTCGGTCGCGGCGTTGGCGATCGTGGTCTTTGCAACAGTCCTGCCAGGTACCTCCGAGGCGGCTGACGATGTCAGACTGCGTCTTAACTGGATGTACTACGGATCCCATGCGGGTTTTGCGCTGGGAAAAGACAAAAGTATCTATCGGGACGCGGGCATCAATCTCGATATCCGGTCCGGTAACGGATCGAGCTCCGCTCACCGTTTGGTGGCCAACGGTGACAGCGACTTTGCATACGGTTCCTGCGCGGCGATGGTGACGTTGGCGGCCCAGGGCGCGCCGCTTGTTTCGGTCGGCGTCATCGATGCCGCTGGCACCGAAGCGGTCATCGTCAGACCCGATAGCGGTGTGAAGCAGCTGAGCGACCTCAAAGGGAAAATGGTGCTGACGACCGCAAATGCCGGCGTCAACACCTTTTTCCCGCTGGTTTTGAAAAGCGCCGGTATGGAGCTCTCGGACGTCAATCTCACCAACGTTCCCGAGGGGGCGCTGGTGTCGAGCTACCTGCAGGGTTCGGGCGGTGCCGTGGCGATTCTCGGCGGGCTCGACGACAAGCCGGCGGAGATCGAGGCCAACGGCGGTGAGCCACCCGTGGCGTTTCCCTACTCCGACTATGGCGTCAACCAGGTGGGCTACTGTCTGTCGACGCACACCGATACGGTCAAGAACAATCCCGATCTCGTCAAGCGCTTCGTCAGGGCGACGATGAACGCGTATGCCCAGACGGCGGCGAATCCCGATACAGCCGTTGACTCCATGGCGGACATCGTAGGCGGCACGATGGCCGAGGAGCAGGGTAAGGCGCAGGCGCGCGCCGTGCTCGACGTCACCTTGGGCATCCTGTACTCGAACGCCAACAAAGACAAGGTCTTGGGTCTGCACGTCACCTCGGACTGGGACGACATGCTGGCGCTCATGAAGCAGTACAACGATCTCGACACCGACAAGTCCGCGTCGGCGTTCTACACCAACGAGTTCCTGCGTTAGCCCAATCTCTCTCGCACGGGGCCGGCGACCGTCGGGTCGCCGGCCTCGCCGGCGCATGGATAGGTGTGCTGCGCACGATGAGCGTTGCCATCGATATACGGGCGGTCTCCAAGAGCTTCGGATCTGGATCAGAGACGGTGCACGCCTTCGGCCCCTCGGATCTGTTCATCGATGCCGGGGAGTTCGTCTCGCTGTTGGGGCCGTCCGGGTGTGGCAAGTCGACGTTGATGCTGATGATCGCCGGCCTGCTGGAGCGCACGGAGGGAGAAATCTACTTCGATGACAAGCTCGTCGACGCTCCGCGCACCGACATCGGCATCATGTTTCAGGACAACACGCTCGTTCCATGGCGTGACGTTCGCGGCAACATCGAGCTGCAGCTGGAGATGCGAGGGCTGAGCAAACACAAGCACGCCGATAGAATCGACGATCTGCTCCGTTCTGTACATCTGAAGGATTTCGAACGCCGGAAGCCCTTCGAGCTTTCCGGCGGCATGCAGCAGCGCGCGGCGTTCTGTCAGGCGCTGGTGCACTCGCCCGACACGCTCCTGCTCGACGAACCGCTCGGTAAGCTCGATGCCATGACGCGCGACGCCATCCGCCGGGATCTGCAGGGGTTGTGGATGCGCACCAGGCCCACCGTGGTGTTCGTCACGCACAGCATCGAGGAAGCGGTGCAGCTCTCGACCAAAGTGTGCTTGATCACGCCGCGGCCGGGGCGGGTCGACCATGTAATCGACATCGATCTACCGTGGCCGCGCGATCTCGACATCAAGCGCAGCGAGGCCTTCAACCAGTATATCGGCGATATTCAGGAGGTATTCCATGGCTACGGCGTCCTTTGAGCCGACGGCGCCTCGAGCGCCGGGTCTGCTGCGGCGGGTGGGGCGACGGATATCGGAATCATGGCTATTTCTGGCGTTCTTTGCGGGATTTTTTCTCTTCTGGGAGTTCTCCATCGACTGGTTCGACATCCCGCGATACATTCTTCCGAAGCCTTCGGAGATCATCGTCAAGTCCTCCGCCGACTTCGAGAGGCTGCTTTACTACACCTACATCACCGGTGCAGAGGCGGTTCTCGGCTTCGTCATCGCCGTGGCCGTCGCCGTGCCGCTCGGTCTGGCCATCGCCTTCTCCTCGGTGCTCCGGCGCACCATCTACCCCTTCTTCGTGAGCATCGAAATGGTGCCCAAGATCGCCTTCGCGCCGTTGTTCATCTCCTGGCTCGGGTTCGGGCTGCTGCCCAAGATCATCATCTCGTTCCTGGTGTGCTTCTTTCCAATCGTCTTGAACGCAATTTTGGCGTTCGGGTCTCTCAGCGAGGAATTGACTCGCTTCTCCCAGGCCACGGGCGCGCGCGCCTACACGACATTCATCAAGCTGCGCTTGCCCGCAGCGATGCCGCAGTGTTTCGTCGGCTTCAAGTACGCGGCCATCAACGCCACCGTCGGCGCGACGATTGCGGAGTTCATCGGCAGCGATCAGGGGCTCGGGTTCTACATTCAGATCGTCACCGGAAACATGCGGCCGGATCTGGCGTTTGCCGGCATATTTCTGCTCACGCTGCTCGGGCTGAGCCTGTTCGGGGCGGTGACGCTCGCGGAGCGTCTGCTGATTCCCTGGCACATATCGGTCAGGCGCCGGCAGTGACGGCGGGCCCTTGCCGTGCGGCCAATACGTCGCTTCGGCGGGGCGCGCCCTGGCGACGGTTCCGGCGCGATGCGGACAACGATACGGGGAGCGGACAGTGGATATTTTCGTGAGCTGTGATCTCACCGAAGAGCAGATTGCGCGGGTGAGCGCGCTGGCAGGGGACGACACGCTGCACCTGCAGTCCTGCTTCGATGCCAGCGGCCCGGCGGCACCGCGTTTCGCCCGCAGCGAGGTCGTCTTCGGCAACGTGCCGCCGGCGTGGCTGACGCAGAGTACGGCGCTGCGCTGGCTGCAGCTCGAGTCGGTGGGTTTCGGGGAATACGCAAGATTGAACCGCCGGGCGCTGCCCGATGGGCTCGTCATTACCAACCTGCCCGACTTCTTCACCGAGCCGGTCGCCGAGTCGGCGTTGGCGGGGATACTCGCCCTCTATCGCGGCATCGACCGCCTGGTGACCTTGCAGCACGATCGCGAGTGGCTCGGCGATCCGCTGCGCAAGGAGCTCAGGACACTGGCCGGCGCGCACATCGTGATGTTCGGCTACGGCGCGATCAACCGCAGGCTCGCCGCGCTGATCGGTCCCTTCGGTTGTCAGCTCACGCGCTTCGCTAGCGACTGGCAGAGCGCCGATCTCGACGCCGCGCTGCCGAGCGCCGACATCGTGATCAGCGTTGCGCCGGAGACCGCCGCCACCACAGCCGTCTTCGACGACAGGCGGCTGGGTCTTATGAAGCATACTGCCCTGTTCGTGAACTTCGGGCGCGGCTCGGTTGTCGAGGAGGACGCGCTGGTCGAGCGGCTCCGCTCCGCCCGCCTTGGCGGCGCGGTGATCGACGTGACGCTGTGCGAGCCGCTGCCCCGCGACCACGGCCTGTGGGCGTGCCCCAACACGCTCGTCACACAGCATACCGGCGGCGGCAGCGGCGACGAAATGGATCGCAAGATCGAGGTGTTCGCCGCCAATCTGGCACGCTATCGCCAGGGGAAACCGCTCGCCGGCGTCGCGGACCTCGATCGGGGGTATTGATGCCGAGAATTGCCGACATCAGGTGTTTGCTGCTGAGCTCACCCTATGCCGACGCCGACGACCCGGAAATCAAGGAATGTTTTCCGAACGGCCCGAAGCGGACCGTCGGGATGATCGAGGTGACGCTCGACAACGGTGTGACGGGTCTGGGTGAGGGCTATCTTGCCGTGTTTGCGCCGCGGGTCTTCGAGTCGATCGTGGAATTGACCCGCCCCTATCTGCTGGGGCGGGATGGGTTCGACATCGGTCGCCGCGTGAAGGATCTGTGCAGCGTCTGTGATTACTGGTCGCTGCAGGGGGCGGCGCGCCACGTGACCAGCGCCTATGAGATCGCCCTCGTCGACGCCAAGGCCAAAAGCCTGGGCGTCCCGGCGTACGAGATGCTGGGCGGCGCATGGAGCGAGAGCATCGAGGTCTACGGCAGCGGTGGCTGCTGCGATGCCAAGCAGCAGTTCTGGCGCGAGCTCGAGCTGCTGCAATCGCTCGGCATCACGCTTTACAAGATTCGCGCGGTAGCGGGTGACGTGCGCCGGACGGCGTGGGTGTTAGAGCAGGCGGCGCAGCGTGGCGTCAGGGTCGGCGTCGACATGTGTCAGAACCTTGCCGATCCTCCACAGGCGGTGGACGACGTCGTGCGCTACGTGACGGCGGTGCACGCGCTGACCGATCAACGCATCGTCTTCCTCGAGGAGGCAATAGGGCCCGACTGCCCGGAGGGCTTCAAGGAGTTGCGCGCGCGCGTCGACGTCGAGGTCTGCGGCGGTGAGATCATCACTACGCCGAAGGAGATGATCAATCGGGTCAACGACGGCGTCTACGATTTCGTTCAGCCGGATGCGTCGGTGATAGGCGGCATCGGCGCCGTGCTCGAGGTCTTCGAGGCGGCGCGACCGCGCGGGACGGACGTCGTCGTCCACGCCTGGGGCGGCGCCGTCGCCATCATGGCCAGCTACCACGCTGCCTTCACGGGCGGCGGCAAGCTTGTCGAGTATCCCATGCTGGCGTTTCCGCTCGGCGCGGAGATGATGGGCGATCAGGGCCGCATCGTCGGCGGCCGGATTCGGCGCCCCGACGCGCCGGGTATCGGCGTGACGCTCACCGCGGAGATGGAAGCGCGATACCCTTTCGACGAGACCGCCGTCTACTCGTGCATGCTGCAGGACTACGGACCGCCCCCCGACAGCTACTGGCAGTAGCCACCCCGCGCACTCATGCGGCGGCAGGGCGACGCCCTGCGCGATGACCGCCAAGCCCCGGTCATGCGAGTGCGGGCGCCGCCCCGCGGCTTTTCGTCGTCACCGCTGAGCGTGCTGGTCGGCCGGCAGAGCGCGGTGTTCGGTAGAAGCGCCGCAATCGGTGGTTCAGCCGTGAGGCGCCGGCGATTGCTCGGGGAGACTCGCCGCCCGCAGACCCTCGCTCAGGGTATCCAGGTAGCCTGCGTCCTGGATCAGCGCCGCGGAGGTCGTGCGGATACCCTCGACGGTCAATCCTTCGTCAGCGGCGAGCAGCTGCGCCACCTCCCACGCCGCGTCGGCCTGTTGGCCTTGCTGGGCATAGGCGGCCGCGAGGTAGATGCGAGCTTCCGCGTACGCGGGATTGATTTCCACCGCTTTTGTCGTCGCCGCGATGGACGCGCGGAATTGCTCGGTGAAGAACAGCGCCCGACCCTGCACGAAGTAGTACTCCGAAGGGGGATGGGGGTTCAGACGCAAGGCTTTCTCCATCAGCGCAACGGCCTCATCGGCATGTCCTGCGTTGGTGCGGATGAAGGCGAGCACGGTGTAGGCGTCGCCGAAGTTGGGATCGAGATCGATGGCCTTGCGCGCCGCCTCGAGCGCTGCCGTTGGATCGCCCGTCGCCACGATCTCCGCGAGCACGACCAACGGTTGAGGCAAGGCCGGGTCTTTTGCGACAGCGGTGCGCGCAAGCTCCAGCGCACGGCCGAGTTGGGGCTCGACCCCCCCTTCGGTGGGGCCGAGTTCCCCCGGACGGTAGTAGGTGTAGGCCAATGCGCCGTAGGCGCGAGCGAAGTCGGCATCGAGAGCTATGGCGCGCTCGAACATCTCACGGGCGCGCTCGACCTCGTAGGCGCTGTAGGCGGTCTGACCGCGAAGGAAGAAATCGTACGCCTCGACACTGCTCGTGTAACGTCGCGCCAGGCGCGCCTGCTGATCCTCCGTGAGCTTGAGCTCGAGCGCCGAGACGATGTTGCGGGTGATATCGTCCTGCAGGGCAAACACGTCGGACCACTGACGATCGAAGCGCTCTGCCCACACGTGGCGCCCCGAGAGCGCGTCGATGAACTGGGCGTGAACCCGGATGCGGGAATCCGCGCGCTGGAAGCTGCCTTCGAGCACATAGCGCACGCCGAGCTCCTCGGCGACGCGCTGTACCTTAACGGTCTGTCCCTTGTAGGTAAATGTCGAGTTACGCGCGATGACAAAGACATCCGGAAGCTTGGAAAGCGTGGTGATGATGTTTTCGGTGAGGCCGTCGCTGAAATATTCCTGCGTCGCGTCGCCGCTCATGTTGGCGAACGGCAGCACGGCGATCGAGGGTTTGTCCGGCAGCGGGTATGCCATGCGTTCCACCGAGGCCGGCTCCTCGCGCGGCACCCACGGCGTGCGCCAGCCGAGCACGCCGGCAACGACGGCGATGACTGCGGCAGCCGCGCCGAGCAGCATCCATGGGCGGCGCGAGCCGTGTCCGCGCATGCGGCGAGCGGGATCCAGCACTACCCGGTATGCCTGGACGGGCTGGGCGATGTTCTTCACCCGCTGCCTGCCCATGTCATCGAAGGCGATCGCCAGCTTGGTGCCGACGGCACCGCGAACCGCCTCGGAGACGCAAATGCCCCCGGGCTCGGCGAGACTCTCCAGTCGCGCCGCAACGTTCACCCCGTCTCCGTAGATGTCGTCTCTGTCGACGATGACCTCGCCGAGGTTGACACCGATCCGAAATTGGACCTTGCGCTCGTCGGGCAGGGGGGCGTTGTTGTCCCTGAACTCCCGTTGAACGTCGACGGCGCACGCCATCGCCTCGGTGACGGTCTGGAATTCAGCAAGCACCGCGTCGCCGGCGTAATGGACGACGGCGCCGTTATGCGATTTGATGGACTGGGCGAGGATGTCGAGGTGGGCGCTCAAGCGACGGTGCGTGCCTTCCTCGTCCTCGCCGGTCAGGCGGCTGTAGCCAGCGACATCGGCGTAGAAAACGGCGGCGAGCTTGCGTGGCAGACGAGCCTCACTCATCGATCGGCGAGCACCAACGGCGTGATCGCACCCATGTTACAACGAATCCTCCGGCCCGTCGTTCTTTGCACCGGACGCACCCGGGAGGCTGGCAGCGCCGACGGCCGGCGGCAATCGGTGGCCGCGCCCGGCGCCAGCGCTCCCGCAGAGACGGCGCACGGGCAGCGGCGGGCTAGGCACTCTTGATCTTTCGCCGTTGCTGCGGTTTTGTGGATCATTATCACCCGATCAGCGCCCGCCCGATCGGCGTCGGCGGCGCGAACGCTGCAACGGCACGCAGGCACTCGTATGCCCACAATCGCTGATGTCAAGATTGGTCTGATCTCCCCCGGAGGCATCGCCCGACGAGCCCTGGCTCCCGCCATCGCCGCAGTGGACGGCGCCGTGCTGTGGAGCGTGCTGAGTCGGGACGCGGGCCGCGCTGCGGACTTTGCCCGACGCCACGGCGCCCGATCGCCGAGCCCGGTCTATACCGATCTCGGCGCCATGCTCGCCGATCCCGAGCTCGACGCGGTGCTGATCGCGAGTCCGGACAAGCTGCATGCGCAGCAGTGCATCGCGGCCGCGCGCGCCGGCAAGCACGTGCTGTGCGAGAAACCCATGGCCACGGGGGTCGATGACGCTTGGGCGATGGTGGCGGCATGCCGCGAGGCGGGGGTAAAGCTCGGTGTCGCCTACCACATGCGTTGGCATGCGGGCCACCGTGAGATGGCGGCGGCGGTGCACGCGGGCTCGGTCGGCGCGATTCGCCACATGCGAGCCCAGTGGTCGTTCAAGGCGGCCGACGACAGCAACTGGCGGGCGGCCGCCGACGTGGGTGGCTGGTGGGGACTCGCGGGCGTGGGCACGCACTGTCTCGACCAGATCCGCTGGTACATGCGCCCGAGCTCGGGCGAGATCGTGCGCGTCACGCCGCTCATCGCCCGCGCCGTGTTCAAGGGTCCGCACGACGAGACCGCGGTGGTGGCGATGCAGTTCGAGTCGGGTGCGACGGCCGAGATCGTGACCTCGGTGCTTTTCGATGCGCCGCGGCGGATGGAGGTGTACGGCAGCGACGGCTACGTGATCTTCGACGACACGCTTGGTTCGCACGGGGGGGGCCGCATCGTCACCCAGGCGGGTGAGCACGCCTTCCGTCGCTGCGATCCCTATCAGGGCGAGATACGCGATTTCGTCGAAGCGATCAGAGACGACCGGGCACCGGAGGTGGCGGGCGAGGAGGGCGCCCGCAACGTCGAGATCCTGGTGGCAGCCGTTTCTTGAACGTCGACGCGACCTGCAGTCCGACCTCGGCGGCTCGCGCTTACGACCGTGTGGGGTGGCCCTTGGCGCCGGCAGTGGGCGTCGACGTCGCAACGCGCAGGCTAAGGGCGTCCGATACGGCCGTGTAGGAGCCGCGCTGTTGCTCGAAGCCTTCGTCTCCTCGGCGTTGGCTCCGTACATCAGCGGTGCAGTCGGTTCGGCTCCTGGCTCGGGGGCCGTGTGGGCGCTGTCGTCGGTCCTCGGTCGCGCGCGCCGGCTCCGGTGTCCAGGGCTGCGCGCCGGGGAGCGACGTGGGGTTGGCATCAGTATGTCGTTGCGGTGACGTGAGCTGTGTTGCGCGGTTGCGCAGGTGCTACAGTCGCTGTCGGAACCGAGGGCGACGGGTGGTCGGTAGAGACAGCTGCTCAGATGAAAGTGGGATTTATCGGACTCGGTAACGTCGGCGCCAAGCTCGCCGGCAGTCTTTTGCGTAACCGCTTCGACCTCACGGTGCGCGATCTGAATCGCGACGTCGCCAGGGAGCTGCTCGCGCGGGGCGCACACTGGGCGGAGTCGCCGCTTGCCCTCGCGCGCAGCGTGGACATGGTGATCACGTGCCTGCCGTCGCCTGCAGTCAGCGCGACGGTCATGGAGGCCCCGGACGGTGTGGTTGCCGGTCTGGGGTCGGGAAAGATATGGGTGGAGATGAGCACGACGGACGAGGCGGAGGTGCGACGCATCGGCGAGACGGTGCGCAGCGTGGGCGCGGACTGCCTCGACTGCCCGGTGTCCGGCGGCTGCCATCGTGCCGCGACGGGCAACATCTCGATATTTGCCGGCGGTGAGCGGGCGAGCTTCGAGAGAGCGTTGCCGGCGCTGAAGGCGATGGGGCGCCGCATCCTCCACACGGGCGGTCTCGGTTCCGCGTCGCTGCTCAAAGTGCTGACCAATTATCTCGCCACGGCCAATCTGGTGACGCTGTGCGAGGCGCTGGTGACCGCCCGCAAGGCCGGCATGGATCTGGCTACCACCTACGAGGCGATCCGGATCTCGTCGGGCAATTCCTTCGTTCACGAGACCGAAAGTCAGGTCATCCTCAACGGCAGCCGCAACATCAATTTCACGATGGATCTCGTGCTCAAGGACATCGGCCTGTTTCAAGCGGTCGCCGAGCGGGCCGGCGTGCCGCTCGAGATCAATCCGCGGTTGATCGAGATCTTCGAAGACGGCATGAAGCGCTACGGCGCCCGCGAATGGTCGCCGAACATCATCCGGCGCCTCGAGCAGGCGTGCGGTGTCGACGTGCTCGCGCCCGGATTTCCGCCGGCCATCGTCGACGACGAGCCGGAAACCGACGGCATCGAGGTCGTGCCCCGAGCAGGGCCGCGGTGAGCGCGATCACGCGACCCGCGCCCCGCGGCCAGGCCGGATCAGAACTCGAGCAGCTCGCGAATTGAGTCAAATCCCGCATTGGCGCACTTCTCGTCCGCCTCGCCGCTGGGAGTTCCCGAGACGCCAATGCCGCCGACGATCGCTCCGGCGGCCTCGACCTTGATTCCACCGCCGACGACGACGACGCCAGGTACGTTGAGCAGGCCGGTGGGAAGCTCGCCGCGCTCCATCAAGTTGGTCAGTTCCGTGGTATTGGTGCGAAAGCTGACGGCCGTCCATGCTTTGCCGATCGCGGTATCGGGCGTATGGGCGCCGGCGAAGCGGTCACGGAGCAGAACCTGAACGTTGCCGCCGCGATCGACCACGGCGACGCTGACCTGATAGTCCGCTTGTCGGCACGCCTCCATGGCGGTCTGCGCGGCCTTCAACGCCAATTCAGTCGTCATGGCATGATACGTGACGAGACCCTGCTCCTCTTGTGCAGCGATGGCTGGTTGGCCCATTACGCTCAAGAGCATCGCACAGCCCAGAATCCTCTTCACCATCGGACCCTCCTCCGAATCTCGAATGCGTCCTGAAAATGCATTCGAACGATATACCGTCCAATGCGCCGGGGACGTGATTGAGATCAATTTAGAGGTCCGAATCGGGGAGCGCCATGCAGCGCACGTGGCGGGCGCCGGGTCGGCGTGGCGCTGCCCAGGCGTGTTGATTCCGCGGTTGCGCCGCCGTATCGTCGGGGGCCGACATCCATGGTGAGTGCTGTGCGAGGTCCGATGTTCCCCCTGTGCGCTGTGCTGCTGCTCGGGGTGCAGTGCGTGTCGTATGCCTGCGACCAACGGCAGCCCACCCGCGCGACCAGCCCGGGGCCTCACGATTTTTCAACGGCTCCTGCCGAGACGCAGCTGTGGCGAGAGAGCGACGTCGGCCAACCGCTGTTTCTTCGCGGGAGGATACTGGACACGTGCGGGGCGCCCGTCGCCGGCGCGCGCGTGCGGATCCTGCACGCCGACCAGGACGGGGAGCACGACCCGAACCGCTGGCGCGCACACCTCGACTCGGATGAGCGCGGTGCCTTCAAGATCGTTACGGTGCTCCCGGGGTACGCAGGCACGATTGGCCGGCACATGCACTTCGTCATCAGTCACCCTGATCATGAACAGCTCGTGACACGACTGTACTTCAACGTGGATCCAACGGTGGATCACGGCGCCGAGGAGCTGACCGTCGTGCTCGAAGAAATCCCGCGCGGCGAGGACAAGGCCTGGGTCGCCGGCTACGAGTTCGTGTTGAAGCCGAAATAGTCCGAGGCCGTCGCTCCTAGGACGAAACGCCGTGCTAGGACGTGTCGAGGCGTGGTCGTCGCGCGCGGATGGGGACGTTGCCGGCAAGCGCTGCTCGCCGTGCACCGTAGGGAAAGCATACCTGCTTGTGAGCCGGGAGATACGTTCGTTCGGCGGTGTGCCAGGGCGGGTCGCGCTCAATGCGGGCGCATGGCGGCGTGCATCGGGCGCGGCGCTGCGGGACGGCGGTTCGGGCCACGATACGCCGAGCTCGTGGCGGGCGACCGTCGGACGGCACCGTCGGCGCGCGGATACGCCTTGGACGCCGAACACTTCGCAACGGGATCCGGTGGCAACGGGCTCGCGGCGAGTGCGCCGGTGCAGGGGGTCACCCGTGCGCCCGACCCCATCGCGCTGGCCAATTTCGAGGATAAGGTGACCCGCTCGCGCATGGCCGCGGTAAACGGTGAGCCGTTGCGCCTGTCGAGGTTGCTGCCGGGGCCGATCGGGCGAGACCGCTTGCGGGCACCCGTCGACGAACACCGCCTGCGCTTCAGTGATCATGTCGCGCAGGCCCGACGATTGTGCGACTGCGCGAAGCCTTCGGCTCGAGAGCGCCGGCAGCGGCGGGGCCCATAGGCGGTCGCGTCGGGACGGAATCGCCGACAGCGAGAGGCGCTGCGCGTGGATCGAAAAAAGATCCCGCGGTCAGCGATGATTGCTCACAAGCCGTCGGCGAACTTCGCCGCCTCGTCCCAGTCCACCATGGCAGTGAGCCGACGCTTCTTGAGCAGCCCCTTGGCCATCAGTCGCCCGAATGCGGGAAGAGTCACCGCTGCATCCGGCGCATCGAAGATGAATACGACCTTGGCCTCCTCGATTGACAGCCAGGGCCCGGCAATCAGTCGAAAGATGTCCGCCGTGAGGCCAATCGCGTCGGCTTGCTCTCGAAGTGCGCCGAACACGTCGATGAACTCACGAAAGCTCTCGGGGCTGGGATCTTTGAGCCAGACCTCGTTCAGATACAACGCCATCCCGCTGCACCGCCGTTGTGGTGACGGAGCGAGCGTTGCATGGTTCGGCGCTGCAAAGCAACCCCGCCCGACGCGCCAATTCGACACCTCCGTCGCCGACAACCGTGTCCATCTCGGCGCGCGTGCCCGGCGAGGATGAACGTGACGGGACTACGCCCCGCGCTCGATGCCGGGCGACGTCGGTGACGCCGCTGACCGCGCCGGTTTGAAGGCGCGCGCGACAGCGCGATGTATGGTTGTCGCGACGAAGAGTTGTGCGATGGCTCCGAACGCCGCTGTGCGCCTGCGCCGCGCCGTGGCGACAGCTCTCGCGCTCAACGCATCGTCGCTGCCAGCAGTGTCCGGAGCCGGCGCACGTCGAGGCTGTTGAGCACATCCTTCTTCTCCAGCCATCCGCGACGTGCCTGGGCTACGCCCAGAGCGAGCAGCGCGAAATCGCCCGCGCCGTGTGCATCGCTTGTGATCGCAAGGGGGACGCCCTCGTCGCGGGCGAGGCGGGCGTACGTGTCGTTGAGATCCAAGCGCAGGGGCTGGCTGTTGATCTCGAGGAAGCAGCCGCGCTCCCGTGCATGCTCGATGATCCGCGGCATGTCCACCTCGTAGGGCTCGCGCTGTCCGATCAGGCGACCGCTCGGGTGGGCCAGTATGCTGAAGCACTTGTGATCCATGGCGCGCAGGATGCGCTCGGTCTGCCGCTCGCGGCTGAGCCCGAACGAGCTATGTACCGCCCCGATGACCAGGTCGAGCTTGCGCAGCACTCGCATCGGCAGATCCAACGAGCCGTCCGTCAGTATGTCGACCTCGATGCCCTTGAGAATGGTGATGCCGCGCAGCCGATCATTGATGCGGGCGATCTCGTCGAGCTGACGGTCTAGGGCGGCGGCATCGAGACCGTTAGCGACGCTCAGATGCTTGGAGTGGTCGGTAATGGCGATATAGCGCAGTCCTTGGCGCCGCGCCGCACGCGCCATCGCCTCGATGCTCTCGCGACCGTCGGTCGCCAGGGTGTG
This sequence comes from Arenicellales bacterium, assembly GCA_041550555.1. Taxonomy (GTDB): domain Bacteria; phylum Pseudomonadota; class Gammaproteobacteria; order Arenicellales; family JBFEOO01; genus JBFEOO01. The sequence continues at coordinate 18,801 of JBFEOO010000057.1, forward strand.
AACATGCAGGTCACCGGCGATGTCGTTGAGCTCGATGAGGCTCGGCAAGCGCCCGGACGCCGCCGCCTCGATCTCACCGCGGTTCTCTCTGAGCTCGGGCGGGAGATACGGCAGTCCGACGGCGCGGAACACCGACGCCTCGGTGCGGCCGGCGACGCGACGCTTGCCGCGGAAGACGCCATACTCGTTCACCTTGAGCCCGCGCTGCTGGCCAAGGCGGCGAATGGCGATGTTGTGCGCCTTGGCGCCGGTGAAGTAGTGCAGCGCAGCGCCGAACGAGCGCGGCTCGACCACGCGCAGGTCGACCTGCAGGCCCTCGCTCAAACGCACGGAGGCGCGCGTCGTCCCCTTCGAGAGCACCGTCGTGACCCCGTCGAGGCGCGTCAAGCGCTCGATGAGTTGCCGGCCGTCGGCGGCCGTGGCGAGGATGTCGAGATCGCCGACGGTGTCGCGTCCGCGCCGGTAGCTGCCCGCCGCGATGAGGTCGCGGACGCCAGCGACCTGCCGCAGCTGCGCCTCGATTCGTCGGACCGCCCGCTCGGCGACCGCGCGATCGAAGCGCCTGGGCTTGTGCTGCTCGGCGATGGCCGCCGCGACCCGCTCGGCGGTCTTGGCCCCGAAGCCGGGCAGCGACACGAGTCGCCCGTCGCGCAGCGCCGCCTCGAGCTGATCGAGGGTCTCGATGCCGAGCTGCCGGTACAACGTCTGCACACGCTTTGGTCCAAGCCCTGGCAGCCGCAACAGGGTTTCGAGGCTCGCGGGCACGCGTTCGTGGAGCCGCTCTAACGCCGCACTCTGGCCGCTTGCCAAGAGTTCCGTGATCTTGGCGGCGAGGTCCTTGCCGATGAAGGGCAGGGTGGTGAGATCGCGACCCTCGGCAACCAGCTCGGCCAGCTCGCGCCCGAGCGCGCGCACGGTGCGCGCCGCATTGCGGTAGGCGCGTACGCGGAACGGATTGGCCTGCTCGATTTCGAGCAGATCCGCCATTTCCTCGAACACGTTCGCGACGTGGGCGTTGTCCGCCTTGGCTTGGCCGGGCATGGTCGTCTCCGGTGCGCGAGATGCGCACGCTAGCGAATCGGTGCGTGGCTTGGGTTGACGCGGGTCAGCTGTCGCGGTGATGCCGCAGGTAGCTAGGCGCCAAGGCGCCGTCGCGTTAGCATGGGCGTCGATTCGATCTGCCGCGAGACGCCACGATGGACTCACTCAATACGAAATTCAAGGCCGAGCAACGGGAGTTCGACTGTCCGGTGCTGGTCACCGGTGCCGGCGGTTGCATCGGCAGCTGGGTGCTGGCGATTCTGCAGCGCGCCGGCATTCCGGCTGTCGCATTGGATCTACGCGACGACCGCCGACGGCCCGGGCTGCTGATGTCGCGGGAGCAGCTCGCCGATGTCACCTGGTGCACCGGCGACATCGGCGATCCGCAGACGGTGGACGCCGTCGTGGCCGAGCACGGCATCGGCGCCATAGTCCATCTTGCCGCGCTGCAGGTGCCGTTCTGTAAAGCCGATCCGATTGGCGGTGCGCGTGTCAACGTCGTGGGCACGGTCGGGGTTTTCGAGGCGGCGCGCCGGCACGGCGTGCGCCGGGTGACGTACGCGAGCTCTATTGCCGCGCACGGCGTGCTGCCGGACAGCCCGTATCTGGCGACGCTGTACGGTGCCTACAAGCGCTGCGACGAGTCGCTTGCCGGCGTCTACTTCCAGGATTGGGGCGTGCCCAGCGTCGGCATTCGACCGGGCGTCGTCTACGGTGTCGGCCGTGATCAGGGCATGACCTCCAAGACGACCGTCGCCATTCTTGCCGCCGCCGCCGGCCGGCCCTACACGGTGCCGTTCTGCGGCCCCACCGACTACCTCTACGCGGGCGAGGTCGCGGCCGCGTTCGTGCGGGCGGTGGCGCGCGACGGCACCGCAGCGCACGTGTTCGATCTCAACGGTCGGGCTGCGAGCGTCGAGGACGGTCTCGCGATCCTGCGTGGGCTGGCGCCCGCCGCCAGGCTCGACGCCACCGGGGCGGCGCTGCCGTTTCCCTCCGAGCTCCCCGATCGACCTCTGCGCGCGCTGATCGGGGACTTTGGCGCGATCTCGCTCGAAGACGGCATCGAAGAGACCTATCGGGCGTTTCAGAGACTGCTCGAGGACGGGCGCATTTCGGCTGACGACATCGACTGAGCGGCATTCGCGTGACGCGGCGGTGGCAAGACGCCGGCCAGCGGGCCTCAACCGAGAAACGCGAGTCAACGGCTTCGACGGCGAGGTTTCACCGCAGCGAGAGGCGCCGGCGATGTCTTCGATCCCGATCGGCGATGACTTCGCCGAGATTCACGCCGATACGACAGTGCACCTTGTCTTCTTCGGGCAGCGCGTCGTTCTTCGGGCGAAGCGCTTGCTGAGCGTGAGCCGCACAGCTCAGCGCCTTGGTCAGCGTGGCAAACTCCGCGAGGATCGCATCGCCCGCGGTGTGAACGACGGTGCCGCTGTGGACGCGAATGGGCTCGGAGAGCAGGTCGAGATTGGCGCTCAGCCGGCGGTGGGTGCCTTCTTCATCGCGACCGGTGAGGCGGCTATAGCCGGCGACATCGGCATACGGGATGGCAGCCGGTTTTCGAGGTAGACGTGTATCGGGCACAGGCGGACGTTCGGGATGGCGGACTGCGCGGCTAGCGCACTACATGTCTTCTACAGCGATGGCGCCGTATGCTCGAAATGATTGGGCTGACATAAATTTGCCGCAGGCGCTTGCCGGCAGGCGCCCTCCTCGGAGCGCTCGTCGCGCGGTTGTTGGGCGCGATACGGCAAGCAGATAGCGCCACGGCGCAGAGAGGCGGGGGCGGTTCATCTTTGCCGGTCGACGGAGTATCATCGCTCGGGTCACTTGGGTCCGAGACGTGGCGATCTCGGGCTGTCAGAGCGGCTGAGGCCGCTGCGCGCCGCTGGTGGTGGAGCGGTTGCCGCCGGGGCGGCGGCCGGGGCCGTTAGTTCCAAAGACCACGAGACAGGAGGATGTAGATGGCTTACGATCTGAAAGGCTCTTTGCTGGAAGTTTGCACCTGCAAGGCTGTCTGTCCCTGCTGGGTCGGGGCCGACCCCGACGGAGGAAAGTGCGAGGGCACCATGGCCTGGCACTTCGAGAGTGGCGACATCAACGGTATCGATGTCACCGGCCTGACCCTGGGCGTAGTGGCACACATTCCCGGCAATGTACTCAACGGCAACTGGCGGGCGGCCGTTTATGTCGACGACAGGGCCAGCGCGGAGCAGGAGAAAGCGCTGCTCAGTGTTTTCACCGGACAGGAAGGTGGTCCGGTCGCCGATCTGGTCTCCCTCGTCGGCGAAGTGGTTTCGGTCGAGCGGGTGCCGATCGAGTTTCACGTCGAGAAGAATTCGGGCACGCTGCGCATCGGTGAGGTGATGACCGCGCAGATGGAGCCCTTCAAGGGAGCAACGGGCCAGCTCACGACGCTGAGCGACTCGGCGTTCTCGACCATCCCGGGCTCGCCGGCCTACCTCGGAAACGCGCCGAGCTACAAGGTGACGAACCCGGCGCTTGGCATGAACGTCGATATAAAAGGCCACAACTCCGTGCAGGGCGACTTTCACTTCGTCGGCTGACGGGCCGAAACGACCGGTTGCAGCGGGCCGCGACAGTGTGCCCGACGCCGGTCGGCTGAGGCGGGGAGGCGTGCCGCCGCGGGTGAGGGTCGCGCGGCGGCGCGTCTGAGCTACCGATGCTCGGGATACAACGTCCAGCAGCGATGACGTCGGTGCGGCGGGGCTACTTCCTGCCGATCGCCGGGCTGTTGCTCGTGTTCGCGTGGTTGGCGCTGTGGCTTTGGGAGCAAAGCCCCTACGGCAGGTACTTGAACCACGGCCTGTGGACGCCGCTTGGGGTAGCCGCCAACATCTGCCGGGCGATACCGAAGGGCGAGGTGGTGATCCCGGCCTTTCTGTATGTCGGCGGCTGGATGCTGATGACCAGCGCGATGATGTTGCCCACCACCTTGCCGCTGCTCGAGATCTTTCGCCGGCTGACGAGCCAACGCGCCGATCGCGGCCGCCTGCTGTCGCTCGTGATAGCCGGCTATCTCTTGATGTGGGGCGTGTTCGGACTCGCCGCCCATGGCGCGAGCTGGGTCATCCTGCAGGTGCTTCAAGGCAGTGTTTGGCTGACGTTCAACGGCTGGATCCCGGGGGCCGTGATCCTGATTGTGGCCGGCCTGTTTCAATTCACTGCGCTCAAATATCGCTGCCTCGACAAGTGCCGAACACCGATGAGCTTCGTGATGCAGCACTGGCGCGGCCGGCAGGAACGACTGCAATCGTTGCTGCTGGGAATGCACCATGGCGCCTACTGTGTGGGCTGCTGCTGGGCGCTGATGCTGCTGATGTTTGCGGTGGGCGCGGGCAGCGTAGGCTGGATGCTCGTGCTGGGCGCGATCATGGCGGTCGAGAAGAACATGCCCTGGGGATCTCGAATTAGCACGCCGCTCGGCGCAGCCTTGCTCGGATGGGGCGGCCTGATAATCTGGTCGAACGTCTAGAAGCTGCAGCGATCTGATTGCGGTGTGTAGACCACAGGCTGCCGGGGCCGGGGTCGAGCAACGGATTCCCGATCGTCGACCCTGTTCGTTCAGACGGACCAGCAGCCGTAGCAGAACAAGGAGGGGTCGTCAGCCGGCCGATCCGAAGAAGTCCGCGGACTGACGCGAACGACGTGCATTGTCGTGCGGCTGCATGGGCCGCCGGTCTCCGGGTGAACGGCCGACTCGAGAGAGAGATCGACAGCCGTAGGTCGCCAGTTGGTCGGAAAATACACCTCGATCGCCGTCTCGGGCGCCAGGGGCGCACATCCCATCAACAGCATGCCGCGCTCGCTGACGTTGACGAGTCGCCCTGAATGCAGCTCGGTCGTCCCTGCCGAGCGAAAGCGAACGGAAAGATTGACGTTTTCCCGAAAGTCTCTGCGTTGCATCATCGCCCGTGTGACACTTCACCGCAGCATAGGCGTTATTCAATCGAAACAGACTATCGTCTAGCCGATGTTCTGTAAACGCCGCAGGAGGCCTTCTTCGCGCCCGCTGGACGAGCGGTCCGACCGAAGAGCGGGCCAGGGGGCGTCGACTCGACGAGGGTTCGTGCAGCGGTAACAGCATGGAATTACCCCGATCGATTTGTATCGCGCGGCTGTTACCTGCGGTCCGAGTTGATTCACATCAATTCCGCCGTGTAGTGCCGCGGATACTGTCGAGCGCTAGATCGGCGGACATCCCACGAGGCACTATGCCGTCTCCGAGCTATGTACACGGGAGCGACCGACGGCCGCTGCTCGGCCTCACGGTGGGTGCCGTTCTCGACGAAGCGGTGGAGCGGGTCCCCGAC
>JBFEOO010000058.1:0-23903 GCA_041550555.1 Arenicellales bacterium
CCGACGGCAGATCACCGGCGCCGCAGTACACGCGCCGCCCCGGCGTGCTGATCCGCTTGAGCTCGTCGATGGCGGGTCGCCCCTGATGGTACTTCAGCTTGATCTCCAGCACCGGCAGGCCGTCACGCTCGCCCTCGACGACATCGGTTATGTAGCCTTCGTCCTTGAGCACGGAGGCAATGGCGCGCTTCATTTTCGATGCCGGCATGCTGACCGCGGCCTTCTCCGCCTTGAGACCGTTGCGGATGCGCGTCAACATATCAGCGATGGGGTCGGTCATGCTCATCTGATGTGCTCCCTACAGGGGATGATACCCGGCCTCACCAGCTCGCCTTCACCACGCCCGGCGCCTCGCCCCGCATGATGATCTCACGCAGCACGTTGCGGCTCAGACCGAACTTCCGGTAGTACCCGCGGGGTCGCCCCGTCAGCCCGCAACGATTTCGCTGGCGCGAACGGCTGGAGTCGCGCGGCAGCTGCTGCAGCTCCAACATCGCCTGCCACCGCTCGGTGGTATCGAGACTTGAGTTGCTGACCTGCGCTCTCAACTCGGCGCGGCGAGCCCGCAGACGCTCTGCCAATCGGCGCCGCTTCACCTCTCTCGCCATCATCGATTTCTTTGCCACAGCCCTACCTCTTACGTTCGAATCGGAAAATTGAAGCCCGCGAGCAACTCCCGGCCCTCCTCGTCGGTCTGCGCCGAGGTGGTGATCGTCACGTCGAGTCCGCGCAACGCGTCGACCTTGTCATAGTCGATCTCGGGAAACACGATCTGCTCGCGCAAGCCGAACGAGTAATTGCCGCGGCCGTCGAACGAGCGCGACGGCAATCCGCGGAAATCCCGAATGCGGGGGATAGCCACCGACACCAGTCGGTCCAGGAAGTCATACATACGCTCGCGCCGCAGCGTCACCTTGGCGCCGATCTGCCACCCTTCGCGGATCTTGAACGCCGCCACCGACTTGCGGGCCCGGGTGATGATCGGCTTCTGCCCCGAGATGCGCGCCAGATCGTCAGCGGCGCTCTGCAGCACGTTCTTGTTTGCGATGGCCTCGCCGAGCCCCATGTTCAGCGTGATCTTGCTGATGCGCGGGACCTGCATCACGTTGCTGTACGCGAACCGCTCCATGAGCTGCGGCACGACCGTCTTCTCGTAGTGTTCCTTTAACCTCGCCATGACCCGTACCCGTGTGCGCGACGCAGCCTCATGTCAGGTCGACAACTTCCCCATTCGACTTGAAGTAACGAACCTTACGTCCGTCTTCGAGCAGTCGGAACCCGACTCGATCTGCCTTCTTGGTTGCCGGATTCCACAGCGCCAAGTTGGACAACTGGATGGGCGCCTCTTTCTCGATTATCCCGCCGGTCTGTCCCTGGTTGGGATTCGGTCGCGTGTGCCGCTTGACGACGTTCACCGCGTCGACCAGCGCCCGGCCGTCCTGCAACACCTTGAGCACCGTTCCGCGCTTGCCTCGGTCTCGGCCGGTCAGCACGATCACCTCATCGCCTTGTTTGATCCTCTGCATCGCTAATTCCCTCACAACACCTCGGGCGCGAGCGAGATGATCCGCATGAAGCGTTCGGTTCTGAGCTCCCGCGTCACCGGACCGAAGATACGCGTACCGATGGGCTGCAGCTGCTGGTTCAGCAGCACCGCGGCGTTCTTGTCAAATCGGATCAGCGAGCCGTCGGGCCGCCGCACGCCTTTCTTGGTGCGCACGATCACTGCGTGGTAGACGTCGCCCTTCTTCACCCGACTATTGGGCATCGCCTCCTTGATGCTTATGCGAATGATGTCACCAATGCCCGCGTAGCGGCGTTTAGCCCCCCCGAGCACCTTGATGCACTGCACGCGCTTCGCCCCGCTGTTGTCGGCGACGTCCAGTGTGCTCTGCATCTGAATCATCGTCGTTCCCCTTACTCGGCCCGCTCGACCACCTTGATAAGGCGCCAGCTCTTCGTCTTGGAGAGCGGCCGGCACTCCTCGATCAGCACGCGGTCGCCTTCCTGGCAGACGTTGTCCTCGTCGTGCGCATGCAGCTTGATCGACCGGCGAATGAACTTCTTGTACAGCGGGTGGCGGACGCGCCGCTCCACCAGCACGGTGACGGTCTTGTCCATCTTGTTGCTGACGACGCTGCCGGGCAGTATGCGGCGGCGACTCGCTTTCTCGTTCATGCCGTCGACCTCGACTTCTCGTTGAGCACGGTCTTGATCCGCGCTATCTCACGCCGCACCTGACGCATGCGCGACGGATTGCCAAGCTGGCCGGTACCTTTCTGCATGCGTAAATTGAACTGCTCGTGCCGCAGCCCGATGAGTTCTTCGTTCAGCTGCTCCGCGGTCTTGCTGCGCAATTCGTCGGCCATGCCCATCACAGCACCTGCCGCCTGACGAAGCTCGTCTGCACCGACAGCTTGGCGCCGGCCAGACGGAACGCCTCGCGCGCCAGCTCTTCATTGACACCTTCGAGCTCGTAGAGCACGTGCCCTGGTTTGATCTGCGCAACCCAGTACTCGGGGTTGCCCTTGCCCTTGCCCATGCGGACTTCCAGCGGTTTCTTCGACACCGGCTTGTCCGGAAACATTCGGATCCACAGCCGCCCGCCGCGTTTGATGTGCCGATTGATGGCGCGGCGGGCCGCCTCGATCTGGCGGGCCGTAAGCCGACCCCGCGTCGTCGCCTTGAGCCCGTACTCGCCGAAACTCACGCGGCTACCACGCGTGGCCATGCCGCGGTTGCGGCCCTTCTGCTGCTTGCGATACTTGGTTCTCTTGGGTTGCAACATGATACGGTCGCTCCTCAGCCGGCAGCCGCCTTGGATTCCGTGGCCGACTCGGTCTCCTCCTGAGCGCCGAACACCTCGCCCTTGAAAATCCACACCTTCACGCCGAGCACCCCGTAGGTGGTCTTGGCCTCGGCAAAGCCGTAGTCGATGTTCGCCCGCAGCGTGTGCAGCGGGACGCGCCCTTCGCGATACCACTCCGTACGTGCGATCTCGGCTCCGTTGAGGCGGCCGGCCACCATCACCTTAACGCCCTTCGCGCCCAGGCGCATCGAGTTCTGAACGGCGCGTTTCATCGCGCGCCTGAACATGATGCGCTTCTCGAGCTGCTGGCAGATGCTCTCCGCCACGAGCGTGGCGTCGAGCTCCGGCTTGCGGATCTCCTCGACTGCGATCTGCACGGGTGCACCGTTGATGCGTGTGAGCTCCCTGCGCAGGCGATCGATGTCCTCGCCCTTCTTGCCGATGACGATACCGGGGCGCGCCGTGTAAATCGTCACATTCATGTTCTGGGCAGGCCGCTCGATGGCCACCCGGCTGACGGCGGCGTTGCTCAGACGGCGTTTGACGTGATCACGCACCTTCAGATCAGCGCGCAGGTTGCGCGCGTAATCATCCCGCGCCGCGTACCAGCGGGCGCTCCAGTCCCGCACGATGCCGAGCCGAAACCCGATCGGTTGTACTTTCTGTCCCATGCTAGCTGCCCCCGCGGCTGTCGCCGACCGCTACCGTGATGTGGCACGTTCGCTTCATGATGGGCGCAGCGCGCCCCTTCGCGCGCGGGCGCCACCTCTTCAGAGTCGGCCCTTCGTCGACGTAGGCGGCCTCCACGCGTAGTTCGTCGATATCCGCGCCCTCGTTGTGCTCGGCGTTGGCGATGGCCGACTCGAGCGTCTTGCGCACCGGGTGCGCGGCCTTCTTGGGGCTGAACTGCAGCAATTCGAGCGCCTTGTCGACGCGCAGCCCCCGAATCTGGTTGATGACCAGACGACATTTCTGGGGCGATACCCTCACGTACTTCGCTATGGCTCTAACTTGCATCGCAGTGGCCGCCTACTTGGTCTTTCTGTCGGCCGCGTGGCCCTTGAAGGTCCGCGTCGGCGCAAACTCACCGAGCTTGTGTCCCACCATGTTCTCGGAGATCAAAATCGGCACATGGTGGCGGCCGTTATGGACCGCAATGGTCAAGCCCACGAACTCGGGCATGATCGTAGAACGCCGCGACCACGTCTTGATCGGCCTGCGGCTGCTCTCCGCCCGCGCCTGCTGGACCTTGGTCAACAGGTGATGATCGATGAAGGGTCCTTTCTTTACGGAGCGTGGCATGACGACAATCCAGGTCTCTCAACGTTTACGCCGGCGGATAATCAGCGAACTGGTGCGCTTGTTGCTCCGCGTCCGATAACCCTTGGTGGGCACGCCCCATGGCGACACCGGGTGTCGACCCCCGGAAGTGCGTCCCTCGCCACCGCCGTGGGGATGATCCACAGGGTTCATCGCCACGCCGCGGACCGTCGGCCGTATGCCGCGCCAGCGCTTGGCGCCGGCCTTGCCGAGCTTACGCAGGCTGTTCTCCCGATTGCCGACCTCACCGACGGTCGCCCGGCAATCGAGGTGGACGCGCCGCATCTCACCCGAGCGCAGACGCAGCAGCGCGTAGCTGCCCTCACGCCCCAGGAACTGCACCGCAGTGCCGGCGGCGCGGGCGATCTGCGCACCCTTCCCGGGCTTCATCTCTACACAGTGGACGACGGTGCCCACCGGAATATTGCGCAGCGGCAGCGCGTTGCCCACCGCGATGGCCACGCCGGGTCCCGACTCGATACTGCTGCCGACCTCGATGCCCTCCGGTGCGACGATGTAGCGGCGCTCGCCGTCGGCGTACAGCACCAGCGCGATGTTGGCGCTGCGATTGGGATCGTACTCGACGCGCTCGACGCGCCCGGCGACGCCGTCCTTGTTACGCCTGAGATCGATCAGGCGGTAGCGACGCTTGTGGCCGCCCCCGCGATGCCGAACCGTGATGCGACCGGCATTGTTGCGCCCGTCGATGGCCTTCTTGCTCTCGACCAGCGGCTCGTGCGGCGCGCCGCGATGCAGCCCCGCCGTGCTCACCTTGACCATGCCACGCCGACCGGGGGACGTGGGCCGCTGTTTAACCAATGCCATAATCGGTATGCCTCGCCTCGCTCACCTGCCGCTCAGGGCTGACCACCGACGAAGTCGATGTCGTGGCCGGGCTTGAGCTGCACGTAGGCCTTTTTCCAATTGCGCCGCTTGCCGTAGCTGCGGCCATGGCGCTTTGCCTTGCCGCGCACGTTGAGCACCTGAACAGAGTCCACCTCAACCTTGAACAGCGTCTCCACCGCCGCTTTGATCTGCGGCTTCGTCGCGTCCGGCGCCACTTCGAACACGAAGTGACGATACGCATCGGCCAGCCCGGTACCCTTCTCCGATAGCCGCGGAGCCATGATCACCTGGTAGAGCTTCTCGTCTGTCACTGCACCCTCTCCTCGAGCGCCTTCAGCGCCTTGACGGTGCACAGCACCTTCTCGCTGCTCACGAGGCTCACCGGGTCGACGGTCGCCGCATCGATCACATACACGCCGGGCAGGTTGCGCGCCGCCAGCCACAGGTTGTCGCTGGGGGACTCATGGACTATCAGCGCCTCCCGGGCGCCAATCCCATCCAGCCGTTGCACGAGCATCTTGGTCTTGGGCTCGCTCACGTCGAATTCATCGAGCACCACGATGCGATCCTGGCGAATCAGCTCCGAGAGTATCGATCGCAGTGCGGAGCGGTACATCTTGCGGTTCACCTTCTGGGAAAAATTCTGCGTCGACGCGGGAAACACCTTGCCGCCGCCACGCCACAGCGGGCTGCGGCGCGTGCCGGCGCGTGCCCGCCCGCTGCCCTTCTGGCGCCACGGTTTGCTGCCGCCGCCACTGACCGCCGAGCGGTTCTTCTGGGCCCGCGTCCCGGCCCGCGCGCCCGCCGCGTAGGCCGTCACCACCTGATGCACCAGCGCCTCGTTGAACTGAGCGCCGAACGCATGATCCGACACTTCGACGCTGGTGCGGCCCTCGCCGCCATCCGCCTGTATGACGCTGAGCTCCATGGTCACGCACTCATCTCAGTGGTCGCGGGCGCGGGCCCCTTGGCCGTGGGCTGAATCGTGACGTCGAACCCGCGCGGCCCCGGCACCGACCCCTTGACGAGGAGCAGATTGCGATCGACGTCCACGCGCACGACCTCGAGATTCTGCTGCACGCGTCGCGCGGACCCCATTTGTCCCGCCATTTTCTTGCCGGGAAACACGCGTCCGGGATCCTGATTCTGGCCTATGGATCCGGGTTTGCGATGGGCCTTCGAGTTGCCATGCGTGGCGCGACCCCCGCCGAAGCCATGGCGCTTCATGACACCCGCAAAGCCCTTGCCGATGGTGATACCGCGCACGTCAACCTTCTGACCCTGCTCGAAGAGGTCGACCTTGAGCTCGGCGCCCGGCGCGTAGGCGGCGAGATCGCTCTCCGAGACACGGAACTCCCAAAGCCCGCGCCCCGGCTCCACTTCGGCTTTGGCGTAATGCCCCGCCAACGGGCGGGTCACCCTCCCGGGGCGACGGACACCGACCGTTACCTGCAGCGCACCGTAGCCGTCTCGACCCGGGGTTTTCACCTGCGTAACGCGATTGGGCACGACCTCGAGCACCGTGACGGGCACGGAGACACCGTCATCGGTGAATATTCGGGTCATTCCAATCTTCCGTCCAACCACTCCAAGGCTCATCGTGCTGCCACCGTGTTTCGCGTTTACTGCGCCCGGGCGTCGCGCCACCGGCGCTCGTCAACCGAGCTTGATCTCCACATCGACACCCGCGGCCAGATCGAGCTTCATCAGCGCATCCACCGTCTTGTCGGTAGGCTCGATGATGTCCATGATCCGCTTGTGCGTGCGGACCTCGAACTGGTCGCGGGACTTCTTGTCCGAGTGAGGCGAACGCAGCAGCGTATAACGCTCGATTTTCGTCGGCAGCGGGATCGGACCCTGCACGATCGCTCCCGTACGTTTCGCCGTTTCCACGATCTCCAACGCCGACCGGTCGATAATCCTGTGGTCGAACGCCTTGAGGCGGATGCGGATCTTTTGACTGGGCGTTTTCATGATCGTATCTCGAATTAACCTAGCAGGCGAGCAACGCGCCTGATCGCCACGCGGGCTGTTGTAAGGGCTGTCTTTGTGGTCGCGTTACTCCAGTATCTTCGTCACCACCCCGGCGCCCACCGTGCGCCCGCCCTCGCGGACCGCAAACCTCAGCCCCTCCTCCATCGCAATCGGATTGATCAAACTCGCCGTCACCCGCACATTGTCCCCCGGCATCACCATCTCTACCCCCTCAGGCAAATCCACCGCCCCCGTCACATCCGTCGTCCGAAAATAAAACTGCGGCCGATAACCCCCAAAAAACGGCGTGTGCCGACCCCCCTCCTCCTTCGACAACACATAAACCTCCGCCTCAAACTTCGTGTGCGGCGTGATCGACCCCGGCTTCGACAACACCTGACCACGCTCAATCTCGTCCCGCTTCGTCCCCCTCAACAACACCCCAATATTGTCCCCCGCCTGCCCCTCATCGAGCAGCTTGCGAAACATCTCTACACCCGTCACCACCGTCTTCGACGTCTCCTTCAACCCCACAATCTCAACCTCATCCCCAACCTTCACAATCCCCCGCTCAACACGACCCGTCGCCACCGTCCCTCGACCCGAAATCGAAAACACATCCTCCACCGGCATCAAAAACGCGCCATCTACCGCACGCTCCGGCTGCGGTATGTACGCATCCAACGCCTCCGCTAACTTCAATACCGACTCCGTCCCCAGCGCCGACTCCTCACCCTCCAACGCCTTCAACGCACTCCCCACCACAATCGGCGTCTCATCACCCGGAAACTCATACTTGTCCAGTAACTCCCGAACCTCCATCTCCACTAACTCAAGCAGCTCCGCATCATCCACCATGTCCGCTTTGTTCAAATACACCACAATGTACGGAACCCCTACCTGACGCGCCAACAAAATATGCTCCCGCGTCTGCGGCATCGGACCATCCGCCGCCGATACCACCAGTATCGCTCCGTCCATCTGCGCCGCACCCGTGATCATGTTCTTCACATAATCCGCGTGCCCCGGACAATCTACATGCGCATAGTGCCGCTTCTCCGTCTCATACTCCACATGCGCCGTCGCAATCGTAATCCCCCGCTCCCGCTCCTCCGGCGCATTGTCAATCTCATCAAACGCCTTCGCCTCCCCTCCATACCTCGACGCCAAAATCTTCGTCATCGCCGCCGTCAGCGTCGTCTTCCCATGGTCAACATGACCAATCGTCCCTACATTCACATGCGGCTTCGTCCGCTCAAACTTCGACTTCGACACGATGACACCTCTTGCTCGTTCTGGATCCTTAGGACGGGGTTCGGCTCTCTATATTTGTCGATCAACTCGCCTTGCGCATCATGCCTTCGGCAATGTTGCTCGGGGCCGGTGCGTACTTCTTGAACTCCATGGAATAGGTGGCGCGCCCCTGGGTCGCCGAGCGTAGCGCGGTCGCGTAGCCGAACATCTCGGCGAGCGGCACCTCGGCGCGAACCACTTTACCGCTGGGTACCTCCTCCATCGCCTGGATCATGCCGCGCCGGGAACTGAGATCGCCCGTCACGCTGCCCATGTACTCCTCGGGCGTGACAACCTCGACGGCCATGATCGGCTCGAGCAGCTGCGGCCCCGCGCGCCGGCACCCTTCGCGAAACGCCTGCATGGCTGCCGCCTTGAACGCGTACTCCGACGAGTCCACCTCATGATACGAGCCGTCGTAGACACTGACCTTGACGTCGATCACCGGGTATCCGGCAACGACCCCGGACGTCAGAGCCTCATCCACGCCCTTGCCGACCGCCGGGATGTACTCCCGCGGGATGACCCCGCCTTTGATCTCGTCGACGAACTCGTAGCCGGCGCCACGCTCCTGAGGCTCGATGCGCAGGTACACGTGACCGTACTGACCGCGCCCTCCCGTCTGCTTGGCGAATTTGTTCTCCTGCTCGATGGGGCGGGTGATGGTCTCCCGGTAGGCAACCTGAGGCTTGCCGACGTTGGCGTCCACGCTGAACTCGCGCCGCAGTCGATCGATGATGATCTCGAGATGCAGCTCGCCCATACCGGAGATGATCGTCTGACCGGACTCCTCGTCGGTGGATACACGGAACGAGGGGTCTTCCTGGGCCAACTTGCCGAGGGCAACGCCGAGCTTCTCCTGATCGGCTTTGGTCTTGGGCTCCACGGCCTGCGAGATAACAGGATCCGGAAACTCCATCCTCTCGAGCGTGATGACGCGCTGCGGGTCGCAGATCGTGTCACCTGTGGTCACATGCTTGAGCCCCACCGCCGCCGCGATATCACCCGCCCGAACTTCCTTGACTTCCTTCCGTTCGTTGGCGTGCATCTGCAGCAGACGACCGATGCGCTCTCGGCGACCCTTCACCGGATTGAACACGGTGTCGCCGGATTTGAGCACACCCGAATACACGCGGAAGAACACCAGCTGGCCGACGAACGGATCGGTCATGATCTTGAAACCGAGCGCTGAGAACGGCTCCTCATCGTCCGCTTTTCGCGTCGCCCGCTGGTCCTTGTCATCGAGACCGTTGACTGCCGCCACGTCCGTCGGGTTCGGCAGCAGCTCCACGACGGCGTCGAGCATCGTCTGCACGCCCTTGTTCTTGAACGCCGACCCGCACAAAACACAGACGATCTCGTTGGCCAGCGTGCGCTGGCGCAGACCTCTTACGATGTCCGCTTCCGACAGCTCGCCACCCTCGAGGTAGCGCTCCATCAACTCTTCATTGGCCTCTGCCGCGGCCTCGATCACCTTCTCGCGCCACTGCTCGACCTCCGCGAGCATCCCCTCGGGGACCTCGCGTTCCTCGAAGATAGCGCCGCGGCTCTCCTCGTCCCAGTAAATCGCCTTGCGCGTCACCAGATCGACGACACCCTCGAATCGCTCCTCGGCGCCGATGGGCAGCTGGATGGGCAACGACTTGGCACCAAGACGGGTTTCGATCTGGCGCACCACGCGGAGATAGTCGGCGCCGGCCCGGTCCATCTTGTTGACGAAGGCCAGCCGGGGCACGCCGTACTTGTCGGCCTGCCGCCAGACCGTCTCCGACTGCGGCTCGACCCCGCCGACGGCACAGAACACCGCGACGGCCCCATCGAGCACCCGCAGGCTGCGCTCGACCTCGATGGTGAAATCGACATGGCCGGGCGTGTCGATGATGTTGATGCGGTGCTCCAGTAAGTTCTGCCGCATGCCGCTCCAGAAACAGGTCGTGGCCGCCGACGT
The DNA here is from genome assembly GCA_041550555.1 of Arenicellales bacterium. GTDB lineage: Bacteria > Pseudomonadota > Gammaproteobacteria > Arenicellales > JBFEOO01 > JBFEOO01. The sequence continues at coordinate 10,191 of JBFEOO010000058.1, forward strand.
GATGGTGATGCCCCGTTCCTGCTCCTGCTCCATCCAATCCATCACGGCATTGCCGTCATGCACCTCGCCGAGCTTGTGGGAGATGCCCGTATAAAAGAGTATGCGCTCCGTGGTAGTGGTCTTGCCGGCATCGATGTGAGCCATGATGCCGATGTTGCGGTAGCGCTCTAGCGGAGTGACGCGTGCCATGTCAGCCGGTTTCCTGTCGTCCCAATCCTTTCAGCAAAAATCCGTCGTATCGCTCAAAAACGGTAGTGTGAGAACGCCTTGTTCGCTTCGGCCATGCGGTGCACGTCCTCGCACTTCTTGACGGCGCCGCCGCGCTTCTCTGCTGCGTCCATGAACTCCGATGCGAGCCGGCCCGTCATGGACTTCTCGCTGCGTTTGCGGGCGGCATCGACGAGCCAGCGCATCGCCAGGGCGTTGCGGCGCGCCGGCCGCACCTCTACCGGCACCTGATAGGTTGCGCCGCCGACCCGCCGGCTCTTGACCTCGACCACCGGCCGCACATTGTCGAGGGCGCTGTTGAACACCTCGACGGGATCACTCTTGCCGCGCTTGGAGATCGTGTCGAGCGCGCCGTACATGATTCGCTCCGCGATAGATTTCTTGCCGTCCTGCATCAACACGTTGACGAACTTCGCGATCGTCTGATCGTGATACTTCGGATCGGGCAGTATCTCGCGCTTCGGAACTTCTCGTCGTCGTGGCATACGCCTTTCAACCCTCGTCGCTCGCGTCCGCACGCAGGCCGGACGCGCTCAGTCGTTCTGTCGCCGCCCAATTCCACAACATTTCTGGGCGAAAATTGATGATACCCGCCGAGAGGCCGAAAGCGACCCCCCGACGTCGGTTATCGGTGTACGTTACGTGCTGTTGCGCGGCGAATCGCCCGCCGCGAGCGCGGCAGTCAGGATTTGGGCCGCTTGGCTCCGTATTTTGAACGCCCCTGACGACGCTCGCCGACCCCCGACGTGTCGAGTGCACCACGAACCGTGTGGTAGCGCACGCCGGGCAGGTCCTTTACGCGACCGCCGCGGATCAACACCACCGAATGCTCCTGCAGGTTATGACCCTCACCGCCAATGTATGTGGTGACCTCGTAACCGTTCGTCAACCGGACCCGCGCCACCTTGCGCAGAGCCGAGTTCGGCTTCTTAGGAGTGGTCGTGTACACCCTGGTGCAGACGCCACGCTTCTGAGGACAGGCGCCGAGTGCCGGGACATTCGACTTCTTGACCTGCTTCTTGCGCGGTGACCTAACCAGTTGATTAATTGTCGGCATATTTCCGTGTCCAACCCATACAGCCACGACAAAGCGCTTCGGGCCCTGCCCAAAGGATCGGCGATTCTAGGCAGCTGACCACCGCGTGTCAAGCTGCCGGCCCCGCCGCGATGGGCGGCGCGGCCGCGGAGTGCTCAGGCGTTCACGGCCTCGCTGCCGCCCTCGGACGTCGAGGCCACCGCCTCGGACCCGACCTCCCCGAGAAGCTGCCGGAGCTCCTGCTCCTGGTCGACGGCCGCCCGGCGCTTGCGCCGGCGCTCCTCGTGGTAGGCCAGGCCGGTGCCGGCGGGTATCAGCCGGCCCACGATGACGTTTTCCTTCAGCCCGCGCAGCTGATCGGTCTTGCCGTTGATCGACGCCTCGGTCAACACGCGGGTCGTCTCCTGGAACGAGGCGGCGGAGATGAACGATTCCGTGGTCAGCGACGCCTTGGTGATGCCGAGCAGCATGGGCTCCCATACGGCCGGATTACCGCTGCGTGCCTCGATCTCCTCGTTCTCGTCGAGCAACCGCGCCTTCTCCACCTGCTCTCCCGGCAGAAAACGCGTCTCGCCGGCCTCGACGATCTTCACCTTGCGCAGCATCTGGCGAATGATCACCTCGATGTGCTTGTCGTTGATCTTCACGCCCTGAAGCCGGTACACGTCCTGAACCTCGTTGACGATATAGTCGGTGAGCTCCTCGACGCCGAGCAGCTTCAGGATGTCCCCGGCGATGGGCGGCCCGTCCACGATCATCTCGCCCTGCTCGACGGTCTCTCCCTCGAACACCGTGATGTGGCGCCCCTTCTGTATCAGGTACTCGTGGTCCTCACCGTCCTTGTCGGTGATGATCAGCCGCTGCTTGCCCTTGGTCTCCTTCCCGAACGACACCACCCCGGTGTGCTCCGCCAGGATCGCCGGATCCTTGGGCTTGCGCGCCTCGAACAGCTCCGCCACGCGTGGCAGGCCGCCGGTGATGTCGCGCGTCTTCGACGTCTCCTGGGGAATTCGCGCGAGCACGTCGCCGCCGCGCGCCTGGGCACCGTCCTCGACCATGATGATGGCGCCGGCCGGCATGTAGTAACGGGCCGGGATGTCCGTGCCGGAGATGGTCAGCTGTTCGCCCTTGTCGTCGACCAGGCCGATCATCGGTCGGATATCCTGCGCCGCACCGCGACGCTGCTTGGTGTCCATGACGACGTAGGTGGACAGCCCCGTGTACTCGTCGGTCTGCTTGTTGACCGTCGCCCCTTCGATCATGTCCGTGAAGGTCACCTTCCCGGCCACGTCCGTGATGATGGGGTGGGTGTGGGGATCCCAGTTGGCCACGATGTCGCCACGGCTGACTTCATCACCATCCTTGACCGTGAGCACAGCGCCGTAGGGCACCTTGTAGCGCTCTCGATCGACGCCGTTCACATCCTGGACCACGAGCTCGCCGGAGCGTGTCAACACCACGTACTTACCGCTGGCGTTCTCGATGTACTTGATGCTGCTGAGCTTGATCGTCCCGTTGTGCTTCACCTCGATGTTGCTCACCGCTGCAGCACGCGACGCCGCGCCGCCGATATGGAAGGTGCGCATGGTCAGCTGGGTGCCGGGCTCGCCGATGCTCTGCGCCGCGATCACGCCCACCGCTTCGCCACGATTCACGAGGTGGCCTCGCCCGAGGTCGCGGCCGTAGCACGTCGAGCAAATACCGTAGCGCGTTTCGCAGGTCACGGGGGAGCGCACGAGGAGCTCGTTCACGTTGTGCTCCTCAATGAGGTCCACGGCGGCCTCGTCGACGACCTGGTTGTGCTCGAGCAACACCGTGTCGTCCACGGGACTGACCACGTTGTCGATGACGACGCGTCCCAGAATGCGGTCGCGCAGCGGCATGACGATCTCGCCGCCCTGCACGAGGGCCTGGCGGGCGATGCCCTTGCGCGTGCCGCAGTCCTCCTCGGTGACCACGAGGTCCTGACAGACGTCGACGAGCCGTCGCGTCAGATAGCCCGAGTTGGCGGTTTTGAGCGCCGTGTCCGCGAGACCCTTGCGCGCGCCATGGGTCGAGATGAAGTACTGCAGCACATTGAGCCCCTCGCGGAAGTTGGCCGTGATCGGCGTCTCGATGATCGAGCCGTCCGGCTTGGCCATCAGGCCCCGCATACCCGCAAGCTGACGAATCTGCGCATGACTGCCTCGGGCTCCCGAGTCGGCCATCATGAAGATCGAGTTGAAAGAGCGCTGCTCGGCCTGTTGGCCTTTCGCATCCATCACTTCGTCGACGCCGAGCTCGTTCATCATCGACTTCGCCACACGGTCGCTGGTACGGGTCCAGATGTCGACCACCTTGTTGTAGCGCTCGCCGTCGGTGAGCAGGCCCGACGTGTACTGCTGCTGGATGCTCTTCACCTCCTGCTCGGCGTTGGAGAGGATGGTCTCCTTGTCGTCGGGGATCACCATGTCGTCGACGCCGATCGACAAGCCCGCCTTGGCGGCGTAGTAGAATCCTGTGTACATGAGCTGGTCGGCGAAGATCACCGTGTCCTTAAGCCCGACGTTGCGGTAGCACAGATTGATGATCTCGGAGATGGCGCGCTTGTTCATGTCGCGGTTGATCACGTCGAACGCCATGCCCGCCGGCAGCAGCTCTGAGAGCAGCGCCCGGCCGACGGTGGTCTCGTGGACCCGGTGCGTCTGCTCGAGCTCTCCGTCCTCGCCCCACAGCCGCTCGACGATGCGAACCTTGATGCGCGCGTGCAGTGACACCTGCCCGCTGTCGTAGGCACGACGCGTCTCGGCGACGTCGGCGAACAGCCTGCCCTCGCCGGGCGCGTTGATGCTCTCGCGCGTGAGGTAATAAAGACCCAGGACGATATCCTGCGACGGCACGATGATGGGATCGCCGTTGGCCGGCGACAGCACGTTGTTGGTGGACATCATCAGCGTGCGTGCCTCGAGCTGCGCCTCGACGGACAGCGGGATGTGGACCGCCATCTGGTCGCCGTCGAAGTCGGCGTTGTACGGCGTGCACACGAGCGGGTGAAGCTGGATGGCCTTGCCCTCGATGAGCACGGGCTCGAAGGCCTGAATGCCCAGCCGATGCAGTGTCGGCGCCCGATTGAGCAGCACCGGATGCTCGCGTATCACCTCTTCGAGGATGTCCCAGACCTCGGCGCTCTCCTGCTCGACCATCTTCTTGGCCTGCTTGATCGTCGTGGCGAGGCCGCGCAGCTCGAGCTTGCTGAAGATGAACGGCTTGAACAGCTCGAGCGCCATCTTCTTCGGCAGCCCGCACTGATGCAGCTTCAGCGTCGGTCCGACCACGATGACCGAACGACCCGAGTAGTCGACACGCTTGCCGAGCAGATTCTGGCGGAAGCGCCCCTGCTTGCCTTTGATCATGTCGGCGAGCGACTTGAGCTGGCGCTTGTTGGCGCCGGTGATCGCCTTGCCACGACGCCCGTTGTCGAGCAGCGCGTCAACGGCCTCCTGCAGCATGCGCTTCTCGTTGCGCACGATGATGTCGGGCGCGTTGAGGTCGAGCAAGCGCTTAAGGCGATTGTTGCGGTTGATGACCCGCCGGTAGAGATCGTTCAGATCGGACGTGGCAAAGCGGCCGCCATCGAGCGGAACCAGCGGCCGCAGATCCGGCGGCAGCACGGGCAGAATCTCCATGATCATCCACTCCGGCTTGTTCCCGGAATGGATGAACGCCTCGACGACCTTGAGCCGCTTCGTCAGCTTCTTGATCTTGGTCTCGGACGTCGTCGAAGCGAGCTCTTCACGCAGCAGCACCGCCTCCGAAGGAAGGTCGATCTTGCGCAAGAGGTCTCGGATCGCTTCCGCGCCCATGCGCGCGTCGAACTCGTCACCGTACTGCTCGATGTGATCCAGATACGCGTCCTCGGTGAGCAGCATGCGGCGCTCGAGCGGGGTGGTGCCGGGCTCGACGACGACGTAGGCCTCGAAATAGAGCACGCGCTCGATCTCGCGCACCGTCATGTCGAGCAGCAGACCGAGACGCGAGGGCAGCGACTTGAGGAACCAGATGTGCGCCACCGGGCTGGCGAGATCGATATGGCCCATGCGCTCGCGACGGACTTTCGACAGCGTCACCTCCACGCCGCATTTCTCGCAGATCACGCCGCGATGCTTTAGACGCTTGTACTTGCCGCACAGGCACTCATAGTCGCTGATCGGCCCGAACAGTTTGGCGCAGAACAACCCGTCGCGCTCCGGCTTGAAGGTTCGGTAGTTGATCGTCTCCGGCTTCTTGACCTCCCCGAACGACCACGATCGGATCTTCTCCGGCGAAGCGACGCCGATGCGTATGGCGTCGAAATCCTCTGTGCGACCGGGCTGCTTGAATAGACTGAAGAGGTCTCTCATTGCGTGTCCTCGGCTATCGAATTGGTTTCCTGTGTTTCTGCGGGCAACGGATCGGATGGGCTTACTTCTCGTGCCTCAGCTCCACGTTGAGACCGAGCGAACGGATCTCTTTGACGAGCACGTTGAACGACTCGGGCATGTTCGCCTCCATCTGATGGTCGCCCTTTACGATGTTCTCGTAGATCTTGGTGCGACCGGCCACGTCGTCGGATTTGACGGTCAGCATCTCCTGCAGCGTATAGGCGGCGCCGTACGCCTCCAGCGCCCAGACCTCCATTTCACCGAACCGCTGCCCCCCGAACTGGGCCTTGCCGCCGAGCGGCTGTTGGGTGATGAGGCTGTACGGGCCGGTGGACCGCGCGTGCATCTTGTCGTCCACCAGGTGATTGAGCTTCAACATGTACATGTGGCCCACGGTGATCTTTCGGTCGAAGGCCTCGCCGGTGCGCCCGTCGAAGAGCTGCGTCTGCCCGCCCTCGGGCAGCCCGGCCAACCGCAGCATGTCCTTTATCTCCTGCTCCGTCGCACCGTCGAACACGGGCGTGGCCATCGGCACCCCCCCGCTGACGTTGCGGCCGAGCTCGACCACCTCGTCGTCGGAGAGCCCATCGACGTCGACCTTGTGGCCTACGTGGTTGTACACCTTGCCGATGAACTCGCGCAGTTCGGTTGTCGCGCTGCCGTTGCGCAGCAGACGTCCCACCTGCCGGCCGAGCTCGCGCGACGCCCAGCCGAGGTGCGCCTCGAGCACCTGCCCGACGTTCATGCGCGACGGCACGCCGAGCGGGTTCAAGACGATGTCGACGGTCGTGCCGTCGGCCATGTAGGGCATGTCCTCCACGGGGACGATTTTGGAGATGACGCCCTTGTTGCCGTGCCGGCCGGCCATCTTGTCACCCGGCTGCAGGTGCCGCTTGACGGCCACGAACACCTTGACCATCTTCAGCACGCCCGGCGCCAGATCATCACCCTGCTCGAGTTTGCCGCGCTTTTCGTCGTATCGCTCGTCGAACTCGACGCGCTTGGCCTCGAGCTGCTTGCGAATCTGCTCGAGCGTCTCGTTCGCCTCCTCGTTGCGCAGGCGAATCTCGAACCAGTACTTTCGCGGCAGTTCCGAGAGGTAGGTTTTGGAGATCTTGTCTCCCGCCTTGAGCTCTTGGGGCCCGCCCTCGGCGGTTCGACCCAGCAGCAGCTTCTCGATGCGCGAGTACGCGTCGTCCTCGACGATGCGATACTGATCGTCGAGATCCTTGCGGATTCGCGCGAGCTCCTCGGCCTCATTGGCCTTCGCACGGGCATCCTTCTCTACGCCGTCACGGGTGAACACCTGCACGTCGAGCACCGTCCCGGACATGCCCGAGGGCATGCGCAGCGACGTGTCCTTCACGTCCGAGGCCTTCTCGCCGAAGATCGCTCGCAGCAGCTTCTCCTCGGGCGTGAGCTGCGTCTCGCCCTTCGGCGTCACCTTGCCGACCAGCACATCGTTCGGTTTGACCTCGGCGCCGATGTAGACGATTCCCGACTCGTCGAGTCGGGCGAGCGCCGCCTCCCCGACGTTGGGAATGTCGCGCGTCACCTCCTCGGGGCCGAGCTTGGTGTCGCGCGCCACGCACGAAAGCTCCTCGATGTGGATCGTCGTGTAGACGTCGTCCTGCACGAGACGCTCGGAGATGAGGATCGAGTCCTCGAAGTTGTAGCCGTTCCAGGGCATGAACGCGACCAGCACGTTGCGTCCCAGCGCCAGCTCACCCATGTCCGTCGAGGGCCCGTCGGCCAGCACGTCGTGGGCGGCGATGCGGTCGCCGACCTTCACCAGCGGACGCTGATTGATGGTCGTGTTCTGATTCGAACGGGTGTACTTGATGAGGTTGTAGATGTCGACACCCGTCTCGCCCGGCCCGGTCTCCTCGTCGTTCACACGGACGACGATCCGGCTCGCGTCCACGGAGTCGACCACACCGCCGCGCGACGCCGTCACGGTGACTCCGGAGTCGACGGCAACCGCGCGCTCCATCCCGGTGCCGATCAGCGGCGCCTCGGTGCGGATGGTCGGCACCGCCTGGCGCTGCATGTTCGACCCCATCAGCGCCCGGTTGGCGTCGTCGTGCTCGAGAAAGGGGATCAACGAGGCGGCCACGGACACGATCTGCGACGGCGCCACGTCGATGTAATCGATCTGGTCCGGCGTTGAGAGCGTGAATTCATTCTGGTGGCGGCATGACACCAGCTCGTCGAGCAGTCGACCGTTGCCGTCCACGGTGGCGTTGGCCTGCGCGATCACGAACTTGCCTTCCTCGATGGCCGACAGGTACTGAATCTGGTCGGTGACCCGGCCATTCTCGACGCGTCGATATGGCGTCTCCAGGAATCCGTACTCGTTGGCGCGGGCGTAGCAGGCCAGCGAATTGATCAATCCGATGTTGGGGCCCTCCGGCGTCTCGATCGGGCACACCCGCCCATAGTGCGTGGGGTGAACGTCGCGGACCTCGAACCCGGCCCGCTCCCGCGTGAGGCCTCCCGGGCCGAGGGCCGACACGCGGCGCTTGTGGGTGACCTCGCTCAGCGGGTTGGTCTGATCCATGAACTGCGACAGCTGGCTCGAGCCGAAGAACTCCTTGACCACGGCCGATACCGGCTTGGCGTTGATCAGGTCCTGCGGCATGAGGTTTTCCGTCTCGGCCAGGCTCAGGCGCTCGCGCACGGCCCGCTCGACCCGCACCAGCCCGACCCGGAACTGGTTCTCGACGAGCTCGCCGACCGAGCGCACGCGCCGGTTGCCGAGATTGTCGATGTCGTCGATCTCGCCGTGCCCGTTCTTGAGGTCCAGCAGCGTCTTCATGACGTCGACGATATCGGGCTTGCTGAGCGTGCCCGGACCCTCGTCCGTATCGCGGCCGAGCCGCCGGTTGAACTTCATGCGCCCGACGGAGGACAGGTCGTAGCGATCGAGGTTGAAGAACAGGTTGTTGAACAGCGTCTGAGCCGCTTCCTTGGTCGGCGGCTCGCCGGGGCGCATCATGCGGTAGATCTCGACCTGGGCCTCGAGCTCGCTCTGGGTGGCATCGATGCGCAGCGTCTCCGACATGTACGCACCGCGGTCGAGATCGTTTGTGAACAGCGTCTCGAGGGTGCCGACGCCAAGCTCTACCGCCTTCTCGAGCATCTCCTCGGTGACGACGTCGTTAGCCCCGCCGACGAGTTCGCCGGTCTCCGCGTCGACGAGGTCGCGCGCCAGGCTGCGCCCGACCAGGTAAGCGGTGGGCACGGGAATGGTCTTGATCTTGGCTTTCTCGAGCTCACGCACGTGCCGCGCCGTGATGCGGCGCCCCGCCTCGATCAGCACCCCCTTGCCTTTGACGATGTCGAAGCTCGCCTGCTGACCACGCAGCCGCTCGGGCACCAGATCCATCCGCACCTGCTTGTCGCTGACATGAAAGACGTCGTTCTCGAAGAATATTTCGAGTATTTCTTCGGTGCTGAAACCGAGCGCCCGCAGCAGAACGGTCGCCGGCAGCTTGCGCCGCCTGTCGATTCGAATGTAGAGCAGGTCCTTCGGATCGAACTCCAGATCGAGCCACGATCCGCGGTAGGGAATGATGCGCGCCGAGAACAGCAGCTTCCCCGACGAGTGCGTCTTGCCGCGATCGTGATCGAAGAACACGCCGGGCGAGCGGTGCAGCTGCGAGACGATGACCCGTTCCGTGCCATTGATGATGAACGTGCCGTTCTCCGTCATCAGCGGCATCTCGCCCATGTAGACTTCCTGCTCCCGAACGTCCTTCACCGTCTTGCCGACGGCGTCGTCCTTGTTGAAGATGATCAGGCGCAGGACGACGCGCAGCGGCGCCGAGTAGATCAGCCCGCGTTGCTGACACTCCTTGACGTCGAACGGCGGATGCCCGAGGCGGTACTGCACGAAATCGAGCGTTGCACTGCCGTTGTAGCTCTCGATGGGAAACACCGACTTGAACGCCGCCTGCAGCCCCTGATCGATGCGCTGCTCGGGTGGCACGTCTGCCTGCAAATAACGACGGTACGACTCTTTCTGTGTCTCGAGCAGATATGGAACCTCCAAGACGGTAGACCGCTTGCTGAAATTCTTGCGGATACGCTTCTTTTCGGTGAAGGTGTAACCCATGTAGACCTCTTTGCCTCAGCGGCTGTGCAGACGGCAGCGCGTCGAAGACCCGCTGCATTCGGAATCAACAAAGCAAAACAAGTCCAGGCCGGCAGCAATAGATGCTGTCAGCCAGGCCCCCGTGCCGGAACCGGTCGCCGGCGAACGTCGCGACCGGAGATGATTACTTGAGCTCAACCGTCGCGCCGGCCTCCTCGAGCTGCTTTTTCATCTCCTCGGCTTCATCCTTGCTCACGCCCTCCTTGATCGGAGCCGGCGCGGACTCGACGAGATCCTTCGCTTCTTTGAGTCCGAGCGAGGTGATCGCGCGAACGGCTTTGATGACGCCCACTTTCTTCTCGCCAAAGCCGGCGAGAATCACATCGAACTCGGTCTGTTCCTCCTGGGCGGCACCCGCCTCGGCCGCGCCACCCGCCGGCGCCGCAACCGCTACGGCCGCAGCCGCCGAGACGCCGAACTTCTCTTCCATCTCTTTGATGAGCTCCGAGAGGTCGAGCACCGACATCTCGGCCACGGCGTCGATGATCTCTTGTTTAGATAATGCCATTGCCTATTTCTCCTGAATTTGGGACACGGTGTGATTGACGCGCAGTCTCGACGTCAGAGCCCCCGCGCAAGCGGACCCCTGCGGGGCGCGCTCACGCGGCCTCCCTGCTGTCGCGAACCGCGGCCAACGCCCTCACGAACGACGCCGGCACTTCGTTGAGTGTCTGAACGAACTTCTGAATCGGCGCCTGCAGCGTGCCGACCAGCCGCCCGAGCAGCTCCTCGCGGCCCGGCAGCCTCGCCAGCGCCTGAACCTGCTCCGGACCGATGACCGCCCCGTTAAGGGCGCCCACCGTGATCCTGAGGTCGGCGTTGTCCTTGGCAAAGTTGCTCACGACCTTGGCCAGAACCACCGGATCGTCGCCCGCAGCCATTGCGAGCGGACCCACGAAGTGATCCGTGAGACACGCGAAGGGCGAGTCCGCCACAACGCGTCGCGCCAGCGTGTTCTTGACGACGCGCAGAAACACGCCGGCCTCGCGCGCATCACGCCGCAGCCGGGCAAACTGCGACACCGTCAGGCCGCGATACTCCGCCAGCACGGCCGCATTGGCCGAGGCCAGACCGGCACTCACTTCCTGCACGACGTTTTTCTTCTGCTCAAGACTCAGACTCATTCCGAGCTTGCTCCCTTACCAAAAAATGGTGTCCGCAATCAGGAAAATCCCACATTTTGGAACACCGTCTACGCAGGCCCCGTCTGCCTCATGCGACGCCCCCCGACGAGGATTGCGCCACCTCGAGACGCCGACGGTAATTGAGCCGTTAAGCGCCTGCGGTCTCTGACACGCCCATCACCGATGCCAAGCGCCCGCTCATTTACGCAGACGAATGCGCAGTCGGTGAAGAGCCCCAAACTGATCGACAACACCCCCTCACTGCAACGCGAGCGTCGCCCGGTCGACCCGGACCCCGGGCCCCATGGTGCTCGACAGCGTCACGCGCTGGATGTAGACGCCCTTGGCGGCGGACGGCTTCGCGCGCTGCAACGCTTGGATGAGGGCGTTGAGGTTCTCTTTCAACGCCTCGGTCTCGAACGAGGCCTTACCGATCGGACAGTGCACAATGCCCGCCTTGTCGATGCGGAACTGGACCTGGCCGGCCTTGGCATTGCGCACGGCCTGGGCGACATCGGCCGTGACCGTACCCACCTTGGGGTTCGGCATCAGCCCGCGGGGCCCGAGGATCTGCCCGAGCTTGCCCACCACACGCATGGCGTTTGGGGTAGCGATGGCGACGTCGAAATCGATCTGCCCGCCCTGCACCTGCGCCGCCAAATCCTCGAGACCGACCAGGTCGGCGCCCGCCTCGCGCGCCTGCTCCGCAGGAGCGCCCTCGGTAAATACCGCGACACGCACCTGCTTGCCGGTTCCCCTCGGCATCACGGTGGATCCTCTGACGTTCTGGTCGGACTTGCGCGCGTTGACGCCCAGATTGACCGCCACCTCGATGGTCTCGTCGAACTTGGCCGATGCGCCCTGCTTGACGAGCGCTACCGCGTCGTCGATCTGATAGTCCCGGCTGCGCTCGACCTGCTGTCTCGACGCGACGATTCGCTTACCGCGCTGCGCCATGCTCTAACCTCCCTCGACCTCGATGCCCATGCTGCGCGCGCTGCCCGAGATGATGCGCACCGCGTGCTCCATGTCGTAGCTGTTCAGATCCGGCATTTTTGCCGTGGCAATCTCCTCGACCTGTGCGCGTGTCACCTTGCCCACCTTGTTGCGGTTGGGCTCGGCGCTGCCCTTGTCGATCCCGGCCGCCTTGCGAAGCAGCACGGCGGCGGGCGGCGTCTTCTTCACGAAAGTGAAGCTCTTGTCGGCATAGACGGTGATGACGACGGGGATCGGTAGCCCGGGCTCCATGCCCTGCGTCTCCGCGTTGAACGCCTTGCAGAACTCCATGATATTGACGCCGTGCTGGCCGAGCGCGGGGCCCACGGGCGGGCTCGGTTTGGCCTCCCCGGCCGGCACCTGCAATTTTATGTATGCGTCTACCTTCTTCGCCATTGCTCACTCCACCGATGGTCTGCGCCGAGGCACACTGCAAAGCCTGACGGCCACCGCCATTTCGATTAGCTCTTCTCGACCTGACTGAAGTTCAGCTCCACGGGCGTCGAGCGGCCGAATATCGAGACCGCCACGCGCAGCTTGCTCTTCTCGTAGTTGACGTCCTCGACGGTCCCGTTGAAATCCTGGAACGGGCCGTCGATGACACGTACCAGCTCACCCGGCGCAAACGAGAACTTCGGTCGCGGCTTGTCGGCGCCGGCCTCCACCTGATCGATGATCGCCTGCGCCTCCTTGTCGCTGATCGGCGTAGGCCGTGCGCTGGTGCCGCCGATGAACCCCGTCACGCGTGGCACGCTCTTGACGAGGTGCCACGTCTCATCGGTCATCTCCATCTGCACGAGCACATAGCCGGGGAAGAACTTGCGCTCGCTGGTGCGTTTCTGTCCTCCGCGCATCTCGACCACGTCCTCGGTGGGCACGAGAATGTCGCCGAAGTGCTCCTCCATGCCGGCACGCCGGACGTGCTCGCGCAGTGACTGCTGCACCTGCTTCTCGAAACCCGAAAAGGTGTGTACGACGTACCAGCGCTTCTTTGCCATCGTTTGCGTCATCGTCCACTCTGCGGCCGCAATGCCGCCCCAAACGCTCCGCCGGCCCCCGGCGGGGCGCAACCGCGCCGTCGTTCGCCCGCGGCCCGCTGCCCCGGATACCGCATCGTCAGCCCGTCCGCACGCCGAGAAGCATGTCGTAAATGACCCAGAAGGACAGCGTGTCGAGCAGCCACAGGTAGATGCCGATCACGATGACCATCAGAATGACCACCAGCGTGCCCTGCACCGTTTCGCGCCGCGTAGGCCAGACGACCTTGCGGACCTCCGTGCGGGCGCCGACGGCAAACTGCCAAGCCGCCTGCCCCTGCGTGGATGTCAGCGAAACCGCGGCCGCGGCGACCACGCTCCCGATCACCAGCGCCGTGCGCAGCAACAGCGAGGCGTCGCTGAACCCGTAGAAGACGCCAATGCCGGCGATGACGATGAGCGCCGCTGCCGTGAGTTTGAGCTTGTCGAGCATCTACTGCGGGCACCTGATACCCTGAGTTCTCTGGCAGGCCAGGAGGGAATCGAACCCCCAACCTGCGGTTTTGGAGACCGCCGCTCTGCCAATTGAGCTACTGGCCTGTCGTACGGTGAACCGAAGCCGCGCCGCGTCTGCCCGTCGGGCGGACGGCGAAAGCCGACGCCGACATCCAGCGCCAGCCACGCGGGCTGTTGTAAGGGCTGTCTTTGTGGTCGCGTTACTCCAGTATCTTCGTCACCACCCCGGCGCCCACCGTGCGCCCGCCCTCGCGGACCGCAAACCTCAGCCCCTCCTCCA
>JBFEOO010000059.1:0-23889 GCA_041550555.1 Arenicellales bacterium
ACGGCGGCGTCGTCCTCGCGCAGCCGGAGCGTCCGGTCGCCAACGGCGCCAAGCTGGCGTAGTCACGCGCCGAGCAGAGCGCCGCCCGACGCGGCCCGCGGCGGCTGTCGACGATCCCGCCTCGGCAGCCGTGTCGACGCGGCGGCTCAATCCGGCTCCGCCGCCGTATCCAGCACGGCATCGGAGCCTTCGATGATCACGTCGCGCAGAGCCAGTGCGCGCGGGATGTTGTGCAGCGCGTAAAAGCGGGCCGTGGCGAGCTTGCTGCGCAAAAACTCCGCGTCGCCAGGCACCGGCGCGAGCGCCAGCCGCTTGGCCGCGGCCCCGGCCGCCCGCGCCATCTGCCAGCCGCCGAGCACGGTTCCCCAAAGCATCAGGTACGAAACCGCCGCCGCAGCAGGGAGTCGCGGGTCGCGGCTCGCCGCCTCCACCATCCAGTCGGTGGTCGCGGCAACGGCTGCGATGCCCCCGTTCAATGCATGTCGCACATCATCGAGCCCGGCGCCCGGCGCCCCCGCGATGTCCGACGCGGTCCTGCGCATGTCGTCGATCACGCTGCGGGCCGTGGCGGCACCATCGCGCAGCACCTTGCGGCCGACCAGATCATTGGCCTGGATGCCCGTTGTTCCCTCGTAGATACGGGTGATGCGCGCATCGCGCAGATGTTGCGCGGCGCCGGTTTCCTCGATGTAGCCCATGCCGCCGTGGACCTGCAGGCCGAGATCGGCAATCTCGCTGCCGAGCTCGGTGCACCAGCCTTTGACAATGGGCGTCAGAAAATCGAGCCGGGCCTGATGCTTCTCCCTCGCCTTGTCGTCGAGGCTGTGACGGGACCAATCGAAGTGCGCCGCGGCGACGTATGCGACTGCGCGCATCGCTTCGATCTGCGCTTTCATGCCGAGCAGCATACGGCGCACATCCGGGTGATGGATGATCGGCACCCGATCACTTTGCTTGTTGCCGATGGGGCGTCCCTGAATACGCTGCCTCGCGTAGCCGACGGCCTGCTGCCGTGCGCGCTCGGCAATGGCAAGGCCCTCGAGGCCGACCGCATGTCGTGCGATGTTCATCATTGTGAACATGTACTCGAGACCGTGATGCTCTTGGCCAACCAGATAGCCAATCGCACCACCGCGCTCACCGTAGGAGAGAACCGCCGTCGGGCTGGCATGGATTCCGAGCTTGTGCTCGAGCGATACACAGGTGACGTCGTTGCCTTCCCATGCCGTGCCGGTGCCGTTGCCAAGGCGCTTGGGGACGATGAACAGGGAGATGCCTTTGACGCCGGGCGGCGCATCCGGCGTTCGCGCCAGCACCAGGTGCACAATATTCTCGGTCAGGTCGTGATCGCCGTAGGTGATGTAGATTTTCTGCCCACTCAACAAATAATGATCGCCGGCAGGTATCGCGCGGGTGCGAACGGCGCTGAGGTCGGAGCCGGCCTGCGGCTCCGTGAGGCTCATCGCGCCGGCCCACTCTCCGGATATCAGCTTTGGCACAAAGCGCGCGCGCTGCTCCGCGGAGCCGTGCCGCATGATGGTCTCCGCGGCGCTCTGGGTCAGCATCGGGCACAAGGAGAACGACAGATTGGCTGCATCCCACATCTCGTGCACCGCGGCACAGACGAGCGCCGGCAAGCCTTGTCCGCCGTGTTCGGCATCGAACCCGATGCCGCTCCAGCCGCCGTCGACGAACACCTGGTAAGCGTCCTTCCAGCCGTCGGGCGTATGGACGATACCGTCGACGAGGCGCGAGCCCTGGGTATCGCCGATGCGATTGAGCGGTGCCAACACCTCGGCAGCGAGCTTGCCCGCCTCGCCGAGCACGGCCGCGACCAGGTCCGCCGAGGCGTCCTCGAAGCCGGGCAGCTCAGCGAGGCGCGCCAGGTTTCCGAGCTCGTTGATGACGAACTCCATGTCCTTAAGCGGCGCGGCGTAGTCGCTCATGGCGTGCGGGGTCCTCTGGCTCGGCCGGTGATCGGAACGCGAGGGGGAGCGCTCGATCGAAAAGCCGATCGGGGGGATATGCGGCGATTATAGCGCAGGCAACGTAGGCGACCCATTGCCGCTCGGAGTAGGCGGTCGCCGGGGGTGCGGCGCCGCTGGCAGCGGCCGCCGGACCGGCAGCTTGACCTCGGATTCGAAGTGCTGTACAAAAGACGAGTAACTGTACAAACATACAGATAGTCCCCATGCAGGCACTCACCCCACGTCAATTGCAGATACTGGAGATGATCCGGGCTTTCATAGAGAAGACCGGTCGGCCGCCGACGCGCGCGGAGATAGCCGAGGCGTTGCGCTTCCGTTCTCCCAATGCAGCCGAGGACCACTTGCGCGCGCTGGCGCGCAAGGGCGCAATCGAGCTTATACCTGGCGCCTCCCGAGGCATTCGACTGACCCAGCAGACCGGCATGCCGGTGGTCGGACGGGTAGCCGCGGGCCATCCGATACTCGCCGAAGAGCATATCGAGGATCACTATCAGATCGCAGCCAGTCTGTTCCGGCCGCGGGCGGATTTCCTGCTTCGCGTGCGCGGTATGAGCATGTGCGAGGCAGGCATACTCGACAACGATCTCCTCGCCGTGCATCGCACCCATGAAGCAATGAACGGGCAGATCGTCGTGGCCCGGCTGGATGACGAGGTCACGGTCAAGGTATTTAAGCGACGCGGCAACAAGGTAAAGCTGCTGCCGAAGAACGCCGATTACACCCCTATCGAGGTGGACTTGCGAGAGCAGCGTCTCGTTATTGAAGGACTCGGCGTCGGCATCCTGCGCAACGGCAAGCTGCTGTGAGCAACGATTTTCTGGAGCACCGCACCGATATCTGGCGCGGACGTCACGCCCCTGCGCTCTCTCGGCAAGCCCTTGCCACGGGTTTCGAGACACTGGATGAGCTACTTCCCGGCGGCGGCTGGCCGGTCGGTGCGCTCACGGAGATCCTCGCCGATGAGGAAGGGACCGGCGCTCTGTGGCTGACCATGCCGGCGCTGGCACGGCTCAGCCAGACGCCGCGCTGGCTGGCCTGGGTAGCGCCGCCGCACATTCCCTATGCACCCGCTCTGGCCGGTATGGGTGTCGACCTGAGCAAGGTTCTGCTGATACGCCCACGGCGTTCCCTCGACCGTATGTGGGCGCTGGAGCAGGCGTTGCGCTCGGGCACCTGCAGCGCCGTGCTCGCGTGGCCGACGGAGGCGGATATCGAAACCAAGGTTTTGCGTCGCCTCCAGCTCGCTGCCGAGGCGGGGCAATGCTGGGGGGTGTTGTTTCGTAGCCAGCGTGCTGCCCGCCGAAGCTCGCCGGCCGCGCTGCGCCTGCACGTTCGCGCTTTTCTGGACGGGATCAGCGTCCACGTGCTCAAGTGCCGAGGCGGGTGGACCAGGAACTCTGTCGAGCTGCGCCTCGACGATACCCGAGACCCAGGGGCTGATGGCCCATTGAAGGACCACTGATCGAGAGCTCTTCACGCACCCTCATGGCTTCACCTGCGTCCAAGGCGCGTGTCGGCAGCGTTTTCGCATTGCGCAGCCCGTTGCCGACTTCCCGCTGCGACCCTGCCGCCGCTGCCGACGCCCCTGCTGCAGGGAGCATCGCTCACGAAGCGCACATCCCCACCAATCTCTGGCTGGCAATATATCTGTTTGCCCTGCCCCTGGAGAGCCTCCCGCAAGCAAGATCAGGGACGAGCCGCAGCAGGGCGTCCCCGATCCCTGTGGTTGTCTATCAGGAGCAGGGCCGGCAGAGCTGCATCGTCGACCGCAACCACACCGCTGCCGAGCTGGGCATCCACCCTGGCATGTCACTGGCCGCCGCCCATACGCTGGCCGCCGCTCTACGGGCATACCCTCGTGACGTATCGGCCGAGCAACAAGCGTTGACGCGGCTGGCCGCCTGGACGGAGCAGTTCACGCCGAAGCTCGCCATCGTGCCTCCTCATACTCTGCTGCTGGAAATCGCGGGGAGCCTGCGTCTGTTTCACGGCCTGCATAGCCTTCTCGAGAGCGTTCGTCGCGGCCTGCTGGAGCTGGGCCATCAGTGTCGGTTGGCCGTTTGTCCCACGCCGCTGGGCGCGCAGCTGCTTGCACGCGCCGACGGCGCGACAGTGGTGACGGACATCAAACGGCTCGTTTCCGCAGTGGGGCCCCTGTCCATCGATTATCTGGATATTGGAACGAAAGGGCTGACCACGCTCAGGCGCTCGGGCGTGCACTGCTTGGCGGATCTTTTCCGACTGCCTCGCGAAGGCCTGGCAAGCCGTATCGGTCCGCAGCTGCCATCGTTCATCGATCGATTGCTGGGGCGCCAACCCGATCCCATGGCGTTTTTTTCTTCCGCGAAGGTGTTCAAGGGCACTCTGGCTCTACCCACCGAGAGCCATGACGCCAACGTGCTGCTGGCCGCCGCCCGACAACTTCTGCTCGAGCTGGTTGCATGCCTGCGCAGCGGTGTGAGCGCCGTCTCTCACCTCGAGTGGAGGTTGACCCACCCGAGCCACCCTCCTACCACGATCGAAGTGGACGCCGTGGAGCCGAGTCGGGATGCAGACATCCTGCTCGAGCTGCTCCGGTTGAAGCTCGAGCACTTTCGTCTTATCGGCCCCGTGTCAGAGATAACGCTAGCAACGTCGCCTTTTCAGCATCACGCGGGAGAGAGCCTTGAAGCCATAAGGGGCTCGATTCGGCGCCAAGAAATGGAGCGCAACGTTTTCCTGCAGCGTCTTCGCACACGACTGGGCCTGGGCGCGATCAGCGGCATTCGCCTCGTTGACGAGCATCGTCCCGAACGGGCTTGGCGCAGCTGCCCGCCAGGGGAAGGCGGGGGTGGTGCCGTATTCAGCAGCAGACCACTTTGGCTTCTGAAACCTCCCATGCCTCTGAAGAGCCGCAACGGTCGGCCATACCGAAACGGTCCTTTGCAAACGCAACCCGATCGGGAGCGCATCAGCACCGGCTGGTGGGACGACCAGCCCGTCGATCGTGATTATTTCATCGCTCACGGTGCCAAAGGCGGCCGATATTGGGTCTATCGCGATCTGCGTCACCCCGAGAGCTGGTATCTGCACGGCATTTTTGCCTGAATCGAACCAACGCCGTTTCGCGAGAACAACCGACACCCAATACCATACCTCCGGATACACACTGCTATACTTGTGCGCCCCGTCGCCGCGAGCGAACCGCTGCGATGCGCGGCGGCCAGGACACAAGCCCCAATGCCCGCCGACAGCTGCCGCCGAGGACAGCCGCTGCCCGCGACGTACCTAATCTGAGACAACGAGCCGAGCGTTCACATCAGCCCATGGAGCCGCACAGGAACGACGCGACGGCGATGGGCACGGAGCAACCGCTCGGACGCGTTGCTCTTTGCCTCGGCATGATCCTGCTCCCTCAATCGGCCCTGCTCATAACGTGGGCGGCAGGCCGGCTGGACCTCGAGCCGGGCGTGCTCCTCGGCGTCACGCATCTGCTGCGCGATCTGGCCGCCGACGCCCAGGGAATACGCCGAGCCCTCTGGCTGCTCGGGACATGCGGCCTCGTCGGCATCGCGATCTCGTTGTTGCCGCAGAGCCAGCGCTCAGCGCGGGCGCTGCGCGGGCTGTGCTTCGCCGGCCTCGCGTTGCTGTGCGTCGTTTCCCTTGCCGCTGCCCACGCGACCGGCGCGCGTCTCGCATGGCTCGGCAGTCTGATCGGCATGCTCGTCCTTGCAGGCTTGCTCTACGCCGGCACCCGGATGTTCCCTGCGTTTGCGGCGTCCCGACAGCGACAGCGACCGACTGCGACGACGACCGCGATCTACGGGGCAGCCGCCGCTCTCGCCCTATGGCTTTACTGGCCTGCGATCACCTCGCTGGACACGCCCGGGTACGATGAAACGTTCTCGCTGCTTCACTACGCGGCGCTCGGCCCGCTCGTCTCCCTCGGACGCTACGATTTTCCCAACAATCACATCGCGTTCAACGTAATCGTCGGCACTCTGTTTCCAGGCGGCACCCCCAGCCTGCTCATAGCGCGACTCGCGGCTTTCGGCTGCTTCCTCGGTCTGCTGGCGGCGGCCGGGAGCATTGCATACCGACTGGGGGGTCGCACCGCGCAGCTCGTCACGCTGTCCTGCCTCCTGCTCCACGCGACCCTCTTTCAGCAAGCCTCTACGGGTCGCGGCTACACCATGGCAATGTTTTTGGCGACGCTGGGTTGGCGGTGTTTGCTCGCGCCGGCCCAGTCCCGGGGCCGCGGTTACGCGCCGATTTGTTTCCTAGGCGCTACCGCTGCCGTGCCGAGCTGGATAGTGTTGCTCGGGATCGGCGCAATGGCCGAGTGGCTTGGATCACGAACATGGACGACGCTTCGGCCATGGCTGGCGTGCGCCGCGGGCGCGCTGCTCTGGTACTTGCCGGCAGGCGTGTTTCTCGGGTTTTTCTGGGACGACGCGTGGCTCGGCAACCAGCGGACCACACTGGCACCGATGCAGAACGCGCTGCCTATTATGGTGCGTTATGTGGTGGGGTGGCCCGCGGACACCCTTTCCGGCTGGGCGTGGCTTCTCTCTGCAATCGCTGTGTGCTTTGCCGTCGGGGCCTACGCGGCGGGTGTGACGGGAGGATGGTTCGTGCGGCTGGCGTTGCTCGGATTCGTCGGGGCGACGATGCTCTGCCTCGACTACGCCATTGCGCCCGTCGTACGACAGCTCGGAATCTTTATCCCCCTGTACGCGGTGCTGGTCGGGACAGGGATCGCGCGTATGACGCGCCGTTTCGGGGCCCGATTTCGCGCGTTCATCCCTGCCGGAGCAGGCGGCCTGCTGCTGGCGCTGCCGGTGCTCAGCGGTGCGGTGAAATTGGGGCCGCTCGAGCCATCGCCCTCGCTGGCACAGACCGCCGATCTGCTGCGCGAGCGCGTCGGTCGCGAGGATCTCGTGCACGCGAGCTCGCCGGACAGTGCCACGGTCGTGTACCTGATGGGCGCCGGGTACTTCTTCCACGCGCTCGACGTGATTCTGGCCAGGAAGGCCTGGCGCCTGGCCGAGGGCGACATCTGGATGGTGGTCCGACCGGCGCGCTCGACCCTGCAGCGGCAGCTCGCAAGACTGCGGGGCTACACGCCGGACAACGAACGTTTTCTGCCCCCGCAGCTCGTCTTTCGGGGCGGCGAGCACCTCGTTTATCGCCTAGCGCCGTCTGCTCAGGGCCGCTCGGCAGAAACCGCGGCTCCGCCGCGATCCCTCCTTGCCGACCAATAGCTTCATCCGCGTCAGCGACACCAATATACTGCCAACGGATGCTCACTTACACACTCGCGTACATCTACCATTTCTTCGCCGCCGGCATCCTGATTGCCTATCTCGTCGGCTTGCGTAAGCTCGGTCCTCTGATCGCCTTTCCGCTTTCGTATTTGCTGCTCGTCATCAATCTGATGGCCGTCAAGGCCCTGGACGGCAGTGTCGGCGTGTACTCCCTGCTGATCAACGGTCAGATACTCCTGCTCGCCACACTGACCGTCGCACGAGCCGAACCTAGACGGCGAGTGATCCGCGACACGCTCGAGGTGGCCGCCGCCCTGCGCCAATCGTTCCAGCAGACTTGGCGTCAACAGATGCCCGTTTTCGCCTCCGTGATCGTGTTCGCTGCTCTGACTGCGTACTTTTTGTACGTGGGCCCGTACACCGAGGTGCCGGCCGACGCCTGGGTCCATATCGGCAAGCTCCAGGAGAGTCATCAAACCATCATCACAACAGGGACATTCCGAAGCGTCGACGAATGGACGGCGCTTCTCGGTAAGAACGCGTTTTACTGGTACGACTTACATGCTTACCTGTTCGATCTTGCAGGCATTACCGTCCGTGAGGCTCTGCTTCCGCTTTCGACTCTGAACTCGCTCGTCCTCCTGGCGACGGTATTCGTCTTCACTTTATTGATCGTCGGCGACCCGCCGATCATCGATCGTCATCGCGTCTACGTTGCGCTGCTCGCCGTAATCTTCTTCACAATGCACTTTGGCGTAAACGTTTTCTCTTACGTTCGCTACTACGTTTTTGGTCCCGCCATTTTGAACTACGCCGTCTTTCTAATTTCGCTAGTGCTCATCCGGGACTGCATCCAGATCTCACACTACCGCAAGCACGTCTATTTCTTGCTGCTTCTCCTTTTCGTTGTGCTGATGGCGCTGGTGCACATCCAGGAGTCGCTCTTCACGCTCATCATGTTCGCGCTGATGCTTACCTATGCGTGGGCGCTGAGCGGCTCACGAGCAGCACAGACCAACATTGCCGACGCCCCCCACGGCGAGGCGGTCGGCGCTCGATGGCGCCCTCGGCACCTGTCACTGCTGTTCTGGACGACCGCCCTGATGGCGGTTTCAGCACTGCTGTTCATACACTTCACGCTGGAGCGGAGCGACCCCTTGGCGTACGGCCGGTTGATTCCACTCCAGCAGGTTCTGCCGTTCTTCAGGCACATGTTCATTCTCGACCCCAGACGCGAGCTCTACCAGGTGCTGACGCTCTGGGGATTCGTCGTCTACCTGCTGTTTTTCTTTCGCTGGAAGTGGTTTCGGCCCAACATCGTTCTCGTCGCCGGCATGCTGTCGCCCGTATTCACCGTTCTGAATCCGGTCTTCTCGGATGCGTTTCTGAGAATTCACGGCACGACGGTCTTCTGGAGACTGCTGTACATGGTGCCGCTGGCGAGCGTAGCGGCGGTCATTTTCTGGCGGGCGCTGCTGGCAATTCGCCTGGGTACCTCCGTCGTCGGCAGGGTCAAAGGGCTGCTGGCCGCGGTGACGCTGGTCGGGCTGCTGTTCCCGATCGACTTCGTCTACCTCGTTTCGCCATACAGTCGCCTGCAGACGCTGAAGAAAGTCGACGAACAAAACGACTATCACTTCTGGCAGGATCTGTACGACTATCTGGATACGCTGGAACGACCGTATCAGGTCCTAACGGACCCGGTCACCGGCTATACATTGAGAGCACTGACCAAGCACCAATACTCCGGCAAGAAATTCTTTGCCTCGGGCCGGTATGGCTACCGACACTTCAACTTCGAGAACTACACAGCGGCGCGCCATGCCCGGTACCGCGGCTGGCTGCTAATCATCAACAGGCGCGACGGCGCTCACAGCGTGACAGGGGCACTGTCGGGACACTGGAGCGAGGGCGTGCTGTATCTGGACAGACACTACGATGACGGGCTTCTGACATTCGTACAGGCGAGACCGGACATATTCGAGAAACTGTGGGAGCAGGACGAAATCACGGTTTATCGGATCACCCCCGACCCATCGCCTTGAGCAGGTGAAGCGTCGAGAGCACCGCTGGCCGAACAGCCCTCAACGTGGCGTCGAACTTCCCGGAAAGAGATTGTACTTGACTATACAGTAGATCGCGCGCACGCCATCCCTCCAGCCGATTTTCTTGCCCTGATCATAAGTGCGTCCGTGATATGAGATGCCGACCTCATAGAAGACGCATCCTCGTCTCGCGAGCTTCGCCGTAATCTCGGGCTCGAACCCGAAGCGGTTCTCTTCGATGTCGATACCCTGAATGACGCTTCGCCTGAACACCTTGTAGCCGGTTTCCATGTCCGTGAGGTTGAGATTGGTGAATACGTTCGAGCAAAACGTCAAGATACGGTTGCCCACGGAATGCCAGAAGTAGAGAACGCGGTGTGCGTCATGGCCCATGAACCGGGACCCGTAAACGACATCGGCTTTTCCGCTGATGATCGGCTCCAATAGACGGGGATAATCCCGCGGGTCGTATTCGAGATCAGCGTCCTGCACTATGACCACATCGCCTGTGGCGCGTTCGATCCCGCTGCGCAACGCGGCACCCTTGCCGGCATTTCGATCGTGGAGAATCACGCTCTCCACGAGCGGTTCGACTTCGGATTTCAGCAGCTCGCGGGTGCCGTCGTCTGATCCGTCATCGACGATGATGATTTCTTTCTCTGCCACCGGAGACTCCCGGATCCTGTCGACGACCTCGCGGATCGTGGACCGTTCGTTGTAGCACGGCACGACGACCGAGACTTTCAACTCAGTCACCCGCGGCCGTCAAACGGGCCAACAGACCGCTGCGCGCGCGGCGCACGCGGCGAAGCGTCCGGCAGCATCGGCGAGACGAGTGCAGAGGCGACTCCCGCGGGCGTCGCCCGTGCCGGCGATGCGACCCGTACGATGACCCATGACGCCCGGTGAAGCCCGGCATGCTCGCGTCGGTCGTCGAACTACCGCACGTCGCTGCAGCACGCATCGAGGCTTCGATGATCCGGCAGGGTCGGGCGCAGCCGCGTTACGGCAGCAGCACGGTCGATCCGGTGGTTCGCCGTGACTCGAGGTCCCGATGGGCGGCTTGCGCTTCCGACAGGGGATAAGTCTGTTGTATCTCGATGCGAACGGCTCCGCTGGACACCATGTCGAACAACGCGTTCGCCGATGCCACCAGATCGTCATGCTTCTGGGTGTATGTCATCAGCGTCGGGCGGGTCAGATACAGCGATCCTTTGGCGCTCAACGTCAACAGGTCGAAGTCGGGCACTTTTCCGGACGACTGCCCGAAGCTCACCATCAGCCCCAAGGGACGCAGACAGTCGAGCGAGCGCATGAAGGTATCCCGGCCCACGGAGTCGTAGACGACCGCGACACCCGCACCCTCGGTGATCTCTCGCACCTTCTCGACGAAGTCCTCCTCGTTGTAGAGCACAACGTGATCACAGCCGTGCTGCCGGGCGAGCTCGGCTTTCGCTTCCGAGCCCGCGGTTCCAATGACCGTGGCACCGAGGTGCTTTGCCCACTGGCAGGCGATGAGGCCGACGCCGCCCGCCGCCGCATGAAGCAAAATGGTGTCACCGCGCTTCACCGGGTAAGTGCGCCGCAGCAGGTACTCGGCCGTCATACCCTTCAACATCATGGCGGCTGCGGTCCGGTCGTCGATGCGCTCGGGTATGCGGGCAACCCGGTCCGCCGGCATCAGTCGTTCCTCGGCGTAGGCCCCCACCGGCGGTGATGCATAGGCGACCCGATCCCCGACGGCAATGCTGTCGACGCCTTCGCCGACGGCTTCCACCACGCCGGCCCCCTCGAGTCCCGGCGAGAACGGCAGCGATACGGGGTAGAGGCCCTGGCGAAAGTACACGTCGATGAAATTGAGCCCGATGGCGGTGTGGCGAATGCGGATCTCGCCCGGACCGGGCGCGCCGACCTCCATCTCCTCCCATCTGAGAACACCGGCATCGCCCGTTTCGTGCACTCGAATCGCCCTGGTCATCGTCCTGCTCTCCTGTGGGGGTTTGGCGTGATCCGCCGGCAACACGCTACCGGGTCGGGCGCGTCGTGGCAAGACGATCCGCTGGTGTTTCGGTGCGCGCGACCCCTTGCCTCGGCGTGTCCACCAGGGCAGGCCGTCAACGCGCCGTCGCGGGCAGCCAAGACCGATTCGGTTTCCGATTTCACGACGCTGTGATACTGTATATATATTCAGTTACTGTTTTCTAACCGAACAGCGCTTCAGGCCATGGGACCGGCAGACAACGAGCGGGAACCGGGGTACGCCGAGCTGCACGCCATCAGCAATTTCACCTTTCTTCGCGGCGCTTCACATCCCGAGGAACTCGTCGAGCACGCCCATGCACTCGGCTATCGCGCGCTCGCGCTTACCGACGAGTGCAGCCTCGCCGGCGTCGTGCGCGCCCACGTCGCCGCCAAGCAACTCGGCCTGCCACTCATCGTGGGCAGCGAGATCACAATGGAGCAAGGGCAGCGTCTCGTTCTGCTCGCCACGGACATCGAGAGTTACGGAAATCTCTCCGCGCTCATTACCCGCGGCCGGCGCCGCGCCGTCAAAGGCGAATACCACCTCAGCAAAGATGACCTGGCAGGCGCAACATCCGGCTGCCTGGCGTTACTGATCCCCGATGACAGGGGGCTTCGACCGCAGCGATGCGGCCTCGATACCTTGTCCCGGCAAGTGCGTTGGGTGTCGGATGTGTTTGCCGGCAACACCTGGCTGGCGGTGGAACTCCTGTGTAGCGGCAACGACCGGGCGCGCCTCGAACAGCTCACCACCATTGCGCACCGTTGTGGGCTCCCGCTCGTGGCTGCCGGCGCTGTCCACATGCACTGCCGCCAGCGCAAGAGCGTCCAAGACGCGTTGACAGCGATCCGTCTGGGCACGACGGTGCAGACGGCGGGTCTTGCGCTGCACGCCAACGCGGAGCGCCACCTGCGCAGCCGCCGCAGGCTGCGTCGCATCTACCCGCCACAGCTCTTGGAGGAGACCCTCGCCATCGCAGAGCGCTGCCGATTCTCCTTGGACGAGCTGCGCTATCGGTATCCCGGGGAGCTCACGCCGCCGGGTGTCTCGGCAAGCGAGCACCTGAGGGCGTTGACCGAAGTGGGCATGACGCAACGCTGGCCCGATGGTCCCCCGCAGACGGTGAAAGACCTCGTCGCGCATGAGCTCGCCCTGATCGCCGAGCTCGGCTATGAAGCCTATTTTCTGACCGTCCACGACATCGTTCACTTCGCCCGCTCACGCGGCATTCTCTGTCAGGGTCGCGGCTCGGCCGCCAACTCCGCAGTCTGCTTCTGCCTCGGCATCACCGAGGTCGACCCGTCGCGCATGGACCTGCTGTTCGAACGCTTCGTCTCCCGGGAGCGCCATGAGCCTCCGGACATCGATGTCGATTTCGAGCATGAGCGCCGCGAAGAGGTGATCCAATACGTCTACCGAAAGTACGGACGGGATCGTGCAGCACTGACTGCAACCGTCATCAGCTATCGCCCCAGGAGCGCGCTACGCGACGTGGGCAAAGCGCTCGGGTTGAGCCTGGAGCAGGTGGATCGCCTGGCCAAGAACGTTTCCTGGTGGGACGGCGCCGCGGTGGTACCCGAACGGGTCCGGGAGATTGGACTCGATCCGGCCAACCCCCTCATCGATCGCATCCTGAAGCTGGTCAACACCATCGTAGGATTTCCACGTCATCTCTCGCAGCACGTCGGCGGCTTCGTCATCTCGGCCCAGCCGCTGTCGCGGCTGGTTCCGATCGAGAACGCCGCCATGGCCGAGCGCACCGTCATACAGTGGGACAAGGACGACATCGATGCCCTGGGGCTGCTCAAGGTGGACTGCCTGGGGCTGGGCATGCTGAGCGCCATCCGCCGTGCGTTTGATCTGGTCGAGACCCATCGCGGCAAGCGGCTCACCTTGGCAAGCGTTCCCGCCGAAGATCCGGCGGTCTATTCCATGATTCAGCGCGCCGACACCATAGGTGTCTTCCAGATCGAATCGCGCGCCCAGATGGCGATGCTGCCCCGTCTGCGCCCGGCGAATTTCTACGATCTCGTGGTCGAGGTGGCCATCGTACGACCGGGACCGATTCAGGGCGAGATGGTGCATCCATACCTGCGGCGTCGCCAAGGGCAAGAGCCGGTCACCTATCCAAGCGCCGCCGTGCGGCGCGTTCTCGAGCGTACCCTCGGTATTCCCATCTTCCAGGAGCAGGTCATCAAGCTCGCCATGGTGGCTGCTGGATTCACGCCCGGAGAGGCCGACGGACTGCGTCGCTCCATGGCTGCCTGGCGCCGGCGCGGCGGACTGCAGCACTATGCGCAGCGCCTCATCCACGGCATGCGCGAGCGTGGCTACTCGGAAGATTTCGCACGACGTATCTTTCAGCAGATTCAGGGTTTTGGGGAGTACGGGTTCCCCGAATCGCACGCGGCCAGCTTTGCTCTGCTGGTCTACGTCTCGGCGTGGCTCAAATGCCACGAGCCGGCCGCATTCACGTGCGCGCTGCTGAACAGCCAGCCCATGGGCTTTTACGCGCCTGCTCAGCTCGTGCGCGACGCCCGGCGTCAGGGAGTGGAGATCCGCCCGGTGGACGCCATGCTGAGCAACTGGGACTGCTCACTGGAGAATGACAGCGAGCAGCGCCGCGGGGGCGGGACGAGCGATCCGAAACAAGGCGGTCATCCAGCGCTGCGACTGGGCTTACGCCTGGTGAAAGGGCTGGGACAGGCGGCTGCAAGCCGGATCACGGCGGCACGGACACAGACACCATTTTACAGCATCGCCGATCTCGGACGGCGCGCTGGGCTCAACCGTGCAGAGCTCACAGCGCTGGCGGCCGCCGGTGCGCTTACACGGCTGGGTGGACATCGCCACCGAGCGCACTGGGCCGCCGCCGGCGTCGAGCCGCCGCTGACACTGCTCGGCGCGGCAGAGGTCCGGGAAGCCACGCCCATGCTGCGCCGTCCGACGGAGGCGGAGGAGATCGTCGCAGACTATGCCAGTCTCGGCCTCACTCTGGGCAGACACCCGCTGGCGCTGCTGCGCGACAAGCTGGGCGATCTGGGTGTGCATGCAGCCAAGACCATTCATCACCTCGAACACGGTGCCAGGACCCATGCGGCCGGCATCGTCGTTACGCGCCAACATCCGGCGAGCGCCAACAACGTGATATTCGTCACCCTCGAGGACGAGACCGGCCACGTCAACGCCATCGTCTGGAAGTCCATCGCCGAGCGTTACCGACGCGCGCTCATGGGCGCACAGCTGATGAGCATCGTCGGTGAGGTCCAGCGCGAGGGCGAGGTGCTCCATGTCATCGCGACGCGCATCGACGATTACTCCGCACTCATCGATCGGCTTACAGTCCAGTCCCGTGATTTTCGCTGAGCCCGCACCATCGACGAACACCCGAAGCACCGACGCGCCCGGCGCGACCCAGGCGAAGCACACGCTTACGGCCGCCGATGCCGCCATCAGAGCGCAAGCCACGGGCAACGCGCGCAGCATGCCGCTGGCGGCTGGCGCTGCCCCACCGTCGGCGCGTCCCCGCTAGTGCACTCGCCGCCGGGCCGCGATAACGCGCTCGTAGGCTTTGCGAATCTCCTGCGTGCGCTCGTTGGCAAGACGCACCATCTCCTCAGGCATGCCCTTGGCGACCAGCTTGTCCGGATGGTGCTGGCTCATCAGACGTCGATATGCCTTCTTGATCTCGGCATCGCTTGTATCCTTCGTCACACCGAGCACTTTGTAGTCGTCGCTGAGCGGCGCTCGCCCCGCCCCCGCCCGCTCCCCGCCCACATGTGCCGCCCCTTCGATCATGCGCAGCAGCTGCTCGAACTGTGTCGTTGAAAACCCCAGCGATTCCGCGACCTGACGCAGGGTGCGACGCTCGGCCGCATCGATACGCCCATCCGCGAGAGCGGCTTGGAGCTGAATCTCAACAAACATTCCGAGCAACGTGGTGCGTCGGTGACACTCCCGCCGCAGCTGATCGAGAACGTCGTCGAGCGGAAAATCACGGCGTTTGCCTTCGTTGAACAGGCTGATGGCGGCACGACGCTGGGCGGGCGAGAGTCGCATCTGACCCATGATGGCGTCGGCTGCCGCGATCTCGGCCTCGGAGACGCGCCCATCCGCCTTGGCCAAGTGCCCCATTACGGAGAACGTCGCCGTGAAGAACGCGGTCTGGACGCGCTCGCGATCCTCGACGCCTCCGTAGGGTTGCTGCCGCCCCGCATCGCGCACGCCGATGTCGAAGCGGTGACCCAACGCTCCCCCGAGCAAGGCGCCGAGCGGGCCGCCGATCAGAAATCCGAACGCCCCGCCGACGATCTTTCCCCACCAGGCCACGCTAGTACTGCCTATGTCGTCCGTCTGTCATGCTGCAAGGCGCCTGCCCAAAAAGCGCGCACCAGAGAGGGTTCGCGCCGCGATCCATTGTAACCATCGCGGGAGCGCCCGGCAGAAAAAATGGACCCCGCCCAACGAGACCCGGGCAAACCGTTGTGTGGCTACCGCAGCAGCGGGACGGCCCCCTGCAGCCGCTACGGGATTTGCACGGTGACACGGGCACCGCCGAGCACGCTGCGTCCATACTCGACGCTGCCTCCGTACGATTCGACCACGTCGCCCACGACGGCAAGGCCGATACCGTGTCCTGAAGCAGGATCGTCGGCGCGCACACCTCGTTCCGCGACGTCGCCGGCAAGCGCAGCCGGTATGCCGGGGCCGTCGTCTTCTACGCACACACTCAACGCCGGATTCTTACCGAGCGTGCTGGACGCGGTTTCAGCCGTCACGACGACGCGTCCGGAGCACCACTTGAACGCGTTGTCGAGAAGATTACCCACGATCTCGAGGAGGTCGCCCTCCTCGCCCCGGAACTGCACCGTCTGCCCGACATGCACCTCGACGTGGACCCGTTTTTCGCCGTACACCTTCGCAAGCGTCGCAACGAGCTTCTCGACAACCCGCCGCACGTCGACGGGCTTAGCGAGTGTAGTCCTTCCGGAGGTCGCGGCGCGACGCAGCTGATAGTCGACGATCCCGGCCATGCGATCGATCTGCTCGCGCGCGGCGGGGCCGACATCGCTCGAATTCTCGGCACCGAACATCCCTCGCAGGACAGCGAGCGGCGTCTTCAGACTGTGCGACAAATCAGCGAGCGTGTTGCGGTAACGTTCGAGGCGCGCGCGCTCGTTGCGGATAAAAGCGTTGATGGCGCCAGTGAGGTTGCTTAGCTCTCGCGGGTAGCCCACGCCGAGTTCCGAGCGGTGGCCAGCCTCCACCTCGCTCAGCTCGGTGGCCACACGCCTGAGCGGGGCGAGACCCCAGCGCAACGCGACGGTCAGGACGACCAGCAACAGCACCGTCGTGCCGCCCAGCCAGAGGCTCAGATTGCGCCTGAACGCGTCGACCTGCGACGCGAACCGGCGCCCGTCCTCCGCCACCGCAAAGGTGAACCGATGAAGTCCGCCGGACTCGCCCTCCCAGTCGACACCGAAACGCAATGTGTACAGACCTCCACCCGCGTCGTCGTCGCGCCGGTAAAAGTACGACTCGCCGGGCGCGAGCACGACGGCCGGAAGCAGGTGGGCGTCGAGCAGCGAGCCCGAACGCCACACGGTCTGACCATCACCGGCGACGATCAGCGCCGCACCGCCCGAATTCGAGGCTGCGAACAGCGGCTCCGGCAAAGTCTCGGGCAAGACCAGCCGCTCTTCACTATCGAGCTCCGCAGCCGCGAGCAGACCGTACAGTCTGCCCTGGAGACGGTCACGCACCGCGGTTTCCGCGCTCTCGCGAAACGCCCGATCCAGGGCGAATCCCACGACCGACAGGAAGACCGCGACGACGAGCACGGCCGTGAGCACAAGGCGGGTGTGCAGCGAGCCGCTCAACGGGTTACGCCGACGGAAGGCTTAGACGATAGCCGCGACCGCGGAGCGTCTCGATGGGCCGTAGAGAATTGTCCGGATCGAGCTTGCGCCTTATGCGTCCCACAAAGACCTCGATGACGTTGCTGTCGCGATCAGCGTCCTCCTCGTATATGTGCTCGGTCAGCTCGAACTTGGAGATGACCTTGCCCGGATTGAGCATCAGATAATGCAGCAGGCGGAATTCGTACGCCGTCAAGTCGAGCATACGGTCGCCGACCCACACGCTATGCGTGTGTGGGTCGAGCGTCACGGGACCCGCACGCAGGCTCGCGTCGGCGAATCCCGCCGCGCGACGAACCAGCGCGCGCAGCCGGGCGAGCAGCTCCTCCATATGGAACGGCTTCACGAGATAGTCGTCGGCCCCGGTTTCCAGGCCCTCGACCTTCTCCTGCCACGAACCGCGGGCGGTGAGAATCAGTATCGGATAGCTGCGCCCGGCGGCGCGAACTGCACGGATCACCTCGATGCCGGGCCGCCCGGGCAAACCAAGATCGATCACGGCAACATCCACGGGGTACTCACAGCCCAGATAGAGACCCTCCTCACCGTCGGCCGCTGAATCCACTGCGTAGCCCTCGTGGCGCAGCCGCGTGACGAGCTGCTCTCTCAGCGGGGCCTCGTCTTCGACGACCAGTATGCGCATGGGGACTCCGGGTGAGCCGTTACCGGCTAGCGGCCATTTGGAGGTTTGCGAGGATCGAAGGTCTGAATGCGGACACGGCCGTCCTCACTCAGGGTCTTGACACGTAAGCGGCACTTCCCGTCCGGTGTTCGCTGTGGGGATGCGGCGAGGATTCGGCCTTGTGTCAACGGCCGCACTTTCATCGTCGCCTCGGGGACGTTCATGACGCAGGCGGTGGCCTCGCCGCGCGCGGCCGTACCGCCACGCTCGCCGCCGGGCTGCAGCGCATGGGCAGGGTGCAGCAGCGCCAAGACGACGCCGATCGCGCACAGCAACTGTCGGGTCAGGCAGGTCACGCGTGCATGGTCAACGTAAGAACCCCAAGGCGCGAGTTGCGCAATAGCGACGACTGTAGACGATGCGGGCTGAATGAGCCCTGAATGTGCACGCACGCTGTGACGGCACGGCCTGAGTCAACGACGGTTTGTGCCTCCGCTCGCAGCCGCTCGTCACAAATACTGCCGCAACGTGAGCTTCGGACCACGCTGCACCAGCTCGAGATGCTTCAAGAATGTCATGCCCAGGAGCACATTGTCTCCCGTCATCTGGGGGATAATGCTCGCCCGCACATCGCGCAGCGCGATGCCGCCGAGAGCCACTTCCCGCAACACCGTGACGTAGGCCACGACATCGCCATTGGCGGTGTGGGCGCGAATAGCCGGACCGCGCTCGAGACCCAACCTTGCCGCCAGCTCACCGGGAACCGCCACATCCGTCGCACCGGTGTCGAGCAGAAAGTCGGTCGGACTCCCGTTGATGCTGCCGGTCGCCACGTAGTGTCCCTGGCGGTTACGGGTCAGCACCACCTGGCGGACATTGCTTTCGGTACGGGTCTCGACCGTCTGATTCGGGTTGTGTAATCGCTCCAGATAGCCGTTGAAGAGCGCCGTCAGCAACGCCGCAACGCCAATCCACGCAGCGAAGATCATGCCTCGCCCCATCCGCCGCTGCGCATCGCCGACGGTGGTTGCCCGGCGCGTTGATGGAAAACGGTTTTGTGTCACCATGGCTTGTATATGGGGCCGCAGGCGCGCCTCGTCCAGAGGCCGACACAGCCCGGCCGTGGGCGACCCGGCGTGCGGTGCACACCCCCTAGGCGCGTGCACCGGCCGCCCGCACGCAGGCTGGCGACGTTGGGATCCGCACGCTCAGCCCAGCGCCTCGGCCACCGCCTTGCCGAGATCGGCGGTCGTCGCCGTACCACCCATGTCCGGCGTGCGCGGGCCCGGCTCCGCCAGCACCCGCTCGATGGCCTGCTCGACCGCAGCCGCAGCCTCCGCGTGCCCCAGATGGTCCAACATCATCGCTCCCGACCAAATCTGGCCGATGGGGTTGGCGACACCGCGCCCGGCGATGTCGGGCGCCGAGCCGTGCACGGGCTCGAACATGCTCGGAAAGCGCCGTTCCGGGTTGATGTTGGCGGAGGGGGCGATGCCGATGGTGCCGGCGACCGCCGGCCCGAGATCGGAAAGTATATCGCCGAGAAGATTGCTGCCGACGACGACATCGAACCAATCGGGATGGAGCACGAAGTGCGCGGTGAGGATGTCGATATGGAATTTATCGGTACGCACATCCGGATACTGGGCCGCCATCGCCTCGAATCGCTCGTCCCAATACGGCATCGTGTGAATGATGCCGTTGGACTTCGTCGCCGAAGTCAGGTGACGGGCCGCCCGCGTACGCGCAAGCTCGAAGGCGTAGCGCATGATGCGATCGACGCCGCGCCGGGTGAATACGCTCTCCTGGACGACGAACTCGGCGTCAGTGCCGGCGTACATGCGCCCGCCTATCTCCGAGTACTCGCCCTCGGTGTTCTCGCGCACGACGAGGAAGTCGATGTCCTGGCGACCGCGCCCGGCCAACGGCGAGTGGATGCCTTCGAACAGCCGAATCGGGCGAAGATTGACGTACTGATCCATCTCACGGCGTATCGGAATCAGCAACCCCCACAGCGACACGTGGTCGGGCACGCCGGGAAAACCCACCGCGCCGAGAAAGATCGCATCGAAACCCTTGAGCGTCTCAATACCCTCCTCGGGCATCATGTTGCCGGTCTTCGTGTAGCGTTCGCAGTTCCAGTCGAATGTCGTCCACTGCAGCTCAAGATCGAATCGTCCGGCGACGGCATCGAGCACGCGCACACCCTCGGGCACGACCTCGTTGCCGATGCCGTCGCCCGGGATTGCCGCAATCTTGTAACGTTTGCTCACTCTGTCTCTCCTCGATGTCTCTCAGCCCTCGCCGATGCGCGTTCGCGACCGGCAAGCGCTACGGTTCCACACCCAGTGCCCGTGCGACATTCTCCGCGGTAAGCATGCTCACGCGCCGGTTCGACTCGACGCTGACACCGGCGACGTGCGGCGTCAGGATAAGATTCGGAACGTCGCTCAAGACAGAACCCGCCGGCAGCGGTTCTGCCTCGAAAACGTCGAGCAGGGCTCCGCCGAGTCGTCCCGCGCGCAGCCGCTGGGCCAGGGCGTTCTCGTCCACGATCCCGCCGCGGCTGGTATTGATCAGCACTGCGTCGGGTTTCATGAGCGCCAGCGCGGCATCATCGATCAAGTGGCGCGTGCCGGGCAGCAGGGGCACATGCAGGCTGAGCACGTCGGCGTCGCGGACGACCCCGGTAAAATCGCGCGGCGCGACATTGAGATCGCGCCACGTTGGGTCCCCGGGGGAAATCTCCGGGTCGCATCCCACCATCGTCATTCCGAGGCAAGCCGCTCGCCGCGCCACTTCGCGCGCGGTTGCGCCGA
This sequence comes from Arenicellales bacterium, assembly GCA_041550555.1. GTDB lineage: Bacteria > Pseudomonadota > Gammaproteobacteria > Arenicellales > JBFEOO01 > JBFEOO01. Next base: position 20,662 of record JBFEOO010000059.1, read on the forward strand.
AACCCACCAGGCCGAGCGTCTTGCCGGCCGCCTCCCTGCCGATCGACGCCTCGCGCGGCCAGCGCCCGGCGAGCACCTCCGCCGACGCCCGATAGGCACCCCGCAGCAACAGCACGAGACCGCCGATGACGTACTCGGCAACCGACGCCGCATTGGCACCGCTTGCCAGCAGCACCTCGATTCCGCGCCTGTGGCAGGCCTCGACGTCAATGTTGTCGACACCGACGCCGAGCCGCCCAACGGCACGCAGCTGTGGCGCGAGCGCCAGCAGATCGGCGTCGACCCGCGTGCGGTTGCGAACGATGAGGGCACGGCACTGGCCGAGCGTCGCTGCCAGCGCCTCGCGCTGCGCGGCCAGCTCCGGGGCGTAGCGGACGCGAAACCGCGCTGCGAGCCATGCCCGCGCAGACTCGTCCATGAACTCGGTGACCACGATCTCAGGCATCGCCGCGGGACACTGGCACAGCAAGAGGCCATATCGGCTTTCGGCACTATACTAGGGCGGCACCGAATAGTCCCGTGCAGGGATCGTTCAGGGCACTTGACGTGAACAGCGCGGTGTTGCGTAGCGCCCGGAGATCCGGTGCATGGCGCGCCAGGTCTCGGCGGAGCACCTCCGTCCCGTAGCGACTGCCGAACACCAGCGCGGATCCCCGGAGCGCATCCGCGATGCGACGGAGGTGTCACCTCTGCTGCTCGATCAGGGAGAACCGACAGTGATCAACCGGATGAAGCAAAAGCTGCTCGCCGGCGAGCCGGCGTACGGGGTGTCTATGATGATCCCCTCGCCCCAGCTCGTGGAGATGATCGGTGCGCTAGGCTTCGACTGGGTGCTGATCGACTGCGAACACGGCACACAGTCGCTGGAGAGCGTCGAACTGCTTGCCATGGCCGCCGACGCCGCCGGCATCACTCCGATCGCGCGACCCCACCGCAACGCGCCGGAGGTCATCGGGCAGCTACTGGACCGGGGCGTCATGGGTGTCCAGGTTCCTCACGTGAACTCGGCGACGGATGCGCGTCGCGCCGTCGAGGCCGTGAAGTACCATCCTGCGGGCCGGCGTGGACTGGCCGCCGGCACCCGCGCGGCGGCTTACGGCATTGCCGGATCCATGGCGGCGTACTGCGAGGCGGCCAATCGCGAGACGCTGGTCTGCGTTCAGCTCGAAGAGGCGCAGGCAATTGACAACGCCGGCGAGATCCTGGCAGTTCCCGGTATCGACGTCTTCTTCATCGGACCCTCCGATTTGTCCCAGTCGATGGGACACGCCGGCGATCTCGACGCCGCCCCGGTTGCGCAGGCCGTCGCCACGACGCTCGCGAAGATCGTCGCCGCCGGCAAGACACCGGGCATGCCGGCCACGATAGACAATATCGCCACGCTGCAAAGGCAGGGGGTACGCTATCTGTACACCCATCTGCCGCGTTTGCTCACCGCCGCCGCCCGCGATTTCTTTGACGCGGCGCGCCACGGCTAGCGGCGCGCGCAACCCGCCGCCGCGCCATCGCAGCGCTCACCTTCTATCATTCGCCGCCGCCGCGCGCTTGGCCAATCGTAGCGCCCGCTCCGTCTGCCCTGACCGTGACCACCGCCCTCCTCGCCATCGTGCTGCTCGCCGCCGTGCTGCACGCCACATGGAACGCGTTGGTGAAGAGCGGCGGCGACCCGCTGGTGGTGTTGGCATCGGTGAATTTCGTCGGGCTCGTCGCCGGCGGACTGTTGGCATGGTTCGTGACGCCGCCTGCGGCCGCAAGCTGGCCGTACCTGTTCCTATCTGCCGTGCTGCATGCCGGCTACTACTACTTTCTGCTGCAGGCGTACCGCTTCGGGGACCTCAGTCACGTCTATCCGCTTGCCCGCGGCGCAGCGCCGGTGCTCGTCGTCGGGGGAGCGGCGCTGTTCGCCGACGAGTACCTCTCCGCGGTTCAGCTCGGTGGCGTGCTGCTCGCCTGTCTTGGAATCAGCAGTCTCGCTTTCGAGCGCGGCCGGCCCTGGCGACGCGACATGCGCCCGGCACTGTTCGCGCTCGGAACGAGCCTGTGGATAGCCGGCTACACCGTTGTCGACGGCATTGGGGTACGCCGCTCCGAGAGCGCGATCGGCTATATCGCCTGGTTGTTCTTCGTCGACGGCTGGCCCATCACGCTGGTGGCGATCCAGCTCCGGCGAGGGCGTCTGATCGGCTATCTGCGGAGCGAGTGGCGGCGCTGCGTCTTCGGTGGGTTCGCCGCGATCACCGCCTACGGCCTCGTCATCTACGCCATGAGCGTGGGCGCCATGGGAGCGGTATCAGCGCTGCGCGAGACCAGCGTGGTCATGGCGGCGGTCATCGGCGCGGTGTTTCTGCGCGAGCGCTTCGGCTGGCTCCGATGGGCGTCCGCGATCGTCGTCGCCACGGCCCTCGCCGTGATGAATCTGGCCTGAAGCGGACGCACTCGACGGCGCGGTGCGGTTACGGGGAGGCGCTCAGCCCCCCAGGAACAGACGCCCCACCTCGGGATTATCGAGCAGCGCATCGCCGCTGCCGGCGATGGCGATTTCGCCCGAAACCAGCACGTAACCGATATCGGCGAACTCCAGCCCTTTCTTGGCGTTTTGCTCCACCATGATGATGGTCTTGCCTTCGCCGTGCTGAAGATCGCCGAGGATCTCGAACACCATGTCGATAAAGCGCGGCTCGAGGCCGATGGAGGGCTCATCGACCAGCAGCACGTCGGGCTCCATCATCAGCGCCCGAGAGATCTCCAGAAGGCGCCGCTCACCACCCGAGAGCACGCGCGCCGGACTGCTGCGCCGCTCGGCCAGCCGCGGGTACTTGTCGAAGATCCTCTCGGCTGCCTGCTTGGCTTGGGATGGCTTCTCCATCAGATAGCCCCCCATCCACAGATTCTCCTCCACCGTCATCTGCGGAAAGATGGACTTGTCCTGCAGGATGTACGCGATACCGGCTTGCTTGAGTTTCTGGTTTGGACCGAGTCGCGTCACGTCCCGCCGCTTCGCGCCCTGGCCCACGTGGATTTGCCCTGCATAGACGTTGGTGAAGCCGAAAATGGAGTGCAGCACCGTAGATTTGCCGGCACCGTTGGGGCCGATGAGGCAAAGCGACTGACGGCTGCCCACCTGAAGATGGAACTCGTGCAGTATTTCCATCTTGCCGTAACCGGCGCGGAGACCCTCGATGACCACGTAAGGCTCGCCGCTGCAAAGCGCCGCAACCTCCTCCCGCG
>JBFEOO010000060.1:0-23641 GCA_041550555.1 Arenicellales bacterium
AGATTGACGTTGGCGCTGCCGTCGATCTGTGCGCCGCCGAGAAAGAAGGCATCGATACGGCCCTGCGCGGCGCAGTCGAACAGCTCGCGGCCGCCGTCGGTGAAGGGGTTGTGGCGCTCGCTGCCGAGCAGCGACACCCGCAGCGCGCCCTGTGACCGTGCGCGGGCCAGCAGCGCCGCCGCTCCCGGCAGGGGCGAGAGCGCGCCAACCGCGACATGGTGAACGTCCCCGAGCAGGCGCGCGATGGTGCAGATGAGAAACTCTTCGGGCTGCACGCTCTTCACGCGGCGCCCTGTTCAGCGAGATAGCGCTCGAATCCTGCCGCGGTCGCGGCGAGCTCCGCGTATCGTCTGAGCTCCGTTTCGTCATGCCGATAGTGGCCGAACAACCCCAGCGGCCAGGCGCCCCGTTCGACGACTGTGAGGGCCGTTACGTAGAGCGCGGGAATGGTCCCGGCAGCAAGCGCGGGATCCGATAACAGGCTGTCCTCGCGAACGACCTCCACGGTGACGAGGGTCTCGCGCGCCGCGTGCGCCATCAGCATCAGCTCGCGCCGGACGCCGATCCAGACATTCCCGTCGCAATCCGCGAGCGGCGCATGAAACAGCGCGATGTCCGGGGAGATTGCCGGCAGCACCAGGATCCGGTCGCCGGCGGCGAACGGATTATCGATGACCTTCCAGTCGTCTCGATGAACGGCCAGATCGGAGCCGATCACGCCGCGCAGCGGCATGAAGGGAACACCTTTCTCGGCGGCCTGCAGACCGGCGTGAATGGCCGGACAGGTCGAGTCCACCATCGCGACACGGCCGTCCTGAACGGCTGCTGCGAATCGCGGCGCCAGCCCAAACTCGCCCAACGTGACGGCGGCAGCCTCCACGCTCGCTACGCAACCCGCGCCGATCAGCATGTCGGCCCCGAAACCCATCTGCGGAACCCCGATCAGCCGCAGACCGCGGCGTCGCTGCGCAGCGAGCATGCGGATCGCGGCCATGGCGCAGCCCGAGTAGTCCGGCGGCAGAGCGAGCTCGGCGCCGTCGCGAACGCGACCGACCAGGGCGCCGAGCGAGTCTAGCCGTTGAGCCATGACGGGGCGCTGTCGCTCACCGTTCGGGCGTCGGCCGTCGTGTTGACTCCTGACATCATTGCCGCGTCGACGGAGACTTGAGCAGCGAGTATCGCCCGAGCATGGCCGGGGCACAACCGCGCGCCGCCGTCGTCATCTGGACCCCCGAGCGTTACCGAGTGGCTTCTGCCCGCCACGGTCGGCCTCACGGCGGCGGCGCGAACCTGCTGCGACGTCGTCGGCTGCGCCCTCGGCGAGGCGGGCTTCGTAGCGCCGTTCTTCTACACCCGCATCGTCTTCATCTCGGCGACCGGATAGGTGCTGTTCGCAGAGGCGCCCGACCGCGCCGCCGTCGCAGGCCCCACCATGATCATCGCGTCGGCGCTCAGCATCGCCCGCCGCAACTAACGCCCATCGCGCGCCCGCACCCCATGGCGGCGTGGCATCGCCAGCGGGGCCGGCCTCGCAGTACACTGTATGGACACCGGAGGACTAGCAAACGTGCAACTGCATCACTGCACCTGGCAGGAGGTGGAACGCTACCTCCAAGAGAGCCGCACCGTCGTCGTGCCCATCGGCTCGACGGAGCAGCACGGGCCGAACGGGCTGATCGGCACTGACGCCATATGCCCCGAGGTGATTGCCCGCGGGCTGGGCGAGCTGCGCGGCGTGTTGGTCGCTCCGACCCTGGCCATCGGCATGGCCCAGCACCACATGCGGTTTCCGGGAACGATCACCCTCCGGCCGACGACGCTGATAGCCGTCGTGAAGGACATCGTCGATTCGCTGGCGCAGCACGGCTTCGACCGCGTCTACTTTCTCAATGGACATGGCGGTAACATCGCCACGGTATCCGCCGCGTTGTCCGAGATTCACGCGGAGGCAAGCCTGCGCACGGCGCCCAATGGACGGCCCGCACTCGATTTGCGCTTGCGCAACTGGTGGCAAGGAAAGCGGGTGACGGAGCTCTCCCGCGAGCTGTTCGCCGATGCCGAGGGCAGCCATGCGACACCATCGGAGGTCTCTCTGTCCTTCTACGCTCACCCCGAAAGCGTCAAACGGGCGCCCATGAGTCCGCGCATTGCGCCTTCGGGGACGTTCGCCGACGCCGACGACTACCGTCGCCGGTTCCCCGACGGCCGCATCGGCTCGGACCCGAGTCTCGCCCGCATCGACCATGGAGAGCGGCTCTACCAGGCGGCACTGGAAGACGTCGCCGAGGATTTCGATGTGTTCGCGCGAGCGAACCGGTGATCGAGACGGACTCGACCCCTGTATCCCGTTCTCCGACCTTCGATCGGGTCGGGGCGGTCCTACCCCGGTCGCGCACCGTGCATCGCAGCGCGCGGGGCTCGACATCGCCGCGCCACCGCTGTGTCCGTCAGGCGGGCGCGGCCGGCTGGCGGTCGATGTCCGGCCCGCACACGCCGTGACATCGCCCGCCGCGGAGACGGAACGGGCACCGTGGGAGGTCCAGATCCGACGGGGTATGCCCTCGCAGCGCGGTGAGATCGTCACTTACCGGGTGCCGCGAGCGCCCAAGCAGACGGTGCTCGACGTCGTGACCTACGTGCAGCGGCATCTCGACGCCACCCTCGCCTATCGATTCGCCTGCCGTGTAGGCATGTGCGGCTCTTGCGCAATGACGGTGAACGGCATTCCGCGCTGGACCTGCCGAACACATGCCGCGCGCGTCGCCACCGGCGACCGGCTGCGCTTGGAGCCCTTGCGTAATCTACCGCTGGTGAAGGATCTCGTCGTCGATATGAGCGTATTCTTCGAGAAGTGGCAGCGCGCCGGAGGCGTATTTCGACCTTCGCCCGCCGAGCGCAGCGAGCGCAGCGAGCGCCGCCGGCCGACACCCTCCAGTCGGGCGCGACGGGGCACCGATGCCGGCATCGAATGTATCGCCTGCGGCGTCTGCTACGCAGCCTGCGACGTCGTCGGCTGGCGCCCGGACTACCTCGGCCCCGCGGCGCTCAACCGAGCCTGGACTCTGGTCAACGACTTCCGCGACGCCCGTCGCGGCGAGCGGCTCGCCGCCGTGTCCGGCGAAGACGGTTGTCACTGCTGCCATACGCTCGAGAGCTGCACGCGGCACTGCCCTGTGGGCATCAGCCCCACCGCCGCCATCGCAGGGCTGAAACGGCGGTCCACCCTCGCGCTGCTGCGCACAGCGGCCGGGCGCGATGAGTAACTCACGCATCGAGTGCTGGCTCTACGTGCTGCAACGGAGCAGCGGCCTGCTGCTGGCACCGCTGGTGGCGGCGCATCTGGCGACCATGGTCTATGCCGCGCGCGGCGGGCTGAGTGCCGCGGAGATCTTGTCCCGTACCCAAAGCAGCGTCGGCTGGAGCGTGTTCTACGCGACAATGGTCCTACTGGCGACCGTTCACGCGGCCATCGGCCTGCGCGCCGTGGTGCATGAGCTGACGGCTTGGCATGGGCCTTCGCTCGATCTCGCCGCGCTGGTCTATGCCATCGTCCTCTTGGTGCTGGGCGGCTTCGCTGTGGCGGCCATATCGTGAGCGTCCTGGCGACGCGTCGCCACCCGCGCTATGTGGCGTTCATCGTGCACCGGATATCGGGCGTCGCCCTGGCGCTGTTTCTGCCGCTGCACCTGTGGGTTCTGGGGCTGGCGCTCGACGAAGGCGCGCGGCTGGACGCCTTCCTCCAATGGACGCAGCAGCCGTTACCGAAGCTGCTCGAGACGCTGCTCGTCGCGGCGCTTGCGGTCCACCTCGGCGGTGGGATCAGGCTGCTCAGCATTGAGTTCGTCGGCTGGAGCGAGCGCCAGGGACGACGCATCGCCGCCGGCTTCGCCTTCGCGATGGCCGTCGGCCTGCTCTACCTGCTCGCCTGAGCGCGTCCCGGCTCGGTGAACCACCTCGACCAACTCGCCACCGACGTCCTGATCATCGGCAGCGGTGGCGCGGGACTGTTCGCCGCCCTGCACGCCTGCGATGCCTCACCCGATCTCGACGTCACCATCGCCGTCAAAGGGCTGCTCGGCAAATGCGGATGCACGCGCATGGTGCAGGGCGGGTACAACGCGGCGCTGGGGCCGGGTGACTCGATCGAACGCCATTTCATGGACACCATCGAGGGCGGCAGGTGGATCAACGATCAGGAGTTGGCCTGGCTGCTGGTGACCGGCGCCGTCGAGCGTGTCGCCGAACTCGAGAATCGCATCGGCTGCTTCTTCGACCGCAATCCCGACGGCACCCTGCACCAGAAGGCGTTCGCGGGCCAGAGCTTCGATCGCACCGTGCACAAGGGCGACCTGACGGGGATAGAGATCATCAATCGACTGGCCGAGCAGGTCTGGGCTCGCCAGGTGCGGCGACTCGAGGAGCATCGCGCGGTGGCGCTGATCCCTGCGCCAGACGGCGAGCGCATCAGCGGTGCACTGATCATCGACATGCGCAGCGGTCAGTTCCGCTTCGTTCAAGCCAAAGCCGTGCTGATAGCGACCGGTGGCGGACCCACCATGTATCGTTACCATACCCCGAGCGGCGACAAGGCGTGCGACGGCATGGCCATGGCATTGCGCGCCGGTCTCACGCTGCGCGATATGGAAATGGTGCAGTTTCATCCCACCGGATTGCTCGCCGGCAGCGGTACGCGCATCACCGGCACCATCATCGAGGAGGGCCTGCGCGGCGCGGGCGGGCATCTGCTCGACGCCGACGGGCGCCGCTTTGCGCACGAGTACGACGATCGCGGCGAGCGCGCTACCCGCGACGTCGTCAGCCGCGCCATGTTCGAGCAGATGCGAAGCGGCAAGACGGGCCCCAACGGCGGCGTGTTTCTGACCATGCGCCACCTCGATGCCGATGTGGTGCGTCGTCAGTTCAAAGGCATGGTGGAACGCTGCCGCGATGTCGGCTTCGATTTGGTGTCCGGCCTCGTCGAGGTCACGCCGACCGCTCACTACATGATGGGAGGTCTTGAATTCGAGCCCGACTGCCAGACCACGCTCCGCGGTCTGTTCGCCGCCGGCGAGGACACCGGCGGTGTCCATGGCGCCAACCGCCTCGGCGGCAACGGTGTCGCCAATTCCACTGTGTTTGGCGGCATTGCCGGCCAGCGCATGGCCAGCTGGGTCAAGGACGAAGGCGCGCTGGCGCCCCCGGACACCGCGGTCCTCGACAGCGCCGTCGCGCGATGTCTCAGCCCGTTTGCGCGGCCAGCGGGCGATCCGGCGGCCATCCGCGAGCGCCTGTACTCGATTATGTGGGACGATGTCGGCATCATGCGCAATCGATCGGGCCTCGAGAAGGCGCGTGCGGCCCTCGATGAGCTGGCCGTGGAAATCGAACACACCGGCATCGGCCCAGCAGCGCGCGACTTCAATCTGAGCTGGCAGGACTGGCTCAACCTCGACAGTCAGATCCTGATTTCCCAAGCCATCACCCTGGCAGCGCTCAACCGCGAGGACTCGCGCGGCGCCCATTTCCGGGAGGAGCACCCGCACCCCGGCCCGCTGGACGACTCCGCCTATACCCGGGTGCTCCTGCACGACGGTCGCCTAGCGGCGAGCACGAAGGCCGTCGCCTTCACGCGCGTGCGTCCGGGGGAGAGTCTGCTGAGCTAGGAATCACACGATGACGCACCACCGCCAGTCACCGACCAACCGATCCTCGCTACCACGATGATCAGCGCAGCGCTCATCTACGACGTCGCCCTGGAGATCATGAAGCGGGCGGCGATCTCGATCCCCGACGACTACCGGGACGGCATCCGGGCCATGCGCGACGCAGAGACCGGCACCCACAGCTGCTTCGTTCTCGACACCATGCTCGACAACTGGGAGGCGGCTGAGACCGACGGGCGCGCCATGTGCGCCGATACGGGTCTGCCGCGCTTCTACGTGAAATTCGGCAACGAGGCCCGCATCGAGGGGGGATTCGTCGCCCTCGAGCGCGCGCTGCGCGCGGCCACGGCCGACGGCACCCGCGAGGTTCCGCTGCGGCCCAACCGCGTGCATCCGCTCACGCGCGAGGACCACGACAACAACGTCGGCATCCACGCGCCGGAGATCGATTACTCGGTCGAACCCGATGCCGAATGGCTCGACATCACCACGGTGCACAAGGGCGGGCTGTTCGGCACCGACTATCGGATGCTTTTCCCCGGTGACGGCATCGGCGGCATCAAGAAGTTTTTCCTAGACACCATGGTGCAGTTCGGGCGCCGCGGGCTCGCCTGTCAGCCCGCCATCGTCGGCGTCGGAATCGGAGGCAGCAAGGACACCTGCATGGTGCTCGGCAAACAGGCTGCCTGCCTGCGCGTGGTCGGCGACCGCAACCCCGATCCCGTCGTCTCGGCGCTCGAGGCGGAGCTGACGGAGCTCGGCAACAGCATCGGCATGGGGCCCATGGGCTTCGTGGGTCGTTCGATGGTCGTCGATTGTCACATCGAGGTAGCATACACACATACCGGGGGGATGCCGGTGGGGATCCACAGCTTCTGCCTCTCCTCTCGTCGAGCGGTTGCGCGCATCACTGCCGATGGCAGCGTCGCCTACCGTACCGACCCCCAATGGTTCACGCCTTACTTCCGAAGGGAGGGCATTGCATGAGCAAGACGCGCCCGACGCCGCCCGGCGCACTTCGCGAGGTGGAGATCGAGACGCCCGTCGTGACCGAATCGCTGCGAAAGCTGGCGCTCGGCGACGTCGTCTACCTGAATGGCGTGCTCTACACCGCGCGCGAAGGCGCTTACACGCGCATTCTGGACGAGGGCATCGCCCCTCCCGTAGCGCTCGCCACGATCTCCAACGTCAATTTTCACTGCTCGCCGGCGGCGGCGGTAACTGCCGGTGGCGACTACCGTATCGGGGCCGTAACGGCAACCGCGAGCTTTCGCTTTTCACGCTGGATGGAGCGTTGGTTCGAGGTGTCGGGGTGCCGCATGATCCTGGGTAAGGGCGGCATGTCCCCCGACGACTACGTGCGGTACTTCGTTCCCCGAGCGGCGATTTATCTGACAACGGTCGGCTATGGCAGTGGCGCCTTGCTCGGCCGCGGCATCAAACACGTGCGCGACCTGTTCTGGCTCGATGAGCTCGGGATCGCCCAGGCGATCTGGGTGCTAGAGGTGGAGCGCTTCGGACCGTTTCTGGTCGAGAGCGATCTACAGGGTAACAGCCTGTTCGAGCAGCAGAACCGCGCATTGAACGCGCGCCTGGAAAAGCTCTACGAAGGGCTTCGCGCCCCGGCGCTGCGCCGCTACGGCGAGACCACGTCCCGGGGCGACGAGGTGATCTGAGCGCGGGGATCGCGGCATATCAATCCCCGCAATCTCCGCTTTGGTAGCGCAGCTCTCTCAGGTTGACACCGACGTGCACATCACACTTGAGGCGCAGCACGTCCCGCGCGAGCACAGCCTGCCCGGCGCCATCGCGCAGCTTGGCGCCGAGCGCACCCTCTATCGACGCGGCCGCCGCGAGAATCGCGTCGAGCTCCCCGTGGTCGCCTATGAGCTTCGCCGCGGTGTGCACGCCGACGGACTTGACCCCGGGCACGTTGACCGAGCGATCCCCGACCAAAGCGAACAGCGTAAGCAGCTGTGCCGGGCGCACACCGAAACGTGTCATGACGTATCTCTCGTCGAGGTAGCGCCCGGCGAAATGGTCGACCACATGCACCCGCGGCCCAATCAGCTGACAGAACATCTTGTCGGTGGAGAGTATTGTTGCGTCGCCGCCGTGGGCGGCGATCTTCTGCGCCAGCGTGGCGATCACGTCGTCGGCCTCGTAACCGGCCACCGAGACCGAACGCACCCCCTCGCCGGCGAACGCTTCCTGGATTCGCACAAGGCCGCGGCGCAGCGGCTCGGCCATCGGCGGCCGGCCGCTCTTGTACTGCGGATAGAGATCGTGACGCCAACTCTTGCCGTCGCCGTCGAACACGCAGACAGCGTGGGTCGGGCTGTGACGATGCAGGGCGCGGCGCAGCGAGGCCCCACACGATGCCAGCACGCCATCGAAGTGGGCGGCGGACTCCACATCTCCCGGCACCGCCGCGTAGATTCGATGGACCAGATTCAGCCCGTCTATGAGCAGCGCGTTCACGAGTGCGACCTCGGGCGCGGCCTGCCTGCGATGGCCTGGCCAGGCCACCATTATAGACGCGGCTTCCGCGCCGGCGCGCAGCGTCTTCCGGGGGTGCTATAGTAGCGGCGCGTTTACGGGCGAGACCGCTCGAGCGCGGTGCTCAAGGATGGGCACGGCGATGCGTCGCGTTGGTGGAAAGGCCGAGCGGAAACGGCAAGCCGCGCACCGCGCCGACACCGTTCGGCGCGTAGCGCGTCCGCCGCGGACGGCGGAGCTTGGCGTTGCGCCTCGTTGCAGCTCGCCTGGCACTGCCGACCCATGACGCCGGTCGCAACACGACACGTGCTCATTGCGCACGGTCGATCGCGGACCGCACCATCCACTGTGCACCATGAAGCGAAACAACACGTGCCGAGCTGGCATACCTTCGAGCCGTCCTGCTGCGGTGTCGAAAGCGGGCGCACCGCCTGTTTTTCGCGACCCCGTCGTCAGCCGGCCGGGGCGGTGCGCTGCGACACGTCGATGAGCCGCTCACGTCGTCCCGCGACTTACCGGCTAGTGCCGGGTGTTGTCAGCGCGTCGCCGTTGCTTCTGGCGCATCGGCCCTCGCTGCGCGCGCTTTGCGCCACTGGGGTTCTCTGCACCGTGCTCGGGGTGTTTGCCACGATTAGCGCAGTTTCGGCGGCCCGGGCTGCCGACACCCGCAGCGAGCGGGACAGCCCAACGAAGCTGAACACGCCGACCAAGGGCCTGCTGCTGATCGCCGATGCAGGCATGCCGGACCCCCGCTTCCGCGGGTCGGTGATCCTTCTGGTCGAACACTCCGATCAGGGCACCATGGGGCTCATCATCAATCGCCGGACGCGGCTCGCCGTGCACGAGGTGCTCCCGGAGCTGGACGCATCCTCCGGCGAGGACCGCGCCTTGTACTTCGGCGGTCCCGTCGGCATACACCGGCTCGTTATTCTGCTGCGGGGAACACCGACGCCGGCGGCTTCGACCCACATCATCGACGATGTGTACCTGAGCGCGGCGAGCACCGCGCTCGAGGAGCTGTTGCCCGTGACCAGCGACCAGCAGCTGCGGGTCTTCATCGGCTATGCCGGGTGGGCCCAGGGGCAGCTCGAGAGCGAGCTCCTCGAGGGCAGCTGGTTTCTGCGACCCGCGGAGCCGGAGCTCATCTTCGCAACCGACGTGGACGAGGTGTGGCGGCGCCTCTATGAGGGACGCCGGCGCGGCACGGTCGTCCACGGGCCGGTCACACCCGAGGCAGCCGCACTTCTGGCCATCACGGCACAGCCGTGAGACCATCTCGCCACCTGTTTCCGCCTTCTGGACAAACGAGCGAACCACAGTCGAATGAAGCCATCGACTCTTTCGGAGAGCGGGCCGCAGTCCTCCACCGCCATCGAGGACATCATCCGAACGCGGCGGACGATCAACTTCTTCAAGAGCGAGCCGCCGCCGCGCGAGTTGATTGTCGAGGGTATCGACCTCGCGCGCTGGGCGCCCAACCATCATCTGACCGAGCCGTGGCACTTCTACCTGCTGAGCGCCGAGACGATCGCCAGGGTGATCGAGATCAACACCGACATCGTCAGCAAGGCCAGGGGCGCGAAGGCAGGTGCGATCAAACACAAGCGCTGGAGCACGATTCCAGGCTGGCTCGTGGTTACGTGCGAGCGCTCGGACGACCCGGTGCGTCAGCAGGAGGATTACGCAGCATGCTGCTGCGCGGTGCACACGCTGTCGCTGTTTCTGTGGTCGCGAGGCGTAGGCGTGAAATGGACCACCGGAGACGTGACCCGCGATCCGCGCTTTTACGATGCCGTGTGGGTCGACCCGGAACGGGAATCCGTCGTGGCGCTGCTGTGGTACGGCTACCCTGCGGAGATACCGGTGACGGTGCGTAAGCCCGTCGAGCAAATCCTGGTCGACGTCTGAGGAACGGCCGGGAGCGTGCGCGGCGGCGCAGCGACTGACCCCGCAGCGTCAACCGGTCGACCGTCCGCCCCGCGGTGCATCAACCCGCCGCGCTCCCTGCTGCCCCCCGCTCGGTCACTAGGATGCTCTTGCCGATCACGCGGCGCGCGCGGATGTCGTCGAGCGCGGCCGCTGCCTGCGCGAGCGTGTACTCGGCAAACAACGTAGGGCGAATTCGTCCCTGCGCGCACCAGCTCAGCACCTGATCGAGATTGTGGCGGTTGGTGTGCGGCTCGCGCGCGGCGAACGCACCCCAGAATACGCCGACGATCTGGCACTCCTTCAAAAGCGGCAGATTCGCCGGAAAACGCGGTATCTCACCGCTGGCAAAGCCAATCACCAGATGGCGCCCCGCGACCGCGAGTGTGCGCAAGGCCTCCTCGGCAAGCCCGCCACCCACCGGATCGAACACCACGTCCACAGCGCCGGAAACCGCCAGGGCCTTGGCGCGCTCCTTGAGGGGCTCCTGCGTGTAGTCGATCAATGCGTCGGCGCCGCTGGCGCTCGCCGCCTCGAGCTTGGCGGCGTCGCTCGCGGCGGCGATGACCACGGCTCCCAGAGCCTTCGCCACCTCCACGGCCGCCAGCCCAATTCCGCCGCCGGCGCCCAGGACGAGCACCGTCTCCCCGGGCGCGAGTCGCGCGCGCTGAACGAGAGCGTGATAGGCCGTTCCGTAATTCAGCGGCACTGCGGCGGCCGTTCGGTAGGACAATTCAGCCGGTAGCGGGACCAATTCGGCCACGGGCGCCACCAGCTCTTCGGCAAACCCGCCGTGTGTGCCGAAACGCACTACGCGATCACCAACCGCGTACTCGGTCACACCGGGAGCCACCTCGAGTATCTCGCCCGCCGCCTCCGCCCCGGGGGAAAACGGCGGATCGGGGCGAAACTGGTAACGTCCCTCGACGATGAGCGTGTCGGGAAAGCTCACCCCACAGGCGTGGATGCCGATACGGACCTCGCCGGCACCGGGCCGAGGCGACGCGACCGTCTCGACCGCCAGCTCGGGCGGCGGGCCGAACGACCTGCACAGCACCGCCTTCATCTGTCCGCAGTCGCTGCAGGCCACGGGCCGCTGGCGGCCCAAAGCGGTACCGGTGCTACGGCGCGCTGACTGGCGTGACTCGCAAACGTCGGCGAGCACCGCTGCTCATCATGCTTGGCGCGCCCGTAGTCGCTGCATTCCTTTGAGCCATCGGTCATAGTCGTTCGCCTTGCGCTGGAAGTACTCGAGCACCCGGGGGTGCGGAAGAATCAGAAAAGACCTCGTGGAAAGCGCTTCGACGACACTCTCGGCCACCGCCTCGGGGGGCAGGACGCCGTCGACGCCGGCCACGCCGCCCTCGGGCAGTCCGGCAATCATCTCCGTCTGCACGGCCTGCGGGCACAGCACCGATACCCCGACGCCCCGGTCACCGTAGCTTATCGCCAGATACTCGGCGAAAGCGACCGCCGCGTGCTTGGTCACGGCGTAGCTGGCCGAACCAATCTGAGAGAGCAGGCCGGCCGCCGAGGCCGTCACGAGCAAGTAGCCACGCCCCCGTGCGAGCCAGTCGGGCAGCAGCGCCCTGCTGGCGTAAACGTGCGCCATGACGTTCACCTGCCAGCACCGCTGCCAAACCTCGTTCGAGGAGTCCGTCTCGTCCAGGTAAGCTATTCCCGCATTGGAACAGTACAGATCGATGGTGCCGCAGCGTGCCTGCACCGCCTCGATGACCCGCGCGACCTCGGCCTCCGAGCCCACGTCCGCCTGCAGCGCCCAGGCGCCCATCGTCTCGGCCGCCGCAGCCAGCGCCTCGCCGTCTCGATCGACGACGACGGTCGTCGCCGCCCCCTCGTCCACGAACCGGCTGGCCAGCGCGCGGCCGATGCCCCGCGCCGCACCGGTGACCACGACGACACTGCCCGCAATCTGCATGAGCACCTCGCACAGGCGCCGGCCTCGACGGCCTCGGCATTCACCGCCGGCTCGCCCGCGTTCTCGCGAAACTCGCGGTGCACGAGGGATGCCCTGGCGGCGCTGTGATCGACCCCTGCGGCTATACTACCGAGACGAATCCCGTGTGACCAACCAGCGGCGGCACGGCAGCGGGCCGGGGACCGCCGGCCTGCGGACCCATGCCTCTGCGGCCAGGAGCAGCCAGCGTGAGCGCAGACGATTCCAGCCGACGCGTCGTTGCGGCGCTCGAGCAGATGAATATCGACTACGAGCTGATACCCTGCGAGCCCGAGCTGGCGGACACGGCTATTTTCTGTGAGCACTACGGCTACCCGCTCTCGGCGAGCGCCAACACGATTCTGGTCGCGGGCAAGAGCGGTGACAAGGGCCACGTCGCCTGCGTCGTCCTCGCCTCGACACGGGTCGACGTCAACCGCACGGTACGCAAACGCATGGGCGTGCGCCGGGTCTCCTTCGCCTCGGCGGCGCAAACACAGGCGCTGACGGGAATGCTGCCAGGCGGCGTCACGCCCATCGGTTTGCCTCCCGACGTGCCGCTGTGGGTCGACCGTCGGGTCGTGGAACAGCCGTTCGTCATCCTCGGCGGCGGCAGCCGATCGCTGAAGATAAAGATATCACCGGAGGTTTTCGGTCACACGCCCAACACCACCGTCGTCGAGCAGTTGGCCATCGAGCCGACCTGAGCCGGTGCCGCCGAGCCGTCCGGCTCGCCGCGGTGGCCATGGCGCTAGGGTCTCAGGAGATCGAGGAGAAACGGCAGCCAGGCCAGCAACAGCGCGGCAAACAGCACCACGTCCATGGCGATGATAAAACGGTAACGCGCGCGTGCCGCACCCGTCTCTCCCGACATGTACACCCCGCACATGGTCATGTCCAGGGGCAGGACGAAGAACACCATGGGCACGATCGAGGGCACGATGAGCGACGGCACCATACGCCAGCCGGAGTAGTGGACCTCGCCACCCGCAAAAGGTGCAAAACCGATCAGCACAAGAATACCCGCGACCAGCAAGAGCCGCAGAAAACCGATTTTTTTTGTAAGATTTGACAGCATCGCTTTGAACGGAGCACCGCCAATTCCCGCCCTCGCCCGGCGTCAACGACGCTGGGCAGAGCGAGGGCACCATCGGCGCGCTGCGCCGTCGCGCAGAGCCGCAGCGCGTCATCGGACCGGTCTCCGCAGCACCGTGGTCGTCCGGGCTGCGAACGGTGGATTCCGGGCCAGACGCCGATTCCACGGCGACACTCTACGCGCGCTGCCGCCGTCGATCTTCTCGTTGCCAGTGCCTAATGGTAGACTATTGGGGTGCAGCCGCACGGGCTGTGCTTGCTCAAGCCCCTCTACTCCGCACCTTAGGCGGCCTTATCAAAAAGGAGAAACACCCATGACCATTCGTATTTACGGCCGACTCTTGGCCCTGTTCGCCGTGTCCGTGCTAGCGCTGGCAGGCTGCGCGACCGCCAAGCAGGCGCCCGCAACGGCTGCCGCTGCCCCCGCTATGATGGGCGACGCCGATGGCGATGGCGTCGCGGACGATAAGGACGAGTGCCCGGGCACACGTGCGGGGGCCAAGGTTGACTCGAAGGGCTGCGAGATCATCCTCGAACTCAGCGGCGTCAACTTCGCCTTCGATTCCTCGGCGCTGAGCCCCGCGGCACAGTCCGCTCTCGACGGTGTCGCCTCCCGGCTTCAGTTCCATGAGGTGAAGCGGGTCGAGATAGCCGGACACACGGATTCCACAGGCCCCGAGGACTACAACCAGGGGCTGTCCGAGCGACGCGCTCAGAGCGTTGCCGACTACCTGATGAAGGGCGGTATTGCCGGATCGCGCATGGACGTCCGCGGCTACGGTGAAACGCAGCCGGTGGCCAGCAATGACACCCGCGAAGGTCGCGCCCAGAACCGCCGCGTCCAGGTCATCGATCTCACGGTCAGGTAAGCGGGGTACCAATCGCTGCGGCGGGAGCCACGGCGCTCGCGCCGCAGCGATACCTTTCGTGGCGACACTGCCGGTGCTCGCTTCGGCCGAGGTGCCCGGACACCGCTGAATGCGCCGGCCTGCACCTCTCGCATCCACACCACATCGCCGTGCCCGATCCCGCCCGCAAGACCCGGACCGAACGCAGCAAGCTCTTCAAGCGGCTGCGCCGCGAGGTTGGTCGCGCCATCGGCGACTTTGGGATGATCGAGCAAGGCGATCGGGTGATGGTTTGCCTATCGGGGGGCAAGGACTCTTTCACGCTGCTCGACGTGCTGCTGGCACTCCGCGAGCGTGCCCCCGTGTCGTTCGAGATCATCGCCGTCAATGTGGATCAGAAGCAGCCGGGATTTCCCGAGCACGTGCTGCCGGACTACCTCGCTCGGCGGGAGGTGCCGTTCCAGGTCATCGAGCAGGACACGTACAGTGTGGTGCGTCGTGTGGTGCCCGACGGCAAGACCATGTGCGGTCTGTGCTCGCGGCTGCGTCGCGGCATTCTGTACAGCTTCGCCGAGCGACACGGCATGACCAAGATCGCCCTCGGCCATCACGGCGACGATATCGTGGAAACACTGTTCCTCAACATGTTCCACGGAGGCCAGCTGAAGGCGATGCCGCCCAAGCTGCTGAGCGACAACGGCAAGCACGTCGTCATACGGCCGCTGGCCTACTGCCGGGAGCGCGACATCGCGCGCTACGCCGCCCACAGAGCGTTCCCGCTCATTCCCTGTCGACTCTGCGGCTCCCAGCAGAACAGCGAGCGTCGGTCGATAAAGGCCATGTTGCACGCCTGGGAGCGGGACCACCCGGGGCGGGTCGAAAACATCCTGCGCAGCATCCAGAACGTGGCGCCTTCCCAGCTCGCTGACCGCGGGCTGTACCAGTTCCTCGCCCCTAACGGTGCGGCGACCCAGTCGATGGCCTGGCTGCGGCCGCCGTCGGCCGCTCAGACGCCGGCTAACGACCGGTAGACGGGATCGGCGCGGGCGCTGCCCAGACGCCCGTCGGCAGCCAATACCAGATCGAAAGTGCCGATGAGATGGGCAGAGTCATCCGGATTCGGCGCGAGCGCGACCAACAGACGCTGTCGTGCCGCCGGATCGCGCACGCGGCTCAAGAGCATGTCGCGCTCGTTTTCCGGCTCCCCGTCCACGTACATCTGCGTCACCAATGACTCGACACCCGGCCCCGACACCGCAAAATGAATGTGGGGCGCACGGCCGGGGTAGGACACCGGCCTTATGGTGCGGAAGCGATAACGGCCGTCATCCGCCGTCACGAACTGACCGTAGCCCTGAAAGTTGGGATCGAGCGGTGCGTTGCGCCGGTCGCCCGGGTGATGGTATCGGCCGTTGGCATCGCACTGCCAAACCTCCAGTCTCATGCCTGACAGGGGCCGGCCGTGCTCGTCGATCACTCGCCCAACGACGTTCGTGATCGTCCCGCGGGCGAGGCCGCTACGGCCGGCCACGCTCGCGAGGTCGTTGTCGGAATCGAGCGGGATCTCGCGTGGATAGAACGGACCCAGCGACTGAGCCGGGGTGAGCAGCAGCGCGGCCGCCCGCAACCCTGCCGGCGTCGTGAGCGCGACGGCGGATGCGGCAAGGGCGAGCCATCGGCGACGCGCCGGATGGAAATGATGCATGAGTGAGTCTCCCTGGCTTGCAGAACATTGATGACGGCGGCGGCAATCGGCCTCACCAGGACGCCTCGCGCCTTTCGAAGTGGACGCCGTCGGCTGACTCGACGCCCCGGCCACGGGGTGTCCGCTATACTTGCCGGCATCGACGAAGGCCAGAGGTCTCTCCGCCGCCTGGCACAAGCTTGGTCCAATTCTACCAGCGATGAAGGAAAGCGACTTCACGGACACGCTCCTCGAGCTGCTGCGCGAGTCCCCGACGCCATTCCACGCCGTTGCCAACATGGCGGCTCGGCTCGAGAAGGCCGGCTTCCGACGCCTAGACGAG
This sequence comes from Arenicellales bacterium, assembly GCA_041550555.1. Lineage (GTDB taxonomy): Bacteria > Pseudomonadota > Gammaproteobacteria > Arenicellales > JBFEOO01 > JBFEOO01. The sequence continues at coordinate 16,016 of JBFEOO010000060.1, forward strand.
GCCGAGCGCTGGCGGCTCGAGCCGGGTGGGCGCTACTGGTGCACGCGCGGCGGATCTTCACTCGTGGCGTTTGCCCTCGGGCGGGACGATCCGTGCGAGAGCGGTCTGCGCATGGTAGGCGCCCATACCGATAGCCCCTGTCTCAAGCTCAAGCCGAACCCTGAGCTCAACGCTCAGGGCTACCTGCAGCTGGGTGTCGAAGTGTACGGCGGCGCACTGCTGAATCCGTGGTTCGACCGTGACCTCTCCGTCGCCGGGCGGGTGAGCTACCGTAGTCACGATGGATTCATTCGCAGTGCGACGATCGATTTCCGTCATGCCGTGGCGGTCATCCCGAGCCTGGCCATCCACCTCGACCGAGAGGCCAACAAGAAGCGCAGCGTCGATGCGCAGAAGCACCTGCCCCCTGTGGTCTGCCGCCTGACGACGGAGGATACCGTCGAGTGGCGCGATGTGCTGCTCGAACAGCTGCGACGCCAGCACCCCGAAGCGGAAGCCGACAGCGTGCTCGAATTCGACCTTTCTCTCTACGACGTGCAGCCCCCTGCGCTGGTCGGTCTTCGGAGCGAGTTCGTCGCCGCAGCGCGCCTCGACAACCTGCTCAGCTGCTTCACCGGCGTTCAGGCTCTGGCCGACGCCGGCGGCGAGGTCGGCACCCTGGTCGTGTGCACGGATCACGAGGAAGTCGGCAGCGTGTCGGCCAGCGGCGCTGACGGACCGTTTCTTCGCTCGGTGCTGGAACGGCTCGCCGGCTCGTCCGAGCAGCTGGCCCGGCTCGTGCAGCGCTCGGTGCTCATCTCGGCGGACAACGCGCACGGTGTCCACCCCAACTACGCCGACCGCCACGACCCCAATCACCAGCCGGTACTGAACGGCGGTCCGGTGATCAAGATCAACGCCGGACAGCGCTATGCGACCGACAGCACGACGGCGGCGTTGTTCCGGCAGCTGTGTGAACGCCTCGACATTCCAGTCCAGCATTTCGTTTCACGCAGCGATCTCGCGTGCGGCACCACGATAGGACCGCTCACGGCAGCGGCCATCGGGGTGCGCACTCTCGACGTCGGCGTACCGCAGCTCGCGATGCACTCGATTCGGGAGCTCGCCGGTCGCCACGACGCCTACGCGCTGTACCGCGTGTTGTGCGAATTCTTCCGCTCGCCGCAGCTCGCCCCGGCGATCTGACCGGCCGAGTCCGGGTCGTGCGCGAAAACGTGGCTTCGCGGTGAAGTCGCGCACCCGCCGAACTCTTTCCTGGGCGCTCTATGACTGGGGCAACTCGGCCTTTGCTACCACGGTGCTGGCCGGGTTCTTTCCGCTGTTCTTCAAGCAGTACTGGGATGCGTCCCCCGAAGTGACCCTGAGCACTTTCAGGCTAGGGGCGGCCAACTCGCTGGCCAGCCTGCTGGTGGTGGCTCTCGCGCCCATCCTCGGCGCCATCGCCGACGCGGCCGGCGCCAAGAAGCGCTTCCTGCTGTTCTTCGCCGCCATGGGCATCGTGATGACCGGCGCCCTTTACTTCGTCGCGGCCGGCCTGTGGGCGGCCGCGCTCGCGCTCTACGTGCTCGGGCTCATCGGTTTCTCCGGCGGCAACGTCTTCTACGATGCGCTGCTGCCGGAGATCGCTACGGAGCGCCGCCTCCACTTCGTGTCGGGGCTGGGGTTCGCGTTTGGCTATCTCGGCGGCGGAATCCTGTTCGCCTGCAACGTCGCCATGACGTTGTGGCCGAGCTCGTTCGGGCTCGCCGATGCCACCGAAGCGATTCGCTGGTCCTTCGTCTCCGTAGCCGTTTGGTGGGCCGTGTTCTCCATTCCCGTGTTCCTGTTCGTCGACGAACGTCAGCCGGCGCTGGCAGCCGGGCGGCCGGGAGCGGTGCAGGCCGGCTTTCGCCAGCTGGCTTCGACGTTCCGGGAAATCCGGCAGCTGCGCACCGTGTTCTTGTTTCTGGCCGGATACTGGCTCTACATCGACGGCGTCGACACGATCGTGCGTATGGCCGTCGATTACGGTCTCTCGCTCGGCTTCGACGGCAACTCTCTGGTGGTGGCGCTGCTGATCACACAGTTCGTGGGCTTTCCCTGTGCACTGGCTTTCGGAAAACTCGGGGAGCGCATCGGCGCCAAGAGCGGCATCTTTATAGGCCTCGCCGTTTACATCGCAGTGACGTTCTGGGGCTTCTTCATGGATCGCGTCGAAGAGTTCTACGTGCTCGCCGTCGCCATCGGTCTCGTCCAGGGCGGCGTCCAGTCGCTTAGCCGTTCGCTGTACGCTCAGATCATACCCGGCGACAGGAGCGCCGAGTTCTTTGGTTTCTACAACATGCTCGGCAAGTTCGCCGCGGTCCTCGGCCCCGCGCTAATGGGCTGGGTCGGCCTCATGTTCGGCAATCCGCGCTACGCCATCCTGGCCGTCGTCGTGTTGTTCGTCGCCGGTGCGGCCTTGCTGGCAATGGTCGATCCGGCCGAGGGCAGACGCATGGCGCGACAGCTGGAAGGGCGGTGACACCGGCGGATTCACGTCCACGGCCTGACGGCTCTGTGCTAGCATCTGCTTCGCTCGCCCCTCTCCAGGAAGCCAATGTCTTTTCTCGATCTCGACGCGTTCGCGAACACGCCGCTGGTCAGCGAGCCGTTTCCGCACCTCGTGCTGACGCGATTCATACGGGCAGACGCGTTCGAAGCACTCGATCACGATTTCCCGCCCTGCCGCAAACCCGGCAGCTTCCCGGTGTCGGAGCTGCGCTACGGTGCCCGCTTTGCGCACCTGCTCGACGAGTTGCAGAGTGATGCGGTCCAGCGCGCGTTCGAGGCAAAATTCACCATCGACCTCGCGGATCGGCCGACCATGATCACCGTGCGCGCCCTTTGCCGGGAGCGCGACGGAAAGATCCACACAGACAGCCGAAGCAAGCTTGTCACCGCACTGCTGTACATGAACGCGCACTGGCACCATCCCGGCGGGCGGCTGCGGCTGCTGCGCTCGCGGTCTCTCGACGACGCAATCACGGAGATCGTGCCCGGGCCAGGCACGTTGGTGGCATTCCTGAATTCCGACAACGCGTGGCACGGCCACGCCCCGTACAGCGGTCAGCGTCGAGCAATCCAGCTCAACTGGGTTCGGGATGCGCGCGTGGTACGTCGCGAGCAGGGGCGACACCGGCTGTCCGCGAAGCTAAAGCGGATCAACCCTTTCGCGTGACTGTTCGTCGGCGGTCATGACCAACAGCTGTCGCCTGCCGCAGCTCAGTCGACCTGCACAAGGGCTTCGAGCACGATCTCGGCGTAGCTCACCAGACCGAGGATGCGGCCCTCGTCGATCACGGGCGCGTAGGACAGGCCGAAATTCTCGAACAGACGCGCGCAGTAGCGGATGTCCATATGCGGCGAAACACCCAGCACCGGCTTCGCCATGATCTCGTAGACGCTTACCCGCTCTGGCGAACGATCCTTGGCGATCACCTGCTTCGCCACATCCGACAGCAGCAGCATGCCGTACTCGTCGTCATCGTGCCGTTTGTTGATCATCAGCGCGCTCACCCTCTCCCGCTTGAAGATGCGCAGCGCCTCGTCCACCGTCATCAGTCCATCAACCATCTGGAATTTCGCGTTCATGACCTGCCGCACCCGCGTAATCGTTCGTGTGCTCATAGCTCCTCCTCAACGACTTTGACCAGCTCCGCCATCTGGTGGGCGACCCCAACTACGTCCTCGACATCCACCTGCAGCGCGATACCGGTACCCGGTGCGCTGTCGAACTCACCGACATCGCGAATTCGCTCTAGAATGCGGCGGCTGAGGTGCTCTTCGACCACGAACAGCACCACATCGCGCTGCGACTCGAGATTGAGGCCGAGGAACGTCTTGCTCTGCTCGACCCCCTCGCCGCGGGCGCTGGTGATGACCGTGGCCCCGGTTGCGCCGGCCTCACGGGCGGCGGCCATGACTTCATCTGCCCTCCCGTCTTGGACGAAGGCTATGATCAGCTTGAATCGCATCGCTCAATCTCCACCACAGACTACGACTGAAGTTACGGCCTGTGCTCTGACCGCTTTCCGCTCATTCGGCCACGGTACTCCGAGAGCTGGGCGTAGGCCATTACGGTTATCATGGGAAACAGGCTTGCGAAAGCGATCAGCCCGAAGCCGTCGATGACCGGGTTGCGTCCCGGTACCGATTCCGCCAGTCCAAGCCCCAGGGCGGTGACCAGTGGAACCGTCACTGTCGAGGTCGTTACACCCCCCGAATCGTAAGCCAGCGCAATGATCAATCGTGGCGCAAAATAGGTCTGCACGATCACGATCACATAGCCGGCAACGATGAAGTAGTACAGCGGCGCACCGATGACGATGCGGTACGTACCGAGTGCGATACCGACGGCGACACCCAGCGCCACGGCAACCCGCAGCCCCCATGCATCGATGGCGCCCGCCGACACCTGGCTCGCCTTCATGGCCACCGCTATCAGCGCCGGCTCGGCAATGGTGGTGCCGGCACCGACGGCGAACGCGAACACGTACACCCAGTAGTAGTCCGACCAATGGCTACCGCCCGCCTGGAGACCGACTTCCAGCGCGTGATTGGTGAGCTGCTCTGCCATCAGGCGGCCGACGGGGAAGAGCGCGTGCTCGAGCCCGAGTAGAAACAACGTTATACCCAGCACCACGTAGGCGAAACCGAGCGCTATCCGGCGCAGATGTGGAATTGGCTCGCGGATGACGAGAAACTGGAAGCCAAGAATGACGGCCACGATCGGCAGGACGTCCCGCAGTGTCGCGACAATACTTTCGCCCAGGGCGGCGAAGCTCATCGGACGAGCATCCCATAACCCATCACGAAGATCATGGGGGTGAGCGAAGCAAAGGCAATCAACCCGAAACCATCGATGACCGGATTGCGCCCGCGAATCTGCGCCGCCAACCCGATACCCAGCGCCGCGACCAGTGGCACCGTAATGGTCGACGTGGTTACGCCCCCGGAATCGTAGGCGATTCCGATGATCTCCCTGGGTGCCACTGAGGTCATGGCGACAACCAGCAGGTAGCCGACCATGATCATTAGATGGATGGGCCAGCCTTTGAGGATACGGAACACGCCGAGCACGATAGCCAGGCCGACGGCGAACGCGACAGTAAGACGCAAGCCCAGCGCATAGCGCAAGCGCGCATCGTCGTTGTCGGGTACGACGCCGCCTTCGGCCATCACGGCGGCCGCTTCGTCGGCCACGGCGATGAGGGCAGGCTCGGCGACCGTCGTACCGAATCCGAGTGCGAAAGCGAAGACGAGCAGCCACGTGAGGCTGCCCTTGCGGGCGAATGCCCCCGCCAGGGACTGGCCGATGGGAAACAAACCGAGCTCGAGACCGTAGACGAAAAAGGTCAGCCCCAACACCACCAACAAGGTGCCCGTGACGAGACCCAGAGGGTCGGGCAACGGCTGGCGCAGAACGAGGAACTGAAAAAATGCAATGACGCCAATGATGGGCGTAAGATCGCGCACGCTTCCGCGGACCGAGCGCAGAAAACCAAGAAGCTGACCCTTCACCGGCCTCCCACCGGTGGGCCGGCTCTCACTGCGCCTGTCCCATCAACACGTGAATGCGCTCGACGTACTGACGCGTATCCGCGGGTGCGTAACCCGCCACCGCACTCCACTCCCGCGGGTTCTCCTGGTGTGCGCGCGCGCCCTGCCTCGCATCCAGCATGCGCCGGAAGCCGGCGTTGTAGCTGGCAAAGGCAAAGCGCATGCGATGTCGCGGCGCGACCCGACCGCGCCACTTGTCGTACTGCTCGCGAAGCCAATACACGCCCGCTGCAACATTCCATCGTGGGTCATCGAGAGCATCGAAGTAGGGATACCGCTTGCGGATGTCATCGAAGGTGCTCGGCAGAATCTGCATGAGCCCCCGCGCACCGACGCGGCTCACGGCGCCGGGACGCAGGCTCGATTCGGTGATGGATTGCGCCTTGATCCAGCGCCAGTCGAAAGCCGGCCCGAAGTAGTGCTTACCATTTTTACGAAAGTAGCCGTCGAAACGTGTCGTCCAATCGGGCTCGTCGACCGGCAACGCCCGCTCGCCGATGCATATCCACAGCGCGAGGAGTGTCGCCAGAGCGCCCGCCAACACGGCACGCTGCGGGCCGATTCTTGCCCGCTCGTGAGGCTCGCGGACGCGATCTCGCGAGACCGCCGTGCGCATGATCATCCCGCGTGCGTTTTCCCGCTGCACTCAGGCAAAAGGGGCCGCCGTTCAGTTCATGCTCAAGCCGATCACCAGCCCCGTGGCCAGCCCGACCCCGATCAGGAAACCCATGACCATCATGCCTACCGCCTTGTTGCCGTTGCGCAGCTGCTCGTTGACGTCGAAAGGAGTCAGTATCTTGAGTATCCACCAGGCCGCCAACATGAAGGCGAGTGTCAGGACTCCGCCCGTAATGGCGTACACGACGTTCAGCAGTACCGGGTTCAGAGACACGAACATTCCCTTTGCTGTGTGGGTCGTCGGCCGGGGAGCCCAATTTTACGGCTGACGACCAAAGGGTGTATATTTGCCGGACAACGCTAGCGATCGGCGGTCGCGCCTGCCAACGGTACGCCGTCGACGAGACCGTCATCGAGGAGGCTGACCCATGAGTAGCAGGACCACAGCGTTGCTGACGGCCGCCACGGCCCTGGGGTGCATTCTTACCACCGCCGTGCCGCCGGCCTTCGCCGACGGCGCAGCGCAGGCCGAAGCGGCGACGGCAATTGCCAAAGCCGAGACCGAGTTAGCAGCAGCTGAGAAGGCGGGCCACGTCTGGCGGCTGATCGATTCGGCCACCGGCGGCTCGGCCGTTGGCATCGACGAGCTGCTCACGGTCGCCAAGGAGAAACAGGCCGCGGGGGAGTTCGATGAGGCCCATCGTCTAGCCCACCGCGTCGCCGAAGCAGCTTTGCTCGGTCAGGAACAAGCCAAGCTCGCGGCGGACGCAGGGCCAAGATTTCCGGCGAACTAGGCGGTGCGGCCAAGGCCGATTTTCGAGCGCCGAGGGGCCGGTCCGACGGTACCGGTCCCTCGGCGTCCGCACGATCTGCAGATTGGGATTACTGAACGCTCTGGAGCATGTATTCGACGGCGGCTTTGATGTCGTCGTCGCTCAGGCTCATGTTGCCGCCCTTCGGCGGCATGTAGCCGGCCTGCCCTTGAAAACCGTTGATGGCGTGCCCGACGAGCACGTCGACTCCCTGCTCGATGCGCGCCGCCCATGCCTCCTTGTCGCCAAGCTTGGGCGCCCCGGCTACGCCCGCCGCATGGCAGACCTGGCAGCTCGACTCGTAGGTCGCTTGGCCATCCGCGTGCGCAGATAGCGGCACAGCGAGAAAAGCGGAGCAGGCGACGACGGCCGCGACGCCGCCAAGGCGGGCCCTAATCAAACGATAAGTCATTACTAATCTCCCGATGTTGGTTGTTTTAGCCACACGACATCGTCTTCAAGACGACATTTTAACTCAGCTCACGGTAGCTTCGGCGCTGCCGCTCTCGCCGGTATTGTCGGTCCAGGCGACGGAGACGGTGTCACCCGACTTCGCCCCCTTGAGCTGAATCCCGATGAGCGGGTTCTTGCTCACCCCCGTGCCCAGATTCGCCTG
>JBFEOO010000061.1:0-23377 GCA_041550555.1 Arenicellales bacterium
AACACCCCGGCCTGCACCCGACACCGGTGATTGAGCAGCGGTGATTCGAGCAGATCGACGATGGAGCCGGCCGCGCCCGCCTTCGGGTCGCGGGCGCCGAACACCACCTCGGCGACGCGCGCCTGAACGATGGCGCCGGCACACATCACGCACGGCTCGAGCGTCACATAGAGCGTGGCGCCGGGCAGTCGATAGTTGGCGACCCGCCGGCATGCCCGGCGCAGCGCAACGATCTCGGCGTGCGCGCTCGGATCGCTCGTCGCGATCGGCCGATTCGACCCCCGGCCGAGCACGGTGCCGTCGCGCACCACGACGGCACCGACGGGCACCTCCCCGGCCTCGGCGGCCGTCGCCGCCATGGCGAGCGCGAGCCGCATCCACTTCTCGTGCTCGCTCAGCGGGACAGCCACTGGAATCGGCGGCCGCGGCGCGGTGCCATCGCGGTCACTCCCACTCGATGGTGGCGGGCGGCTTGCTGGAGATGTCGTACGTGACGCGGCTGACGCCGCGCACCTCGTTGATGATGCGATTGGCGACGGTGGCCAGGAAGTCGTACGGCAGGCGTTTCCAGTTGGCCGTCATGAAATCCACCGTCTCCACGGCGCGCAGCGCGATGACGTACTCGTAGGCACGGTTGTCACCCACCACGCCTACGGACTTGACCGGCAGGAACACGGCAAACGCCTGACTGACCTCGTCGTAGAGCCGGTGCCGCCGCAGCTCCTCGAGATAGATGGCGTCGGCCTGGCGCAGAATGTCCGCATATGCCTTGTTGACCTCGCCGAGAATGCGGACGCCGAGACCCGGGCCCGGGAACGGATGACGGTAGACGAGCTCGCGAGGCAGCCCGAGCTCGCTGCCGATGCGGCGCACCTCGTCCTTGAACAGCTCGCGCAACGGCTCGAGCAGCTCGAGGTGGAGCGTCTCGGGCAGACCGCCCACGTTGTGATGCGACTTGATCACCTTGGCCTTGCCGGTCTTCGCCCCTGCCGACTCGATGACGTCGGGGTAGATGGTGCCTTGGGCGAGCCAGCGGGCTCCCTCTATGCGAGCAGCCTGTTCCTGGAAGACGTCGATGAATGTGCGTCCGATCGCCCTGCGTTTGTCCTCCGGGTCGGTAACGCCGACGAGGGCGTCGAGAAAGCGCTGCTCGGCATCGACACGGACGACACGTACACCGAGGTGCTCGGCAAAGGTGTCCATGACCTGATCGGCTTCGTCGAGTCGCAGCAGACCGTTGTCGACGAAGATGCACGTGAGCTGCGCGCCGATCGCACGGTGCAGCAGAGCCGCCACGACCGATGAGTCGACGCCCCCCGACAGGCCGAGAACGACACCATCCGCCCCCACCCGCTCCCGCGTCTCGGCAATGAGATTGTCGACGATGTTGCCGGGCGTCCACTCGGCGCCGCAGCCGCAGATCTCGTGGGCGAAGCGGCTCAGAATGCGGCGCCCCTGCGGCGTGTGCGTCACCTCGGGGTGGAACTGCAGTCCGTACAGGCGACGCCCTTCGTCGGCAATGGCGGCCAGGGGCGAGCCGTCCGTGCTGGCCATCACCTCGAAGCCCGGCGGCGCTGCGATCACGCGATCGCCGTGGCTCATCCACACCTCGAGTACGGGCTGACCGGCGGGCGTCATGGCGTCGAACAGACCCGCGAACAGCCGGCCGCTGCCGTGCACCGTAACCTCCGCGAATCCGTACTCGCGACGCGACGACGTCTCGACGCGGCCGCCGAGCTGGGCGGCGAGCGCCTGCATGCCGTAGCAGATGCCGAGCACCGGCACGCCGAGATCGAGCACGGTCTGCTGCACCCGCGGCGTCTCGGCTTCGGTGGTCGACTCCGGCCCCCCGGAGAGAATTACCCCCTTGGCGCCGAAGCGGCGTATGGCCTCGGCGGAGGTGTCGAAGGGATGAATCTCACAGTAAACGCCGGCTTCGCGGATGCTCCGCGCGATCAGCTGCGTGTACTGTCCTCCGAAGTCGAGGACCAGTATCCGGTCACCATGCGGATCGCGCGCTGCTGCTGCACGCGAGGGCTCAGGTCTCACGCTGATAGTTCGGCGCTTCCTTGACGACGGTTACGTCGTGCACGTGGCTTTCGCGCATGCCCGCCGCAGTGATGCGCACGAACTGCGCGCGCGTGCGCAGCTCGTTGAGATCGCGGCACCCGGTGTAGCCCATGCTCGAGCGCAAGCCGCCCGTGAGTTGATGGAGGATGTTCGTCATCGGCCCTTTGTAGGGGACGCGCCCTTCGATGCCCTCGGGAACGAGCTTGTCGGCGCTCTCGGTATGTTCCTGGAAGTAGCGGTCCTTGGACCCCTGCTGCATGGCGCCGAGCGAACCCATGCCGCGATAGGTCTTGTACGAGCGGCCCTGGAACAGCTCGATCTCGCCCGGGGCCTCGTCGGTGCCCGCGAGCAAGCTGCCGACCATCACCGAATGGGCACCCGCGGCGAGCGCCTTGGCGATGTCGCCCGAGAAGCGGATGCCGCCGTCGGCGATTACCGGCACCTCGATGTCGCGCAGCGCCCGCGCCACGTTGCTGATCGCCGTGACCTGCGGTACGCCGACGCCAGCCACGACGCGCGTCGTGCAGATCGAGCCGGGTCCGATGCCCACCTTGACGGCGTCGGCACCGGCGTCGACCAGGTCGCGCGCGGCGCGCGCGGTTGCAATGTTTCCGGCGATGACGTCGAGCTCCGGGTGGGCCGCCTTGACCTGCCGCACGCGATCGAGCACGCCTTCGGAGTGGCCGTGCGCCGTGTCCACCACGATCACGTCGACGCCGGCTTCGACGAGACGCGCGACGCGCTCGTCGGAGTCGGCACCCACTCCGATGGCAGCGCCCACGAGCAGCCGCCCCATGGCATCCTTGCACGAATAGGGATGCTCGGACGACTTTTGTATGTCTTTGACGGTGATGAGTCCGCGCAGGTTGAAGCTGTCGTCGACGACCAAGACCTTCTCGATACGGTGGCGGTGCAGCAGCTCGCGCACCGCGTCGAGCGACGCACCCTCCTTGACGGTGACCAGCTTGTCCTTGGGTGTCATGACGCTGCTCACCGGCGCGTCGGAGCGCGTCTCGAAGCGCAGGTCGCGGCTGGTGACGATGCCGACGAGACGGTCGCCGTCGATGACGGGCACGCCCGAGATGTGGTGGCGCCGCGTGAGATCGAGCACCTCGCGTATGGTCGCGGCCGGCCCGACGGTGATCGGGTCACCGATGACCCCGCTCTCGAACTTCTTCACGCGCCGCACTTCCTCGCCCTGGCGTTCGGGGGAGAGATTGCGATGGATGATGCCGATACCGCCTTCCTGGGCCAGGCAGATGGCCGCCGTCGCTTCCGTGACGGTGTCCATGGCCGCCGACACGACCGGGATGTTGAGGCGCAGTCGCCGAGTGAGCGAGGTCGATAAATCGACGGCGCGCGGCAGCACCGACGAGAACGCGGGAACCAGCAGGACGTCGTCGAAAGTGAGGGCTTCTTCGATGTTTTCCATCGCAGAATTATAAGGATTGACACCTGCTCCGTAAACCGGCTACGGTGCCCGGCCTCGTCGTTTACCGCGACTTCCGACACCCATGACGCGAAGCACGCCGTCGGCGGCAGGCCGCTCCCGCTCTTGCGCCGAACGCTCGAGCTGCGCGCTGTTGCCCGGTCGGACTCGGCCGCCGCGTCGCCGCACCGAGCACGCCCTGCCGATGCGGTGCGTCCGGGTATGAGCGACGCCGGCGTCCCATCACCATTGGAGCCCCTCCGCCGCATCTACTCTGTGAGTCAGCTGTCGCGCGAGGTGCGCACCCTGCTCGAGGCAAGCTATCCCGACGTGTGGGTGCAGGGCGAGATCTCCAATTACGCGGCGCCGCCGTCGGGTCACCTGTATTTCTCGCTCAAGGACGAGTCGGCCGTGCTGCGCTGCGCGCTTTTCCGCAACCGCCGTGATCAGCTGCTGTGCCGGCCGGAAAACGGCATGCAGGTCCTCGCTCACGGCCGTCTGAGCTTCTACGAGGGGCGTGGCGACTGTCAGCTCATCGTCAGTCACCTGGAGGAGGCCGGCGAAGGGGCGCTGCGGCGCGCCTTCGAGGTGCTCAAGCGCAAGCTCGACCGCGAAGGTCTGTTCGACCCGGCCCACAAGAAATCACTTCCGGCGTTTCCGCGCCGCGTCGGCGTGATCAGCTCGCCGACCGGCGCCGCGCTGCGGGACATTCTGTCGACGTTGCGGCGCCGCTTCCCGGCGCTGCCCGTGCTGCTCTATCCGGTTTCCGTGCAGGGGGCTGGCGCCGCTGAGGCCATCTGCGCCGCGCTGCGCCTCGCTGATCGACGCCGTGACTGCGACGTGCTGCTGCTGGCGCGCGGCGGGGGGTCGCTGGAGGATCTGCAGGCGTTCAACGAGGAGTCGGTGGCGAGAGCAATTCATGCGTGTGCCCTGCCAGTGGTGAGCGGGGTCGGCCACGAGATCGACGTGACGATCGCCGATTTCGTCGCCGATCGACGCGCCCCGACGCCCACCGCTGCCGCGGAGCTGGTGAGCCCCGACGGCGCGGAGCTCCAGGTGCTGGTGCGACGGCAGCGTCAGCGTCTCGAACGCCTGAGCACGGACCAGCTCAATCGGCGCGGACAGCGCGTCGATCAGCTGCGGCGCCGTCTCGTCCATCCTCGCCAGCGCCTCGCCGAGCTCGGGCATCGAGTGCGGGGGCTGGGTCGAACGCAGCGGCTGCTCATGGCGACACAGCTGCAGCAGAGGCGCCTGCGCGCCGCGCGGCTGCAAGCGCGGCTGCTGGCGCGCTCGCCGCAGGGATCCCTCGAGCGGCTCCGCCACCGGCGCGCGCGCGCCGCCGAGCGATTGCACCGGGCCGCCGTCCAGGGTGTGCGTGACGGGCGCGGGCGCCTGGTGTCCCTGCATGGACGCCTGGCCGGCATCAGCCCGCGCGCCACACTCGCTCGCGGCTACGCCATCGTGCGCACCCATCCCGAGGGCCGGCTGCTGCGCGACGCGCGCGACACCGGGCAGGGGGCGCGTGTCAGCGCCGAGCTGGCCAGGGGTAGGCTGACCTGCGTCGTGGAGAGTGTCGACGAGGAGCGTCCGGAGTGAGCCGTGCCGTCCGCCGGCGTGGCCCGCGTCCGCGACCTGCAACCCGTGCCGTGCAGAGGTTAGGTCTGTCGGCCGCCCTCGTCGCCGTCGCGCTGCTGCCGCTCGCCGGCGCCGTCGCCGAGGTTCCCGCGCACCATCCCGTACCCGGCGGCATCGCCATCGTGCCGCTGATGTCCACCGACGTGCCTCGACCCGATGCCCGCTTCGGCAACCGGCGCGTCATCGTCAGCCAGCATGCGGGGTTGTGGGTGGCCGTGGTGGGCCTGGCGGCGGACATGCCGCCCGGCGATTTCATCATCACCGTCAAACCGGAGCGGGGGCCGACCGAGAGCCGTCGCTTCACGGTGGTGCCCGACCGGAGCGCCGCCCGCTATCAGCCGCCGGACGACAGCCATCCCCACCACGCGACCAGGACCTATCAGCAGCTCGGCGCCTGGCGCAAGACCGACCACGTGGATCTGCGCCTGCAGGCGCCGGTGTCCGGTTTCACGTCGATGCGCTACACGGTGCGCGCCACGCCATCGCCCGAGGTGTCGCTCGAATACACGTTGCCGCCCGGCACCGGCGTGCACGCGCCGGCCGCGGGCATCGTCACACGACTCACCGCTGAGGTCGGCGAGCCGACCACCGTCGTCGATCATGGCCGCGGCCTGGTGAGCTTGTTGACGTTTCGAAACACCGTGACGGCGGCATCCGGACACTCAGTCGGGCGCGGCGACAGCCTCGGCACGGTGACCGCGAACGCGGACCAGACCGCAGCGCGGCTGCGCTGGATCGTGTTGCTGAACGGCGCGGCGGTGAACCCGCTGCTGCTCACCGGCAGCGCGGGCGGGTGACGCCTTGCGGCCCGCGCCCGCTCGGCGGCGAGCCGGCGCGGCGCCCTGGCTGACGACGCCGAAGCGGGGCGAGTGGCACGGCCCGCACGCGGTCGTGGGACCGCGCGGCGCACCGGCCGACGGCCAGGGACAGGCGAGGGCCGCGGCTTGCCCTATAATACGCGCGCCCAAACCGCTACGCACCGAGCCGTCCCGTTCCGATCCCGAACATGCGCATTCTCGGCGTCTCCGCCTTCTATCACGACAGCGCTGCGGCGCTGATCACCGACGGCCGGATCACGGCCGCCGCCCAGGAGGAGCGCTTCACGCGCCGCAAGCACGACGCCGGCTTTCCGCGCGGCGCCGTCGAGTACTGTCTGCGCGAAGCCGGCGTCGGCCTCGAAGACATCGATCGCATCGTTTTCTACGACAAGCCGTTGATCAAGTTCGAGCGTCTGCTCGAGACGTACGTCGCTTATTCCCCGCGGGGCTTTCGCTCGTTTCTGGCGGCCATGCCGGTGTGGCTCAAGGAGAAGCTCTACCTGAAGGCGCTGCTGCGCAGGGAGTTCGCCGCGGTGGCCGGCATCAAGCGCAACGGGCTGCCGCCGCTCCTGTTTGCCGCGCACCACGAGTCCCATGCGGCCTCGGCTTTCTTTCCGAGTCCGTTTCAGCGGGCGGCGGTGCTGTGCATGGACGGCGTCGGCGAGTGGGCGACGACATCGGTGTGGCGCGGCGATGATCATCGCCTCGAGCCGCTTTGGGAGATCGATTTCCCGCACTCGCTCGGGCTGCTCTACTCGGCCTTTACCTATTTCACGGGCTTCAAGGTCAACTCCGGCGAGTACAAGCTGATGGGGCTCGCGCCTTACGGCCGGCCGCAGTACACCCAGCTGATTCTCGACAAGCTCGTCGACCTCAAACCCGACGGCACCTTCCGGCTCGACATGGCCTACTTCAACTTCGCCACCGGTCTGACCATGACCAACGCGAAGTTCGACGAGCTCTTTGGTCGCGGTCCGAGAAAGCCGGAATCGCCGATTACCCAGCAGGACATGGACATTGCGGCATCGATTCAAGCCGTCACCGAGGAGGCGGTCCTGCGACTGGGCCGAACGGTACACCGCGAAACAAACGACCGCTACCTGTGTCTCGCCGGCGGTGTGGCGTTGAACTGCGTCGCCAACGGCCGCTTGCTGCGTGAGGGCCCGTTCGACGACCTGTGGATTCAACCGGCCGCCGGTGACGCCGGCGGCGCCGTAGGCAGCGCCCTCGCGGTCTGGCATCGTGCCCAGGGTCAGCCGAGACACATCAATGGCGCGGACACCATGGGCGGTGCGTATCTCGGCCCGTCTTTTTCCGATCAGAACATCCGCACCTACCTCGACGGCATCGACGCGCCATACGTGCACCTCGAACAGTCTGATCTGCTCACGCAGATCGCCCAGCTGCTTGCCCAGGAGAACGTTGTCGGCTGGTTCCAGGGCCGCATGGAGTTCGGCCCGCGGGCGCTCGGCGGACGCTCGATTCTCGGCGATCCGCGCAGCCCCAAGATGCAGTCGGTGATGAATCTCAAGATCAAGTACCGGGAATCCTTCCGGCCTTTTGCCCCGGCGGTGCTGGCCGAGCGTGTGCAGGAGTACTTCGAGCTCGACCGCGCCAGCCCCTACATGCTGTTGGTGGCGGGCGTCAGGGAGCAACTGCGCCGGCCGATGAGCGATCGGGAGCAGGCACTGTTCGGCATCGACAAGCTGAACGTGCCGCGCTCGGTGCTCCCGGCCATTACCCATGTCGACTACTCGGCTCGCGTCCAGACCGTCCACGCGCAGACCAACCCTCGCTTTCACGCGTTGCTCGAGACCTTTGCCGCCGTCACCGGATGCCCGGTCCTCGTCAACACGTCCTTCAACGTGCGTGGCGAGCCGATCGTGTGCACCCCCGAGGATGCCTATCGATGCTTCATGCGCACCGAAATGGACTACCTGGTGATGGAGAACGTGCTGCTGGCGAAGAAGGACCAGCCTCGCTGGGAGCGCGACGACAGCTGGCAGCAGGAGTTCGCGCTCGACTGAGCGACCCAGCGCATGCCCGGAACGTCATCACGCCGTTGCGCTCTGTGAACCACGCCGACATCCCCGAGCTCGATCCGCGCGGACTCAGGCAGTTCGGGCTGACCTTCGCGGCCATTGTGGGTGGTCTGTTCGGCCTCGTGCTGCCGTGGCTGCTCGAACGCCCCTGGCCGCTGTGGCCGTGGATCGTTGCCGGCGTTTTTGTGCTGTGGGCCGTGCTTCGGCCGGGCTCGCTCCGGTTGACGTACCGCCTGTGGATGCGGATCGGCCTGGTGATCAACGCCGTCATGACGCGGGTGGTGCTCGGTGTGGTGTTCTACGCCGTGGTGTTGCCGACGGGTCTGGTCACCCGGCTGCGGGGTCGCGACGCCATGGCCAGGCGCTGGCTGCCGGATGCCGCGAGCTATCGCGTGGCGAGCGCGAAGCTGGACCCCGATCATATGGAGAAACCGTTCTGATGGTCGAGTTCTTCAAGGATCTCTGGGACTTCATGCGGGTACGCAAGAAGTTCTGGCTGGCGCCCATCATCATCGTGCTGCTGCTGCTGGGCGCGCTGATCGTGTTCACCCAGGGTTCCGCGGTGGCCCCGTTCATCTACACGCTCTTCTGAGGTTCCGGCATGTCGTTCAGCGTCGCCGCCGAGTGGCGCAACGGCAGCGCGATGAGGCCGCCCGGCGCCGGCCGAGCGCGTTTTCGGAGGGGAAGCGCGTCCCTCGGAGGGGAAGCGGGCGCCGCGGCTGTCCGACCCGCGGTCAGCCGAACTGCAGGCGAGTGGTCAGATCCGCCTCGGCGGCGACTTTCGCGACGAGCAGCTGCTCGCCGATGTGCTCCCACTGCGAGTTCGTCGTGGAGATGATCTCGGAGATTTGCCGAGAGAACTTCGTGAAGGAGCTATCCACGTTGTCGCGCACCACCGCATGGCTTCGCTCGAGAAACGGGATCAGCCCCTCCATCTTCTTGAGCTTGTCGCGCTTGACGCGGATGTCTTCGTCGTCCTGTTTGGCGCTGAAGTACTCCTCGGGATTGTTTGCGATGGTCTCTACCGCCCGGTTGAAGTTGTCGAAGTCGAGGACGAACATCCCGTACGCGCGCTGGTACAGCCGAAAATACTCGATGATGAACTCCTTGATCTGATGCAGGCGCACAAACGTGCGAAGCGCCTTGGTGAACATGGCGAAGATATCGTGGTGGTCGTTCTGCCGCATGGCACTCTCGACCGTCGCGTCGCGCATGTCGGGGTTCATCGCCATCTGACACATCGCCTTGAGCGATTGCAGGGTGTCGTTTATCTGACGCGCCATTTGCTTTGACGCACGTTGCGCCTCGACCAGCTGTGCATAGGCCTCGGCGTAGTCGAACGTGCTCATGACTTCCTGCTTGATGGATCGCTCCACCTCGCCGTGGGTTTGCGACGCGACCGATCCCGACAGACGACTCTTCAATCGCTCGCTCGCGTCCTGTGCAATGAGAAACTCCTGCGAACGCCTGGCCTCTTTCTCGCGCAGATCGAGGTACTCGACCATGCAGTGATTGAAGTGAACGATCTGCTTTTGGAATTCCAGCGTGAACGCTAGAAATGGAGCGAAGAACTCACGCTGCTCCTCGGGGGTGAGCTGCAACGACCCGACGTATTGCTTGAGATAGGTGAGCTTGCGGCTGATCGTCTCGACGCTGGCCGAGATGCCGGTGCTGATCTTGGATATATCGCTGAAAGCGGCATGAAGGTCGCGATTGACCTTGAGAATGTCGACCAGCTTGCGCAGCATGGTCTCCTCGCCGGTCGTACGAATGAAAAGCGCCTGCAGGCTCTTCTTGGCGTCCCTGAGCTGAGGTCGCGACATCAAGGCCGACTCTTCGATGAACGAGAGCGCCGTCATCACGATGAGCATCTCTTTCTGCTTGGCAGCGAGTGCTTCGTTCGGCGTGATGGTCATTTTCAGTCGCGATCCCGTTGTCGATACCCCTGCAGCGCCCCGACTTGCCGTCCCGAACCCTTAGCTCAGCTGGACCGAAGTCCTGCACTTGCTGTCACGGCGGGCGTTGCGGCCGCAAAAGGGCGGGCGGTTCGCCGTCAAGTTGAAGTATATGATAGCAGCGGGCCAGCGGCCTAGACCGGCGCTGCGTGGCAGCTCGTCGGAAAAGCGCCAAGCGCATACGGAAATTCCTGATCCTGCGCGGCGCGCTCGTGCGGTGTGGTACGTCAGCGCTTTCGCCCGACGGATCGTTGGCGCTCGCGGTAGGGGTTGGTGCTCTGCTTGAATCGCAGACGCAGCGGAGTACCGATCAGTCCGTAGGCCTTGCGCAAAAAGTTGGCAAGATAGCGTCGGTAGGCTTCCGGGACGTGAGCAACCTGATTGCCGTGCACGACGACCAGCGGCGGATTGCGCCCCCCTTGGTGGGCGTACTTGAGCTTTATGGGCCGGCCGGCGTGAAGCGGTGGCGCCACGGCGCGCGTCGCCTCCGCCAGCCGTCTGTTGAGTTCGCCGGTGTCGAGCGACACCATCGCCGATGCGTAGGCGGCGTCGATGGCCCGCAGCAGCTCCTCCAGTCCTTGCCGGCGCAGGGCCGAGACGCGCACGAAATCGTGATAGCTCAGGAACGCCAGCCGGTGGGCGACGCTGCGTGACAGGTCAGCCTGCTTTTCCCGCGATACGGCATCGGACTTGTTCAGCGCAACCACCATGGAACGTCCGCTGTCGACCACCCAGCTGGCGAGCGTGGCATCCTGAGCCAGCACCCCTTGCGCGGAGTCCAACACGAGCACGACCACGTTCGCGTCGTCCATCGCCTGAATCGTCTTGACCACCGACAATTGTTCGAGAGTGTCGGCCACACGCGAGCGGCGGCGAACACCCGCGGTATCGATGAGCACGTAGCGCTGCCCCCGGTGCTCGAAAGGGATCCGCACGCTGTCGCGCGTGGTGCCAGGTCGATCGGAGACGATTAGCCGCTGCTCGCCGAGCAGCGCGTTCACGAGCGTCGATTTTCCGACGTTCGGACGTCCGAGAATGGCAATGCGCGGCGTCTCGGGCGCCGGCTCCTCGACGGGCTCTGAAGGTATCGTTTGCAGAACCGCCGCCACGAGGGCTTCAACGCCGTCACCGCGTTTAGCCGAGATGGCGCGGGGCGCGCCCAGCGAGAGCGCGTGGAACTCTGCGCAGGCCAAAGCGGGCTCGACACCCTCGCTCTTGTTGACGGCAACGAACACAGCACGACCGCTGCGACGCAGCCACGCGGCGATGTCTCTGTCGCCGGTCACGAGGCCGTCTCGCCCATCGGTGAGCAGTATCACCGCTCCGGCTTCGTTGACGACCTGTCGAGCCTGATCTTGAACAGCGCGCGCGAACTCTGACCCTTCCTGCTCGAGCCCCCCCGTATCCACGACGATGAAACTGCGGCCCGCAGAGCGACCGACGCCATAGAGCCGGTCACGCGTCACGCCCGGCGTGTCGTCGACGAGGGCGTCGCGGCGCGCTGTCAGACGATTGAACAGCGTCGACTTGCCGACATTGGGACGGCCGACGAGCGCAATGACCGGTTTCATGACTCAACCCTGCGCCGGCGCCCGGCGGCCACCCGCCGCCTGTGGCCGGGCCGCGCTTCAGCCCCCGGCGCGCACGCTCAGCGCGGCCAGCGTGCCGTCGCGGGAGAGCGCATAGAGATTAACACCCGACGCCAGTAGGCCCGCGGCGAATCCGCTGCTGCCAACCCGAGTCTGACCAACGATTTCGCCCGTGGACGCGCTGAGCAGATGGATGTAGCCGTCGAAGTCCCCCACTGCAACGTAGCCGCCGAACGCAGTCGGCCCGGTCGTTGCCCGGTTGCCCAGCTGCTCTTGCCGCCAGACGGTAGCGCCCGTGCGTCGATCGAGGGCGACGACCTGGCCCTCATCTTCCGTCACGTAGACGTTGCTGTCATCGGCGCCAACGGCGCGATAGCTGGAGATGTCCCGCGACCAGAGCAGGCGCTGGCTGTCGAGCGCCAGCGCCGTGACGCGACCCTGATAGGCGACCGCATAGAGCACGTTGCCGACCAACATCGGCCGCGAGTCGATATCGATCAGTCGATCGATCTCGTTGCGGCCACGTGGGTTGGCCACGGTGACCTCCCATAACTCGCGGCCCTCGGCGGCATCGATGGCGACCATGCGCCCATTGGCAAAGCCGGCCATTACGGCATCGCCGCTGATCACCGCCTCCGCGCCTCCGCGCAGCGTCAAGCTCGGCAAGTCCCGTCGAACGACCCAGCGCTGATTCCCTTGAATCGTGCCGAGACCGATAACCTTGCCGTCGACGGTACTTACCACGACGGTGCCGCGTCCGACGAGCGGGCGTGTCAGCACCTCACCGCCGACGCGTTGCTGCCACATGGTCTCTCCATTGGCGGCGTCGAGTGCGACGATCTCGCCCTCCTCGGTGGCCACCAGCACCAGTCCTTCACCGACGCCCGCGCCCGCCGCGAGCGACGCATCCACGTCGCGTTTCCAGAGCGAACGCCCGGATTGCACATCGAATGCGCGCACCACGCCCCCGGGCGATGCGGTGAACACGACTCCGTCGGCGATCGCCGGGCCCAGCGTCACGCCGGCTTTGCCGAAGCCGGAGCCGGCGCCGGCGCGCCACAACGTCACCAGCGAGACGCTGCCCGATGCGGCCGGCAGCGGCGACGGCGCCTGCGGGTCACCGTCGCGACCCGCACCACCCCCACAGGCCGCCAGCAGGAGAGCGAGTGCGACAACCCCGATGCGGCTCACTGGCCCTCCTCCGCCACGGCCAGGCCGCCGATCTTCAACGATAACAGCGCCGCGTAGCTCGAGCCCACCGGTAGGCTATCGAGACTCTGCTGATAAGCCTCACGGGCCTGATCCGGCTTGCCCATCGCCGCGTAAATGTCCCCGCGCAACTCGGCGTAGTGCGTCGCGAAGCCGTCCGTCGCCTCGACGCGAAGCAGTGCCTCCGCCTCATCGAGCTCGCCCTCCTCGAGCAGCAGCCGACCGAGTCGCAGGCGAGCGGCGTGTCGTGTCCCCGCCTCGACCGCCTGCTCCATGGCCCAGCTCAGATGAGTACGCGCCTGCGACAGCTCGCCGTTTGCGACACTGCTGCGCGCGAGAAGCAGCGCGGCTTTTCCCGCGTAAGGGCTCGAGGCGTAGCTTTCCCTCAGCTCCGCGCCGGCGGCGTCGGCGGCCTCCCTCTGTCCACCCTCGCTGAGCACCTGGACCCGCTGATAGAGCTCGGAGGCCTGCTCGGCGCGCTGCGCGCTGTACGTTTGCCACGCGTTCCAGCCCACCACCACGGCCAACCCGAGACCGACGCCGCCGATGATCGACCAGCGATTCTCCTTCCACCACGCTCGGAGCTTTTCGGTTTGCTCGTCTTCGCTGAATCTCGGATCCACACTACTCTCCCGTCTGCTGCTGCGCCGTCCATCGCCTGAGCGACGCGCCGACAATCAGACCATTGCTCGTTGGCTCAGCTTCGATCGTCGCCGGCTCCGGCGACAAAGCCGCACTCGGGCCGCGTCATGGGCAGGGCGATCGGGAGACCGCTGCCGCCAGCGCACTTTCGAGGTCATCGAAAGGCACCTGCTGCTGCGCAGCGGTGCCGCGCAGCGGCTTGACCAGCATGACGCCGCGGCGTATCTCCTCGTCGCCGAGCACCAAGGCCAGCTCGGCGCCACTGCGATCGGCGCGCCGCAGCTGTCGCTTGAGACTCCCCCCGTCACAGTTCGCTACGACGGTGAAGCCGCGGTCCCGTAATCGCTCTGCCAGGGCGATGCCCGTCGACTCCGCCGTGCGCCCGAGCGTCACCATGAACGCGTGTGGGGGCGTCTCGGAACGAGCGGCGCCCTGCAAACGAACGAGCTCGATCAACCGCTCGAGGCCGAGGGCGAACCCGGCGCCCGGAACCGGGCGTCCACCGAGCTGCTCCACGAGTCGGTCATACCGCCCACCGGCGCAAACGGCGCTCTGCGCTCCGAGACGGTCCGTCACCCACTCGAAGACCGTCCGCGTATAGTAGTCGAGGCCACGCACCAGGCGCGGATTGATGCGGTACGCGATACCCGCGTCGTCGAGATAGCCGCACAGCTCCTCGAAGTGCGTGCGTGAGGCATCATCGAGATAGCTCATCAGCTCCGGGGCATCGGCAATGACGCGCTGCATCGACGGGTTCTTGCTGTCGAGAACGCGCAGAGGGTTACTGCCGAGGCGGCGAAGGCTGTCGTCGTCGAGCTCGTCGCGCCGCCTCTCCAGATAAGCGACCAGATCCTCCCGGTAACGACTGCGGGCCTCGGGCGAGCCGAGCGAGTTCAGCTCGAGCGAGACGTCATTGACGCCCAGCATGCGCCACAGGCGGTTGCCGAGCAGCATGAGCTCTGCGTCGAGGTCCGGTCCCGGCCAGCCGAACGCCTCAACGCCGAACTGATGGAACTGGCGGTAGCGACCCCGCTGTGGGCGCTCGTGACGGAACATGGGCCCCATGTACCAAAGACGAACCTGCTGGTTGTGGAACAGCCCGTGTTCGATGCCGGCCCGCGCGCAGCTCGCGGTCGCTTCCGGGCGCAGCGTCAGGCTCTCACCGTTGTTGTCGACGAACGTGTACATCTCCTTCTCGACGATATCGGTCTGTTCGCCGATGGAACGCTGGAACAGCTCGGTGCGCTCGAGGATCGGCACACGCAGCTCGCGGTACCCGTACGCGGCGCTGACTTCACGAATCGCCGCTTCCACGTGCTGCCACTCAGACGCCTCGTCGGGCAGCACGTCGTTCATGCCGCGGACGGCCTGCACCGCCGTTCTCATCGCTGCTGAGTTCCTGGCACCGCCGTGGCGGTCGCCGCGGACGCCGGCACCCGCTCACGCGGCTCGCCGTGCTCGAGCCACGGGGCGCGGTCGTGCTCGGGTAAGCCCGGCTGCTCACCGGCGGTGGCCGCCAGCGCCGTGTCGCCCGGCTGTGCCCCGCTCACAGGCAATCTCCAGGGCCCGCGCTCGGGCGGGAAGGCCCGCTGGGCGTGTCCGTCGGCGGCGCGTTGGGTGACGCCCTGCATCACGCTGCGCCCGGTGGCGAGATCGATGCGATGATCCATGCTTGGCGACCAGCCGTACCACCAGCTCAGGAACACCGCGGCAGCGACCCCCAGCGCCGCGTAGCCCAGACCGCGCGCGAGGCGCCGCAGAGCACGTTCGCGTCGCGCCCGCCGCGCGGCGGGCGAGCGACGCGCGCCGGCGGAGTGCGGTGCCTCCGTCATTGCCGAGGCCAGGGATACGCCGACAAGACGCGCATAGCTACGGACGTAGCCACGCAGGTAGGGACCATTGGGAAGACCTTCCGGAATACCCCGTTCGAGCGCCAGCACCTGACCGGGCGCGAGGCGCAGCTCGGCGGCCACGTCGTCGACCGTTAGTCCAAGTGCGAGGCGGCCCTCACGCAGCTGAGCACCCCATGTCGAAGGTGCTGTCGTTGCTGCAGCGGACCCCGTCACCGAGCGCTATCCGGAACCAGCAACGCCGCCTCATCCGCCTCGCTCGAACGCGGATACTGCGCGCGCAGCTTACGGGCGTAGTCGATAGCCAGATCCGTCGCGCCGAGCTGCTGCTCGACCTTGACCGCATAGAGCAGACTTTGCGCCGTCTCGGGACCGACCGCGAAATACCGCTCGAGATAAGCGCGCGCGGAGAGATAGTTTTCCTCCTCGAAGCTGATGACGGCCATGGCGATCAACGCCCGCGCCAACCTGGGGTTTTCCTCGAGCGCCTGGCGGTAGTATCGGCCCGCGTCCTCGAGCTGCTGCTGCTTGAGATAGCAGTCGCCCAGATAGACGCTCGACACGCTGACGCGTCGATTCAACGCCGATGCCAGCGCGCGTTCGAGCTCAGCGATGCCCTGCCCGTACTCCTCGCGATCGCACAGGTAAGCACCGTAGTCATTGCGCGCATCGTTGTTGTCGGGATCCGACCGCACGGCCCGCTTGAAATAGGAACGGGCCGCATCACGTTCGCCGAGCCTCAACAGCAGCAACGCCTTGACGTGATTTGCGCGCGAGTCGTTCGCATCGAGCGCCAAGGCTTTCTCGACGTGCTCGCGGGCCACCTCCAGTTCGTCACGGCGCAGATAGTTCCAGGCGAGATCCGTCTGGACGGTCGCGCGTTCGGGCCTGTCCCACGGCTCCTGCTTCGGCCGGTCCGATACGCACGCCGCCAACGCGATCGCCAGCAGGCCTGCCGAGGCCCCTGAGCGCATTGACCGACGGCGCATCATGCGTGCGCGGCGCTCAGACGCGCAGAGCGTCGCGTGCGATCCACGACGCGGCCAGCCAGCTGGCCGCAGGCGGCGCTGATGTCCTCGCCACGCGTACGCCGGGTGATCGTCATGACACCTCCCGCCAGCAGCTCGTCGCGGAACCGATCGATCGCGGCGGGCGGGGACCGTCGGTAGGGGACGCCGATCACGGGGTTGAAGGGAATGAGGTTCACCTTGGCAGGCATGTCGGCCAGCAGCCGGCGCAGGCGGCGCGCATGCCCGACGCTGTCGTTGACGCCGTCCATGAGGGTGTACTCGAACGTGACGCGACGCCGGGACTCGCCCTGAACGTACCGTCGGCATGCGGCGAGCAGCGCCGCGATGGGGTATTTTCGGTTCAACGGCACGAGCTGGTTCCGCAAGTCGTCGTCCGGCGCATGGAGGGAAACCGCCAGGCTTACCGGACAGTCCTGGGCGAGCCGATCGATCGCGGGAACCACGCCCGCGGTGCTCAGCGTCACCCGCCGACGCGAGAGACCGAAGCCGATGTCATCGAGCAGTAACCGCATGGCGGACACCACGTTGTCGTAGTTGAGCAGCGGCTCACCCATTCCCATCAGCACCACATTGGTGAGCGTGCGCCTGTCGGGGCCTGCGTCCGCCGCAAGCATGCGCTCGACCTGCCACACCTGGCCGATGATTTCCGCGACGCCGAGGTTTCTGCTGAAGCCCTGCCGCGCGGTGGCGCAGAACGTACAGTTGAGCGCACAACCCACCTGTGAGGACACACACAGGGTTCCGCGCTGCTCCTCGGGAATGAACACCGTCTCGACGCAGTTGCCGTCGTGCAAGCGGAACAACCACTTGCGCGTACCGTCGATCGATCGTTCCATGCGGGCGACTTCGGGCGCGTCGACGACGGCGATCTCGGCCAGCCGGCCTCTCAATATCTTGCTCAGGTCGGTCATCGAGCCGAACTCGGTGACACCCTGGCGGTAAATCCATTTGAGCAGCTGCTCGGCCCGGAACCGACGCTCGCCAAGGCTCGCAAAGAATTGCTCCATGGCGCCACGGTCGAGATCGAGCAGGTTGGTGCGCACGTCACACATCATAGCCTCTAGCGGGTGCGCGGGTAGATCTCCTTGGGTTGAAAGAAAAATGCGATCTCGCTTAGGGCTGTCTCCGGGCTGTCGGAGCCGTGCACGGCATTCTCCTCGACGGAGCGCGCAAAATCCGCGCGAATCGTGCCCGGCGCGGCGTCCGCGGGGTTCGTCGCCCCCATCAGCTCCCGGTACCGGCGGATGGCCTCCTCGCCCTCCAGGACCTGCACCATCACCGGACCTGATTGCATGAAACGCACCAGATCGGCGTAGAACGGGCGGTCCTTGTGCACGGCATAGAACCCCTCAGCCTGCGCCCGAGTCAGATGCAACATGCGAGCGGCCACCACCCGCAGCCCGGCGGACTCGATGCGTTCGTAGATCTTGCCGATCAAGTTGGCGGCCACGGCCTCGGGTTTGATGATGGATAGCGTTCGCTCCACGACCATCGATACACTGCTCCCACGCGAAATATTTGGATCTCGGCGACGCATCGCCGGCTGTTGCGGGCGAGCGAGCGCCGAATTTTAGCGATTAGGCTGCCGGTCGGGCAATTAACGCGTCACCGCGACGGCCGATGACATGAACATCCATCCAGCGACCCGCGTCTTGCGCTGAGCCGGGGACCAGCACCGGCAGGTACTCTGCCGCGCGCGCCAGCTGCAGCCCCGGAGGCGGCTGCCCGCCGCCCTCGAGCAGCACCCGCAGGCGGCGGCCGAAACGCTGCCGCATGACGCCGTCGCGAATGGACCGTCCCACCACGCGCAGACGACGGGCCCGCGCCTTGCGCACGGCGACGGGCACCTGCTTGGGAATGCGGGCCGCCGGCGTGCCCGGCCGTTCGGAGTAGGGAAACACGTGGGGGTAGGCGACCTCGAGATCCCACAGCGCCGCCACCGTGTCCTGGAAGTGCAGCTCCGACTCTGTGGGAAAGCCCGCCATCACGTCGGCGCTCAACACGAGCCCCGGCACGGCGCGACGCAGAGCGCCGATGCGCTCATAGAGCAGACGCCGCCCGTAGCGGCGCTTCATACGCTTCAAAATCAATGTGTTGCCACTCTGAAGCGACAGATGCAGGTGCGGACACAGGCGCCGCTCGGCCGCCATCAGCTCGATCAGCCCGTCGCTGATGTGAAGCGGATCGATGGAGCTCAGGCGCAGACGGTACTCCCCCGACAACCCCGAGAGATCCGCCAGCAGCTCGACGAGACCGTAGCCCGTGCCCAAGTCGTCTCCGTACGACCCCAGATCGACGCCACATACGACCACTTCGCCATAGCCGCTGGCGACGAGCTGCGCGACCTGTTCACGGACCATTGTGGGCGGCAGCGAGCGGCTTGGCCCTCGTGCTCGATGAATGACGCAGAACGTACAGCCTTGATCACAGCCCTGCTGGATCTGAACGTAGGCCCGCGTGCGACCGTCGAATCCGGTCAGCAGCTGATCCGGCAGGCTCACGTGCTCGTTCAGATCGCCCACCATGACTTCCGGCGTGAGGCGTCGCACGGCTTTGCTGCTCAGCAGCTCGGCCAGCTCGAGCTTACGATCGTTGCCGACGACGAGATCGACGCCCGGTATCGCCGCGCACGCTTCCGGGCTCATCTGCGCGTAGCAGCCGGTGACCACGACGAGCGCGTCAGGATTGCGACGCACCGCGCGGCGCACCTCCTGGCGGGCCTGCCGGTCCGCCTCGCGCGTCACGGTGCAGGTGTTCACGACGTAGACGTCGGCCTGCTCGCGTGCAGCGACGCGCTCCCAACGATGTCCCTCGAGAGACTGACCGATCAGCGCCGACTCGAACGCATTGACCTTGCAGCCCAGGGTGATGAGCGCGACGCGGCGACGCGGCGCCGTGTGGCCGCCGCCCCGGGACGTGAAGGGAACAGACACCGAAGCCATGTTGCCGTGGCCTGCAGACAAGGGCGCCGGAGGACGGGCTCGTGCGCCGCGGATAGCAGCGCTAGCCGACGCTAAAGCTCTCCCCGCAGCCGCATTCGCCCGTCACGTTGGGATTGTGGAATGCGAATGTGGCGGAAAGTCCGTCTTCCCGGAAGTCGATGCAGGTGCCGTCCACGAGGGAGATGCTCTTCTCATCGACGACGATAGTCACACCCTGACTCTCGAAAACACGATCGTCGCCGCTCACCTCATCGACCAGGTCGACCACGTAGGCGTACCCCGAGCAGCCTGTGGTGCGAACGCCAAAACGCAGTGCTCTGTGATCGGCCCCCGACGCCATGTACGATTTGACGCGAGCCGCCGCTGATTCCGTCAACGTGATGGCCATTGCTTGCCGTCCTTCGATGTTCTTGCCGCAAAGCCGCGCAGGCGAGACATACGCCCGACGATCGGTGTATCAGGACTGTGCCGAGAAAACCACCGCACGTCTGTTCTGCCGCACCGCTACCTGCTGAACATGGGGGTTGCCAGCGACGGTTGCAAGGGTGATGTTGCCGAGAAAGGAGCGAATCTGCCCGTTGAGCGCGGCCCACAGGTGGTGGGGCAGGCAGCGCTCATGGCCCTGGCAGTCCATGCTGCCGCCGCACTGCGTGGCGTCGATCGGTTCCTCGATGGCATCGATGATCTCCGCGATCGAGATGTCCTCCGGCGAAGCACTCAGGGAGTAGCCGCCACCCGGCCCGCGCCGACTCTCGACCAAGCCCTTGCGGCGCAGGCGCGTGAAGAGCTGCTCGAGATAGGACAACGAGATCCCCTGCCGGCGGGCAATTTCGGGCAACGGCATTGCCCCTTGATCGCAATGAATCGCCAGATCCACCATGGCGGTTACCGCGTAGCGTCCCCTCGTCGTCAACCGCATCTGTGTGCCTCGATCGAGCGGAGCGCTGTCCGCGATCGCCTCATTGTTGCGCGGCGGCGGCCGCAAATCAACTCGATTGCGCGGTCGCTCACGCGGGGCCCGGCTCCCGACGGCGGGGCCGCCGCTCGTCGGCCTCTCGAGCCTCGCGCACGCTCACCGCGGAGCGTCGCCTCGATCGGCGCTGCGGCTCAGCCGCACCGCCGTCAGGATGCCCCGCAGGATGTTGACGTCCTCGCGGCTGGGACGGGCGCGGGTGAACAGACGTGCCAGCTTGCGCATGAGCTTGTGCGGCGGCTTGTTCTTGAGGAAATCGATCTCGAGCAGCGTTTTCTCGAGATGCTCGAAAAACAGCCGCAATTCCTCGGCCGCGGCGAGCGGCTCGCCGTCGTGATCGCCGCTCGGCATCGCTCTGGGCGTCGCGGCGCCGAGTGCCGCCAGGCGCAGCTCGTAGGCGAGAATGAGCACAGCGCCGGCCAGATTGATCGACGCGTGTGCATCGTCGACCGGAATGCGCACCACGAAATGACTGCGATCCACCTCGGCGTTCCGCAGGCCGGTCCGCTCGGGTCCGAACACCAGCGCCACTTTGTGTTGGGCACTCTCCGACCACGCTTTTTGCATCGCGGCCGCCGGCGACAACGTCGGCCACGCAACGGAACGTCGCCGCGCAGTGGTCGAGATCACCAGACCACAATCTGCGATCGCCTCGTCGAGCGAGCCGGCGGTCACCGCAGCCTCGAGAACGTGGCCGGCCGACGCTGCACGTGCCGTTGCCACCGGGCTCGGAAATTCCCTGGGCTCGACCAAATACAGCGAGCGCAGCCCCATGTTCGCCATGGCCCGCGCCACCGCGCCGATGTTGCCCGGGTGCGTCGAGCGCACCAGGACCACGCGAATGTTGTCTCCCATCACTGACGCCCTCGGGAACCCGGCTCATCCGCCGCGCCGACACACCCGCGCAGCCGAATCGGATTACGGTACAATTTGCGCCCGGCGCGCGACCGCGGTACGGCGTCGGGCGCGCCCCGCTGCGCAAAGCGACTCCGGTGGGGCTCGATACCAGAACACCGCCATTTGCGCAAGGAACTCTGGCTCAGCCCGACGCGGAGGTCCCCGACCCACCGCGCTGCCGTTTCCCGCGACCATCGAGCGCCAAGGTACATCATGCACCCTCTCGTCAATACGGCCATCAAGGCGGCACGGCGCGCCGGCAACATCATGGTCCGGCACATGGATCAGCTGGACAGGTTGGACGTGCGCCGAAAAGGGCGCAGTGATTTCGTGAGTGAGGTCGACACGCTCGCCGAAGCCGAAATCATCCGGGTGATTCACACGGCCTATCCAGATCACGCGATTATCAGCGAGGAAAGCGGCGCACGTCGCGGCAACGAATTCCAGTGGATTATCGACCCGCTGGACGGCACCACCAACTACCTGCACGGATTCCCGCAGTTCTGTGTGTCGATCGGCGTGCGCCGGCGCAACGTGCTCGAGCATGGCGTCATTTTCGACCCGCTGCGCAACGAAATCTTTTCCGCGTCGCGCGGCGACGGCGCACGCCTCAACGAGCGCCGCATCCGCGTGAGCACCGTCTCGCGGCTCGAGGACGCGCTGCTCGGCACCGGATTTCCGTTCAGGTCGGTCGAACACATCGACCCCTATCTGGCTACCTTCCGATCATTTCTGGGTCTGACCAGCGGTGTGCGCCGGCCGGGCGCCGCCGCGCTCGATCTCGCTTACGTGGCAGCCGGTCGCCTCGACGGTTTCTGGGAGCTCGGCCTGAACGTCTGGGACATGGCTGCGGGGGCGGTGCTCATCGAAGAAGCGGGCGGCCTGATTGCCGATTTCGCCGGCGGCCAGGACTTCCTCAACACCGGCTCGGTCCTCGCCGCGACTCCGCAGATTTTCGGCGACATGCTCGAGATCATTCGCCGACGTACCGCGATGTCCGCGTAGCCGGCGCCCGAGCGGCCCGACATCCGCGCCGTGGCATCTCGCCCCTCCCGCCCTCTTCCGCAGCCGGCCGCGTCCGACAGCGCCGCGACCCGCGTCGATCTGAGCGGTCACACGCCGATGATGCAGCAGTACCTTCGCATCAAGTCGGCGCACCCGGGAAGTCTGCTGCTGTACCGGATGGGGGATTTTTACGAGCTGTTCTACGATGACGCCGAGCGCGCCGCCGCGCTGCTCGACATCGTTCTGACGACACGCGGGCAGTCGGCGGGTCAACCAATACCCATGGCCGGCGTGCCGGTACACAGCGTAGAGCAGTACCTGGCGCGTCTGGTCAGGCACAACGTCACCGTGGCGATCTGCGAGCAGATAGGCGATCCCGCCACGTCCAAAGGTCCGGTCGAGCGAAAGGTCGTACGCATCGTCACCCCGGGCACGCTCACCGAGGAGGGACTGCTCGAGGATAGGCGCGAGAACCTGCTGGCGGCGCTCTTGACCGATGGCCACCGGGCAGGCATCGCATCGCTCGAGCTGTCGAGCGGCCGCTTCTCGGGGTTCGAAACCGATAGCCGCGAGGCCCTGCTCGCGGAGCTCGGCCGGCTGGCGCCAGCCGAGCTTCTGGCCAGAACGGGCGATCTCGACGGACTCACTTTCACCGACCCGCGTTGCGCCGAGCGCGAGGTGCCCGAGTGGTACTTCGATCTGGGACGTGCGACGGCAACGCTGAGGCGGGCCTTCGCGACCCACGATTTGAAAGCCTTCGATTGCGACGACTACCCGTTGGCGACGGCGGCAGCCGGCTGCCTGCTCCAGTACGCCCAGGACGTCTGCGGCGGCGATCTGCCCCACGTGCGCGATCTGCGTATGCGTCCGCCGGCCGAGAGCGTCGTCATCGATCCTCAGAGTCGCCGCAATCTCGAGCTCGAAGCCAACATCGCGGGCGGCGCCAGCGCGACACTGGTCGCGCTCATGGATCGCTGCGCGACGGCCATGGGGTCACGGCAGCTCAGGCGTTGGCTGCTGGGACCGATCCGAGCCCACACCGTGCTGCGGGCGCGACATCAGGCCGTGACGACGATCGTCGAGGGCCGTCTCGCCAAACCGCTGCACAAGCTGCTGCGTGCCGTCGGCGACATGGAGCGCATTCTGGCGCGGCTGGCGCTCAAGACCGCACGCCCGACAGACCTGCTGCGGCTGCGCGACGCCCTGGCCGCGCTGCCCGACATCGGCACCCAGCTTGCCGCGGTCGAGTCGCCGCGGCGTCGGGCGCGCGCCGCCCCAGCCCCGCCGCTG
>JBFEOO010000062.1:0-23032 GCA_041550555.1 Arenicellales bacterium
CCCCCCCCCCCCCGGACGCGAGGACCCGCTCAGCGGCCGCCCAGCACGGCGATGTAATCCGTCACCCAGCGATAATAGGGCACGCACTCGTCCTGGGTGGCACAGCGGGTGACCGGTGTGCGCCAGAACTGGATGCGCTCGAAGTCGCCGAGCCCGTTGACCTCGCAGCCCTGGTCGCCGAGCAGGGCGTTGCCCCGGCACGCATCGAGCACGACGGGCACCGAACCGAACCAGGCGGCGAGGTCACCCTGCAGCTTGGGATTGATCGAGTGCTCGAGCCACATGTACGCGCAGTTCGGATGGGGCGCGTCGACGTGCATCATGGTCGTGTCGGCCCAGCCCGTCGCACCCTCCTTGGGGACGACGCTGGCGATGGGTTGTCCCTTCGAGCGCAGCAGGTTGACCTGGAACGGCCACGCCGATGATGCGACGACCCCCTCGTTGGTGAAGTCGTCGATCTGGATAAACGGGTCGTGCCAGTAGCGGTTGACGATTTGCCGCTGCTGGCGCAACAGCGTGAGGGCGGCCTGGTACTGCTCAGCGTTGAGCTCGTAAGGATCCTGGATACCGAGCTCGGACTGATTGTGCATCAGGTACAGCGCCGCGTCGGCGATGTAGATCGGGCCGTCGAAAGCCTGCACGCGTCCCTTGTTCGATTTGCCGTCGTCCAGCATCGTCTCCTCGAACACGATCTTCCAACTGTCCGGCGCCTCCTTGAACACCTCGGTGTTGTACATCAAGACGTTGGAGCCCCACTGGTACGGCACGCCGTAGTGCTTGCCATCAACGGTGTGCCAGGGCGCGTTCTGCAGCCGCGGATCGATGCTCTTCCAGCTCGGTACGAGAGCGACGTTGACCTCCTGCACACGCTTGCCGGCGATCAGCCTGAGACTGGCGTCGCCGGACGCGGTGACCAGGTCGAAACCGCCCTCATTCATGAGCGCCACCATCTCGTCGGAAGTACCGGCGGTCTTGATGCGTACCTGGCAGCCACTCTGCTTCTCGAAATCCGTCACCCAGTCGAAGTTCGGATCGGTCTCGCCGCGCTCGATGTAACCGGGCCAGGCGACGATGTCGACCACGCCTTCCCCCGGCCCGATCTTCTCGAGCGGGGCGGCGCTGGCCGCGGCGGCCGCGAGTGAGAACGACAGCGCCACTGCAGCTGCTCTTGGGGGGGACTGTAAACGCTTGGCGATCATTGGTCTGTTCCTCGTTAGGTGGTCGTTCCCGCCACGGCCGCGACCGTGACAGTGCCGGCCGCCGCGTATGAGCTCGCGCGGAACCTCCTGCAAGATGCCGTGACGGCGCGCCATAATATCGCCTGCAATCGGCGGGCGCTGCAATACGATGGCGCCCGGGCGCTCGGTCGTCGTCAGCCGCCGGCGCGACCCGAGCCGGTGCGAGTAGCGCCCCACAACCGTGCTCGCATAAGATACGCGCCGTGCGCAGAGCGCCGCGACACGCCGGCTCGGCATCGTTCCCGGCCGTCGCCAACCCCGCCCTGGAGACGAATCGAAAATGACGGAGATGCTTCGCTGTCTCTCGCCCGTGGACGGCCGCGTGTACGCGGAGCGACCGCTGGCTTCCGCGACGGAGATTGCGCGCGCGGTGACGCGCGCCCGCCAGGCGCAGAACGCTTGGCGCGAGACGCCGCTCGGCGAGCGTCAGAGGTTGCTCTCGGCCGCCGTCGATGCGTTCGTCTCCAGGCGCGACGCCATCGCCGAGGAGATCAGCTGGCAGATGGGACGGCCGCTGGCGCAGAGTCCCGGCGAGGTGAGCGGCTTCGAGGAGCGCGCCCGCCACATGATCGATATCGCGCCCGATGCTCTGCGCGACGTGAAGGTAGCGCCCAAGAGCGGGTTCACACGCTTCATCCGACGCGATCCGCTGGGCGTCGTGTTCGTGATCGCGCCCTGGAACTACCCCTACCTGACGGCGGTGAACTCCGTGGTGCCGGCGCTGACGGCGGGCAACGCCGTGCTGCTCAAGCACTCAGCGCAGACACCGCTTTGCGCCGAACGCTTCGCCGAGGCGTTCGCCGCCGCCGGCCTGCCCGAGGGCCTGTTCCAGCACCTGCATCTCGGCCACGAAGCCGCGCTCGGGCTGGTCGGCAGCGAGGGCGTCGACTTTGTCGCGTTCACGGGGTCGGTGGCCGCCGGCCACGCCGTGCAGCGCGCGGCCGCCGACCGCTTCATCGGCACGGGCCTCGAGCTCGGCGGCAAGGACCCGGCGTACGTGCGCGCCGACGCCGACCTCGAGCACGCCATCGAGAATCTGGTCGACGGCGCCTTCTTCAATTCCGGTCAGTCGTGCTGTGGCATCGAGCGTATCTACGTGCATACGGACGTCTATCAGCGCTTCGTCGACGGCGCGGTGTCGCTCACCCGCGGCTATCGCCTGGGTAATCCTCTCGACGCCGATACCACGCTCGGGCCGATGGTGCGCAGCGCCGCTGCCGATTTCGTGCGCGATCAGATTGCCGAGGCGGTCCGCGCCGGCGCACGCGCTCTGGTCGACGCCAAGGGCTTTGCTGCCGACGCCCCCGGCACGCCGTACCTCGCGCCGCAGCTGCTCGTCGACGTCGACCACCGCATGCGCGTCATGACCGAGGAGAGCTTCGGCCCGGTGGTCGGCGTGATGCGCGTTGCCTCCGATGAGGAGGCCATCGCGCTCATGAACGACAGCGAGTACGGCCTGACGGCGTCGATCTGGACCCGTGACGAGGCGGCGGCGCTGGCGATCGGCGACCGTATTGAGACCGGCACCTGGTTCATGAACCGCTGCGACTACCTCGATCCCGCGCTGGCCTGGACCGGCGTCAAGAACACCGGCCGCGGCTGCACGCTCTCCGCACTCGGTTACGAGCAGCTGACGCGACCCAAGTCATTTCACCTGCGGGTCGCTACGTGAGGGGTCGACCCGTCTAGGCCGACAGTGAGGACATTGTCATGAGCATGCACGCAGAGCCTGTCGCGGGCACCTGGAACTATCCGACGCACATCCGCTTCGGGGAAGGACGCATCACCGAGCTGCCCGATGCCTGCCGCGAGCTGGGCATGGCGCGGCCCTTGATCGTCACCGATCCAGTGCTGGCACGGTTGCCCATGGTGAGCGGCGCGCTGCAGATTCTGGCCGACGCCGACCTGCCGGCGGGGCTGTTCAGTGAGGTGCAAGGTAATCCCGTGGAGGCCAACGTGAACGCTGGCGTCCGTGCGCTGCGCTCGGGCGAGCATGACGGCGTCGTCGCGTTCGGCGGCGGTAGCGCCCTCGACGCCGCCAAGGCCATCGCGCTGATGGTCGGCCAGGACCGTCCGCTGTGGGACTTCGAGGACCGCGAAGACTGGTGGACGCGCGTCAACGAGCAGGGCATGCTGCCCGTGGTCGCCGTGCCGACGGCGTCGGGGACGGGCTCCGAGGTGGGCCGCTCCGCGGTCATCACCGACGTGCGCGATCACACCAAGAAGATCATCTTCCACCCCCGCATGTTGCCCGGCCGCGTGATCCTCGATCCGACGCTCACCGTCGGTTTGCCGGCCGAGATCACCGCCGCCGTGGGAATGGACGCGCTGTCGCACAACCTCGAGGCCTACTCGAGCCCGGTGTACCACCCCATGGCTCAGGGCATCGCGCTCGAGGGGATGCGCCTGATCAAGGATTGGCTGCCGACGGCGTGCACGGACGGCGACGACCTCGTTGCGCGCGCGCACATGCAGGTCGCATCGACGATGGGTGCCACCGCTTTCCAGAAGGGCCTCGGCGCCATGCACAGCCTGAGCCACCCCTGCGGGGCCGTGCTCAACACGCATCACGGCCTCACCAACGCCGTCGTCATGCCGTACGTGCTCGGGTTCAACCGAGCCGCCATCGACGAGAAGATGGCTGCGCTGGCCCGCTACCTCGAGCTGCCCGAGCCCTCGTTCGGCGCAGTGCTGGATTGGGTGCTGCGGCTGCGCGAGCAGATCGGTATCCCGCACACGCTCGCGCAGCTCGGCGTCTCGCGCAGCCATGCCCGTGAGCTCGCGCCGATGGCGGCGGTTGATCCCTCCTCGGCCACCAATCCCGTCGCGCTGGACAGCGAAGCGCTCGAGGCGCTTTACTTGGACTGCATAGACGGACGCCTGCAGGCGCCGTGAGCGAACCGCAAGACCACCGCCCCGCTTCGGGTGAGGAAGTGGAATATCCGCCGCCGGCCCTGTGGCCGAACGCCGTGCGGCAGCACGGCGACCGCAGCGAGCCGGCGTTCTCGGGAACGCGACGCCGGGGGGTCGCGGAGTGATCGATCAGCTGCCATGAGCGAGGCCGACGACGTCAAGCCCAACGGACCGCTGAGCGGCGTGCGCGTGCTCGAGCTCGGCCAGCTCATCGCCGGTCCGTTCGCGGGCAGCATACTGGCCTACTTCGGCGCCGAGGTGATCAAAGTCGAGCCTCCCGGCAGCGGCGACCCGCTGCGCAGGTGGCGCATCCTCGACGAGGGCACCTCGCTGTGGTGGCGCAGCATGGCGCGCAACAAGAAATGCATCACGCTCAACCTGCGGGCGGAGAGCGGGCGCCATCTGGCCGGCCGTCTCATCGAACGCGCAGACGTGCTGATCGAAAACTTTCGCCCCGGCACGATGGAGAAGTGGGGGCTCGGACCCGACGCGGTCAAGGCCACCCATCCCGAGCTCGTTTACGCCCGCATCTCCGGCTACGGTCAGAGCGGCCCCTACGCCGCGCGACCCGGATTTGCCTCCGTGTGCGAGGGTATCGGCGGCTTCCGCTACCTGAACGGCGTCCCCGGCCAGCCGCCGGTGCGTCCCAACCTCAGCATGGGCGACACACTGGCGGCTCTGCATGCCGTCATCGGCATCATGTTGGCGCTGTTCCACCGCGAGCGCGCAGCGGGCCGACCTGGCCAGGTGGTGGACACGGCGATTTACGAAGCCGTGTTCAACCTGCTCGAAGGCGTGGTTCCCGAGTACGACGGCGCGGGGGTCGTTCGCGAACCCTCCGGCTCGACGGTCACCGGCATCGTGCCGACGAACACCTACCGCTGCGCCGACGATCGCTACGTCGTCATCGGCGGCAACGCCGACTCGATTTTCAAGCGCCTGATGAACGCTGCCGGTCGTACCGAACTCGCCGACGATCCCCGCCTGGCCGACAACGCCGGCCGCGTGGCGCACGAGGCGGAAATCGATGCCGCCATCTCGGCATGGACCCGCTCGCTCAACGCCGACGACGTGCTGACCACGCTCGAGGCCGCCGCGGTGCCCTCAGGCCCGATATACAACGTCGTCGACATGATGAACGATGTGCACTTCAAAGCACGCGGACTGTTCGAGCCGGTCGTGGTCAACGGCAAGCGGCTCAAGATCCCCGCCATACCGCCGATGCTCAGTGAGACGCCTGGCGAGACGCGCTGGCCGGGTCCCGAGCTCGGCGCTCACAATGCCGAGGTGTTCGGCGGCGTGCTCGGCCTCAGCGAGGAACAGATCGATACCCTCCGCGAGGAGGGTGTCATCTGAACGGCGCCCTGGCCGCCCCGTGCTATGCGACAAATCGCTCCGCAACACGCGCACCTTGCCGAAAGCGTAGTGGGTGAGATTCCCGTTCCCGCAGACGAGCTGTGGGTCTTCGGGTACGGCTCGCTCATGTGGGATCCGGGCTTCGCCCACGCCGAGGTGCATGCCGCGCGTCTTCACGGTCACCACCGTTCGCTGTGCGTGTGGTCATGGCGTTACCGGGGGACACCGGCGGAGCCCGGTCTCGTGTTCGGTCTCGACCGCGGCGGCTCCTGCATCGGGCGCGCGTTTCGCGTACCCGAAGCGGAGAAGACGTCAGCGGTAGGCTACCTGCGCGAGCGCGAGTTGGTCGGCGGCGTCTATGCGCCGCTGTTCAAGACGGTGCGTCTTTCCGACGGGCGCGCGGTGCGCAGCCTGACGTTTGTCGTCCGGCGCGACCATCCTCAGTACGCCGGCAGACTCACCGCCGAGCAGGCGGCGGCGACCGTCAGCTATGCGCGCGGGCTGAGTGGACCCAACACCGATTACATCACCTCGACGGTGCAGGAGTTGGACGCGCTCGGCGTACGCGATCCCCTGCTGCGCCGCGTCTGCGCGCTCATCGGCTGACGGCGGACGCGCCCGCCGCAGGCGGAATTTGCGCGACGCCGGCCCATCGAGAGCGCCTGCACGCCTCACCTTCGGACGCAGGTCTTACGCCCCCAGATGCTGGGCGAAGAACGCCAGCGTCCTCTGGCGAGCCACGGCCGCCGCCTCGGCGTCGTACTGGCTGCGGTGATCGCAGTTGAAGCCATGATCGGCGTCGTAGAGATGGACCGTGGCGTCGGGATGGGCGCGTCGAATCGCTTCGACGTCCGCCAGCGGAATGCTCTGATCCCGCTCGCCGAAGTGCATCAGCATCGGACACCTCGCCTGCTCTTCGACATAGGGCATGATCTGCCCGCCGTAGTAGACGACGGCAGCCTGAATGTCGAGCCGGCAGCCGGCCAGGTAAGAAATCGTCCCACCCCAGCAATAGCCTGTCGTACCGACCTTGAGCCCTTCGTTTTTCATGAGATCGACGACGGTCTGTAGATCACGCATGCTGTCGTCCCACGAGAACTCGGTGC
The DNA here is from genome assembly GCA_041550555.1 of Arenicellales bacterium. GTDB lineage: Bacteria > Pseudomonadota > Gammaproteobacteria > Arenicellales > JBFEOO01 > JBFEOO01. The sequence continues at coordinate 6,614 of JBFEOO010000062.1, forward strand.
GATGCTCGCGGCCCGCCGCAATGTCCTCGGGCGTGTAGCCGAGATCCACGTCGCGCTTCGATGAGCGGTCGTACAGCGCCGGCGCTATCGCCAGGTAACCGTCGGCGGCAAAACCGTCGGCCAGCTCACGGATATGCCGATTCACACCGAAAATCTCTTGGATGACGATGACGCCGCCCTTGGCGGCAGCGTCCGGATCGGCGCGGTAGGCGCCGAAGGCGTGGCCATCGTCCGCGGTCAATCTCAGCTGCGTACCCATGTCGCTCCTCCTTCGATCACTGACTCCGACGCCCGGCGCTCGTCACACGGCCGCGCGCGGTCGCTGCATCGCCCCGGCGCCACCCCGCTTGGTGCGCCTCTCGATTACTCGAGCGCCAGCCGATCGGGATCGCTAAAGAACTCACCCAGATTCGTTTGCCCCGGGCCCTGTACCCGCGGCCCACGACCGAACCAGACCTCCATACGCAGGCGCAGCTGCGCGGTGAAGTCGTAGTCGTTGCGTTCGGGAAACGCCGCCGTAGGCCACAGCTCGAACGACAGCCAGGGATACTTCGTCACATACCGGTAGCGGACGCGCAAATCGAACTCGGTGCAGTCCTCGCTGCCGTCGCGTTCGTTGGGGTCCGTGCAGCCGAACGCCAGCGCCTCATAGGCGATCGCCGAGCGCTGTGTCAGGCGGTTGAAAAAGCTAAAGCGCTGCTGACCGAACACCCCGTCCTTCTCCTCGAACCAGCGCACCCGGCTCAGCGAGCGGAACAGCCACGGCCGGCGGTCGCCGCCCACCGCCAATGCGGAGAACTCCTTGGTGTCCGGCAGCCGAAGCCCGAAGGGTCGATCGAAGTTCACCTTGAAATCGTTTTCCCAGCCGTCGTCCTGCAGCACACGCAGCCGGTTGATGACTCGTCCGCTCCATAGCTCGGTGACCTCGAAGTTGCGTCGCACCCGGACTCGCGCGAAAAGCTGCGGATCCGATTTCACCCCCACCAAGAACGAGGTGCGCCATTTGGCGTCATCCCGCAGAGCGTACTCGAGCGCCGCGGATGCCGTATCGTCGTCATCGGCCGTCAATGAGCCGCTGATGTCATCACTGCCATCGTCTAACGACCCGTCGGAATCGCCACCGATGACCAGCGACCAGCGCCGCTGCGCCCCGGGCAGCACCCACCTGATCGACACGTTGGGCTTGAAATCGACGCCTTCCCCATCCTCGAAATCGACGTCGAAGCGCAACCGAACCGAGGTCTGATTGATTTCCTCGAAAGCGATGTCCGGATCGAAGACCCGGTCGACGGCCTCCCCCATCGACTCCACGTACCCGGAGAGGACTCCCTGCCAGCGAACCAGGGTCTTCTCCATCGTGCGCAGAATCCCTCGCTCGTCCTCCCCATCCGACTCGGCGCTCTCCGCCGCCTGCGCCACCCACATCTCGAGCTCGCGCTCGGCCAGAGCGCGGTCCGCCTTGAAGCCCGCACTGGCTCCGGCCGATGGCACGAGAGCGAGCAGCAGCCAGGCGATGGGAGCGAGACGCAGACTGGCGCAGCCATTACCGATCAGTGACACCCTCTCTCCCTCAACATGACCGCCGCCGCACCGGGCGCCACATTGCGCCTGCTGCCGGACCGTCCGAGGCATTGGTCATGGTCGCCCGTGCGACCAGCGCGTCGGTCCAGCGCATGTTCCCGCGGTATGGCTGCGCGGATGCTACCATAGCGCTCACAGACATCACCGCTGCGATTCGTGCGTCCGGACGAACGGCCGACGCGGCGTTCTCGACCGGCGTCGCGGCTTCACCGAGCCGTGGCGCACACCGAGCGCCGGCGCGCAGCGCACGGTCTCCACCGCCGCCCGACCCAGCGGGACGCCGTCAACCGCTGCGGGCACGCGATCGTTGCGTGCCCGCACGGCAAGCGACCCTGGGGCCTATTCGGCCGTGGCCGCACGGCAAACCAGAGCCTATCATCGGCACCCAAAGGCACCAACTGCTGCTGCTGCAGTGCCGGCAGCTGGTGCCCGCGGGCGCATGCAGAGAAAAAGGTGAATCACCGCTATGGAATGGATCACGTCACCCGAAGCGTGGATCGCACTTGCCACACTCACGGTGCTCGAGATCGTGCTCGGCATCGACAACATCATCTTCATATCCATTCTGGTCGGGCGGCTGCCCGTTCACCAGCGACGCACCGCGCGTGTACTGGGTCTGAGCATCGCCATGGGCATGCGCATCCTGCTGCTGCTGCTGATCACCTGGATCATGAAGCTGCAGGCGACGCTGTTCACGGTGCTCGACGTCGCCATCTCGGGTCGCGATCTGATTCTGATCTGCGGCGGCCTGTTTCTGCTTGCCAAGGCCACGCTCGAGATCCACGGGGCACTCGAAGGCGCTGGGGAGCACGAGCACGGCGCCGCCACCGCGAGCTTCTCTTCGATAATCGTGCAGATCGGCCTTATCGATATCGTCTTCTCGCTCGATTCGGTGATCACCGCGGTGGGCATGGCCGATCACGTGGAAGTGATGATCATCGCCGTGATGATCGCCGTCGCCGTGATGATGCTCGCCGCTGGCGCCATCGGCCGCTTCATCGACGATCACCCGACCATTAAGATGCTGGCCCTGAGCTTTCTGGTCCTGATCGGCGTGGCGCTAATCGCCGAGGGCATCGACCTCCACATCCCCAAGGGCTACATCTATTTCGCGATGGCCTTCTCGGTGACGGTGGAGCTGCTCAATCTGAAGATGCGCGGGCGAGGGCGCCCCGTCGCGCTGCACAAACGGCTCGAGCTCCCCGCGGAGCTCGCCGGCGAGGGCGCTGCGGCGAACGAACGTGGCGGCTAGCGCACGGCGCGACGCCTGCCGGGGCGCGACTGCCCTATCCGACACGACGGCGGCGCGGCAGCTCCGCGGTGAAAGCAGCCGTCGGCGTTCACCACGAGCGCCCATTTGGGCGACAGGCGCCGGTGGCCGCACCGACGCAGGCCATGTGGCAGGACCTGCGGCTCGGCGCTGAACAGGGTGTCGTTGCTGAACGCCAGCGCCGCCGACAGCGCGTAATGTGAGTTGTCATCGTCCCATAACGGAACGGAAAGGCGCGGCGCGCATTGCCCGAAAACCCAATCTTTCGTGCGCCCGCCGCAGCGCCACCGGACAACGCAGACCGTCGATGACCGGATCGAGCTGGGCGCTGAGCCCGTAGCGCAACTTCTCGTGGGTCGTCGAAAGCGTAATAACCACGAGCGCGGGTGGATGCGTACGCAGATACCCCGGCCACTGCCCGATGCGCGCCCTCGGCTGGCAGCGGCTGCAAGTGGACATGCGACGCGTCGTGGCTCGGCGGAACGCGCAGCCATTGTGGCCGCCTCCCGCCGGGCGTCAGCGCCAGCACGTGAAGGCGCTCTCCCCGCGCCGTAGCCAGCCGGTAGGCGCCGCTCAGCAGTGAGCCCGTCTGCGCCTCGTGCTCGACGACCACTGCAATACCGCTGCCGGCCGGCTTGCTCGAGCGAACATGGCTTTAACTGTGCGCCGCACGCGTCCCCGTCGAACGGGGGCTAGCCGGCCGTTTCGGCTACGAACCTGAGCGCCACACCGTTGTTGCAGTAACGCTGGCCCGTCGGCGCCGGGCCGTCGTTGAACACATGACCCTGGTGCCCGCCGCAGCGTGCGCAGTGGTATTCGGTGCGTGGCAGCAGCAGCTTGAAGTCCCGTTTGGTCTCGATGTGATCCTCGATGGCCTCGAAGAAGCTGGGCCAGCCGGTGCCGCTGTCGAACTTGGCCTCCGAGCTGAACAGGGGCAGATCGCAGCCCGCGCACAAATAGGTGCCCTTCCCGTGCTCCTTGTTGAGCGGGCTGGTGAACGGCCGCTCCGTGCCCTCCCTTCGCAGCACGTCGAACTGCTCCGCCGTCAATCGCGCACGCCACTCCTCTGCGCTGCGCTCGAGCTTCTCAACACCGGTCGTGGACATCCCTTCACCTCAGCCTGCATGCGATTGGTCAGCACGGCGCGCGCGCCTGCTGCACGAGTGCGCAGAACCACTCTGCGCCCAATATCCTATCGACCTCCGCATCACGGGCTGGACGCTGTTCGATACCGGAGGTCCGAATTAATTCCCGTCATCGCGACCTTGTGATGCGGACCGACGCGGCAGCGACCTGCTCAGTTCAGGCGCCAGATAGCGCCGTTGAGCACGGTGGCGAAAGCGACCCACGCCGCGTAGGGGACGAACAGCAGTCCCGCAAATCGATCGACACGCCAGAACAGCAGCGTCGTGACGACGATGGCCGTCAGGAGCGCAATGATCTCTACGAATGCAACACCGATCAGACGCAGCCCGAAGAACAATATCGACCAGATCAGGTTGAGGAGCAGCTGAATGGCGTAGGCGAGCATGGCGCGCCGCTGGACAGGTGAACCGCCGCATCGCCACACGCGCCACCCGGCGATGGCCACCATCAGGTACAGCACCGTCCACACCGGTCCGAACAACCGGTTCGGTGGATTGAAGACCGGCTTCACCAGAGAGGGGTACCAGGTCTCGACCGAGGTCGCTGTGGCCAGGCCACCGAGGGCGGCGATCGCCAAGCAGATCGCCACGAAGACGGCCAGCGCGCCGTAGTCTCGCACGCGCGAAGCACCCATTGCCGCAGTCTCGCCGCTCATACAGCCGACCTCACCAACCCGCCGTGCCCGGACCGCCCTTGAACGGCCCGACGAGGTGGGCCGTGACCCACCCCCCGTAGAAATCACCCGCCTGCGCCCGCACCCGCTCGGCATCGACGTAACAGGCATCGACGCGACCCGCGTAGAAGGCGAGACAGTCCTTGATGGCCAGGTAGGACGGTGTCGGATCCGGATAGCTCCACGCCGCGAGCGCGGCCCGGCGCCCTCCCACCTCGATGTCCCAGTAGCAGGCTGCTCCCTTGAACTCGCACGACGTTTGTCCGCGCGCCGGGTGCAGCAGCTCGCGCCGCACGTGCTGCGGCGGAAAATAGTAGACCGGAGGATGACTGGTTTCCAGAACGCGGAAACCTGCGGTCGTCTCGGCCACCGTGAGGCCGGCGCACACCACGCGCAGGCGCGCGGCGGTCCTCTCCAGCCGGGGCGGGCGCGGGAAATCCCACACGCACTCACGATGCAGGACAGCGGGCCGCTGCTGTGGGCGATTCGTCAAGGTCACGCCTGCTGGGGCATGTCGCCCTGGCCCCGGTGGATGCGAATGTCCAGGGGCCGGCTGGTGTCGAGGTGAACGTCGCGCTGCGGAAATGCGATGACGATGCCGGCCGCCTCGAATTTCTCGTTGATCGCCAGGTGCAGGGCCGTCGTCGTGGGCAGACGGTCCTGGACCGTATTCACGTAGCAGCGCAGCACGAGGGTGAGGGCGTTGTCACCGAAGCCTTCGAAAGTGATGACGGGCTTGGGATCGCTCAGCACCTGCGCGTTCTCCTGCGCAGCCTCGGTGAGCAGCGCGAGCGCCTTGCTGACGTCGCTGCCATAAGCGATGCCCACGGTGATCACCAGCCGCGTCACGGCGTCGGAAAGCGTCCAGTTGAGCAGGCGTCCGGTGACGAACTCCTTGTTCGGCACCAGCAGCTCCTTCTGATCCCAGTTGCGTATGGTAGTGGCGCGGATCTGGATGCGCGTCACGACTCCATCGGTGTCGCCAACCGTGACGATGTCGCCGACACGAATCGGGCGCTCGAAGAGCAGAATGAGACCGCTGATGAAATTCGCGACGATCTCCTGCAGGCCGAAACCGATGCCGACGCCCAGCGCCGCGATCAGCCACTGAATCTGCGACCAGTTCCCCCCAATGACGTTGAAAAGGAAAATCACGGTCACGCCGGCGATGACATAGCGCGACAACGTCGTCACCGCGTAACGCCCGCCGGGCGTCATCGCCAGTCGCTGCAGAAATGCGATCTCCAGCAATGCGGGCAGCCGTCTTGCCGCAACGAAACCGATGACGGCGATGAGAATCGCCAGCCCGGCGTCGGCGAGTGTGATCGGTACGCGGCGCTCCTCGCCGGCGACCACATCCGAGTGGTACCACAGCGACACCTCGTCCAGGATCACGAACGCGGGCAGCACGCCGACCCAGATGGCCCAAAGCCCGCCGATGGCCACCACGACCAGTGCGGTGCTCAAAAGCTTGCGACTGTCTTCGCTGAGCGCGACGAGATCGATCTCCCTCTCTTCGGCCTGCGATATGGCCGCCTCCGTGGCCGCCGCTTCCTCCTGCTGGGCCAAGCGCGCCGCCCGCTGCGCCTCGCGGCGCTCGATAGCCGCCCTCAGCGCCAGACGCCGACGGGCCACGAGCAGCCAGCGCGTAACGACCTGATGCACGATGACCAGCCCGAACAGGAGCCACATCGTGTCGATCAGTCGGCGCGCGAGACTGCCCGCGGTGTAGAGGTAGCCGGCGAAGGCCAACGCCGCCAGGGCCAGCGGCACCACCGTCCCCACCACCGGCCAAAGCAGGCGCAGGCGCGCCAGCCCGCTGCGCGGGTTGCGGTCGTAGTACTCGCAAAGCACCCCGCGTCGCGTGCCCAGCACGTCGTGGAAGAACAACGCCAGTACCACCATGGTGATCGCGAAGGCCGCACGAGCCAGCCCTCCACCCAGGGCCGCTGCATCGTAGGCGATGAGCGTTACGGTCACGAAGGTGGTCGGCGCGAACACGATGAGCAGACGCCGCAGCTCGCGGCGCAGCAGCGCAGTGTGCGTCGGCGACCATCCGAAGTGTCTCTCTGCCAGCCCGCCTGGCTCGCAGACGATACGGAAGACATTCAGGTTCAGCACCGGTACGACGAGCCAAATCAAACCCTGGGAGACTGCCCGTGCGAAGTCGGTGGCCTCGTCGGCCATGCGCAGCGGCCACGCCACCCCGACCGCCAGCACGGGCCCCGGAATGGCCAGCAGCAGCGACCAGCCGACGGCCCGCAGCGTGTCGGAGAAGCGATCCAATCGAATACGACCGACATTGTGCCCCGTTTCGCGCAGCGCCTCGTGAGACGGCGCGGCCCGGCGACGCAAATAGAGAAAGGCCAATACCGCCGCCAGCGAAACCACCAGGTGGCCACCAGCGGCGCCGAGCGTCTCGAGCACCTCCATCCAGTTCGCCGGGGAGACCAGCATCGCGGTCTCCTTGAGTGCCGCGTGGAACGACTCGCGTCCCGGTGGCGGCGCCGTGCGCACCCACAGCAGGCGACCGGCGAGAAAATCTCCATACGCTTCGACCGTCACCAGCAGCTGTCGCTCGGCGAAATCGAGCTCGCCGAGCGCCTGCAGGTAGCTGCTGTCGGTGGCAATGGCCTTGTCGAGCAGCTCCCGCCGCTTCTCGGCCAACGCTTCGAGTTCACCCCGGAGACGCGCCTGCTCGGTGAGCGGCAGGCCGCTGACAAGCCCGTCGACGTACGCCCCGCGATCACGCAGGCGGCGGCGCTCTTCGTCGTGCCCGAGCTGGCGCAAGGCTGACTCTGCGATCAGATCCTCGCGCATGCGGGCGGAGCGGCGGAAATCGCGCGCGTCCGGAAGGTCGCGTCGCTCTTCGAGCAGCACCTGCCCGAGAACCTGACTGATGCCCGCAATCTCCAACATCTGCCGCGCACCGCGAAACCGCTCCTCGATGCGCGTCGCCCGTGCGGCAACGACGTCCTCCTGCCCCGTCACACGCTCGAGGTCAGCGGCGACAGCACCGAGCTGCTCACTGAGATCCGCATTGCGCGCGGCCAGCTCCTGCACGAGCGGATGTTTCCCGAGCGTGCGCTCCACCGTCTGCACGGCCTCTGCTTTGGCCGCCTCGGCTTCCGCCCGCCGCCGATTGGCCACCGTCGCCTCGAGCATGGCGACTCGGGCGCCGATGCGCTCGACGCTGCTCGCCTCCGAGTCCCGTTGCACCTTCATCAGCTCGAGGCGCACCGGTTGGCTCAGCAGCTCCTGATCGAGCATGCGCGTCTCGGCACGGAGCGCCGCCAGCTGCGTTTCCGTGGCCCAGCGGCGCGCCTCGGCGAGCTGCGGCGGCTCGTCGGCACGGGGAGGTGCCTCGAGTGCGCTCAACAACTGATCCTGCTGCAGCCGGGCCTCGGTCAGCCGGTGGCGCGCCTGGGTGGGTCGGGTGGATTCCACCTCGAGCTGCTTGTCGAGCTCAGCGAGCTTTGCCGATACCGCCGCGAGATTCGCTTTCTCCGAGAGCAGGCGCTGCTCGAGCTCGCTCAAAGGCGTATCGGCAGCGATGTCGAGCACCGCCGTCGGCGGTGCGGCCCGAATTCGCTCGAGCCCGTCACGCAGATTCTTCGCCTGCTCGGGCGCAGACGTCTCGGCGCTTATAAAACCTTCAGCGGCCTCCTCGTGAGCGCGCGCGGTCTCGAGGTGACTCAGCGCCCTGCGATAGAGCTCATGGAGCCTGTCTTTGGTTTCGGGATCGAGATCGCTGGACGCCTCCACCTCGCGGATCTTGGCGTTCAGGACCTCGGCCGTGACGGGCGGCGTCATGGCGACGGAAGCCGGCCCAACTTCCTGCGCCGACGCCGGCGCGAGCAACGCGACCGAGGCGGCGATGGCGGTGACGCGCAGCGCTGGCCCGACGATTCTCAACACGATAGCGAGGACATCGGCGGCGTGCAGGGTGTAGCGACGCACGGCGCGCCGGCGCACGAGTGCGCGCAGCGATGACGTGTTTGGCGAGCGAGATGATGTCAACTCAGGACGCACGGCGCCGCCGGACGGGAACTGGTGCACCGCGCGGCGGATCACCGTGACGTCCCGCCACACGGCGCCGATTAGACGAGCCTGTCGATGGCGCCTCCGGCTTCGCGCCAGGCGTTGAAACCGCCGGCGATATGGGCCACATCCGTGAAGCCCATGTCCAGAAGCGTCTTGGTCGCGAGCGTGGAGCGCCCCCCGGTCCGGCAGAACAACACCAGCTTCTTGCCGGCGCCGAACACCTTGTCATGCATCGGAGATTCGGGATCGACGATAAACTCGAGATGACTGCGCGGCGCGTGCACGGCGCCCGGAATGACACCCGCCTGCTGCAGCTCCACCTGCTCGCGGACGTCGACAAACAGCACACCGGGATCGTCGAGCAGCTCGATCGCATCGTGCACGGCAATGGTGTCGATGACGGCGTTGGCCTCGGCCATCAGCTTCCTGAAACCCCTTGTCAGCATGTCATTGTTGCCCCATGGTTTGTCATCGACGTCGAGGCCCGCCGGCCGCGCTCGGAGGGTTACTATGTCCACTCGGGGGCCGATTCTCAAGTATCCACCGCAAACCGGCCAGCGCTGGTCACGCTAGGGCTGTCGCCGCCACCACGACGCCCGGCCGTGGGGCGGCGCCCTGCTCTTGGCTGATGGCACTTCAGGCACCATTAACGACGATAGCCACCAGAGCGACTGCCATCCTTACGTCGTGAGCCCGTCGCGTCGCCACCTGCTCGGCCGTGCATTTCACATCGCCTACGTGGCGGCGCTGTGCTGGGCGGGGCTCGCCTTTGCGGGCTGGCTGCTCGAGCTCGAGCGCTTCGACGGCACGCTGGCGCAGTGGATCGGTGTCTTCGCCTTCCCGCTGATGGCGCCGCTCTACTTCTACGTGGACTACCGCTTCGGCTGCGCCAGCGGTGTGTGCCGCCCGGCGCTCGACGAAACGGCCTGGCGCGAGGAGTCGCCTTGAGCGGGCGCCGTTCGCGTCCTTCGCCGTCAGCGATCGCGGCGGCCCCGCCGCCGTTTCGCTCTGCCGCCGCCCACCGCCGAACGCCGCTGCTCAGCGGTTGTACTTCGGGATCGGCCCGCGCAGATCATTCCACACCCGGTCGCAGGCGCTCTGCTCCTCCCCGGAGAGCGGCGCGCCGGCCACCGCCGTCAGCGACTGTTCGAGCTGTGCGCGCTTCGTCGCGCCCAGCAACACCACATCGACGTCATCGGTGTCGAGCAGGAATCGCAGCGCCAGCTCCACCGGTGTGCGGCCGTGGGCGCGGGCGATCTCCTCGAGGGCATGGGCCGACTCGCGCAGGCGCGGCTCCCAGTAGCGCTGTCGATACATCTCGTTGCCGGCCAGTCGGCTGCCCGCCGCCGCTTCCTCGCCGCGCCGGTGCTTGCCGGTCAACAGACCACCGGCGAGCGGGTTGTAGACGCAGGTCGCGAGGTCGTAGTGGCGGGCCATCGGAAACAGCTCGGTCTCGGGGCCGCGGGCGATGAGGTTGTACATATGCTGCAGCACGGTGGGCTGAACCCAGCCCTGGCCGCCGCTGACATGGACGGTCTCCACAACCTGCCATGCCGCGAAATTCGACAGACCCACGCAGCGCACCTTGCCCTGGGTGAGCAGCGCGTCGAGGCAGCGCCAGGTGACCTCGATCGGCGTGTCGTCGTCCGGCTGGTGCAGGTAATAGATGTCGATATAGTCGGTGGCGAGACGCCTGAGCGAGGCCTCCACCTCTCGCATCACGACAGGCGGCGAGAGGCCCGCCGTGGCCGCGTCACCGCCCACCGGATAGCGCACCTTCGTCGCCAGCACGATACGCTCGCGGCAGCCCCGGGCCCTCATCCAGCGCCCAACGATCTCCTCCGAGCGACCGCCCACATAGGTGTTGGCGGTGTCGATGAAATTGACGCCGTGCTCGACGCACAGGTCGAAGACGTCGAACGCGGCCGCCTCGTCGAGCGCGTCGCCGACGGTCATGGTGCCGAAGGCCAGCGGCGAGACCCTGATGCCCGTCGAGCCAAAGCGAATGTGTTCCATGGTGCAACCCCCTTGAGCGGCGTTGTCGACTGCGACGACCCGGCGCCCGTCGCGTTCGCGCAGGACATTATAGCGGCTGCGGCCCCTCGCTCCGGCTGCCTTGCGCCCCTCGGTGCAGCACCAATCCCGGCACCCACAGGCCGCCGGCGTGGGCAGGGGTCCTGACACGCAGGCGCTGGCGCCCGGCAGCCTGCGGCGCCGGGTCGTCATGCAGACGCGTCGCGCGCAGCAGCTGGGCGCTTTGCACGCCATCGCCACGTCGAGCGAGTATGTCGTCGACCGCGGCGTGCGCTTCCTCGTCCGGATGCTCGGCGACGTGGCGCGCAAGGACGCCGCCCGGCGTGCCCAGATGCAGACCGCCGCGCATGCCGCGGGGGACGCCGATCCTTTCCTACCGCCGGAGCAGGCGCTCGTGGTGGGCAGCGTCTCGGACACGCACCTCTGCGTGCTCAACAAGTTCAACGTCGTCAGAGACCATCTGCTCATCGTCACGCGCGCTTTCGAGCATCAGCAGACGCTGCTCACCCTCGCCGACTTCGAAGCGCTGTGGCGGTGCATGGCCGAGTATCCGAGTCTCGGCTTCTACAACGCCGGCGTGATCGCCGGCGCCAGCCAGCCGCACAAGCACCTGCAGCTGGTGCCGCTGCCGCTCGCCTCGCGCGGACCGAGCGTTCCGATGGCGCCGCTGCTCGACGCCGGCGGCGCAGCCACGACGCCCGTGGTGGTGCCCGGCCTGCCCTACGCCCACCTGCTGGCGCAGGTCGCGGGTTTTTCCCGCAACGCGGTGCGGCACGTTGCCGAAGCCACCCATATCCAGTATCTGGCCATGATCGACGCCGCGGGTCTGCTCGAGGCCGAAGACGCCGACGGCGTCCCCCTGACCGCGCCCTACAACCTGCTCGCGACGCGCCGGTGGATGCTGCTGGTGCCGCGCAGCGCCGAGGCCTTCGGCGGCATCTCGGTCAACGCGCTCGGCTTTGCCGGCGCGATGCTGGTGCGCGATTCTGGACAGATGGGGCTGCTGAGACGGCACGGGCCGATGCGGGTGCTCGAACACGTCGCGCGGCCCGTCCAGCGGAGCTGAGCGCGCCAGCGGCGCGCTCACCGGTACCGCCTGCATCGCCGAGCACACGGCTCGTTCCGCTGCGTCTTGGTCAGCGGGCCGTCGATCTTCTATCTTTTATCTTTACGGAATCCGTCCGGGAAGACGCCCGGCCGACCCTGCATCCACCGAGGTAGACCGTGTCGCTACAGGATGTTCACGACCTTGAGCTGATCGTCAACTCCCGCATACCGATCGTTGTGATCGAGTCGCACGAGGAGGACCGCATCCTGGAGCTTTTCCAGAGGCTCGCACCGCGTCTGGGCACGCCGCTGTACCGCTGGACCGCCACCGAAGGCCTGCACCGGCTCGCGCGCGACCACACACCGCAGCGCCACGCCGCCAAGCCGGCGGAGCTGTTGGCCCAGATCAAGGCGACAACGCTCCCAGGCACCTACCTGCTGTTCGACTTCCACCCTTATCTCGCCGACCCCATTCACGTTCGCTATCTCAAAGACATCGCGCAGCGTTACGACACGCTCCGGCACACGGTCGTGCTCGTCAGTCACGCGCTGGACATACCGTCGGAGCTCGAGCGCTACAGCGCGCGCTTGAGCCTGAAGCTGCCCGACGCCGATGCCTTGCGGCGGCTGGTCGCCGAAGAGGCCGCCGAATGGGGACGGCGCCACGGCGGGCGCAAGGTGCGCGCGGGTCGCGACGCGCTCGAGCATCTGGTGCGCAATCTCTCGGGCCTCACCGACAGCGACGCCCGGCGCGTGGTGCGCAATGCCATCTACGACGACGGCTCACTGAGCGGCGAAGATCTCGTGCGGGTCATCGAGGCCAAACGCGACATCCTGAGCCCCGACGGCATGCTCTCGCTCGAGTACGACACGGCGCGATTTTCCGAGATAGGCGGGCTCACCAACCTCAAGCTGTGGCTCGACAAGCGCCGCGTGGCGTTCACCGAACCCCATCCGCCACCGGGCCTCGACCCACCCAAGGGGATTCTGCTGGTTGGCGTGCAGGGCTGCGGCAAGAGTCTGGCGGCGAAGGCGGTGGCCGGCCTGTGGGGCGTCCCGCTGTTGCACCTCGATCTTGGGGCGCTTTACAACAAGTTCTTCGGCGAGACCGAGCGCAACGTGCGTGAGGTGCTGCGCGCGGCGGAGGCCATGGCGCCGTGCGTGCTGTGGATCGACGAGATCGAGAAGGGGCTCTCGGCAGGCGACTACGACAGCGGCACGTCTCGGCGTGTGCTCGGCACGCTGCTCACCTGGATGGCCGAGAACACGGCGTCGGTATTCCTCGTCGCCACCGCCAACGACATCTCCGCGCTGCCGCCGGAGCTCGTGCGCAAAGGTCGTCTCGACGAGATATTCTTCGTCGATCTCCCCGAAGCCGACGTCCGCAGACGTATCTTCGAGATCCATCTCGCCAAGCGCGAGCTGGACCCGGAGCGCTTCGACCTCGATCAGCTGGCACAGCGAACCGCGGGATTCTCGGGCGCGGAGATCGAGCAGGCCGTGGTGTCGGCGTGCTACACGGCTCACGCAGGCAATACACGCCAACCGGACACCGGCTTGCTGCTGCACGAGATCGGCCAGACACGACCGCTGTCGATTCTGATGGCCGAGCGCATCGAGGGGCTGCGCGCGTGGGCGTCGCAGCGCACCGTGCCGGCCGGCTGAGCGCAGCCCGCCGCGAGCGGACGCCGCGCCACCAAGGGCGTCGGCGTACCACCGGGTTGTCTCGCTGGTCATCAACGCGCGCCGCAGTGCGAGCTCGAGCGGGGCACCGCCTTCGAATGGGTGGTCGATGACCGAAGCCACGGGCGATACCGTAGACGCTAGCCAGCCACCTCCGGCACCGTGTGTCGCAGGTTCGCGGGAAGCGCGCTCGCAGCGCCCGGCGCGTCCGCGACCTCGGGCAGGGCCGTCATAAGAGGGCCGACGCAGGGCGGCTGTTCTACTGAACGCCGGCAGCCGTCGATCTCATGATGTGGCGCCCGCTGGGGGACTACGACTGCGATCGAGAGGCGCTCGTCGAGCGCGCCGGCGTCACCGAGCGCGTGAAGGTGCGACTGATCGATGAAGCGCCCTCTCGGGTGACACCACGCAGGAGTCCATTGCCCGCTCGCTCCACATGAGCCTGCGCAGCCTGCAGCGCAGGCTGGCCGCAGAGGGCCCGCGCTACACGGCGCTGCTCGACGAGACGCGCAGCGAGCTTGCCCAGCAGTACGTCCGCCAGTCGCAGCTGTCGCTCACCGAGATTGCCTTCCTGCTGGGATTCTCCGAGCCGGCCAACTTCGCACGCGCCTTCTAGCGCTGGACGGGAAAACCGCCGAGCACCTACCGCCGCTCGGCCTGACGTCGCGCCGCTGCGCGGCCCGGCGCGGCAGCGTTTGACGGCCCACCGACGGGCTAGGAGAGCTCGAACCGCTCCCCGGGGAAGTACTTGTGCAGGCGGTCGTCGCCGGTCAGCGCGTGGCCTTCCATGCCCTCGAGGCGGGAGATGCGGGAGCTGGCGACGCCGACGTCGCGGTTGGCGTCCCGGGTCATGCGTTGCCAGGTCACGGTCTTGATGAACTTGCCGACGCTCAGCCCGCCGGTGTAGCGCGCGGCGCCCTTGGTCGGCAGTATGTGATTGGGTCCCGACGCCTTGTCGCCATAGGCGACCGTGGTCTCCTCGCCGAGAAACAGCGAGCCGTAGTTGCGCAGGTGCACGAGCCACCAGTCCAGATCGCGTGCGTGGACCTCGAGGTGCTCAGGCGCGTAGCGGTCGCTCTCGGTGACAGCCTCCGCCGGCGTATCGACCACGACCACCTCGCCGTAGTCGCGCCAGGCTGCCCGGGCTGCGCTTCGATTGGGCTCGCCGAGCCGCTCGACGTAGTGATCGATGCGTCCCATGACGTCCTCGGCGAGCGCCCGCGACGTGGTCACCAGCCACGCCGGCGAATCCGGTCCGTGCTCCGCCTGGCCAATCAGGTCCGAGGCGACAATCTCCGGATCAGCCGTCTCGTCGGCGATGACCAGGATCTCCGTCGGACCGGCAAACAAATCGATACCCACTCTGCCGTACAGCAGACGCTTCGCTTCGGCGACGAAGCGGTTGCCGGGCCCTACGAGGATGTCGGCCGGATGTCCGCCGAACAGCCCGAAGGCGAGCGCGGCAATTCCCTGCACCCCACCGAGGTTGAGGATCGTGTCGGCACCGGCGAGGTCGGCCGTGTAGAGGATGGCCGGGTGAATGCCGTCGGCACCACGTGGCGGCGAGCACACGATCACGTTCGGGACCCCGGCCACCTTGGCCGTGGTGACGCTCATCACCGCCGAGGCGACGTGCGCATAGCGTCCACCGGGAACGTAGCAACCCGCGGTGGCCACCGGAATCAGGCGTTGGCCGGCGATCAGCCCGGGCGAGAGCTCGGTCTCGAAATCGGTCATGCTGGCAAGCTGCGCTTCGGCGAACTTGCGCACCCGCTCGTGGGCGAACGCGATGTCGTCCTTGTGGCGCTGCGGCAGCCGATCAGCCGCCGCCGCGATGGTCTCGCTCGACACGACGATCTCGCCCTGCCACCCGTCGAGCTCGCGCGCGAAGTCACGGGCTCGCCCCTCGCCGCCGGCCTCGATGTCGCGCAGCATCTCAGCCACGCGCTCACGCGTGTCGGTCTCACCCGTCGCCGGGGTTTTGGTCGCTTTCTTCAGATGCTGTACAGCCATGCCCGGGGTCCTCCGGATGAACGATATTTCGCTGTCACTCTCCGTAGATCAGCCGCGGCAGCCACAGCGCGATCTCCGGAAACACGATGATCAGGAACAGGCCGAGCAGCTGTATGCCCATGAACTGAATCATACCGGCGTAGATGTCGCGCAGATCCCACTCGGGCACTACGCCCTTGAGGAAATAAGCGGACAGCGCCACCGGCGGTGACAGCCATGCGGTCTGAAGATTGACGGCCACCAGGATGCCGAACCAGGTCAGGTTGAAGCCGAGCTGATCGATCAGCGGCAGCAGTATCGGAATGATGATCAAAACGATGGGCACCCATTCGAGCGGCCAGCCGAGCAGGAAGATCAGCGCCATGATCATGAGCAGGATGAGCGTGGGCGGAAGATCCAGCGTCAGCAGATACTCGGTGAGCATGGTCGGCGTACCGAGACGTGAGAACACGGCGCCGAAGAAATTCGAAGCGGCCACCAGAAACAGGATCAGGGTGGAAATCTCGAGGGTCTTGACGAGCGCGTCCTGCAGGCCCGACCAGGTCAGCTTCCTGTAGGCCAGGGTGAGCAGCAGTGCCCCGAAGGCGCCCATCGCGGCGCCCTCGGTGGGCGTGGCGAGCCCGAAAAGTATGCTGCCCAGCGCGGAGAACACCAGCGCCGCCGGCGGCACCAGGCCGAGCAGGAACTCTCTGAGAACGTGGCCCATCGACTGCGGCCGCTGCTCGGGCGGCAGCACCGGGCCGAGCTCGGGATTCAGCGCGCAGCGCAGCAGCGCGTAGCCCGTGTACAGGCACGCCAGCACGACCCCGGGGATGATGGCGGCCGCGAACAGGTCGGTGACCGGCACTTCGAGGATCGGACCCATCACCACCAGCATGATGCTCGGCGGGATGAGAATGCCGAGCGTGCCGCCGGCGGTGATGGTGCC
>JBFEOO010000063.1:0-23007 GCA_041550555.1 Arenicellales bacterium
CGCCAGCCGGCGGCGTCGACGAGCAGCGCCAGGGGGGCTTGCCCGGCGATGCCGCCCAGCATGCCGACGAGCATGGTGAGTCCGCTCACGTAGGCGAAGCGCCGCGGCGGGAACCAGTGCCCCGCCAGCGTCAGCGTTGCCACGAACCCGACGGCACAGCCGATGCCGATCAGCAGTCGGCCGAGATAGGCTTGTTGCAAGCCCGTGGCGAGGGCGAACAACAGACTGCCCAGCGCGGCGACGGCCGCGGCGCTGCTCAGCAGGCGGCGCGCACCGAAGCGGTCGAGCATCAACCCGATCGGCAGCTGCAGCCCCGCGTAGGCGTAGAAGTAGACCGCGGCAAGATTGCCGAGCACGGCGGCGCCGACGTTGAACTCGCGCATGAGTTCTTCGACCATGACGCTCGGCGCCACGCGTTGGAAGAAGGCGAAGGCGAACGAGGTGGCCGCGATCGCCCACACCGTCCACGCCCGGACCGGGGAGACGATGGTGGCAGTGTGGGCTCGATTCGAAGGCACTCACGAAAACCGTCCGAGCAGAGGTCGGCGGAGCATATCGTCTGCCGCACCCGCCATGCCAGCGTTGCGGCGAGCGCGCCGTTGACCGGCCCCGGACGCATCGCCTAAGAGGGCTGCCGTCACTGCGGCGGGCATGTCCGAACGTCGTCGAGGTCAGCGCGGGCACGACGGCGCCGGTACGCTCAGCTCGTGGGTTTCCACTGTGCGTCGAGGCGAGCGACGAACTCTTCGACAAGGGTCAGGTACAGCCGCATGCCGAGAACGGCGTCTTCGACGCCAGCGTCGATACTCGGGTTGTCGTTGATCTCGATGACCACCGGGCCCCGCTCGGTTTGCTTGAGGTCGACGCCGTAGAGGCCGTCCCCGATCGCGTTGCCTGCGCGCAAGGCCGTCTCGACGAGCTCCGCCGGGGCGTCCTCCACCGTGAGCGTGTCGGCGTTGCCCGCGCGCGGCTGCCCACCACGGCTGTGCGAGTAATCATAGATCTGCCAGTGTTTGCGCGACATGTAGTAGCGACATACATAAAGGGCATGGCCGCCGAGCAGTCCGACCCGCCAGTCGAAGTCCGTGTACAGATATTCCTGCGCCAGGATGAGATCCGATTCCCGCAGCATGCGCTCGCCGATCGACTCGAGCTCGCGACGGTTCTCCGCCTTCAGCACGCCGAGCGAGAACGAGCTGTCCGGGATCTTGAGCACCACCGGGTAGCCTATCCTGTGTTCGGCATCGAGCAGGTTGGCGCGACCGAGTATGACGCTATTGGGTGTTGGGATGCGGTGTGTGCGCATCACCTCGTCGAGGTAGATCTTGTTGGTGCAGCGCAGGATCGACGTGGGGTCGTCGATGACGACCATGTCCTCGCTCTCGGCGCGGCGCGCGAAGCGATAGGTATGATGGTCGATACGGGTAGTTTCCCGAATGAACAGCGCGTCGTATTCCGGGAGACGGCCGTAGTCCTGCCGGCCGATTGGTTCGACATTGACGCCGCGGGCGCGGCCCGCGGCGATGAAGCGCTTGAGCGCGCGCTCGTTCGACGGCGGCATCGCCTCGCGGGGGTCGTGCAGCATGGCGATGTCGTAGCGAAAACGCGGGCGCGGACGAGTGTCGCTTCGGCGTCTTACGAGATAGCGTTCGAGGGCTTCGTCGAGCGCGCCCCGCTCGGGGATGCTGAGCCGCTGCAGGGGCACCGGCCAGATGCTCTGTATACGCCAGCTGCCCTTGAGGCGGAACTCCACGCGCAGAGTCGGGCAGGGGAATGTCTCGAAGATCTGGCGCGCGAGGTCCTGAAGCTCGGGAACGGACGACCGACCGAAGTACACCATGAGCTCGAGCCGCGGCGCTTGAGACTGAGGCGGGAGACGGCCAAGGCTGCGTTGAACGAGCCCGTCGAGATCCTCGACCTCGATGCGGTAGAGGCTGGGTCGGCGAAGGTCGGCGAGAGTGCGTATCGACGGGATGACGACGTCGCCCCGCGCCTCGGCGAGCAGCGAGCAGTGGTAGCCGACGCTCAGGTAGCGGTAGCTGCGGCAGAAGTTGATGACCCGGTTGTGCGCCCCGGTCGCGGCAGCGGTCGACGCGATGTAGTCGCGGGCGTGGAGCAGCGTCACGGAGGCGGGCGGACTCGTCCATGCACGCGGATCCTCGGTGAGAAGTATGCGCTCGGCCATGGTCTCTGCCGGTGAGCGGCCGCCCGCCTCAGCCCGATGCCCGCTTTCGCTGCCGGGGACGGGAGATCACCACCACCGCCTGCAAACCCGCGCGCCCGTACCGTGCCATCCGCGAGAAGTCACGCCTGGCGATGGGCGTGTTGATGGCGTCGGTGCTGGAGCGCGCATCGCGGCCGTGCAGGTAGGGGTCGTTGACGTAGACGAAGCGGTCGTCGAATCCGGTTATCACCACCCAGTGCGGCACCTTTTCGCGGTACAAATGGTACGAGGTCACGAGCACGATGGGTATGCCTCCGCCCTCCAGCCGCGTTCGCAGGTCATCGAGCGACACGTTGCCGTACTGAACACGAATACGCCGCTCGCGGATTTGCGCGAGCATATCCTCGTGTACCAGGCGCATCACTTCCTTCTTGTCTGGACTGCGCACCGAATCGATGAACGGCACGCCTTCGTCATTTACGGTGACATCGACGCGGAAGCCGTGCGCAGCCGCCGCGAGGGCGAGACCGAACGGACCGCAGCCACCGTGCCCCGACGCCATGAAAATAGTGGTCGCTTCCCGCCACAGCCGCAGCTCCAGCGTGCGGCTGAACTGCAGCTTCGGGTCGAGCGCTTTCATCGCCATCATGAGCGCCGAAGACCCGCAGGTGAAATCCAGGGTCTGCTCGTAGTAGGGAACGCGCCGCAGGTCGGGCTCGAGCTCCGGCGTCAACGGCTTCTCGAGCCGCAGCGCTTCCATGCCGTCTTCGTAGTATTCCTGCACCGTGCCCAGAACGCGGTAGCCCTCTCTGCGATACAACGCGAGGGCGGGCGGATTGTCGCTGCGCACCTCGAGCCTCATGTACGCCACACCCTGATCGCGGGCGGCGCGCTCGGCCTGCTCGAGCAGATGCCGACCCAGCCCCTGGCGTCGCGCCGCCGGGTCCACCGCCATCGAGTACACGCGCGCCATGGAGGTCCCCCGCCGCAGCAGCACCAGCACGTAGCCGATCAGCCCATCCTCCCGTTCGGCGAGCAGCAGAATGGCGCGGGCACGCGTCAGCATGTAGCGAAATTGCCGGCGATGCAGGCGATCGCTGTCGAAGCACTGGTATTCGAGCTCGACCAGCGCCGGCACGTCCGACAGACGGGCGGGTCGGACGGTCACGGAACGCTTTGCCGGTGTCCTCGGAACGGGGCGGCGGGAAAGCACCCGATCGGACTCGGCAAGTGCCCTACGGCGGTCGCCGGGCGCGACCCGCTCACCCGTGCGGCGCATGCGCTGATGTCGAACCACCTAGCCAGCCTTTGATGCGAAAGTAAACGAGCAGGACGACACCGATAAGGGCCATTATCGTGAGAGCAAAAGGATAGCCGAAGTACCATGACAGCTCGGGCATGTTCCACGGTGATCGTGAGCCATCGAAATTCATTCCATAGAGGCTCGCGACGAACCCCAGCGGAATGAATATGGTGGCGATGATGGTCAACAGCTTCATGATCTCGTTCATGCGCATGCCGAGCACCGCCAGGTAAAGCTCCATTAACCCGAAGGCCACCTCCCGATAGGTTTCCAGGGCGTCCATGAGCTGAACCGTGTGATCGTAGCTGTCGCGCAGATACGTGCGGGTCCGCTCCGTGAAGAAGGAGGTGTCGTCGCGCATCAACGCGTTAGCCGTCTCGCGCAGCGGCCACAGGGTTCGGCGCAGCGACAACAGATCGCGCTTGACGTCGTGGATTCGGCCGATCTCCATTTCCGCCGGGCGAGCAGTAATGTTCCCCTCGAGAGCCTCGACGTACTCACCGTACTTCTCAAGCAAAGGAAAGTACGCATCGATGATTGCATCGAGCAGCGAGTAGGCGAGGTAGTCGGCGCCCGCTTTCCGGATGCGGCTGCCGTCGCGACGTACGCGCTCGCGCACCGGTTCGAACTGATCCCCGTGGCGCTCCTGGAAGGTCAGCACAAAATTGCGGCCCAGAAACAGGGCGAGCTGTTCGGTCTGAACTTCCTCGGTCGAAACCGGCATTCGCGAAACGATGAACAGATGATCGTCGAACGGCTCGACCTTGGGTCGCTGGTGGACGTTGACGACGTCTTCGAGCGCCAAATCATGAAGATCGAAAGTTTCGCCGAGCGCCTCGATGAGCTCGACGTCGCCGAGACCCTGGACGTCGATCCAGATGACCGCGTAGTTGCCGATGAGGTCGCGCAGCGACGTGATGTTGTCGACCTGGCCTGTGTGAACGTTGTCACGGGAGTAGGCCATGACCTCGACGCGCGGCGCGATCGCGTCTCGGTCTGCAATCAACGTACCGGGCGCCGCGCCCGCTGGCGTGCGCCGACGTGCTATGGTCGGCAGGGATGCGTTGATCAGGTGACCGTTCATGGGTGTCCCCCGGTTGAGTTCAGCGTGTGAGTGTCTGGCGGCCGCCGGCCGGAGTGCTGGCGAGCACGCGCAGCGCGCGCGGGCCGGGACCGGCGGTCGATCATGGCTTCGCGGTGGCCTCCGCGAGCAGCGATAATGGTGGTGGTCGCGGTGCGGTCACCGGCACGGCCCGCGCGATGGCTCGACCGCGCAGCGGGTGCCATCGTAAGGCTGGCGCGCCCGCGCCTCAAGGGGTCGCGTTGCGCGACGCGGGGTACGGCCGGCCGGCGCGGCGCAGCGAGGCGGCGCGCCAGCCAGCGGGACGTGTGGCCATCGAAACTGCGGCCGGTTGCGTGAGGCAGTGGCGTGAGACGTTATGCAGACCGACAAGCTTCGCATCTGGCGGTGGGCAAATGAGCCAGTTCGCGCCCATACGGCGGCGAGTCGCCGGGGCCGTCATCGATTCGGTGCCTAGCCATGGACCGTAGTCTGTTCCTGTTTACTCTCAAGAACAGCAAGCGCGGTCAGCTCGTCATCTTGCTGCTGACCGCGCTGGCCCTGCCGTTTTATTACCTGTCCCTGGAGATGCCCAAGATCATCATCAACAGGGTGATCGGCGCCAGAGCCGTCGAGTTCCCCAGAGCGCTGAGCGTGTTCGGCCACGAGCTCGCTCACCTCGACAAGCTAGGCTGGTTGCTCTTGCTGTGCTTGGTTTTCCTTCTCGCCGTGGCGCTCCAAGGCGCGGTGAAGTTCTGGCTGAACGTCTACAAAGGGCGCCTGGGCGAGCGCCTGCTGCGCCACCTGCGGCGTGAGCTGTGCGCGCGGGCGCTGCGTTTTCCCCTGTCGCGCTTCAGCCGGGTCTCGTCCGACGAACTCAACGCCATGGTTACCGCCGAGATCGATCCGCTGGGCGGTTTCATCGGTGATGCGTTGGCCTTGCCTGCGCTGCAGAGCGGGCTGCTGCTCACGGCGATCGCCTTCATCTTCGTCCAGAATCCGTGGATGGGGCTTGCCGCGGTGGCGTTGTTTCCGGTGCAGGGGCTGGTGATTCCGCGCCTGCAGCGGCAGGTCAACGCGCTCGGCCGCCAGCGCGTACTGACCGTGCGGCGGCTTGCAACGCGATTCGGGGAGGCGTTGACGGCATTGCCGGACATTCGCAGCGCCGGTGCCGCCGCTCACGAGCTCGAGAACCTGGATCGAACGCTGGGACGAATCCTCGAGATCCGCTACGAGATCTTCAAGCGAAAGTCGTTCGTCAAGTTGCTGAACAACCTGCTCTTTCAGGCCACGCCGTTTCTGTTTCTGCTCGTCGGCGGCTACCTGACGCTCGAAGGTGAGCTCACGCTGGGCGCCCTGCTGGCGGTGCTGGCCGCCTACAAGGACCTGCCGCCGCCGGCCAAGGAGCTGCTCGACTACTACCAGAGCCGGCACGATAGTCAGCTCAAGTACGAGCAGGTCATCTCGCAGTTCGAGCTCGCCGACCTCGAGCCCGAGTCGCGGCTGATCCCGGCAGGTGAGGGGGCGCCCGGTATCGGGGGCGAAGGGACGCTTGCCGTTCGCGATCTGACGATATCGGCGGAGCAGGGCGGCCTGCTCGTCGAGCAGGCCTCCTTTAGCCTCGACCTCCGCGCGCACACGGCCATTCTCGGGCTCGACGAGCCGGCCGCTGACGCCCTGGCGCGCAGTCTGGTACGGCTGCAGTCGCCTGACGAGGGTGTCATCGAGTTCGCGGGTCGTGAGCTCGGGTCGGTGCCGTTCCACGCCCTCGCGCGCGACGTGGCCTTCGTCGGCGAGCAGTCCGCCTTTTTCAAAGGCACGGTGTTCGAGAATCTGCGCTACGGTGGCGTCGCCGGCAGCGACGCCGAAGATCGGGCGGTGGCGATGCGGGCGATGGTCAGCGCCGGGCTCGGCGCCGATCTCGTCGGCATGGGTCTCAGCGCGGTGATCACCGCCGAGGCCCACGCCATGCTGGCGGAGCAGATCGTCGCCGCACGGCCCGTCCTGCTGGCGCGCCTCAACGCCGCAGCCGCGGATCTCATCGAACCCCTCGACGGCAGCCGCTACAACCGTCACGCGAGCGTCGTGGAAAATCTGATCTGGGGTGCGCCGCTCGCGCCCGAACACTCCGCAGATTGGCTGTCCGACCACCCGCTCGTACTTCAGGCGATCCGCAGAGCGGGATTTACCGGCGAGCTCGTTGCGCTTGGCGCGGCCGCGGCCGAAGCGGTCGTCGCGGCGCTGCGCGCCGGACGTGCGTTGGACGGGCTGGGCGCCGAGCGGCCGCTCGTCCATCCCGACGAGTTGGCGGTATTGCAGGGTGCCCTCCACCGCGTCGGTCTGCGCGGTGTGAGGCGGCTCAGCCGCTCGCAGCGCATGGCGTTGGTGTCGGTGGCGCTGCGCGTCGTCGCGGCGGTGCACAGTTGGTGTCCCGTCAGCGACGCCCTGCAGCAGCGCATTGTTGCGGCGCGACGGAACTTCGCACAGTACATCCCCGCCTCGCTCAAGCAGCAGCTCGCGTTCTTCGAGGTCGGGCGCCACAACCCGGCGCTTACGGTGCGTGAGAACCTGATCTTCGGCGTTCTGGCGGACGATCGTCCACGCGCCGTTGCCAAGGTGGAGGCTGAGCTGGAGTCGCTGCTTCGCGAGCGTGGGCTGCTCGAGGCGGTGGCCGACGCCGGGCTCGATTTCGATGTCGGCATTGCCGGCAGCGCGTTACGCGGCTCGCAGCGCCAGCGCCTGGGGTTGGCTCGCGCGATCTTTCGCCAACCCCGGTTGCTCGTCATATGCCGTCCGACCAGCGAGCTCGACGATGCGGCGGCGGGTGCGCTCGTGCAGCAACTGCTCGCCGATCTGGCAGGCCGCGGTATCGTCTGGTTTGTGGAGCGGCCCGAGCTCGCCCGGTTCTTTGACGACGTCGTCGTGTTTGAGGACGGACGCGTCCGGGAACAGGGCGGTTACGCGTCACTGGCGCGGACGAGCCCGGCGCTTCGGCGGCTGCTCGGCGCTTCCGCGTCGTGAAACCGACTCCGGTATGCGAGCGGAGCTGGTGCTTGCGTGGGCGGCGCGAGGAGCTGCGACGACACCGCGGACCATCGCCCGCGGACCGGCGCCAGGCGGCGCGCTCGCGGGGGCCGGCGCTGGGGCGCTCGGCCGGTGACGGTGAGGACATGCGCCGTGGCGACGCGGGTCGTGGTGCCGTGTGAACCGACGTCGGGGATGGGTTACGCCTGCCGCCATCTGCGGAACAGGAGACTGAACAGGTGCGGGTGCTGAGCTGGAATGTGCAGTGCGCGCAGGGCGTCGACGGCGTAATCGACGTCGCGCGCATCGCGGATGTAATACGCGAGTGGGCCGATCCCGATGTGATCTGTCTGCAGGAGGTGGTTCGTCACATGGGGGACATCGACGGCGGCGAGGGCGCCGATCAGCTCGCGCAGCTGTCTGTGCAGTTTCCTTGCTACACGGCGGTGTTCGGCTCGGCCATCGAGCGGCGCGCCGCGGGCTCCGAGCGCTGGAGCAGCTTTGGAAACCTGATCCTGTCGCGGCTACCCGTAGTTCAGGTTTTTCGGCACATGCTCCCGCAGCCGCCGGAGCCGGGGGTCAAGCAGATGCCGCGCCAGGCGACCGAGGCGATCGTGGTGATGCGAGAAAAACCAATCCGGGTGCTGACCACGCACCTCGAATACCACTCCGAACGCCAGCGTTGCGCGCAGACCGAGCACCTGCGCATGCTGCACAGCGAGATCTGCGGCCAGGCACGGGGCACGCCGCTGACTTGCGGTACCGGGCCCTACGCGCCGTCGCCGCGCCCGCCGCAAGCGGTTATCTGCGGCGATTTCAACTTCCTTCCGGAGGATGTCGCGTATCGCACCATGACCGGCGCATTCGCCGACGCGACGACGTCGCTGATCGATGCCTGGCGGTGCGTGCATGGCGGGCAGCCCCACCCGCCGACCTGCGGCGTGTTCGACCGCGTCCAGTGGACCGAGGGGCCTCACTGCCGCGACTATTTTTTCGTCACCGAAGACCTGCGCGGGCGGGTCGCCGGCGTGGCGGTCAACGGCGTCACGCAGGCGTCAGATCACCAGCCGATGCTGCTCGAATTGCACGACCTCTAGCGACGCTCGCGCCGCGTCGGTGTCGCTACGACGGCCGTCGGTGTGCGGCTCGGCGCATCGGTTCAGCGCACGGCGGCGAGCGCCTCGTCACGCGAGGGATGCACCGCCAGCATCGACGAGAATCCGCTGATGTCGAGCACCTGCTGCACGGTTCCATGGGCGCCCCCGATGGCGAATTTTCCGTGGGCCGCTGCGCTGCGTTTGGCTGCCGCGAGCACCACGCGCAGGCCGGCGCTGCTCGTGTAGTCGAGAGCAGAGAGGTCGAGCACGAGTGGAGTGGAAGCAGCGTGCTCGCGCAAAGCGGCGTCCAGGTTGGGCGCCGACGAAGCATCGAGATGGCCGCGTAATACCACGACGGCAACCTCGCCGATCTGTTCGGTAGTAAACTCCAGCGACACGTCGGACCCTCGCTCGTGGTGGGGTGAATTCGCCACGCGAATTGTGCCCGAGTCGGGGAGCCGAGTCCACTGGCATCTGACGGCAGCCGTGGCTCTTCATCACGTGCCGACCGACGCGGGCGGTCAAGCGCGAAGCGCGCTTCTACCTCCCCCGGTCTGATGCTACGATTGAGCGCTGGGTGCCAACGGGAGGAACTATGCTGACATTCGCCGAAGAGATTACGTTGCTACTGCTCGATGACGAGGCAGGAACGTTGGCGCCGATTGACGCGACGACCTTGCATGCGGCGCTTGCAGGCGCTGTGCTCATGGATTTGGCGCTGCGCGGCCGCCTGGATTCCGATCTCGACTCACTGATGCTCGTCGATAAGGCGCCGACCGGCGAGCCGTTGCTCGACGAGTGCCTTGCTCAGATCGCCACCGAACAGCGGCGCCACGATGCCGGCTACTGGGTGCTGGCGCTGGCTGGCCGCGGCGAACAGCTTCTCGAGCAAGCCCTCAGTCGTCTGGTCGAGCGAGGCATTCTCAAGCTCGTGGACAAAAAGCTCATGTGGGTGTTCGAGACGCGTCGCTATCCTGTCATTGACAATCGCGAGGAGCGCGAGGTCAAGCGGCGGCTCATCGATGCGCTGATGAGCGACGAGATACCCGATTCGCGAGACATCGTGCTCATCTGTTTGGTGGAGGCCTGCTCCATCTTGCCGCTCATCCTTACCGCGCGAGAGCTGGACTATGCCGCACCGCGCATCGCGCAGCTCAAGAAGATGGACCTGATCGGCCAGGCGATGGCGAAGGTGTTGACGGACGCGCAGAACCAGCTCGCCATGGCGGCGATGCCGCACGGTTGAACGCACGCCCCGCGAGTACGGTGGGGCTGGTCGGTACTGCAGGTGGCTGACCCGTCATGGCCGGTGTGCGGCACGCGATGACCCACAGCCCGATGCGGACCTGGGTGCTGGGCGCCGGATTGGCGTACTTCTTCGTACGCTGTGTGGTCGTTTCACGCAGCATTGCGCTGAGTGGCGTCAGAGGAAATCGGTCGATTCCAGGAATCCCGTTCGAGCTGTTACTCGTTTTTGCGATGGTTTTTCAGTTTTACGTGTACCTCTGGGCCAATATCCATAACGATGCCCAGGCGCAGGGTCGCTATCTGCTTCCCGCGCAGCTCGTCGTCCTGCTGCTGTTCGTCTCGGCGCTGCGTCGCACCTGGCAGTGGAGCGAACGCCGACTCACGGCCCACGTCGGGGGCCCGATGTCGATAGGCTCGCGGGTGGTGCACAACGGGGCATGGGCAGCGTTGCTGGTTTTCATAGTCATCCTGCACGCGGATTCGCTGCTACGCCACTTCGTGCCCTACTACCGGCCTCTGGATCTTGCGCGTATTGGCGCCTTCGAGCCCGCAGAGCTCGATCAGCTGGCGATGAGGGCAGCGCACAACGTCGAGCAGTCTGATGTCGTGAATGGCGCTTCACGCGTTGTGGGCCATGCCGCCGATGCGCAGCTGATCATGACATCGGACATCTGCCGCCGGCTCGAGGGCGAAGCCATCCTTCGGCTGCGACTGCGGAGCGATGATGCCGACGAATTCGCGGTGTACCGGGACCGTGGAGACGGTTTCGCAGAGCACCGGTCGGTCAAGCACGCCTACCCGGGTGGGACGAGTGAGCTGCACCTCGTCATGCCGGGCCGGGGCTGCGAGCGACTTCGGACTGATCCACGAAGGAAACGGGGCTCGACGGAAATCGAGGAAATCGCAATCGCGCCCTATCGATTGCGTCATCGCGCGCGTAGCTAGCGCGCGCAATTTCGTTGGTTCAGCGTATTCCGCGAGGAGTAGATGAAGCAGCTCAGCCACGCGTCTGTCTTCCTGGCGCAGTTTCTGAGACACCCGCTGCGCGTCGGCTCACTGGTGCCGTCCTCGTCTCTGCTGGCGCGCTCGCTGATACCCGACGCCATCCTCGCCGAAGCTCAGCTGATCGTCGAGCTGGGTCCGGGCACCGGTGTCGTGACCGGAGAGCTCATCAGGGCCAAGCCGAACACCTGCCGGTATCTCGGCATCGAGCTCAACCGCAGCTTCGTGCGTCTGCTTCAGGAACGGTTCCCCCGTGAGCAGTTTCATCACGGCGACGCGGCGGCGTTATCGGACATTCTCAGGGCATATGGCCATGGGAAGGCCGACATTATCGTGTCGTCGATTCCTTTGACGAACCTGTCCGAGCGCCGGGCGCTCTCCTTTATCGATATCTTCGCTTCCTGCCTCGAGGACGGAGGCGCGTTTACGACCTACATCTACTGTCACAACCTGCTGCTCGCCCGCAATCGGCGCACGCTCGGCGCACTACGATCGTTGTTCGCCAGAACTGAGCTTTCCGTGGTGATAGTGAACTTCCCGCCGGCGGTGGTCATCAAGTGCTACCGCCCCCGCAGCGGTTGATGAAGAAGCACATGCGGAGGTGCTCGTGAGCGGCGGACGACGAATTGAAGATCTGCTGGCGATAATGGAGCAGCTGCGTGACCCGAAGAACGGCTGTCCCTGGGACCGTCGGCAGACCTTTGCCAGCATTGCGCCGTACACCATCGAGGAGGCATACGAAGTGGCCGACGCAATCGCACGTGGCGATTTCGAAGAACTGCGTGACGAGCTCGGCGATCTGCTCTTTCAGGTTGCGTTCTACGCGCAGATGGCCAAGGAGATGCAGGAGTTCGAGTTCGCTGACGTGGTTGGCGCGATATGCGAGAAGATGATACGGCGCCATCCGCACGTGTTCGCGGACGCCGACTACGCCAGCGAAGCGGAGCTCGGCAGCGCGTGGGAGCAGCACAAGCTGCGCGAGCGTGCGGAGCGGCACGGAGAAGGGGCGGGAGAAGGGGTCGCCCGGGCGCTGCCGGCGTTGCTGCGCGCACAGAAGCTGCAGCGTCGGGCCGCGCGTGCCGGACTGGAGCGCGACGGTGGTGCGACGGCGCTCGATGCCGCTCGGACTCGAGTTCAGGAGCTTGAAGCGGTGCTGCGCGCCGGCGCCGCGGAGGGCGCGCAGAAGGCGGTGGCCGATCTGCTGTTCGCTACAGTGAGCTTGGCGCGACACCTTGGCGTGGACGCCGAAAGCGCGCTCCGTGAAGCCAACGATGCGTTCGAAAGCAGGGTGCAGGAGCTCAAGGCATCCTTGGGCGCGTCAGGGCGCGTGGACGAGCAGGCGAAGGCGTTGAAGCTGGCCGAGCTGTGGGCGGGCGTGGCAGCGGCTCGCCGCTGAGCTGGCGAATGCATGAGGCGGCCGTCGTGTGGCCAGGTGTCGAGGTGGCCGCCGGCCGGATGCAGGCCGAAAGAGCGGTCGGCGCTCGGCGATGGGCATGCCGACGGGCATGTTGTAGGCGCCGGTTGTCGGAAGTTGGTCGCAGTGAGCTTGCAGCGCGGTGGCGATCGGCTATCTGCTTACGTGTGCGAACACATCCGATGCTGCGGGAGACTTCGATGGAGACTGCGGAACGTGACAGGGTTGTGGCGGCCGACTCGACGGGCGCCGACCGACGGCACAACTCGGAGCATCCCGACGCACTTCAGCGTTTGATCGACTTACAAAAGCAGCTGCTGCAGGACGAGAGCCTGCTCTCTCCGTGGTTGACTGCGAAGAAACGTCGCACCAAGCTCGCTGGTCGATAAGAAAAACGCACGACGATGCGCGGACTTGCAGTCCCGCGGCGGGCGATTACGACCCCCTGAAGAATATGCGATAGTCCGGCGTCCCGGTATCGTTGACGCCGGGCGCTCGGCGTTTAGCGCATCGAGGCCCCCGAGACGTTGTGACAGCGAGCCGCGATCCCACGGATCGCCGTCCGTTGGCTGCATTCAGTGCACGGTGCGTCTCAGGGTCGGTTTGTCGCACGAAGTGTGTTCTAGAGTCCGGATGAGCATGCCGTAGCGGTCCTCAAATGCCGCAAACTGCTCGCTTACCGGGTGACCGGACGGAGTGCGCATGATGTTCTCGAGCGCGTCGAGCATCTGATTCATCGCCTGCACGGACGGTCTCGAACCAATGAGCGCCAGTCGCTCGTAAACGCGATCGGTATACTCGAGCGTGCGCTCGATGACGGCGACGCTGCTCAACGTGTCCTGCAGGACGCTCTTGATCCGATCGCGATCCGGCTGTTTGGTCTCCATCAGCTCGCGCCACTCGGACATGGCCTGGCAGTGCCGGGAGACACCGCTATAGAGCTCGGCGAGCTCGGTGAGTGATTGATGGATGAGCTCTTCGACAGTCACGTGTCAACCCCCATATCTCTTGTTGCTGTATCCTTTCCCTGTTGTTCGGCGTTGTGCTCCTCTAAGTCAGTGTAGATCATAGGGAGGCGATGTAAATGCCGGAATATTGTGGCCATATCGACGGCGATGCCGGCTCGCCCAGGAGGTCGGGTGCCGCAGTCGGCAGCGGGTATTCCGTCTCGCCCGTCGACGGGGGCATGGCGGTGCGTCGATTCCGGTGAATGCGACGATGCTCTGGGTGCGGCGTGGCTGCGGCGTTCTGGTCGTTTTGTCGTCTCTGGCGGCTGTCGATGCGAGGGCCGCCTCGGACGGCGCCGAGGCGCTGGCGGACAGTCTCGAGGCGGCCCAGCAGAGCCTGCGCGCAAGCGTGGCGGCGCACAGGCAGGCGCAGCGGGAATTTGAACTCCGCGCGGGACGCGGCGAACTCACGCCGCGCGAAGTAGAGGACTACCAGGCGTTTCTTGCTCGACTGCAGGCTATCGTGGAGCGCAAGCAAAGACATCTTCGGGCACGGGCCGAGGGGATGGTGCCGGAACCGGATGTGCGGCCCATCACGCCCGGTTCAGGTGCGGTTCAGACCGAAGCCGAGAGAATCGTAGAGCTCGAGTCGCAGCTGCGGGCATCACTGGCGGAGTTCGATGAGATGCTTCTCGACGAGATGGAGGAGCTGCGGCACAAGGCGCGAAACGACGCAGAGGCGGGCGAGCCGCCCGGCGATATGACAGCTGCCGCAGGCGGTGGGGCGAGGACCGCAACCGCGGGGGGCAGCCCGGCGGAAAAGCAGGCTGAATCGACGAGCCAGGGCGGCGGCGCGGATGCCGCCTCGGGCAGTGACGCCGCCGAGCCGCAACCGGGGACGCGGGACGCTTCCGCGCGGCAGAGCGAGACGGTTGTGCAAGACGCGAACCGCAGCGGCGCCGGAGCAGGCCGCGGGCCGGAGCGTCGCGCCGAGTTGCCCGATGGCAGTGACGACGACGTCGTTGCGCGTCAGCTGCGCGAAGCGGCAGAACGTGAAACCGATCCCGAGCTCAAGGAAAAGCTCTGGGAGGAGTATCGGCGTTACAAGGGTATTCCGGGCGACACGGAGTCGAGATGATGCCGTGCATGATCAAGCTTCGGACGCTACTCGCAGCAATCGGCGCGCTTGTGTCGACGGGGTGCGTAACGATGCCGGCACCTTCGGCCACGCCCCCCGTGGCGTTGAACAACGCCGCGCAGGAGATTCCCGAAGTGTTGCTGCTCGATGTGGGTATCGAGGCGTTCGCTCCGGGTGAGCTCAGCGAGAAGGACGTCGAAAAGCGGGGACTGCTACCGGAGATTCGCGATGCCGAGGCCCGCTTCATCCCCGTGCACCTGCGCAACACGATGCAGCGCACGGGCCACTGGGGGGCGGTGCGCGTCGTGCCGGAACCTTCGAGCTCGGTCGACGTTCGCATCGCCGGAAAGATTCTGAAGTCGGACGGCGGCGAACTGGTCCTCGAAATCGCGGCCAGCGACGCCACGGGCCGGGAGTGGTTCAGCCGGCGCTATCGCGCGGTTGTCGAGGCGCGCGACTATGCCGACAACGTGCGCGGCACCAAAGACGTCTTTCAGAGCGTTTACAACGGTGCCGCCAACGATCTCGCCGCGTACAAGGCGAGTCTTGCGCCTGAGCGCATCGCGGAAATTCGCCAGGTAGCGGAGCTCACCTTCGCGCAGTCGGTGGCGTCGTCGGCATTCGACGGATTCGTGACGCATGGTGCCGATGGCATCACCAGGGTAGAGCGTCTGCCGGCAACGGACGACCCCATGTTCGGCCGTGTGCTGCAAATTCGCGAACGCGAGCTCATGCTCATCGATGCAGTGAGCAGCCACTACGACCGCTTCTATGACGAGGTGTGGGACGCGTACGAAAATTGGCGCGTGTACCGCGTGCGCGAGATCGAAGCCGAGCGCAGCGTCGAGCGTCGGGCGCTGGGTCAAACGCTGCTCGGTGTGGCGGCCATCGTGGGTGCCATAGCAATCGATGTCGCGGGAGGTGGACAAGGCTCCTACGTAGCGCGTGACTTGATGCTCATAGGTGGTGTCGCGGCGGTGAAGAGTGGCTACGACACGCACCAGGAGGCGGCCATTCATGCCGACGCCATTCGTGAGCTGGGGGCATCCTTCGAGGCCGAGGCGACGCCGCTGGTTGTCGAGGTCGAGGGCGAGACGGTGGAGCTGCGCGGATCGGCGGAGACGCAGTATCGACAGTGGCGCGAGCTGCTGGGCAAGATTTACGCGGTCGAAACGGGTTTTCCGATCGGCGATGGTTCGACGCTCGGTTTACCTGCCGAGTGACATCCCGAGTGGCGTGGCGACAGCAGACTCCGCTGCGTCGTGCCAGGCGGCGGACCGCTGCATCTCCGCTGCGGGTGCGGCTATCGTGACCGAACCACCACGTGATCGTATCGCTCCACCTGCGGCGCCGCCGCCCGGAGGCGCCGGCGCGACGGTGCCGCCGAAACGGTCCGGGCGCAGGCCGTACGTCGTCGTTGGCCTGCTGTTGGCGGCATTCGTGGCGGTGCTCGCCGCGGTCGTCTTCGTGCTGCCCGATATCGTCGAGCAGCGGCGGGATGATGGATCCGGGATCCAGGCTCTGAGCCGCGTCGAACACGCTCCCAGCACAGCAACCGAACCCGAATCGGCGCCGTCGATCCCGCCCGAGCGGCAGCGGCGCGAGGCGCAGCGCGACGCTGAAGCTGCGCTTGGCCGTCTGCTGCGGCGACAGACCACGCTCTCGGCGGCGAAGGTGGATGTGTGGGGCGGGTCCGAGTACCGGCACCTGCTCGATCTGGCGGCGCAGGGCGACAGCCAGTACGCCGCCGGCGGTTTCGCGGCGGCGCTCGACACTTACCAGCGGGCGCTAGCGGTCGGCGATGCACTCGAATCGAGCAAGGCGGAGCGGCTGGCACAGGCGCTGGCTGCGGGCGACGCGGCGCTGTCCGCCGGAGCTGCCGGCGAAGCCGCCCGGCAGTTTGCTATCGCTCAGGCGATCGACGCCGGTAACGCCGCGGCGCAACGAGGCGCCGCGCGGGCGGCGACTCTCGACCAGGTGCTGGCGTTGATGGATCGGGCGATCTCGCACGAAGGCCGCGGGGAGCTCGAACAGGCACGAGCGCTGTTCGAGCAGGCATTGGCTGTCGACGAGCACGCCGATCCGGCGCGCCAGGCCCTGCAACGGGTCGAGGTCGCGCTGTCTGCGAGGGCATTCCGGCAGGCGCTGTCCGAGGCGCTCGCGGCCCTTGACGATGGCCGATGGCCGGCTGCTCACCGGGCGTTGGCCAGAGCGCTCGACATCGATCCCACTGCCCCGGCGGCGCGCGACGCTGCGCTGCGACTGAAGCAGGCGGAGGAACGCGCCAAAATCGGCGCCCATCGGCAGCGCGCCGAAACCCTCGTGGCTCAGGAGCGATGGCACGAGGCCGCTCGGGAATACGAAGCGATTCTCGCCATCGATGCGAACGCCGGCTTTGCGAGCGACGCTCGTCAGCGCAGCATGGAGCGGGCCCGCGTCCATGACGCGATCGAGCGTTATTTGAACGATCCGTCCCGCCTGCAGTCCGCGGCGCCGCGGGCCGAGGCACGAGCGCTGATCGACAGGGTGGTTGCGATGCAGTGGGAAGGGGCGCTGCTGCGCAACAAACTCGATCGCCTCCGCCCGCTGCTGCGAGAGGCCGAGCTGCCGCGCAAGGTGATGTTGATCTCGGACAACGCGACCAGCGTGGTGCTGCATCGCGTCGGCCACCTGGGTGCCTTCGACGAGCGCGAAGTGATGCTGCTGCCGGGTGAGTACACGGCCGTCGGCACGCGCCGGGGCTATCGGGACGTGCGTCGGCGCTTTCGCGTCGACACCGAGCGACCGACGCCGGCCGTGGAGATTCGCTGCGAGGAGCCGATTTGATCGACAGCCTGGCGGTAGCGGACGCTTCTGGGCGGCGCCGCTTCTCAGCCGACGCTCTGCCGCTCTCGCTCGGCGGAGACGGTGCGGACGTAGTGTTGCCGGGGGCGGCGGCTGGCCGGATCATCGGCTATCTCGCGTGCCACGCCGGCCATGCCTTCGTCCAGCCGGCGGACGGCGACCCGGCGCTGCTCCACAACGGTAAGCCGTTGACGGAATCGGCGTGGCTCGGCGACGGTGATCGGCTGCGGGCCGGAACCGCCGAGATACGTTGCCGTCTCGCGACGGACTGCATGGAGCTGCGCGTGCAGCCCGACGCGCCCGCCGCACCGCTGCAGCCTCCGTCATCCGTGCCGCCACCAGCGATCGCCGCCAGTGGGCACACGGCGGTGGTGGCCGCGCCGCCCTCCTCAGCACCGCGGGGCCGCGGGTTGCGGCGGCTGCTCTCGTCTTCTGCTGCGATCCTCTTGCTGGTGATGCTGGCGGCGGCGCTTTTCGTGTTCATGGCAGCGCCGGTTTCGCTGACCGTGAGGCCCGCTCCCGAGCGAGTCGAGATCGAGGGGACGCTGCCCGCCGTGTCGCTGGGAGAGCGCTATCTGCTCTACCCCGACAGCTACCGCCTGGTCGCCGAGCGCAGCGGCTATCAGCGGCTCGAGCAGCGCTTCGAGGTGACATCGGCCGACCACCAGCAGTTCGCATTTACCATGAAGAAGCTGCCAGGGATCGTTTCCGTGACGAGCGCTCCCGTCGACGGTGCGCAGGTGAGCATAGACGGCAGCTCGGTCGGGGTGACGCCAATCGAGGGGATCGACGTCGACGCCGGACAGCGTGTCGTGCGTGTGCAGGCCGAGCGCTACCTGCCGGTAGAGCGTGTCGTGGAAATCGAAGGACTGGGTCGAGCTCAGTCGGTCGAGTTCGAGCTGACGCCGCGCTGGGCGGCGGTGACGTTTACCTCCCGGCCCGCTGGCGCATCGGTGCGCGTCGACGGGGAGCCGATCGGCACGACGCCGCTGACCGTCGATCTGCTCGAAGGACGCTACGACGTGGAGGTGGCACTGGCCGATCACGTCTCCGCCCGCGACGAGATCACGGTCGTCGCCAATCGCTCCCAACGACTGCCGGAGTTCGTGCTCGAGCTGGCCGACGGCCGGCTGGTGGTGGCCAGCGTACCGGTCGGGGCCACCGTTACGCTCGACGGGGTCTTTCAGGGCGTGACCCCGCTCGAGCTCGTGCTCGCCGCGCGGCGGCCGCACGAGCTGCGCCTGAGCAGGGCGGGCTTCGAGAACCTGGCTGAGACGGTGAGCGTCGCGCCCAACGAACGGCTGAGCCGGGATTTTGTCCTGGCGCGCCAGTACGGCACCGTATACATCGCCATCGAGCCGCCGGATGCGGAGCTCTATGTTGACGCTCAGCGGCAGCACTCGACCACGCAGCCGCTGCGATTGACGGTCGCGCCTCATCAGATCGAGATCCGCAAGGCGGGCTTCGAGCCGCACACCGCCACGGTCACGCCGCGCGCCGGGGTTGCGCTGCAGCTGTCCATCACACTGCAGTCGAGCGGCGGGGGAGGCGGCGCGGCGCCGCGGGCGGATCGCCTGACGACGGCCGAGGGTCAAGAGCTGCGCCTCGTGGGACCGACGCGGTTCACCATGGGCGCATCGCGCCGCGAGCAAGGCCGGCGCGCCAACGAAGACCTGCGGGCGGTCGAGCTGACCCGCGCGTTCTACATCGGTACCCGGGAGGTGACCAACGAGGAGTTTCGTCGCTTTCGGCCCCGCCATGCGTCGGGCGCGGTGGCAGGGCTGTCACTGGATGGCCCGCACCAGCCGGTGGTTGGCGTGAGCTGGGACGAAGCGGCGCGCTATCTCAACTGGCTCAGCAAGAAGGACGCTCTCGATCCCGCCTACGTCGAGCGCAATGGGGCGATGCTGGCGACCACCCCGCTCAGCAACGGCTACCGCCTGCCGACGGAGGCCGAATGGGAGTACGTCGCTCGCTTCGCCGGGCGCGACCAGGCGGCGAGGTTCCCGTGGGGCAACGGTTACCCGCCCAGAGCAGTGACGGAAAATTTCGCCGATGCCAGCGCGGCCGGTCTCGTTGGGGGGGCGTTGCGAAGCTACGATGACGCCCACCCGGTGTCGGCGCCGGTGGGAAGCTTTGCGCCCAATGCCGTCGGCTTGTTCGATGTCGGCGGCAACGTGGCAGAATGGTGTCATGACTACTATGCGCTTTATCCCGACGCCGAGCGCGTCGTTGCCAAGGATCCGCTCGGCCCGGCGTCCGGCCGGCACCGTGTCGTACGCGGCGCCAGCTGGCGCCGTGCAAGCATCAGTGAGCTGCGTTTGAGCTATCGCGACTACAGCGACAGCCCCCGGTCGGACGTCGGCTTCCGCATCGCACGCTATGCCGACTGACAAACGCGCCGCCGGTTTTGTCGCAGCCGTGCTGTTCGGGTTGTGCGGTGCGCCGCACGCGGCGGATGCGCAGGCGCAGCAGGCGGATCCAGCGGCGCCGGTGGCCAGTGAGCGGCGATCGGATGCGGACGCCGGCGATACGGCGTCGCATCGCGAGACGGACAACAGTTCCCCTCGCGAAGAGACGTTCGTCCCGAGCGAGACTGTTTCCAGCGACAGTGCCGTGTCTTTCCCCGTCGATATCTAGACCAACGCGTCATCGATGACGTCCTCGCAGAGCCCCGATGAGAAAAGTATTCCCCACTGAGTTCTTTTTTCAGCTTTTCGCGCTAATCCTTGCCGTTATCGTCGTCCATGCCCTGTTCGTTGCCGTCGTAAGGCCGGAGGCAGAGGATTTCCTGTCGGCCCAGCGCGCGCTCATCGAATCCAATCCGGAGCACGTCGTCGAGCGTTCGCTGTACGTGCTCATCAAGGACTTCGAGCAGGAAGCCTGCTTTATCCTCATGCTGTGGGCGCTGTCCATCATGAGCTACAAAGGCGTAGCGACGTACCGCGAGCGGCGGTTGTTGGACGAGGACATCATCGGTCTCGCCGGACGCCAGATTGTTCGGGCGGCTGACGTGCCTGCGCTGTTCGCACAGATCGCGGAACGGCCGCGTCGATGGCAGGCGCTGCTGCTGCCGCGCGCGCTCTGCGCAGGGCTGCGTCGCTTGGCCGCCACTGGCAGTATCCAGGACGTCTCGACGGCGACACGCGAGGTGTGCGAGGCGGAGGCCGAGCGCCTCGATTCGGAGCTGTCCATCGTTCGCTATATTGCCTGGGCCATTCCCTCCATCGGTTTCATCGGGACCGTGCGCGGTATCGGCGACGCCCTGGCGCAGGCCCATCAGGCGGTCGAAGGCGACATTACGGGCGTCACGCAGAGTCTCGGCGTTGCGTTCAACTCGACCTTCGTCGCGCTGGTCATAAGCATCGTCGTGATGTTCTTCGTCCACCAGCTGCAGCGGATGCAGGAGCGAATCGTCCTCGATACCGAGGCCTACTGCGACGACCACCTGATTGCTGCGCTGCGCGGCGAGTGAGCGGAAACGTCCGTGGCAACGACGCGTCGCGGTCAGCGGAGAAGGGGGTTCCTCAACGTCTTCGGATTGTCGTTTCTCGACGTGATGTTCTGTGGTTTCGGCTCGGTGATCTTACTGGTGATGCTGGTCAATGCAGACGCGGTCGCGCGCCGCGAAGGCGTCCAGGAAGATCTTCGCCGAACCGTGGCCCGCCTCGAACACGAGCGCCTCGAAGGCGGCCGTCACCTCGTCGAGCTCCGCGGGCGCATTGACGCGACGCGCGTCGAGCGCGCCGCCATTGAGCAGGCTTTGCAGACGGCGCAGACCCGCGTCGCGGCGGCAAGGGGTGCGCGAGTCATCGCCGAGGACGAGGCCCGCGCGCGACGCGACCGCGTCGAGCAGCTGAAGCCGCAGCTGGTCGCCCTCGAGGATCGTGTGGCGTCGCTGCGGGAGGAGGCCGTTCGGGATCGTGATGGCGGCAACCGGGCGCGGGCGTTCCTCGGAGAAGGGGATCGGCAGTACCTCACGGGACTGCGTCTGGGCGGGCAGCGCATTCTGCTGCTGCTCGACAGCTCCGCCAGCATGCTCGACGACACTCTGGTCAACGTCCTGCGGCGACGCAACATGTCGGCGAGTGAGCGGCGGGCCGCACCCAAATGGCGCCAGGCCGTTGCCGCCGTCGAATGGCTGCTGAGCCAGCTTCCGCCCGATGGCTCATACCAAGTCTACGTTTTCGACACCGAGGCGCGACCGCTCGTTGCGGATAAGACAGGCGGATGGTTGCCGGTGAGCGACGCAGCGTCACTCGACGACGTGGCCGATGCCCTGCACCGTCTGGCCCCACAGGGCGGTACCAGCCTGCACCGCGCGTTTCGCAGTGCTGCCCGGATCAACCCGCCCCCGGACAACATCGTGCTGCTGACCGACGGGCTGCCTACGCAGGGGCTGTCCCGACCGGCAGC
Organism: Arenicellales bacterium; assembly: GCA_041550555.1. Taxonomy (GTDB): domain Bacteria; phylum Pseudomonadota; class Gammaproteobacteria; order Arenicellales; family JBFEOO01; genus JBFEOO01. The sequence continues at coordinate 21,658 of JBFEOO010000063.1, forward strand.
GGCCAAGGTCTCCGCACGACAGCGTCTGCAGATTTTCAACTCGGCGCTTGCCGAGCTGCCGCCGGCGGTGCCCGTCAACACGCTGCTGTTCGCCATGGAGGGGGATCCCATGGCGGCCAGCGCCTTCTGGAAACTGGCCGGCGCCACCAACGGCGCGTTGGTCGCCCCGGCGGGGGATTGGCCGTGAGCGGCCGCGGGCGGCGGCAGGTCGACGCCGCGACGCTGTCGTTCCTCGACGTCGTGTGCTGCGGTTTCGGCGCCATCGTCCTGCTGCTGGTGATCTCTGAGTGGGCCGAGCCGGTGCTGGTCGACGACCTGCGCGCCGAGCTCGACGCCACGGTGACCGAGCTCGACGTGGAGGCGCAGCGTCTGCATGACAAGGCGCGCGCGTTGGCGGAGACCTTGACAGTGGAGCAGCAGCAGCTGCTTGGAGAGAGGCAGGCTCTGCTGCGTCTGCAACGCGAGCTCGACACCGTTACGGCCAGTGCCGAGGAGCCGCGGCTGCAGGCACAGGCGCAGCGGCGCATCGAGCGGCGCCTCGAAGATGCCGTGCAAGAGCTCACCGAGGAGATGGAGCGGCTCTTGGGTCGCCGCTATCGGCGACCGGAATCGGACGCGGCGATTGCCGGCGTGCCGGTCGACAGTGAGTACATCATCTTCGTCATCGACACCTCCGGCAGCATGGTGAACTACGGCTGGGATCTGGTGATAGAAAAGCTGTCCGAGGTGCTCGACGTGTATCCCGAGGTCAAGGGTATACAGGTGATGAACGATATGGGCGAGTACATGTTCAGCCAGTACGCCGGGCGCTGGATCGCGGACACCCCGGCACGCCGGCAGGCTATCCTGCGGCGATTGCGTTCTTGGCATCCTTTCAGCAACAGCAGTCCCGTCGAAGGCATAACCGAGGCGATCTCGACATTCTATGCGCCGGATAAGAAGATCAGCTTGTACGTCTTCGGGGATGAGTTCTCCCAGGGTTCCATAGAGGAGGTGGTGCGCGAGGTGGATCGAATCAACCGCGAAGATGCCCACGGGAGCCGTCGCGTACGGATTCACGCCGTCGGATTTCCTGTTCAGTTCGCGGGGATCGGCCCCTCCGAGGCAACGGGCGTTCGGTTTGCCGCCCTGATGCGCACGCTGTGCTGGCGCAATGGCGGAACGTTCGTCGGTCTCAATCGAATTGTTCCTTGACACCTGCCCAGGGAGAGGCGTTCAGCCACCGCGATCGCAGAGGGTGTTGATGTCCAGTCGACTGCTCTTCCCCGACCTGGCGCTGCTGCTCACGCTCGGTTGCGCGGCGCGGCGCCCCGTCCTTTGTCCCAACGCCCACCTCAAGTCCGTTGGCAC
>JBFEOO010000064.1:0-22833 GCA_041550555.1 Arenicellales bacterium
GCGACCGGCTCCGACACCTCGGCCCCGAGCAGCTGGCGATACACATCCGCGGCGGCCGCCACGTCGGGCACCGCGACGGCAACATGATTGAGGCGGCCTATCACAAACGGGCTCTCATCGCGTGAGCGCGCATCTGATTGTTGGGAAGCCGGCCCGCGAATGCAAGCCGCGGCCCTGAGAGCGCGACCGGCTGCCGCGGGGATGGTCGGGCACCGCTCCAGCCTCCATCAATCTCGGGCGCGCCTGAGAAACGCCTCGACCAGCCGCCGCGCCGCGACAGCGGGGGGCATGTCGCCAGCGGCGACGGCCTGCTCGACCTCGGCGAGCCGCGCGGCCGCGGCCGGGTCGGCGCGCATGGCGGCTAGCAGCTGCTCGGACATCTCCGACCATAGCCAAGCGCGCTGCTGCTCGGTGCGCCGCTCGCGCAGTCGACCGCTGTCGTGGAGGTGAGCGTGACAGCGTTCGATAGTGCGCCAGGCATCCTCGATACCTGTGCCTTCGAGAGCCGAGCAGGTCAGCACGGGAACTTGCCAGCCGCGCAGGCGCGGCTGCAGCAGGTCCAGCGCGTGACGGTACTCACCGGCGGCGCGCAGGGCTGCGCCCGCCAGCTCGCCATCGGCCTTGGTGACGAGGACGACATCGGCCAGCTCCACGATGCCGCGCTTGATGCCTTGCAGCTCGTCGCCGCCCGCCGGAGACAGCAACAGCACGAAGACATCCGTCATGCCGGCGACGGCCGTCTCCGACTGACCGACGCCTACCGTCTCGACAATCACCACGTCGAAGCCGGCGGCCTCGCAGATGACGACGGCCTCGCGCGTGCGCCGCGCGACGCCGCCCAGCGTCGTGCCCGACGGCGAAGGCCGGATATAGGCGCGGGGGTTTCGCGCGAGCGTCTCCATGCGGGTCTTGTCCGCGAGGATTGCACCGCCACCGATCGCCGAGGATGGGTCCACGGCGAGCACCGCCAGTCGATGCGCGTCGTCGGTCAACAGCCGACCGAGCGCCTCGATGAACGTCGACTTGCCGACACCCGGCGCCCCGCTGATCCCGATGCGTATCGCGCCGCCGGCGTGAGGCGTCAGCGCGTCGAGCAGCGCCTCGGCCCGATCGCGATCATCGGCGCGACTCGACTCGGCGAGCGTAATGGCCTGCGCCAGAGCTCGGCGGCGGCCACCGAGCACCCCCTCAACCAGCGCATCCGCCGCAGCGTCCGCGCTCGCGCCCATCGCGCCCGACCCGCGCTCGGCTCCCGAGCTCACTCGAACTCGACGATCGGCTGATCGACCACGAGACTGTCCCCGACGGACGCCAGCACTGCGGCCACCGTCGCGTCCCGCTCGGCGCGCAGCACATTCTCCATCTTCATCGCTTCGACCACGGCCAGCGCTTCGCCGACCTTGACCTCTTGGCCCGCCCGCACCGTGATGCCCACCAGCAGGCCCGGCATGGGCGAGAGCAGCAGTCGCGACGAGTCCTGCGGCGCCTTCTCCGGCATGTGCGCAAGAAGGCGCGCCGCCGCAGGCTTTAGCACCATCGCGTCGACCTGGGCACCTCGGTGGAACAGCCTGAACAGCAGGCGGTCGCGCTGCACCTGCACGCGCACGGGTCGATCGTCGATGGCGCCTTCGAAGAGCGGCTCGCCGAAGCGCCACTCGCCTCGCACCGTGTGTTCCTCGCCATCGAGCACGACACGATATCCGTCCACGACCGCGCGCACCACGACCGCGTGGTTCTCGCCGCCGACCCGCACCACCCAGTCGTCGCTGACGCGGTGCTCGTGACCCGGCAGCTGACCGCTGATGCGGGCCGCGCGTTCCACGTAGCGGCGATTGATCACCGCGGCGACCAGGATCGGCACCGCGGGCTGCTCGTGAGGCACGTCGGCGGGATGAAAACCATCCGGATACTCTTCCCCGATGAAATCCGTGGTGGTGTCACCGGCGGCGAAGCGCGGGTGTCCGACGAGCGCCTGCAGAAAGCTGATGTTGTGGGACACGCCGTCGATATAAAAGCCGTCGAGCGCGTCGCGCAGATGCCCGATCGCCTCTTCCCGCGACTCGCCGGATGCGATCACCTTGGCGATCATGGGATCGTAATAAACCGACACCTCACCGCCTTCGGCGAAGCCGGTATCCACACGGACATGATCGCTCTCAGGGGGAGCCCGGTACCGCACCAGACGTCCGATGGACGGCAGAAAGTTGCGGAAAGGATCCTCCGCGTAAACCCGGGCTTCGATCGCCCACCCCGTGGGATTGACATCGGCCTGCGTAATGCCGAGCGGCTCTCCCGCGGCGATCCGTATCATCCATTCCACGAGATCGAGTCCTGTGACGCATTCGGTCACGGCATGCTCGACCTGCAGTCGTGTGTTCATCTCGAGAAAATAGAAGCGGCGCGCGGCATCCACGACGAACTCCACGGTGCCCGCGGAGCGATAGCCGACCGCCTTTGCCAGCGCCACGGCCTGCTCACCCATGGCTTCTCGGGTAGCGGCGTCGAGGAAAGGCGACGGCGTCTCCTCGATCACCTTCTGGTGCCGGCGCTGCAGCGAGCACTCCCGCTCACCCAGATAGATCGCGTCACCCCTGCCGTCGGCGAGCACCTGGATCTCGATGTGACGGGGCCGCTCGATGAACTTCTCCGCAAAGACGCGCTCGTCGCCGAAGCTCGAGCGCGCCTCGCTCGATGCTCGCTCGAACCCCTCGCGACACTCGGTGTCGTCGCGCACGATGCGCATGCCCTTTCCGCCACCGCCGGCGCTCGCTTTGAGCATGACCGGGTAACCGATGCCGCGCGCCACCTCCACGGCGTGCTCGGCGCCCTCGAGGGCGCCGGCGTGCCCGGGGATCGTCGCGACCCCCGCCGCGCCGGCCAGTCGCTTGGCCTCGATCTTGTCACCCATCGCCGTGATCGCACGGGCATCGGGGCCCACAAACACGATGCCCGCCGCCTCGAGCGCCGCCGCAAACGCCGCATTCTCGGACAGGAAGCCGTAGCCGGGGTGAACGGCCTCGGCGCCGGTCCGCTGGCAGGCGGCCACGATGGCGTCGCCGCGCAGGTAGCTCTCGACCGACGGGCTGCCGCCGATGTAGACCCCCTCGTCGGCCATCTCGACGTGCAGCGCATCACGATCGGCATCGGAGTACACCGCGACAGTGCCGATACCCATGCGGCGGGCGGTGCGCATCACCCGGCAGGCGATCTCACCGCGATTCGCTATGAGAATCTTCTCGAACACGCTTCAAACCGGCTTTGGCTGGGGAGACATCGCGCAGCACGGTGCGGCGGCGGCCACCTCGCCGCAGCGCATAGGCGTCGTCAGGCGGCGGCCTACAGCGGAATGTTGCCGTGCTTGCGCCACGGATTGTCGAGCTTCTTGTTGCGCAGCATCGCGAGCGAGCGGCAGATGCGCCGACGGGTGCTGTGCGGCATGATGACATCGTCGATGAAGCCGCGGCGCCCGGCAATGAACGGATTGGCGAAGGTAGCACGGTAGGCGTCGGTGCGGGCGGCGATCTTGTCCGCATCGCCGATGTCCTGGCGGAAAATGATCTCGACAGCACCCTTGGGCCCCATGACCGCGATCTCTGCGCTGGGCCAGGCAAGATTCACGTCGCCGCGCAGATGCTTCGAGCTCATGACGTCATAGGCGCCGCCGTATGCCTTGCGCGTGATCACGGTGACCTTGGGGATGGTCGCCTCGGCATAGGCGTAGAGCAGCTTCGCGCCGTGCTTGATGATACCGCCGTACTCCTGGGCGGTGCCCGGCAGAAACCCCGGCACGTCGACGAAAGTCAGCACCGGGATGTTGAAACAGTCGCAGAAACGCACGAAACGAGCTGCTTTTGCGGACGATGCGATATCAAGACAACCGGCCAGCACCATGGGCTGGTTGGCGACGATGCCCACCGTCGAGCCCTGAAAGCGACCGAAGCCGGTAATGATGTTGCGGGCATAATCCGCTGCGAGCTCGAAAAAGTCATAGTCGTCGACGACCTTGAGCACCAGCTCCTTCATGTCGTACGGCTTGTTCGGATCGGGCGGTACCAGGGTGTCGAGCGATGGCTCAGCGCGCTCGGCGCTGTCCGGCGTCGGGCGCACGGGTGGCTTCTCGCGGTTATTAGCGGGCAGGAAGTCGACGAAGCGACGCAGCATGAGCAGCGCTTCGACGTCGTTCTCGAAAGCCCCGTCGGCAACGCCGGAGCGCGTCGAATGGGTGACCGCGCCGCCGAGCTCTTCGGCCGTCACCTCCTCGTGGGTGACGGTGCGCACGACCTCGGGTCCGGTCACGAACATGTACGAGCTGTCCTTGACCATGAAAATGAAATCGGTCATGGCCGGAGAGTAAACCGCCCCGCCCGCGCAGGGACCCATGATCATGGAGATCTGCGGCACGACCCCGGACGCCAGCACGTTTCTCTGAAAGACGTCGGCGTAGCCGCCGAGCGAGGCGACGCCCTCCTGGATACGAGCGCCGCCGGAGTCGTTCAATCCGATGATGGGAGCGCCGACTCTGATCGCCTGATCCATGATCTTGACGATCTTCTCGGCGTGGGCTTCGGACAGCGAGCCGCCGAAGACGGTGAAGTCCTGGCTGAACACGAACACAAGGCGTCCGTTGATCGTTCCGTAGCCGGTGACGACCCCGTCGCCGGGGATGGTCTTGTCCGCCATGCCGAAATCCGTGCAGCGGTGCTCGACGAACATATCCCACTCTTCGAAGCTGTCGCTGTCGAGCAGCAGCTCGATGCGCTCGCGCGCGGTGAGCTTGCCCTTGGCATGCTGCGCGTCGATACGATGCTGACCGCCACCGAGACGGGCCGCGGCACGTTTCTCCTCGAGCTCACGAATGATCTCGTGCATCCCTGTTCCCTCTGCGCCGGATCCCACGGCTCAAGCAGCCAGTCGACGCCGCTCGATCAGTCTGAGCACCTCCCGCGCGGCCTGCGGAATGTTGGTGCCCGGTGCGTAGATCGCCGCGACACCGGCGCTCATGAGCGGCGCGTAGTCGTGCAGCGGTATGACCCCGCCGCACACGACGAGGATATCGTCGGCGCCCTCGCGCTGCAGCGCCTCGATGAGCTGTGGCACGAGCACGCGGTGGCCGGCCGCCTGCGAGGAGACGCCAACCACGTGAACATCGTTCTCGACGGCCTGGCGGGCGGCCTCCTGCGGCGTCTGGAACAACGGTCCGATATCGATATCGAAACCGATGTCGGCAAACGCCGTGGCGATGATCTTGGCACCCCGGTCGTGACCGTCCTGGCCGAGCTTGACCACCAGCAGGCGGGGGCGACGACCCTCGGCGAGAGCGAACTCAGCCACCTCGCGTTTTATGCGCTCGAACCCGTCGTCGCCCTCGTAGGCGGCTCCGTACACGCCGGAGATGGAGCGGATCACCGCGCGGTGACGGGTGTACACCTGCTCGAGCGCGTCGGTGATCTCGCCCACGCTCGCCCGCGCGCGGGCCGCCGTCACGGACAGCTCGAGAAGATTCCCAGTGCGATCCGCTGCCGCCTTGGTGAGCGCCTCGAGCGCACGGCGGCAAGCCGCCTCCTCCCGCGAGCCGCGCACCTGACGCAGGCGATCGATCTGCTTGCGGCGCACCTCGCCGGTGTCGACATCCAGGATATCGACCTCCTGCTCCTGCTCGGGGCGATAGGCATTGACCCCAACGATGACCTCGTCGCCACGATCGACACGCGCCTGGCGTTCGGCCGCCGCGGCCTCGATGCGCAGCTTCGGCATGCCGGACTCCACGGCCCGCGTCATCCCGCCGAGCGCCTCCACCTCGTCGATCAGCGTGCGCGCCTCTCGGACGAGACTCGCCGTCAGACTCTCGAGGTAGTACGACCCGGCGAGAGGATCCACGACACGGGTAAGCCCCGCCTCCTCGCGCAGAATGAGCTGCGTATTGCGGGCAATCCGGGCCGAGAACTCCGTCGGCAGCGCCAATGCTTCGTCGAAGGAGTTCGTATGCAGCGACTGCGTCCCGCCGAGCACCGCTGCCAGCGCTTCGACAGCCGTGCGCACGATGTTGTTGTGCGGATCCTGCCCGGTGAGGCTGACCCCCGACGTCTGACAGTGGGTTCGCAGCATCAGCGAGCGGGGGTCCCGGGGGTCGAACAGCTCGCGCATCAGCTCCGCCCACAGTACCCGCGCTGCCCTGAGCTTGGCGATCTCCATGAAGAAGTTCATGCCGATGGCAAAGAAGAACGACAGCCTCGGTGCGAACGCGTCGACATCGAGACCGCTCGCGAGCGCCGCACGCACGTACTCGATACCGTCGGCGAGCGTGAAAGCCAGCTCCTGCACGCAGGTGGCGCCCGCCTCCTGCATGTGATAGCCCGAAATCGATATGGGGTTGAATCGCGGCATGTGTTGCGCCGCGTAGCCGATGATATCGGCGACGACGCGCATCGATGGCTCGGGCGGATAGATGTAGGTGTTGCGAACCATGAACTCTTTGAGGACGTCGTTCTGCAGGGTGCCCGTCAGACGTTCCTGTCGCGCCCCTTGCTCTTCGGCGGCCACGATATACATCGCCAACACCGGCAGTACGGCGCCGCTCATGGTCATGGACACCGACATGCGCTCGAGCGGTATACCGTCGAACAAGACCTTCATGTCTTCGACGGTGTCGATGGCGACGCCGGCCTTGCCAACGTCCCCTTCGACACGCGGGTGGTCCGAGTCGTAGCCGCGGTGGGTGGCGAGGTCGAACGCTACCGACAAACCGCTCTGTCCCGCTTCGAGGTTCTTGCGGTAGAACGCGTTGGACGCCTCCGCCGTCGAGAAACCCGCATACTGCCGAACGGTCCAAGGGCGACCGCTGTACATGGTGGCCCGCGGACCCCGCAGGTACGGCGGGAATCCCGGCAGGCTCCGCAGATGGGCGATGGCGTCCAGATCCTCAGCCGTGTACAGCGGCTTGACCTCGATCCCCTCGGGAGTGTGCCAGGTAAGCGCCTCGAGACGCCGCTCACCGAGCTCCTCCTTGGCGAGCTCGGCCCAGTCGTTCACGCCCTTGTCAGGAAATGTCATGGCCACGGCCCCTCAACAACGACCGGCGCGGCGCACGCGCCAGCGCCGGCGACGACGACTAGCGCGGCTTGGCGTAGCCTGCCGCACGCAGCGCATCGGTGATCTCGTCCAGAATCGCCGGATCGTCGATGGTAGCCGGCATTCTCCATTCGACGCTGTCGGCGATCTTCTGTATGGTTCCGCGCAGGATCTTCCCAGATCGTGTCTTCGGCAGACGCTTGACGACGAGGGCCTGCTTGAATGCCGCCACCGGCCCTATCGTGTCCCGTACCATCTGCACGACTTCGCGCTCGATCTCGCTCGCGTCACGCTGGCAGCCGGCGTTGAGCACGAGAAAGCCGAGCGGCAGCTGACCCTTGAGCGCATCGGCAACCCCCGTGACCGCGCACTCGGCGACGTCGGCATGGGACGCCAGCACCTCTTCCATGGCTCCGGTGGAGAGTCGATGACCGGCGACATTGATGATGTCGTCGGTGCGGGCCATGACGAAGACATAGCCGTCCTCGTCGACGTAGCCCGCGTCTGCGGTCTTGTAGTACCCCGGATACTCGGCGAGGTACGACTCGAAGTGGCGCTCACGCGCGTTCCATAGCGTCGGGAAGGTACCCGGCGGCAGCGGCAGCTTCACCACCAGCGCGCCGATCTCGCCCGGCGCGAGTTCCTTGCCACCGCCGTCCAGCACCCGCAGATCCCAGCCGGGCACCGGCTTGGTCGGCGAGCCCTCCTTGACCGGCAGCGCCTCGATCCCCAGGCAGTTGGCACAGATCGCCCAGCCGGTCTCCGTCTGCCACCAGTGGTCGATTACGGGGACACCGAGCTTATCCTGCGCCCAATGCAGCGTATCGGGATCGGTGCGCTCGCCCGCAAGGAACAACGTCTTGAAGCCTGACAAGTCGTAGCGGCGCAAATACGTACCCTGCGGGTCCTCTTTCTTGATCGCCCGAAATGCGGTTGGCGCGGTAAACAGTACCCTGACGTCGTGCTCGGCAATCACCCGCCAGAAAGCACCCGGATCGGGGGTGCCCACCGGCTTGCCCTCATAGAGCACTGTCGTGTTGCCGTTGAACAGCGGCGCGTAGACGATATACGAATGACCCACGACCCAGCCGACATCCGATGCCGCCCAGTAGACGTCGCCGGGCTCGACGTCGTAGATGTGTTTCATCGACCACTTGAGCGCGACCAGGTGGCCGCCGTTGTCACGCACCACTCCCTTGGGCTGTCCCGTCGTTCCCGACGTGTACAGGATGTAGAGCGGGTCCGTGGCCGCCACCGGGACACAGTCATGCGGCGTTGCTGCCCCCATGGCCGTCTCCCAGTCGACATCGCGCCCGCTCCGCAGGGTGGCCCGGGACTGGCTGCGCTGCAGGATGATGCACGCCGACGGCTTGTGCGTTGCCAGCTCGATGGCCTTGTCGAGCAGTGGCTTGTACTCGATGACCCGGTTGACCTCGATGCCGCACGAGGCCGACACGATCACCTTGGGCCGGGCGTCGTCGATGCGCACCGCAAGCTCGTTCGACGCGAACCCGCCGAAGACGACCGAATGCACCGCACCCAACCGCGCACAGGCGAGCATCGCGACCAACGCCTCGGGCACCATTGGCATGTAGATCACGACACGGTCGCCGTGCACGACGCCGTGCGCAGCGAGCACTCCGGCGAAGGCCGCCACGACGTCACGCAGCTCGCGGTAGCTGAACGTGCGTACGGTGCCCGTCACCGGGCTGTCGTAGATCAGCGCCGCCTGCTGCCCCCGCCCGGCGTCCACATGCACATCGAGCGCGTTGTAGCAGGTGTTGACCCGCGCGCCGCTGAACCACCGATAGTAGGGCTTGTCGCTGTCGTCCAGCACCCGGTCCCAGCGCTGGTCCCAGTGGACGGCCTCGGCCGCCTCGCCCCAAAATCCCTCCGGGTCCTCGAGTGATCGACGGTACAGCTCTGCGTAGACGCTCATCTCCTCGCTCTCCTGATACGACCCGCGGGCCATCGACGGGCTCGGACAGGAACCGCCGCGTCATGCGATGGTAGCCCCGCAAAGCGAAATTTGCCATCGGCAGACATCGATTTCCCGCGCTGGAATGCAGCGCCGGCGGTCGCGTCTCCGTTCGGTTTTCGGTACGCTGGGAGGCGGCCCGAACGCGGAATCAACGACGGCGGCAACCTACTTCACGGAGATGCAATCGGCAATGAGCTTCGAGGACATCCTAGTCGAGACACACGGCAACGTTGGCCTGATACGACTGAACCGACCACAGGCGCTCAATGCGCTGTCGCTCAATCTTACCCGCGAGCTTGGTGAGGCCCTGGACGGCTTCGAGCGAGACGACCAGATCGGCGCGATCGTGATTACCGGTAATGACAAGGCCTTTGCTGCAGGCGCCGACATCAGGGAAATGCAGGGGCTCACCGCCGTCGAGGCCTACACCAGCGACTTCGTCACCGCCACCTGGGAACGGGTGATGCGCTGCCGCAAGCCCGTGATCGCCGCGGTGAACGGCTACGCCCTCGGCGGCGGCTGTGAGCTCGCCATGATGTGCGACTTCGTCCTCGCCGCCGACGGCGCCAAATTCGGCCAGCCCGAGATCAACCTCGGAGTGATCCCGGGCGCAGGGGGCACGCAGCGTCTGGCGCGCTGCGCCGGTAAGGCGAAGACCATGGAGATGTGTCTTACGGGGCGAATGATGGACGCCGAGGAAGCCGAACGCGCCGGCCTGGTAAGCCGCATCCTGCCTGCCGGCGAGTTGCTCGACAACGCGATAGAAACCGCCCAGCAGATTGCCGACAAACCCCGCGTGGCGGTGCTGATGGCCAAGGAAGCGGTCAATCGCGCTTTCGAGACGACGCTCGCCGAAGGCGTACGTTTCGAGCGCCGCCTGTTCCAGTCGCTGTTCGCCAGCGAAGACCAAAAGGAAGGGATGGCGGCATTCCTCGACAAACGCAAACCGAGCTGGAAGCACCGCTAGGCGACGCCCCGCAGCGAAACGCCGTGGCTGCCGATATCGTCTTTCGTCAGAGCTACCCGTTTCGCTACGGTGTCGCGGAGACGATGACACCAATGATCCGGCGCGTGGTCGCGCGCAATCCCAGTCCCTTCACGTTTCACGGCACCGGCACGTTTGTCATTGGACACGGGCGCGTCGCCGTGATCGATCCGGGGCCGGCGCTCGACGATCACGTCGACGCGATCCTCGGCGCCCTGCGCGGCGAATCCATCACCCACTTGCTGGTGACTCATACACATCGTGACCACTCCCCGGCCTGCCGCGCCCTGCAGCAGGCCACGGGCGCCCGCACCTACGGTTACGGGCCACACAGCGGCGGCCGCCGCGGGTCAGCGCCTGCCGGGCAGGTCGAGGAAGGCGCCGACTGGGACTTCCTGCCCGACGTCGTGGTGCGCGACGGCGACATCGTCGACGGTCGAGGGTGGACGATTCGCTGTGTGCACACGCCCGGACACACGTCGAATCATGTCTGCTACGGGCTGGAACAGGAGCGGGCGTTGTTTACCGGGGATCACGTCATGGGGTGGTCGACCAGCGTCATCGCGCCGCCCGACGGCAACATGACCGATTACCTAAAGAGCCTGCGGCGCCTGCTCGAGCGCGACGACGCTGTCTATTGGCCGACGCATGGCCCGGCGGTCGAGGACCCGAAACCGTTCGTACGCGCCTACCTGGAGCACCGGCTCGGGCGCGAGCGGCAGATCGTTCGCTGTCTCGACAGCGGGCTCGACACGGTAGAGGCTATCGTCGCGCTGATTTATCACGACCTGCCCGCGACGCTGCATGCCGCTGCCGGCCGCTCGGTGCTCGCCCATCTCATCGACCTGGTAGACCGAGGTGAGGTCCGCTGCGACGGAGTGCCCGTTCTGGATGCCCGTTATCGCCTGACACGCCGAGGGAAGTGACCGTCGGCCGCGGCGACGCGCCCAAGCGCCGCGGGCCGAGGGGCGCGCAGCAACGCCGCTCGAGACGGTTCACCGGTGACCACCCCCTGCGAGCCGCTCGCTCACAGATAACGCAGGAAGCGGCGCCGACGACGGTAGGTAAACAGTAGGTGACCCGGATGCCGCGCTGGCGCGTCCGCGACGATGCGCTGCAGATGCGCGAGCATGTGACGGGTCACGTCGGCCATTCGGTAGTCAGCAACGGAGCCGAGGGCAATCCAGCGCAGATCCTCGAGCTCGCCCCCCTGCACCAGGCTTCCCTGCACGTGCTCGGCACCGGCGAAGAAAAATCGAGCATTGAATCGAATTGGCTGAAAGGTGGGCGTGACGGCGCGGCCGACAAAATCCAGCCGTGCCAGCGAGGGCGCCAGACCTCCCTCGCGCATGCGCCGCCAGGAAGGGCCGGCAACCGGGCCAACGTCTCCTCTCTGGCCGATGAGCAGACCGGTTTCCTCGAAGGTCTCACGGATGGCCGCCATCGCGAGCGCCTGCGCTCGGTCGCTGCGGCCGGCAACACCCATCTTTGCGACCAGCGCCGCGTTGAGCGGCGACACGGGCCGCGCCTGGGCGTCACTGCCCTCGACGGCGCCACCGGGAAAGACGTACACGCCGGGCATGAAACGCGCATCAGCGCGGCGCCGTCCCATGAGCACCGAGTGCGTCGTGCCGCCGCGGCGCAGGATGATCAGGCTCGCCGCATCGCGCGGGCGCACCGGTCGAGCGGCCCGCTCAGACGCCGCCGCTGCCACTGCACCCGAGGCAATGCTCGGCGGGACGGGGCGCCGAACCTTTCGTCGTCTCCCTGGCGTCTCAGCTCGGCGTTTTGTGGTACGGCTCACTCGCTGAATGTACGGCCTCGACCAGTACGCTGACATGTTCGGGCGCGATGTCCGGGGCAATGCCGTGCCCGAGATTGAACACGTGGCCGCTGCCGGTCCCGTAGTCGCCGAGAATGCGATCGACCTCGGCGCGGATGCGCGCGGGGGAGGCGCGCAGCATAGCCGGATCCATGTTGCCCTGCAGTGCCACGCGGCTGCCTACCCGCCGCCGTGCCGAGCCCATTGACGTCATCCAGTCGAGCCCGACGGCATCGCAGCCGGTGTCGGCAATTTTCTCGAGCCACTGACCGCCGCCCTTGGTGAACAACGTGACGGGAATCCGGCCGTCGTCGTGCGTGCGCTCGAGCCCCTCGACGATGCGCTGCATGTATCGCAACGAGAACTCCTCGAAGTCGTGCGGCGTCAACACACCACCCCAGGTGTCGAACACCATGATGGCCTGCGCGCCGGCGCGTATCTGCGCGTTGAGATAGTCGAGCACGGCTTGCGCCAGCGCGCCAAGCAGCCGGTGAGCGGCCTGGGGCTCGTCGAAAATCAGCTTTTTGACGAGGGCAAAATCGCGGCTCCCGCCCCCTTCGACCATGTAGCTGGCCAGCGTCCAGGGACTGCCCGCGAAGCCGATCAGGGGCACCCGCCCCGCAAGCTCCCGGCGGATCAGCCGCACCGCCTCCAACACATAGCCGAGCCGCTCGTCGACGTCGAGCGGAGCGAGCGCATCGATGTCGCGGGCGCTGCGCAGCGGCCGCTCCAGACGCGGACCACGACCCTCGTCGATGCTGAGCCCCAGACCCATGGCATCGGGAATCGTCAGAATGTCCGAGAACAGAATCGCCGCATCGAGCGGAAAGCGCGCCAGCGGCTGCAGGGTCACCTCGCAGGCAAGCTCGGGCGTCTTGCACAGCGTGAGGAAGTCTCCGGCCCGCTGGCGTGTGGCGCGATACTCGGGAAGGTAGCGCCCCGCCTGGCGCATGATCCACACCGGCGTGCGGTCGACGGGCTGACGCCGCAGCGCCCGCAACAGACGATCGTTCATCGGCTGCACCACTGTCCTCGTCGCACTCCATCGCCGTCTCGCCTGAGCACACTCCGCAGCGCGAAAGCGCCGTGCGTCATTGCACGGCGTCGGCGATTTCCTCAAGGATACCGCGCGCAGCGGCGCGCGGGTCCGATGCGTCACGAATGGGCCGCCCCACGACGATGTAGTCCGCGCCAAGCGCGAACGCCCGTCCCACCCCGACAACGCGCTTCTGATCGTCGACATTGGCCACGGGCCGAATGCCCGGCGTGACGATGACCAGACCCGCGCCGAGCTCCGCGCGCAGCCGCTGCGCCTCGAGCCCGGAGGCGACCACCCCGTCGCAGCCGCACTCGAGCGCTCGGCGCGCCCGCGACAGCACGAGAGCCTCTACGTCGCAACGGAAGCCGAGGTCGTCCAGATCGCCCTGATCGAGGCTCGTCAGAGCGGTCACGGCCAGCACCTTGACGTCCCCCTTGGCCTCGGCGGCTGCCCGCATCATCCCGTCGTTACCGTGGACGGTTACGAAGTCGATGCCCCGTCCACCGAGACGGCTTACGGCCCGCCGCACGGTTTCCGGCACGTCGAACAGCTTGATGTCGGCGAAGACGCGCTTCCCTCTTCTGCCCAGCCAGTCGACGAGCTCGAAGTAATCCCCGGACATGAGCAGCTCGAGCCCGAGCTTGTAGAACACCACGGTGTCGTCGAGCAGATCGACGAGCGCCTGGGCCTCGGCGGCGGTGGGCACATCGAGCGCTACGATCAGGCGTTCGCCGAGCGGGATCTCCATCGCAGGCCGAATGCTCAGATGCCGAACAGCTCGAGCATCCCGGCCGCGGCTTGCCGACCCTCGAACACCGCCGTGACGACCAGATCGGAGCCGCGCACCATATCGCCGCCGGCGAACACCTTGGCGTTGGAGGTCTGGAACGCATAGCGGCTGTCCTCGGACGCCTTTACGCGGCCGACTGCATCGACTTCGATGCCGGTGGCCTCGAGCCACGGCGGCGGGTCCGGCCGGAAACCAAAAGCGATGATGACCCGATCGGCCGGAATCGTCTCCTCGGAGCCAGCGACCGCCTCCGGCCGACACCGTCCGCGGGCGTCGGGCTCGCCGAGTCGCGTGCGAATCACCTTGACGCCTTCCACCTCCATGTGGCCGACGAGTTCGAGCGGTTGGCGGTTCCACAGGAACCGTACGCCCTCCTCTTTGGCGTTCCACACCTCACGCCGCGAGCCCGGCATATTCACCTCGTCACGACGATAAACGCAGGTAACGCTCGCTGCGCCTTGCCGAATTGCCGTGCGCACGCAGTCCATGGCGGTATCGCCGCCACCGAGCACGGCAACGCGGTGGCCGCGCATGTCGATGAACGCCTCCGGGGACCGTTCCCACCCCTCGACGCGATTGACGTTGGCAACGAGGTAGGGCAAGGCCTCGCAGACTCCTTCGAGATCCTCGCCGGGGAACCCTCCGCGCATGGGTCGATAGGCACCCAGGCCAAGAAACACCGCATCGTAGTCGTCCACCAGCCGCTCGAAGGGGAGGTCGACGCCGATCTCGGTGCGCAGAACGAACTGCACGCCCGCCTCCTCGAGCAGCGCGCGCCGCGCCAGCACCACTTTCTTCTCGAGCTTGAACGGCGGTATCCCGAAGGTCAGCAACCCGCCAATCTCCGGCTGCCGATCGTAGACGGTCGGCGCAACGCCATTGCGTGCCAGCACGTCTGCGCAGGCAAGCCCTGCGGGCCCCGCACCGACGATCGCCACCCGCCTGCCGGAGGGGGTGACGTCGGACAGGTCGGGGCGCCAGCCCTGCATGAGCGCCGTTTCGGTAATGTACGTCTCGATCGCCCCTATCGTGACAGCGCCGAAACCATCGTTCAGCGTGCACGCACCCTCGCACAATCGATCCTGCGGGCAAATCCGACCACAAATCTCGGGCAACGAGTTGGTCTGGTGCGACAGCTCCGCTGCCTCGAACAGCCGGCCCTCCTCGATCAGCTTCAGCCAATCGGGGATGTAGTTGTGCACCGGGCACTTCCACTCGCAGTACGGGTTGCCGCAGGCGAGGCAGCGCCCCGCCTGTCCTGCCGCAACAGGGTTCTCGTAATTGCCGTAGATCTCGTGCCACTCGTGAACGCGCACTCGCGCCGGCGTCTTGACCGGATCTTGGCGTGGCAGCTCGACAAACTGAAAATTCTTGCTCACTACGTTTGCCTATGAACACTCTGCGGGGCCGCGCGCGGCAGGTAGTGCCCGCCCGCGGCCGACGTCGGCTACGCTGCTTCGAGCAGGGTGTCGAGAAGCGTCTCCAGGTCTGCGGCCTTGGGCTTGATCAGCCAGAACAGGCCAACCAGATCCAGGAAGTCCTCCTGCACCGTTTGGCCCCACTTGCTGCCGGTTTCGGTGACGAACTCCGCGATCATCTCGCGGAGAAAATTCAAATGCGCTTCCATCTGCTCGGGCGTGAGGCGGTGAATATCGATGAGCTCGTGGTTGTAGCAATCGACGAAATTGCGCTCGCGGTCGAGCACGAACGCGAGCCCGCCCGTCATGCCGGCGCCGAAGTTTAGGCCGGTGCGGCCCAGCACCGCGACCACGCCGCCGGTCATGTACTCGCAGCCGTGGTCACCACAGCTCTCGATGACGGCGTGTGCGCCGGAATTTCTGACCGCGAAACGTTCTCCTGCGCCGCCGGCCGCGAACAGCTTGCCGCCCGTCGCGCCGTATAGACAGGTGTTGCCGATGATAGCCGACTCGTTGCTCTTGATGCGGCTTCCCGCCGGCGGATAGATCACGATCTTGCCGCCGGCCATCCCCTTGCCGACATAGTCGTTGGCATCGCCCTCGAGGTACAGATGAAGGCCGCCCGCATTCCACACGCCGAAGCTCTGGCCGGCCGTACCCGTGAATCGCATCCGGATAGGAGCATCGTCCATGGCGATATTGCCGTGACGGCGGGCGATCTCACCGGAGAGTCTCGCGCCGATCGAGCGATTGACGTTGCGAATGGCGTAGCGGAATTCGCCGCCCGTCCTGGCGATGACGGCCGGCAACGCGTCGCGCACCATCATCTCCGCCAGCTCACCGCGGTCCCAGGGCCGGTTGCGCTCACTCTCACAGAACTGCGGTTTGTCCGGGTCGACACCGCCGTCGGACAGGATCGGCGCAAGATTCAGCCGACGCTGGCGACGGGTCTCACCCGTGCTGACCTCGAGCAAATCCGTCCGTCCGATGAGATCTTCGAATCGCCTGACGCCGAGCGCCGCCATCTCCTCACGAACCTCCTGCGCGACGAATCGGAAATAGTTCACGACACGTTCGACGTTGCCGACGAAGTGACGCGAGCGCAGCACCGGATGCTGGGTGGCGACACCGGTCGCACAGTTGTTCAAATGGCATATTCGGAGATACTTGCAGCCCATCGCTACCATGGGCAACGTGCCGAAACCGAAGCTTTCCGCGCCGAGCAAGGCGGCCTTGACCACATCTCGCCCCGTCTTGAGACCACCGTCAACCTGCAGACGGATCTTGCCGCGCAGATCGTTGGCGCGCAGAGTCTGGTGCGTCTCGGTGAGACCGAGCTCCCAGGGACTGCCCGCGTACTTCACCGAGGTCAACGGGCTGGCGCCCGTCCCACCGTCGTAGCCGGCGATGGTGATCAGGTCCGCGTAGGCCTTGGCAACCCCCGCAGCGATCGTCCCGACTCCCGCTGCAGCGACCAGCTTTACGGAGACCAGCGCCTCGGGGTTGACCTGCTTGAGATCGAAGATCAGCTGAGCGAGGTCCTCGATGGAGTAAATGTCGTGGTGGGGCGGGGGCGAGATCAATGCGACCCCCGGTTTTGAGAATCGCAGTGACGCGATCAGCTCGTTGACCTTGTGCCCAGGGAGCTGGCCCCCCTCACCCGGCTTCGCACCCTGGGCGATCTTGATCTGCAGCACTTCGGCGTTTACGAGGTATGCCGGCGTAACCCCGAACCGACCGGACGCGACCTGCTTTATCTTCGAGGTCCGCTCAGTGCCGTAACGCCGTGGGTCCTCACCGCCTTCGCCCGAGTTGGAGCGCCCGCCGAGCGTGTTCATCGCCTCTGCCAGCGTCTCGTGCGCCTCCGGCGAGAGGGCGCCCAGCGACATGCCCGCGCTGTCGAAACGAGGCAGAATGGCCTCGACCGGCTCGACCTCCTCCAAGGCAACAGGTGTGACGCCGCTCCGGTATCGCAGCAGATCGCGCAGCACCGTGGGCGGGCGATTGTTGACCAGCGACACGAACTCCCGGTACTTGGCGTAGTCACCGCTCGTCACGGCCTCATGCACGGTGCGAATAACATCGGGATGATAGGCATGGTACTCGCCGTCGTGAACGTACTTCAGCAGACCACCCTGCTCGATCCGTCGACGCGGGCTCCATGCCCGATCCCGCAGTTCCCGCTGATCGGCCTCGATGTCCGTGAAGTCTGTTCCCTGAATGCGGCAGGTAGTACCCCGAAAGCAGAGATCGACGACCTCCTGGTGCAGGCCAACGGCCTCGAACAGCTGCGCGCCGCGATAGCTGGCGATGGTCGAGATGCCCATCTTGGAGATGATCTTGAATAGCCCCTTGTTGATGCCCGCGCGGTAGCGGCGCAGCACGCCCGCCGCATCCTTGTCCGCGATCTCCCCCGATCGCATCATGTCGAAGACGCATTCATAGGCAAGATATGGATAAACCGCCGTCGCGCCGTACCCGATGAGCACAGCGACATGATGGGGATCGCGAGCGGTGGCCGTTTCCACGACGATATTGGCGTCGCACCGCAGACCCTCTTCGATCAGCCGGTGGTGCACCGCGCCGGTCGCCAGCAGGGCGTGTATCGGGAGCCTGTCCTTGGCGATATCCCTGTCCGAGAGCACGATAAGGGTCTTTCCTTCACGCACGACCCGCACCGCATCCGCGCAGATGCGTTCGATTGCAGCCCGTATGCTGTCATCCTCAATGTAGTTGAGGTCGATTCGGTGATGCGCGTAGCGAACGTCATCGACATTAAGCAGGGTGCTGAACTTACCGCTGGACAGCACGGGCGAATCGACGACGATTCGGGCGGCGTGCTCCCGCGTCTCCTCGAAGAGATTGCGCTCACGCCCAAAGCACGTTTCGAGCGCCATCACGATCTGTTCGCGCAGCGGATCTATCGGCGGGTTGGTGACCTGGGCAAACTGCTGTCTGAAGTAGTCATAGAGGGAACGCAGGCGTTTCGACAGCACGGGCAACGGCGTATCGTCCCCCATCGAGCCGACCGCCTCCTGGCCGGCGTCTGCCAACACCCGTATGACCTGATCACGCTCTTCGAAGCTCACCTGGAACAGCTTCTGGTAGACGTTCAGAGACGAAGGGTTCATGGGGACCATGACTTCGACCTGCTCGTGCAGCTGGCTGTACAGCCGCACCTGGTGTGCCTTCAACCACTGCTTGTAGGGCCGGCGCGTGCGCAGGCGTTCCTCGATGTCCTCGGGAAGCAGCAGCTTCCCGGTGACGGTGTCCGTGGCGATCATCTGGCCAGGCTTGAGCCGGCCCTTGACGAGGACATCGCCGGCGGCGCAGTCGCGTACTCCTGCTTCCGACGCCAAAGTGATCAGACGATCGCGAGTGATCACGTAGCGCGCGGGCCTCAAACCGTTGCGATCCATGACGCAGGCGGCGTAGCGCCCGTCGCTGAGCACGATGCCGGCCGGTCCGTCCCAGGGCTCCATGTGCATTGAGTTGTAACGGTGAAAGGCACGCAGATCCTGATCCATCGTCTCGACGTTCTGCCATGCCGGGGGGATCAGTAGCTGCATGGCGCGGAAAAGATCGACGCCGCCTGCCACGAAGACCTCGAGCATGTTGTCGAGGCTGCACGAGTCCGAAGCGTCCTCGCTGACCAGAGGCCGAATGTCATCCATGTTCGGAATCAGCGGGGACTCGAACTTATAGCTGCGGGCGCGTGCCCAGTTGCGATTACCCTGGACGGTGTTGATCTCGCCGTTATGGGCGAGGAATCGAAATGGCTGGGCCAGTCGCCACTGCGGCCAGGTGTTGGTGGAGAACCGTTGGTGGAAGACGCTGATCGACGACTGGAGCCGCTCGTCGCTGAGCTCCGGATAGAATACCGGCAGGTTCACCGGCATCAGCAGGCCCTTGTATACGATGACGCGCCCCGAGAGACTCGCTACATAGAACTGGTCATCCTCCGGCTCGATGGCTTTCTCGGCGCGGCGACGAGCCATGAACAGGTGGCGCTCGAGCTCGGCGCCGTCCATGCCGTCGGGCGCATTCACGAACAGCTGCTCGATCTGTGGCTTCGACTGGCGGGCCGCATCTCCTAGCGCAGCATCATCGACGGGCACGGCACGCCACCCGCAGCACTCGAGGCCCTCCGCCACGAGCTCGGCGACGAGTCGGCGCCGCGCCCGCTCGGCAAGGGCGTCGTCACGATTGAGGAAGACCATCCCCACGCCGTAGCGGTTGCCTAGCGCGAAGCCCGCCTGCGCCGCGACGGCGCGCAGAAGAGCATCGGGCTTGCGCAACAGCAGCCCGCAGCCGTCGCCGCTCTTGCCGTCCGCGGCCACCGCGCCGCGGTGGGTCAGACGCGAAAGCGATTCGATGGCGGTTCGAACCAGCTCGTGACTCGCCTGGCCGTCCATGTGCGCGATCAGACCGAATCCGCAGTTGTCTCGCTCGAAGGACGGTCGGTAGAGTCCACCAACCGGAGCACGGCTATGCATTCTCGCAGCGGCCATCGGCATCAACGTCAGGGATGGGTTCGCAAATCCTCGACCAGGGAGCCCGATTACGCACGCGTGCTGGAAGAGCGCTGCACGGCGCTGGGCGACGTGCTACCCATTGAGTAACACGCGCCCGGAGATAGGCACGACAAAGCTTCGGCGGCCACCTACCCCCTCCAAACCGAAACCGCCAACAAAATCCAGTATACCGGTGGCGATGTGGCGGTTCAAACAGCCGGCTTGTGCCCGGCCCCGCGAGCTCACCCCCGGGTCTTTCAGAAAGCTCTGGCCCGCAGACGCGCAGCAGCCTGAGCGTGGGTCGCCGAAGGCCCCAGCTTGGTGCATCTGCACAGGAAACGCGTGGTCAGGCGCCATTTTTTGAGCTGTCGGCGACCGACACCCAGAAAAAGGGGCGATGCGCGAATCGTTCGCGAGCTTCCTTCTAGCGCGCGCCCCGTCGAGCCGACGCTGCCTGGCGCGTCGCCGCGTTTTTCTCCGGATCGAGCCGTGAGATCACGCAGGCTGGACGGTCGCCCGGCGCGTCGCCAGGGTCTCGAGGACCGCTTCGGGCGGGTAGTCCGTGACCAAGGTCGCCTCGCCAATCCCCTTCAAGCACACGAGCCGAACTCGCCGCCCCACCACCTTCTTGTCGACGGACATGAGCCGCATCAGCTCCGCAGCGTCCAGTGCGTCCGGCAGGTGAACGGGCAGACCGGCTCGCCTGAGCAGCTGCTCGACTCGCGCGACGTCGATCTCGGACAGCAGGCCGAGGCGCCGTGAGAGCTCAGCCGCGAGCACCATCCCGGCGGCGACCGCTTCGCCGTGCAGCCATACGCCGTAGCCCAAACCTGTCTCGATCGCGTGACCGAACGTGTGACCGAGATTGAGCAGTGCTCGCACACCCGTCTCACGCTCGTCCTGAGCGACGACATCTGCCTTGTTTCGGCAGCAGCGCTCGATGGTATAGCGCAGCGCATGGGGGTCGCGCGCCAGCAGCTTGTCGATGTTGGCTTCGAGCCACCCGAAAAAGCCCGCATCACATATGAGGCCGTATTTGACGACCTCGCCCAACCCGGCTACCAGCTCCCGCTCGGGAAGGCTGTCCAGTGAGTCGGTATCGGCGATCACGCACTGCGGCTGATGAAACGCCCCGATCATGTTCTTGCCGAGCGGATGGTTGACGGCCGTCTTGCCACCAACGGAAGAGTCGACTTGCGCGAGCAACGTCGTGGGTACCTGGATATAGGGGACCCCACGTTGATAGCACGCTGCGACGAACCCGGCGAGATCGCCGATGACGCCGCCTCCCAGCGCCACGATTGTCGTCTGCCGGTCGCAGGGCACTTGCAGCAGCGCTGAGAAAACGCTTTCCGCCACATCGAGCGTCTTGTACGCCTCCCCGTCCGGGAGGATCTTCGTGTGCACCTCGAATCCCTCGAGCGACGCCAGCAGCGTGTCGAGATAGAGCGGTGCCACCGTCTCGTTGCTGACGACCATTACCTGGGAGCCCGCGATGTGGGACTTGAACAGGTCATCCCGTCGCAGCAACCCCGCGCCCACGTAGATCGGGTAGCTGCGGCCGCCGCCGACGGCCACGTCAATGACGTTCATTTGGCCTTCAGCCTGCGGGCGATGTCCCGCGCGATGGTCTGTGGCGTACGGTCACTGACGTCGACGATGATGTCCGCCTCTTGGCGGTAAAGGGCGTCGCGTTCAGCCATGAGTCTCTCGAAGGTTTCCCGTGGATTGTCGGTCTGCAGCAAGGGACGGTTCTTACTGCTGCGCGTGCGCTCGACCAGCATGTCTACAGGCGCGTACAGATACACCACGGTGCCGTTCGTGCGCAGCGCGCGTCGGTTGTCCTCGCGCAGGATTGCACCGCCGCCGGTGGCCAGCACAATGTTTTCTCTTCGCGTCAGCTCCTGAAGCATGCGCGCCTCCCGCTCGCGAAATCCCGCCTCGCCTTCGACGTCGAAAATCAAGCTGATCGTTGCACCCGTGCGTTCTTCGAGCTCGCGGTCGCAGTCGACGAACTCCATGTTGAGCCGCTTGGCGAGCGGGCGTCCGATGGTGGTCTTGCCCACACCCATCAGCCCAACGAGGAAGACGTTACTCGGCATGGATCACCCGTGTAGATCCCGCTGGCGACGCCTCGACCGAAACAAGTCGGGGCAGGTCATTCGGCGACTCCCGAGGCAGTCGCGGGAGCGACACCGACCGCGTCAGCCAGTTTGTACACGAGCGCGGAAGACGTGTCGAGCACGGAGCGACGTCGCCCCAACCGCGTGAGCGCGGTATCGTCTAGCCGAACAGAGCGAAGCGGGTTGAGGCGACGAGACCGAGCTTCGGCGAACCGGCGCGGAGGACGGTCGCGCAGATGCGCTAAGGCAACTGCTCAGAGGGATGACTCCACGCAGACGCCCCAGCAGCGGAGCCGGGGCGTCTGCGTGGCAAGCTCGTGGCCGGTAGGAGGTTAGGACAATAGCGTCAGCGCACGTTCAAGGCCGGGTTGATAATACGCGGCGTCAGGAAGATCAGCAGCTCGCTGCGGAAGTGGAAGCGTGTCTTCTTACGAAAGAGCACACCCAGCAGCGGGATGTCCCCGAGGACCGGTGTCTTGACGATCTCGTCGCCGATGTCTTCCTGAAAAATGCCGCCGATGACCACCGTCTCGCCATTGTCCAGCAAAACCTGCGTGTCGATCTGCTTCGTGTCTATGGTCGGATCCGTCGGGGAAACGAACCTGTCCTTGGTGATGTACACATCGAGCACGACCCGGTCGTCAGGCGTTATCTGCGGTGTAACCTCCATGCCGAGAACGGCCTTCTTGGTCACGACGCTGCCAACGCCCAGCACGTTGGTCGTGAATATCCGCTCCTGGCCCTGCTCGATCTTGGCTTGCTGCTGGTCGTTGGTAATAAGCCGCGGGCTCGCAATCACTTTGCCCCGACCCTCGGCCTCCAGTGCCGAGAGCTCGAGATCGATCAAATGGGCGAAGCCTTCGCCGAGCTTGGCGATGCGGATCGCGTACCCGACCGGATCCGCGCCTTCGAGGCCGGCGGCAGGCAGGTTTACCTGAAGCCCGTTGCCCACGTCGATACCACTATCGGGCAGCGCGTCGGTGCCGATGCCACTGATGGCGGTGGTGCCTTCGATGCTGCCGGAGACGAACGAATCACCGATGATGGCATCGGACCCCGGGAACCGTGCGTCCGTCGTAATGCGGTTGAAGCC
>JBFEOO010000065.1:0-21019 GCA_041550555.1 Arenicellales bacterium
CACGCCGCTCGACCACGGCGATCTGCTCGACGTCACCAATACGCTGATACTGAGCAGCGAAGACACCGACGACGCCGTATCGGCCAACGAGCCCATCGACCTGCTGCAGGCGAGCCACGGCTGGTACTTCGACCTCGAGACCGACGGCGAGAAGGGCTGGGCGCCCACGGCCGTGCTCGAGGACACGGTGTTCTTCACGACCTACGTGCCGCTCGAGTCGGAGACGGTCAGCGGCGGCAGCTGCACGGTCGAGCCCGGGTACTCGCAGCTCTACGGCATCAGCGCCTACACCGGCGCGCCGGAGTTCGCCGACTGGGCGCCCGGCACCGAGGTGCTGACCAAGGCCGACCGCATCCGCTACCTGGGCACCGGGCCGACCGCCGGCGTCAAGCCGGTCTACTTCCAGGGCGGCGCGTCGATGCTGGTGCCCACCGGCGGCGGCATGGTGCCGCAGGATCCGGACATCAACAACAACCTAAATCCAAGTTTCTGGTACGAGCACTAAATCGCGACAAAAGGGGGTGCTGTGAAGGTAGCCAGCCTCTCGACGGTATCGAGTCGGCGACCAGGGTGTCGAGACAGCCGACTCGACGCCGTCGAGAGATGGCGCCACGGAACGCGCGGCCGACTTTCGGTCTCCGCTACGGAAATCCGCGGTCACCGCCTCCCCCTTGCCTAGCGCTGCTCAGATCACGTTGTCCGTTTCGGGGTCGACGAGGATGATGCGTTTCATGTCCACGGCCAGAGACAGCCGCTCGCCGGTGTGCTCGATGTCGTGGGCCTGGAGCTCGGCGACGACCTCGCTGCCGGCAAGGGTGAAGGTGCCGTAGATGCGGGTGCCCGTCGGCTGCACCAGATCGAAGGTGACGTCGAGCTGCCCATGCTCGGCGCGGCGCATGTGCTCGGGGCGCACGCCGAGCACCACGTCGCGATCCACCCAGGCGCCCAGCTTCTCGCTGCGAGCCTCCGGCAGCGCCAGCTCGGTGCCGTCGCCGAACCGCACGGCCAGCCCGGCCTCCCCGCGCACCAACCGCCCCGCCACGAAGTTGATGGCGGGCGAGCCGAGAAAGCTGGCGACGAAGCGCGTAGCGGGCCGCTCGAACATCTCGAGCGGCGCGCCGATCTGCTCGATCTGACCCTCCTTGAGCAGCACGATGCGGTCGGCCAGCGTCATCGCCTCGACCTGGTCGTGGGTGACGTAAATCATGGTCTTGCGAATGTCCCGGTGCAGGCGCTTGATCTCGCTGCGCATCTCCTCGCGCAGCTGGGCGTCGAGGTTCGACAGCGGCTCGTCGAACAGGAACACGCGCGCGTCGCGCACCACAGCGCGGCCGATGGCGACGCGCTGGCGCTGGCCGCCGGAGAGCTGCCGGGGCTGGCGGTCGAGCAGTCCGGCGATGCCCAGCATCTCTGCCGCCTCCCTCACGCGCCGATCGATCTCCGGCGCGGGCACCTTGCGCGCGCGCAGCCCGAAAGCGATGTTCTCGTACACGTTCATGTAGGGATACAGCGCGTAGCTCTGGAACACCATGGCGACATTACGGTCGCGGGGACGCATCTCGTTGACGACGTCGTTGTCGATCTCGATGGTGCCCTCGTCGATCTCTTCGAGCCCGGCGATGCTGCGCAGCAGCGTGCTCTTGCCACAGCCCGAGGGGCCCACGAAGACGACGAACTCCCCTTCCGCGATGTCCAGGTCGATGCCGCGCAGCGCGTGCACCGAGCCGTAGTATTTCTCCAGTCCCGAGATCTTTACCCGCGCCATTCGCTCTCTACCCCTTGACGGCCCCGAGCGAGATGCCGCGCACCAGATAGCGCTGCAGCATCGCCACGGCGATGAAGATGGGCACCGTGCCGAGCACGCTCATGGCCGCGATCTTTGCCCAGAAATTCGACTGACCGCCGAAGTAATGCGTGACCTGCACCGGGAACGTCGTCACCTCCCGCTTAGTCAGCACCAGCGCGAAGATGAAGTCGTTCCAGGCGAACACGAACGTGAACACGGCGGTGGCGAAGAGGCCCGAGCGCGCCATCGGAAAGACCACCTTGCGCACCACCTCCCAGCGCGTGCAGCCGTCCACCAGCGCACTCTCCTCGAGCTCGATCGGTATGTCTTCGAGATAGCCGCGCATCATCCACACCACGTAAGGCAGGTTGAACGCGGTGTAGAGCAGTATGAGACCATGGTAGGTGTCGACCCAGCCGAGCCAGACATAGAGCAGAAACACCGGGAAGACGATGACCACCGGCGGAATCATGCGCTGGGAGATGATCCAGATCGCCAGGTTGTCGCCACCGGTGCGGAAGCGCGCCAGGCTGTAGGCGCACAGCGTGCCGAGCACCATGGCGATGACGGTGCTCACACCGGCGACGACGAAGCTGTTCCACACGGTTATCGCGTCGCCGTCCTTGAACAGCACCCGGTAGTTGTCGAACTGTATGCTGCCGGGCGCCCACAGCGGCGGCGAGGCGAAGATCTCCTCGGGGGTCTTGAACGAGATGGCGAACAGCCAGTAGACGGGAAACAGAAACACCACCGTCACCGCGACGAGCATCGCGTAGCGGGCCAGCATGTGCAGCGTGCGGCGCTTCATCGGGCAAGCTCGACCCGCTTGAGCGCGGCGATCACCACCACCGAGAGCAGCACGATCACCAGGAACGCGACTGCGGCCGTGTAGCTGGTCTCGAACTGCCGGAATCCCTGCAGGTAGGCATAGATCGATATGGTCTCGGTGCGCGTGCCGGGACCCCCCTGCGTCAGCGCCCAGACCACGTCGAAGAGGCGGAACAGATCGAGCGCCCGGATCAGCAGGGCGATGACCATCACCGGCCGGATCGCCGGCAGCATGATCTTGAAGAAGATGCGCCAGTAGGAGGCGCCGTCGATCTCGGCGGCCTCCATCTGTGAACGGTCGACGTTGCTCAAGCCGGCGAGCAGCAGCAGGAACATGAACGGCGTCCACTGCCAGATCTCCGCGATCAGGATCGCCGGATAGACGAAGCTCGGGTTTACCGTCCACAGTATCGTCGTCGGCTCGCCGGCGACGGCGCCGATGATCTGGTTCACCGGCCCGAAGCGATTGTCGAACATGAGCCGCCAGGTGGCGCCGGCGACAATGGGCGAGATCACGGTGGGCAGTACGAGCAGCGCGACGAACAGCTGTTTGCCGGGCAGTCGCTCGAGGCACAGCAGCGCCATGAGCATGCCGAGGATGAGCTCCGCAGGCAGCGCGATGACGAGGAAGATCACGGTATGCATGAGCGATTCCCACAGCCGGCGGTCGGCGAACAGCAGCCGGTAGTTGAGCAGACCGTGGAACGACGTGTCCTCGTCGATGAGCGTGATGTTCTGAAAGCTGACGACGAGGGTGTAGACGAGCGGGAACAGGCCGATCAGAAGAATGACGAGGACCGCCGGCCAGATCAGCCAGTACTTGAACTGGCTGTCGCCGAGCGCCTTGGACGGGCCGTAGCTCATGCCGGAGTCAGTGCCCGCCTCAGACGAGCGGGCTCGGTGTGAAGCATCGTTGCGCCGAGAGCGCTCCGGCCCCCGCGACAGCGGGGACCGGAGTCGTCAACAACGGCTCAGTTCGGATAGGCGTTGGGCTTGCTCGCCCATTCCTGGTAGACCTCGCGCTGTTTGTCGGCGCCAATACGCTCGGTGGTCCGATCCCACTGCGCCGCCACGTCGTCGAGAATCGCCTTCGGGTCGTCGCCCGCCCACAGCCGGCTGATGCCCTGACGCAGCGCCTCCTCGTAACGGTCCGTCTGCAGCAGCGATAGGTCCAGCAGACCGCTGACGGCGCCGGCCTGCAGCGCGGCCAGGTACTCCGGCGCCTCGCCCCAGCGCGACTTGTACTCGTTGCTGGCGAAGTGCGAGTCGCGGAACGGGTCACGCAGCGCGTAGGGCAGCTGCACGCGCTCGAGGCTCGTGTCCTTGCTGTTGAGCCACTGGATGAACAGGTAGGCCGCCTCCTTGTTCTTGCTGCTCGAGGAGACGCCGAGCGAGAACCCCGCGGCGAGCTGCGGATGACCGCCTGGCGGCAGCGCGTAGCCGACCTTACCGCCGATGGTCGACTTGGGCACCCACGAGAGCGCCTCCTGGTCGGTGCCGTAGCCCGCCGCCCAGCGCCCGTAGGGCGGCCAGGATATGGTCATGGCGGTGTCACCGGCAAGAAAGGCGGCAAGGTTCTCCACAAAGCCCCACGTCTCGACGCCCGGCGGCATGAACTTGTTCTCGTCGCGCATCCCCGTCATCACGCGCACGCCGATGTCGCTGTTGACGGTCGCCTTCATGGAATCGGCGTCGAAGAACTTGCCGCCTTCCACGCGGAAACGCTCCTGGAACATGTACTGGGCATAGGGCGCATCGCGGAAGAACGCCGCACCGTACATGTCGGGCGCATACTTATCGGTCAGGAACCGGCCGACATCGGCGAACTGCTTCCAGGTGGCGGGCACGGCCAGGTCGTAGCCGTACTTCTCCTTGAACGCCTTCTTGTTGTCGGCGTCTTCCAAGATGTCCTTGCGATAGTAGAAGAGAAACACGTCGCCGTCGTCCGGGAACCCGTAGATGGTGCCCTTGTAGGTCATCTGGTTGTCGCGATAGACGGGAGCGATCTCCTGGAGCTCGTCGCGGAAGCCGTACTTGTCGACGTAGGAATCGAGCGGCTCGAGCGCGCCGGCGATGGCCAGATCGGGCAGCCAGGCGGGAATGATGTTGAGCGCGTCGTAGGCCCCGGTACCGGCGCGATGCTCCTGAAGAATCTTGGTGAACATCTCCGCCGTGGGCACCTCGATCACCTTGACTTCGATGCCGGTGAGCTCCTTCCACTTCGGTCCGGAGAAGTTGAGCGGGTCGAGCGACTGCAGTCCCGCTTCCCACACAATGGTGATGGTGGCGCCCGAGTACTGCTTGGCGGCCTCCACCGCCCGCTCGGCGGCGCTCTGCGCCGCCGCGCCCGCGCTCGCTACGATCGACGCGAGCGCCAGCAGGGTTGCGAATGGTTTCTTGGTCACGTTTGGCTCCTCCTTGGGTAGCACGTTGGGAAAGTAGGGTCAGGCCCCGAAACGATTCTTGTAGCCGGCAAGTTTGCCGTGCCAGGTACCGTTGTCAAGTATGCCGCGATTGACGATGCCTCTGGGAATGCGGCCGTGCATCACGTCGAGCACTGCCCTGACGTCGGCCGCGCCGTTGCCGGCAAAGCACTCGTCGGTCCAGCACAGCGCGTGGGGCGCCAGGACGACGTTGTCCATGCCGAACAGCGGATTGTCGGCTGCAGGGGGCTCCTGCTCGAACACGTCCAGCCCGGCGCCGGCGATGCGCCCCGAACGCAGCGCCTCGATGAGCGCCTGCTCGTCGATCACCGGGCCGCGCGCCGTGTTGATCAGGTACGCGCTCGGCTTCATCAACGCCAATCGCTCGGCATTGACGATGTGGAAGGTGTCGTCGTTCAGCGGGCAGTTCACGCTGAGGATGTCGGAGGCGCGAAACAGCTCGTCCAGCTCGACCAGCTCGACGCCGAGCTCGTCGACGACGCTCGCGTCGGCATAGGGTTCGTGGGCAATGAACCGCATCTCGAAGGGCCGCGCCAGGCGCAGCACCTCGGCGCCGATATTGCCGACGCCAAGCATGCCGAGCGTCTTACCGACCAGCCCGACCCCCATGTAGTCGGCTTTCTGCGCCCAGCCCGTCGGCCCCATGCGCGTGAGTCGATCCTTCTGCAGCATCTTGCCGGTGAGCGCGAGCATGAATGCCAGCACCGAGACGGCGACCGGGCGCCGCACCCCGTCGGGAGTGATGCACAGCGCGATGCCGCCGCGCGTGCACGCCTCGACGTCCACGGTATCGTAGCCGACGCCGAAGCGCGCAACCACGGCGAGGCGGCCGCTCGCTGGCACGCTCGCCGCCGTGAACCGGTGCGCGAGCAGGATCAAGGCGTCGAAGTCGGCGAGCTGGCCGGCATCGATCTCGCCCTCGCTCTCGAGAAACGCGTGCTCGACACCGGGGCCGGTGAGCGGGCTCAGATCGAACATCGGGTAAGCCGGGCTGCCGTCGGCCTTCAGGAAATCGCCGCTCAGGGCGACGCGGTAATTGCTCATGGGAAATGGCTCTCCGAAGTACTGGGCGGAGCGGCGCCCCGCGCGCCTCAGTCGCTGCGCCTTATGGCATCGAGCACCTCCGCCGAGGCGCGCTGCAGGAGCGTGGTGTCGAAGCCGATGAGAATCATGCGGTAGCCGCGTCCGATCATGTCGTTCGCCGCCTCCGGGGTGAGCGCCAGCCCGCCGAGCGCGATGCCGGCGTCGAGGATGACGCGCTCGGCGCGGGCGATGGCGGCCCGCACCTCGTCGTGATCAGCGCCGTCGCGATACCCGTAGCTCATCGCCAGATCGAACGGCGCAATCAGGCAGGCGTCGACACCGGCGACGGCGACGATGTTCTCGATGTCGTCGACGGCGTCCTTGTGCTCGATGAGCAGCACGCACATGATCTCGCGGTCGGCGACGTCGGGGTAGCTTTGCATGGTCTCGCCGAAGCGCAGCGACGCGTAGAAGGGTCCGAACCCGCGCTCCCCCGTCGGCGGATAGCGCAGCGAGCGCACCGCCGTCTCGGTGTCCGCCGCCGAGCGGATCATCGGGAAGATGACGCCCATGGCACCGGCGTCGAGCACCGGTTTGACCAGCCAGTGCACGTTCCACGGCACCCGCACGATGGGCGCGGCGCCCGTGCCCTGCGTGGCCGTTATGATGGCGTGGGCCGACTGGATGTCGATCGGGCCGTGCTCCATGTCCACGAACAGCCAGTCGAAGCCGGCATGGGCGAGCACCTGCGTGGTGTGGACGCTCGGCATCGTGATCAGCACACCGATGGCCGGCTCGTTGGTGGCCAGACGTGCCCTGAGCGGATTCACGGACGCGTGCTCGGACGGGTCGGCCATGTCCCTCTCCTTCGTTGTGTTTGTTGCGTCGCCTTGTCTCGGCACGCTCGAACGTGACCCCTGGCAGGGCGAAACGTGGCGCATGATCACTGCACCCCCCGAGCGCGTGTCGGCATCGGCGTGCCGCCGATGTCGATGCGCCGGCCGACGTGCGGGCGCCGCCGGACCGCTTGGTATTAGGCCGTTCATTATACGTGATTCGCCCGGGCCAACGCATACTTCGATGCAGCGCACGGCGGTCGGCCGCTGCGCGGGACGGTGGCGAACCGCGTCGACGCCTTGTCACACTCGTGTGGGCTGTGCGCCGTAACCGAACGTGAGCTCGTCCAGCCCTGGTATGCATCACGCGCGCGTCTGCTCAGTGCTCTGCGCCCTGCTGCTCGCGCTGCCGACCGGCGCGGTCGATGCCGGTGCCGGGCCGAGCCGGATCGCCTTCGGCGCCTGCCCCGATCAGCGCCTTCCCCAACCGATCCGCGATGCGGTGCTCGGCGACGATCCGGACGTGTTCGTCTTTGCCGGTGACAACGTCTACGGCGAGGTGAGCTCCGTCGAGCTCGTCGAGGCGCAGTGGGCTTGGCTCGAAGAGCGGCTGCGCGAGCCGGCCGAGCTGCGTCTGATCGTCTCCTCCATGCAGGTACCGGTGCAAGGGCACGGCTGGGAGCGATGGGGCAATCTGCCCGGCGAGCGCGCAAGGCTCTTCGAGCTGCTGCGCACGACCAAGGCCAATGGTGTCGTCTTCCTCTCGGGGGATCGGCACTTCGCCGGGCTCTGCCGGCGCCACGAGGGCGCTCCTTGCTCGCTCTTCGAGATCGCCTCCAGCACAGCTTGCACCGGCCGCGCTCCGACACGAGCGGGCGCGACGCTGCCCTGCTGAGCCCGGGCTACGGCGCGGAGAACTTCGGCAGCGTCGACATCGACCGGCTCACGGGAACCGTCACGCTGTCGGTGCGCGCGCTGGACGGCGAGGTCGTGCGTTCGGTGGTCATTGCGCTGGCGACGCTTGCTGCGGGTTCGCGGTGATGGGAGCGGGCGCGCCCGTCTGCGAGCCCATAGCCGCCGGCACGGACGCCTCCCCCGGCCGGCGCCGCACGGTGCACCCGCAGCAGTGCCGCCGAGAAACATGCGAGAATGGCGAATATTGGCAAAACACTGGCGGGAACCGGGGTCACGTCTGTCGCGGCCGAGAACGGCGCAACGCGCCGCGCCGGCACGAACGTTCGGCGGAGACCGGATCTGACCCCGAAAAAATATCGTCGAACCATGACCAAAGAGCCTGGCAACGGCAATGAGTCACCCCTCACCCGAATCTGACGCCGACCGCGCGACCTCGGTGCGTGGCCACGACGTCCGGGCGGTGCTGACCTTCATCGTCCCGCAAGCCGGCAAGCCCTATTTCAAGAGCTCGGCCCTCACTGGTGGCCGACCCGAGCTGTGCTTTCAGAGCGAGAAGAGGGAGATAACGATCCGCGATGTGCGGCCTCGTGCCGCCGAGCTCTCACTCGACCGCGAGGGATTCGAGCTGCACCGTCACGCCAGCGCCGTGCGGGATCTGTACGACGACCGGGCGGTAGCGACCGACTATGACGACGAGCTCGACGCGCTGCTCAAAGAGCGCTTCGGCGCCGATCGGGTGGTGATCTTCGACCACACGCGGCGCTCCGACAATCCGGGCGGAGCGGTCAACCCCGACGGGATGCGTGAACCCGCAGACCGCGTCCATGTGGATTACACCGTCAAGTCGGGTCCAGAGCGCGCCGCCGAGATAATCGGCGCCGACGAGGTCGAGCGTCTGCTCGACGCCGGCGGCCGCATCGTGCAGATCAACGTGTGGCGCCCTATCAGGGGGCCGGTACAGCGCACCCCCCTGGCGCTCGCCGACGCCGCCAGCGTCGCCCCGGCCGAGCTGATCGCTACCGACCAGCTGTTCCCCGACCGCGTGGGGGAGATTTATCACGTCGCCCACGGTGCGCAGCAACGCTGGTACTGGGTGCCGGCCATGCGGCGCGACGAGGTGTTGTTCATCAAAGGCTGGGACAGTAAAGACGACGGTCGCGCGCGGTTCACTCCCCACGGCGCGTTCCACCTGCCCGACGAGCGTCCCGGCGACCCGCCGCGCGAGAGCATCGAGGTGCGCAGCTACCTCATCTACGAGCCGCCCGCGTGAGGACGCCAGCGGCAGCGCCGCGCAGGCCCTGACCCGGCGCTTGCCGGCACCGCCGAGCGCGCCGTGGCCCGCTCGCGGTCGTCGCCGAGAAACCGGCGTCCGCGCGGCGATGCTCCGGGTGAGACACGCGCCCGGGACCGCGCTGCGCGGAGCGGCGGCCGCAGACCCGCTGATTTTCCTCGCGCCGCGAACGCACGCGGATCTGGCCCGGTTTTCGCTGACCGGGTCGGTCCGTGATGAACGTTCTCTCAGCTCGGCGGCGGCGCGTCGACGCGCCGCACGGTTTCGGCGACCGCGCTGCCGAAGGCCGATGTGGAATGGCTGCCGCCGATGTCCGCCGTGCGCAGCGACGGTGTCGCGAGCACGACGTCAACCGCCTGATCGATCGCGGCGGCCGCGGTCCGGTATGCCCGCGCGCCGTGCCGCTTCCCCATCCAGTCGAGCACCATGGCCGCGGAGAGAATCAGCGAGGTTGGGTTGGCCACGTTCCGTCCCTGGATATCGGGGGCCGAGCCGTGCTGAGCCTGCCCCATGACCAGCTCGTCCCCGGCAAGGATGCCCGCCGCCAGCCCCAGGCTCCCAGCGAGCTCCGCGGCGAGGTCGGAGAGGATGTCGCCGAACATGTTGGTCGTCACCACCACGTCGAACCGTTGCGGTGTTCTCACCAGCAGCGCCGCCGTCGCATCGACGATGGTCTCCTCGTAGGCGACGTCGGGGTACTCGCGCGCAACCGCTCGCACCTGCTCGAGGAACAAGCCGTCCGAGATCTTCATCACGTTGGCCTTGTGCACGGCCGTGACCTTTCTGCGTGGCCGACCCATGGCCGTGTCGAAGGCCACTTTCGCGATGCGGCGGCTCGCCCGTCCGGTGACCTTGCGCAACGCCAGCGCCATGTCATCGCTCGGCATCAGCTCGCCGACGCCCTTGAACATGTTGCGATCGGCGTAGAACCCCTCGGTGCATTCCCGGACCAGCACCATGTCGAGATCGCCGGCGATCCGCCCGAGGCCGGCGCGCGTGCGGTTGGGCCGGATGTTCGCGTAGAGGTCGAGCCGTACGCGGAAGTAGCTCGAAACGTTGACGCCGCCCTCGTCCGGCGCGGGATAGTCGTGGTGCGAGATGGGACCGAGCAGCGAGCCGTGCGCCGCCTTCACCGCGTCGACGACGCGCGCGGGCAGTGTCGTGCCCTCCCGGGCGAGGGCCTCGAGCCCGATGGCGTGGCGCTCGACCTCGAGATCCAGGCCGAAGCGCCTGTCGGCGGCTTCCAGGACAGCGAGGGTCGCGGCGGTGATCTCCGGACCGATGCCGTCGCCGGGCATGACAACCAGACGCATAGTCGATGTCCTCTCGTCCGCGTAGCCTCAGCACGATCGTCCGCCGGCGCGCTCGAACTCGGCGCGCGGGCGCGCCCGCATAGTGCCGGGCATTGGCGTCGTTTACCAGATCGGCGTTGCGGAAAGATGTCGGTGCGCACCGTTGTGGTCTAATGGGTCCATGTCCGACCCGGCGCCTGATGACGCCGCCGACCGTTCGGCGACGCTTCGCACCAAGGATCTCACCAAGGTCTACCACACGGGCGAAGTCGACGTGCACGCGTTGCGCGGGGTCGATCTCGCTTTCTATCCCGCCGAGCTCGTCGTGCTGCTGGGTCCCTCGGGGAGCGGCAAGTCGACGCTGCTCAACATTCTCGGCGGCCTCGACACGGCCACCAGCGGCCACGTCTGGTTTCGCGGCGAGGAGCTCACGGGACGTGACGACACAGCGCTCACCCGCTACCGGCGCAGTCACGTCGGGTTCGTGTTCCAGTTCTACAACCTCATCCCGAGCCTTACCGCGGCCGAGAACGTGGCGCTGGTCACCGAGATCTCGGCCCGGCCCATGGCCCCCGCCGAGGCCCTCGCACTGGTCGGACTCGAGAACCGCGTTCATCACTTTCCCGCCCAGCTCTCGGGCGGCGAGCAGCAGCGGGTGGCCATCGCCCGCGCCATCGCGAAGCGACCGGACATCCTGCTTTGCGACGAGCCCACCGGCGCTCTGGACAGCAAGACGGGCGTGCTGGTGCTCGAGGCCATCGAGACCATCCACGCCGAGCTCGGCACCACGACGGCCTTGATCACGCACAATGTCGTCATCGCGGACATCGCCGACCGTGTGCTCATGTTCGGCGACGGCCGAGTCGTCGAGACGCGGCGCAACGCGCGCAAAGTCCGCTCCCGCGACCTCAGCTGGTAGCGCGGCGTGCATCCGCTCAACCGCAAGCTGGCGCGGGACCTCGTACACCTCAAAGGGCAGGTGCTCGCCATCGCCCTGGTGATGGCGTCGGGCGTGGCGGTGCTGGTGATGGCGCTGACCTCCGTCGAAGCGCTGACCGAGACCGGAATCGCCTACTATGAGCGCTACCGCTTCGCTCACGTGTTCGCACAAGTGAAGCGGGCGCCGCTGCATCTGGAGCAACGCATCAAGCGTATCTCCGGCGTGCAGACGGTCGAGATGCGCATCGTCAAGCCGGCGATCCTCGACATCGCCGGCTTCGACGAGCCCGTCGTCGGCCAGCTGGTATCGATCCCCGAGCATCGCGAGGCCAACCTCAATCGCCTGGCCATGCGCAGCGGGCGCCGGCCTTCACCGGCCGAGCCGGATGAAGCCGTCGTGTCGGGTCCGTTCGCCGAGGCGCACGGCCTCGATATCGGGGACTCCCTGCGCGCCGTCATCAACGGCCACTGGCGTGAGCTCGAGATCGTCGGCACCGCGCTGTCTCCCGAGTACGTCTACGCCCTCGGGCCGGGCGCGCTCATGCCCGACGACAAGCGCTTCGGCATCGTGTGGCTGGGCCGCGACGCGCTGGCCGCCGCCTTCGACCTCGACGGCGCGTTCAACGACGTGAGCCTGAGCGTGCTGCGCGGCACCGACACCGAACGCGTCATCGACCGCCTCGATGCACTGCTCGACCGCTACGGGGGCATCGGCGCCTACGACCGTGCCGACCAGCTCTCCAACTGGTTCCTGCAGAACGAGATCGCGCAGCTGCGCACCATGGCCACCATCCTGCCGACCATCTTTCTGGCGGTGGCCGCCTTTCTGACCAACATGGTGCTGGCCCGGCTCATCGCGGTGGAGCGCGCCGAGATCGGACTGCTCAAGGCGTTCGGCTACAGCGATGTCGACGTCGGCTGGCATTACGTCAAGCTGGCGCTGGGCATCGGGGTGCTCGGCGTGGTGCTCGGCTGGTTCGTCGGCTTCTGGCTGGGTCGGTTCAACACCCAGCAGTATGCGGCGTTGTTTCAATTCCCGTTCCTGCTTTTCGAGCCAAGCCCGAAGCCCTTCCTGATGG
Source organism: Arenicellales bacterium (assembly GCA_041550555.1). Classification (GTDB taxonomy): domain Bacteria; phylum Pseudomonadota; class Gammaproteobacteria; order Arenicellales; family JBFEOO01; genus JBFEOO01. The sequence goes on from JBFEOO010000065.1 coordinate 12,434, forward strand.
CGGGCTTCGTCAGTCTCGCCGCAGCGCTGGCGGGCACGCTCTCCGCGGTGCGTCGCGCCATGCGCCTGCCCCCCGCCGAGTCGATGCGCCCGCCGGCGCCGCCCTTGTTCTCCCGCACGGCGCTCGCCCGCCTCCGCGCCGCCGAGTTCCTCGATCAGCCGACGCGCATCGTGCTGCGCCAGATCGGTCGCTGGCCGCTGCGGTCGTTTCTCACCAGCGCCGGCATCGGCATGTCGGTCGCCGTGCTCGTCACCGCGCTGCACTGGCTCGACGCCATCGACCACATGGTGGACGTCTATTTCAAGCAGGCCCAACGGCTCGACGTCTCGGTGGGGCTCGCCGAGACCCGCTCGAGCGTCGTGCTGCGTGAATTCGAGCAGCTGCCCGGCGTGATGAGCAGCGAGCCCATGCGCGTCGTGGCGGTGCGTCTGCGCAGCAGACTGCGCGAGCACCGCGGCTCGCTGCAGGGTGTCCCCGCGCACCAGCGGCTGCACCTCGTGTACGACGCCCACGGCCAGCAGCTGGACTTGCCGCCGGAAGGCCTCGTGCTGTCGACCATGCTGGCGGACGTCCTGGGCGTCGGGCGCGGCGACGAGGTCGAGGTGGCGGTGCTGGAGGGGCGGCGTCCGGTGTTCAGCGTCGCGGTCGCAGACACCTTCGAGACCTACATCGGTACGCCCGCCTACATCGATATCCGGGCGCTGAACAGGCTCATGCGCGAGCGGCCCGCGGCCTCGACCGTGCACCTGCGTGTCGACGCGAGCCAACAGAACGCGCTGTTCCGGGCGTTGAAAGAGATACCGCAGGTGGCCTCGGTCTCGGTAAAGCAGGCTGCCATCGACACCTTCTACGACACCATGGCCGAGACGCTGCTCATTTTCATCTCGTTCTTCGCTGCTTTCGCGTGCGTGCTCGCCTTCGGGGTCACCTACAACTCGGCCCGCATCTCGCTCTCCGAGCGGGGTCGCGAGCTGGCCACGCTGCGCGTGCTCGGGTTCACGCGCACCGAGATCTCCTACATCCTGCTCGGCGAGATCGCGCTGCTCACCGTCGTCGCCTTGCCGCTCGGCTGCGCGATCGGTTTCGGGCTCGCGACGCTCGTCACGGAGCAGTTCACCACCGAGCTCTACCGCGTCCCGCTCGTCATCAAGCCGTCGACGTTCGGCTGGGCCGTGGTCGTCGGCTTGATCGCCTCTGCGGCTTCGGCGATCCTCGTCCGGCGGCGTCTCGATCGCCTCGATCTGATCGCCGTGCTCAAGACCCGGGAATGAGACGATGCCCCCGCCGACCCTTCGCCGCTTGCTGCTCTGGCTGCCCATCGCGATCGCCGTCGCCATCGGACTGGCCTGGCTGTTTCGACCGCAACCGGTTCCCGTCGACTTCGCGATGGTCGAACGCGGCCCCATGCGGGTGAGCGTAAGCGAGGAAGGCCGCACGCAGGTCAGGGACGTGTTCGTGCTCTCGGCCCCGGTCGCCGGGCTCAAGCGGCGCACACCGCACAAGGTCGGCGACCCCGTGATCGCCAACGAGACCATCGTCGCGTCCATCGAGCCGACCGATCCCGCCTTTCTCGACCAGCGCTCGCAGGCACAGGCCGAGGCGGCGGTGCGTGCCGCCGAGGCGGCGCTCGCCTTCTCGCGGGCCGAGGTGCAGCGCGCCCAGGCCGAGCTCGAGTTCGCCCGATCCGAGGCCGAACGCGCCGAACGCCTGTCGCGCTCGGGCAACATCTCCGAGAGCGCACTCGACGAAGCCGAGCGGCGGCTGCGCACACAGTCGGCAGCGCTCGACGAGGCGCGGGCGCAACGGCGGGTGCGCGAGTTCGAGCTCGAGCGCGCCCGTGCTCAGCTGCTGCCACCGAGCGAGGCCCAGATCCGGCGCGCCGGCTGCGACTGCGTGCACGTGTACTCACCCGTCTCCGGGAAGATTCTGCGCATCCTGAACGAAAGCGAGGCGGTGGTCGCGGCGGGCAGCCCGATCGCCGAGATCGGTGACCCGCGCGATCTGGAGATCGTCGTGGAGCTGCTGTCGTCCGACGCGGTCCGGGTAGAGACGGGCCAGCGGGTAATCATCGACGAGTGGGGCGGCCGCGACCCCCTCGAAGGCATCGTCCGACGCGTGGAGCCCTACGGGTTCACCAAGATCTCCGCGCTCGGCATCGAAGAGCAGCGCGTCAACGTCCTCGTCGACATCACCTCCGAGGAGCGTGCCTGGTCACGGCTCGGTCACGGCTTTCGCGTCGAGACACAGATCGTGCTGTGGGAGGCGGACGAGGTGCTGAACGTGCCGCTCACGGCGATTTTCCGCGACGGTGAGGAGTGGGCGGTGTTCGTCGACGAGGACGGCATCGCTCGGCGGCGCAAGGTCAGTATCGGACGCAGCAACGGCCTGCAGGCCGAGATCGCGGCCGGCATTGCCCACGGCACTCGCGTCATCCTCCACCCGACCGACCGGATCAGCGACGGCGTCGCCGTCGCTGCGCGCACCTAGATCCCGCCGTCAGCCGACGCCTTCCACGTCGCGTGCCAGACCCTTCTTGATGAGGGTGAGCTGGTTTCCGCCCTGCATGTTCACCCGATGGCGGACCTCGTCCACCGATTTCTGTATCAGCAGCACGCCGACGCCGCCTATGGGCCGGTCCTCGAGCGGGGCACTCAGGTCCGGCGCGGCGGTCTGGCGGGGATCGTAGGGCGGCGCTTCGTCGCTGATGTACACGGCCAGCGCGGCGTCTTCGGTGTCCACCTCCACACGGAGACGGCCCCCCTCGCCGCCGTAGCCGTGCACGACGACGTTGGTGACCGCCTCGTCCACCGCCAGCTCCACGTCGCCGATCGCCTGCGCCGGGAGACCCAGCGCCGCGGCCGCGTCCTTGACGAACTCACGCACGCGCTTGAGGTTCTCGAGCGTGGCCTCTATCTCCAGCGAGAACGGTTTTTCCACGGTCGTTCCTTCGTCAGGCATCGATCAGAACGACGCGACCGCCGCGCCCAGATCCGTCCGGATGTCGAGATAGTCCTCGACGCCCAGCCTGCGGATGACCTTCATGACCTCGTCGGACGGCGCCAGCAGCTTGACGTGGCTGACCTCCTCAACGGCACCACCGTGGCCACTCTCCGCATCGCTGCGCAGCAGCTTGATGATCGTCTGAATGGCAAAAAATCCCGCGCTGCCCATGTAGCTGACCCTGCTCAGATCCAGGATCAGGTTCCTGGTGCCCTGCTCCACCAGCTCTGCGACCTTGCTCTCGAGGGCCGTATGGGTGCTGGCATCCAGAGGCCCATCGAGACGCAGCAGGGTCACCGGAACGCTACCCTGCTGCTCGGATACGTCGATCTGCAGATCAGTGCTCATCGAGCTCATGCTTGCTATCCCCTGCCTTAAACGGCCGTCCCCGGACCAGCGCATCAGGCGCGATCTCGGTAACAAACGACGGCGCGCCGCCACGCTGTCCGGCGTGGCGGGCCGCGCCCGCTCGGCGCCGCGCAGCGAGCTCTCGCGACGCTACTCTTCCCGCCGCACGGACAACAGCGTGATGTCGTCGAACTGGCTGGCGGAGCCGATGAAGGCATCGAGCTTCGCCACCACCTCTTCGAGCAGCCCCGTCGCCGACTGATGCGAGGCCTCGGCCAGGGCGATCACGCGCTCCTCGGTGTAGGGGCTGCCGCCGGCGTCGAGCGCCTCCGGCACACCGTCCGTAAAGGCGACAAACGTATCGCCCGGATCGAGCTGCGTCTGCCCGACCTCGTAGCCCATGTCGGCCATGATCCCTACGACCGCACCGGTCGGTGCGAGCCGCGCCTTCACGCCCGCGGCATTGACGATAACAGGCGCCTCGTGACCGGCATTGATGTAGCTCAGCACACCCGAACGCGGCTCGAGCAGTCCGAGGAACAGCGAGGCGAACATGTTGGTCGACCCGTGCGTGTTCGCGACGTAATTGTTGGTCAGGGTGACACTGCGACGCAGGGTGTCCTCGGCGCAGAACGCCGTCGCCGCACCCGGCGCCGCGGAGGCGCGGCTCGACCAGTGCATGAAATCGCCGCCCATCGACAAGGCCCGGATCAGACTCCTGAACAGCGTCATGAACAGCGCAGCGCCGACCCCCTTGTCACAGACGTCGCCGATCACCAGTCCGACGTGGCCGTCGTCGCGCAGCTCGAAGGCGTCGTAGAAATCCCCGGCCACCTCGCGCGCCGCGCGAAAGAATGCGGCGATCTCCCAGCCGGAGATCTGCGGCAGCACCTCGGGCAGGAAGCTCGACTGGATCCGCCGGCCGATCTCCAGCTCACGCTCGAGGGCGCGCACCCGGAAGCTGTGCTCGGTGACGTCCCGCGCCATGCTGCGCTGCTTCTTGCACATGCCCTGTATGACGGTGCGTGCGGCGGTTGGATGTTTCGCCATCAGCGCGTAGAGCGACCGCTGATCGAGCCGATACAGGGCGGTGTCTTCCTCGGCCGTGATCGACGCTGTGCGCACGTCCGAATCCAGCGCAGCCATCTCGCCGAACACCTCTCCACAGCTCAGGTGCTTGAAGACCAGATCGCCGTCGTGCACGCGGACCCGTCCGCGCGCGATGATGTACATCGAAGTGCCTGTGTCACCCTTCTCGAAGACGACGTGGCCGGCAGCCACCTCCTGGCGCTCGAGGACTCCCGCGATGCGGTCCAGCATGGCATCGGGAGCGCCACCCAAAAAATCGGTGGTGCGCAGTATGTTCTTGACTTCCTCGGTATTGGGCATGGCTGTCACCCGGCGTCGCGGGCAGCATGTCATGGTAACGCTCGCCGCCGCACATTGCATGGCCGCGGCCGGCAACCACCGACCGGGCCGCCGGCGCGGCGAGGTGGCGATCCCGCGGACGCGCCCGCGAAACGAGCTTGTCACGTCATGATCTAGTATAGCGAAACCGCCCGGTGACACCTGCGCGCCGGTCGCCCGAAAATGAAAAGGCCACTCGATGGAGTGGCCTTTTCGGATCCTGCCGCCCGGCGGCGGGCGCCGCGCGTCAGGCGGCCCGCGCATCGACGCTGCCCCGCTGCTCGGTGCCCCCCGCGGACAAGGCGACCACGTCCGCCGTGCGCCGCGCATGGAGCTCCGCGACGACCTGGTCGATGTCGGCGCGGTTGATGCCGATGTCGCGCAGCTGATGGTCGCTCAACGCGCTGAGCTCGCGCACGGCCTGGCGCCGGTCGTGCCAGCGCTTGAGCGCGCGCCAGGCACGCCGCCAGGGCGCCGCTGCCACGGGCGCTCTACGAAGGGGTACGACATTTGCCGCGTTCGCGTCGACGCCCGTTGTCATTGCCGTTGTCCCGTGCGCGCGGTCAACCGACCAGCGCCATCACCAGGGTGAGCAGCGCGACCGCCGCGATGAAGGCCGTGCCGAGCTTGGTGTGCATCTCCAGCATCATCGTCTCCTCTCCGCAACTGTTGGCGATGCCGAAGGCAACCCCTTCTTGCTGCACCGCACCATTAAATGATGCCGGGAATATAGGTGCTCACGAGTTTGATTTCAAAAGAACAATTTTCATATTATTCATGAGTAATCACTCATGTCTCAACAGCCGATGATGCGTCTGCCGCCAAGCGCCGCCCTGCGCGCCCTCGAGGCCGCCGCGCGGCATCTGAGCTACACCCGCGCTGCCGAGGAGCTGCACATCACGCAAAGCGCCGTCAGCCACCAGATCCGCCACGTCGAGGCCCTCTGGGGCGTCAAGCTGTTCGTGCGCCGGGGACGGCGCCTCGCCCTCACCGAGGAGGCCATGACAGTGGTGCCGATCGTGCGCGAGTTCATCGATCGGCTGGGGGCCGCATTGAGCGAGCTGCGCGTCGAGGAGGACCGCCAGTCGCTGCGGGTCAGCATGGTGCAGTCCTTCGCCTTCAAGTGGTTGGTGCCGAGGCTCGAGCGCTTCAAGCGGGCCCACCCGGAGATAGACGTGTGGCTCTCCACCACCGACGACCTCGTCGAATTCCAGAGCGCCGGCGTCGACGTCGCCATTCGACTGGGCCACGGCAACTGGCCGGGCGTCTACTCGACGTTGCTGCTGAGGGAGTACGTGTTCCCCGTCTGCAGCCGCCACTTTCTGGAACGCTACGCGTGGCCGCAACAACCCGAGCAGCTGCTGCGCTATCCGCTGCTCTACCGGCACAGCGCCGACATCTGTCCGCGCTGGCGCGACTGGTTCCGGGACGCCGGCGTCAGCGTCGAGCGGCTGCCCAAGGGCTCGCACTTCCCGGACACCAGCATGGCCGTGCAGGCCGCCATCGACGGGCTCGGCATCGCGCTCGCGCGCAGTGCGCACGTCGAGGACGACCTGGCCCGCGGACGGCTGATCAAGCTGTTCGACGTGCACAGCCCCTCGAGCGTCGCGTACTACTTCGTCTGCCCGAAGGGCGCCGAACGACAGCCCCGGATCGCTGCCTTCCACCGCTGGATCACTGCGGAGGCGGCCGACGCCCAACGAGCCTTCGATCGCACGGCGGCCGCCGCCGCGCCGCAGGCGTGAGCGCAATGCGAGGGCGAGCGCCGCGTCAGCGCGCCGGCGCCGCCATCACCGCGCCGCTTTCGATGAGCCGCTCGATCTCCGCCGCGCTGTAACCGTACTCGGCGAGCACGGCCCGGGTGTGCTCGCCGAGCAGCGGCGCACCGCGGCTGATGGCGCCGGGCGTCGCCGAGAACTTGACGGGCGTGCCGATGGCCGGCTGCGTCCCCAACGTCGCGTGGGGCACCGAGGTCACCATGTCGCGCGCCAGGGCCTGCGGGTCGGCGTGCATCCGCGCGATATCGAGCACGGGGCCCGCCGGCACACCGGCGCGCGCGAGGCGGTCCAGCCAGTGCCGCTGCGGCTGACCCCGGAATATCGGCGCCAGCGCCGCCACCAGCGCGTCGCGATGGCGCATGCGCAGCTCGTTGGTGGCGAACCGCGGATCGTCGGCGAGCGCCGCGGCGTCCAGCGCGCCGACGAGCTTCAACCAGTTGGCCTGGTTGGCCGCACCGACGGTGATCCAACCGTCGGCCGTCGCGAACGCCTGGTAAGGGGCATTGAGCGGATGCGCCGAGCCCATCGGCGGCGGCGCCTGACCGGTGGCGAACGTGATTGCCGACTGCCAGTAGGTGTGGACGATGCCCGCCTCGAACAGCGACGTGTCCACGCGCTGACCCGCTCCCGTCTGCGCCCGGTGCACCAGGGCCGCCGCCACCCCCATGGCGCCGAGAATGCCCGCCGTGATGTCGGTGATCGGCGGGCCGCATTTGACGGGCGGCCGGCCCGGGCCCTCGCCGGTGATGCTCATCAGACCGGACATGCCCTGAGCGATCAAGTCGAAGCCGCCCCGCTCGGCGTAAGGGCCGCTGCGCCCGAATCCCGAGATCTCGCAGTAGATGAGACCCGGATTGACGCTGCGCAATGTCTCGTAGTCCAGACCGAGCCGCGCCATGGTGCCCTTGCGGTAGTTTTCGATGACGACGTCGGCGCGCTCGAGCATGCGGCGCACGACAGCCCGCCCGCCATCCGTCTTGAGATCCGCCACCATGCCGCGCTTGTTGCGGTTCATGACCAGGTGCGCCGCCGAGTGGCCCTCGATAGCGGGCGGCAGAAAGCGGCGCACGTCATCGCCGGCAGGCGCGCGCTCCACCTTGATGACGTCCGCGCCCATGTCCGCCAGCATCAGCCCACAGGTAGGCCCAGCCATGATGTGGGCGAGCTCGATGACGCGGATGCCGGTGAGCGGACCCATCGTGGCCGGGGATCCGGTGCGCTCAACGCCCAGAGAACTTGGGCGTGACCTTGTCGAGAAACGCGCGGTAGCCGATGCGGAAGTCTTCGCTGTCGAAACAGGCGTAGCCCTCCTCGAGCTCCGCGGGCGTGAGCGGCCGGGGATCGGCGAGTCGGCGCACGAACTGCTTGTGCCAGCGTGCCACCAGCGGCGCCCCCGCAGCGATGCGCTGCGCCGTCGCGTAGGCTTCCTGCTCGACGTCCTCGTCGGCCACGACACGGGTGACGAGGCCCTTGGCCAGCGCCTCCTCGGCGCCGAACACGCGACCCTCGAGCAGGATCTCGAGCGTCGCTGCGCGGCCGACCAGGCCCAGCAGCCCGCGCAGCTCGGCGTGCGCCATGACCAGCCCCAGGCGGTTGATGGGGATGCCGAAGCGGCTCGAACGGCCGCACACGCGCAGATCACAGTTGGCCGCGATCTCCAGACCGCCGCCGACGCAGATGCCATGAATGAGGGCGACCAGCGGGTGGCGGCACTGCTCCAGCGCCTCGATCGTGGCGGTCATGACGGCGCCGTAGGCGCGCGCCTGCGCGGCGTTCGCGCGCTCATGCTCGAACTCGCCGATGTCGTTGCCGGGCGCGAAGGCCCGCGTGCCCGCACCGCACAGCACGATGCAGCGCAGCGCGTCGTCGGCGGAGAGCGCGGACACGGTCTCGCCGAGCGACTGCCACATCGACTTGGTCAGCGCGTTGAGCTTCTCGGGGCGATTGAGAACGACGGTGGCGATGACACCATCGCGCTCGACCTCGATAGGGGCGTTCATCGCTCAGCCGCTCAACGGTCGAGCCCCGGCGGGCCCCCCGCGGGCCGGGGGAG
>JBFEOO010000066.1:0-20828 GCA_041550555.1 Arenicellales bacterium
CTACTACGGCCTCAGCGCCGCGCACGGCGCCGCGCACCTGGCGCGGGCCACGCTCGAGGGCTGCGCCTTCGCCATGCACGACGTGCAGCGCCGCCTCGACGCGCTCGGCGTCGAGCTGCGCTCGCTGCTGCTGCTCGGGGGTGGCGCGCGCAGCGCGCTGTGGGCGCAGATGCGCGCCGATGTGAGCGGCCTGCCGGTCGAGGTGCCGGCCGTGACCGACACGTCGCCGCTGGGCGCCGCGGTGCTGGCCGCGGTGGCGGCGGGCGTGCAGCCCGACCTGCCCAGCGCCGCCGCTCGGGTCGCCGGCGCCGTGCGCACCGTCGAGCCGGATGCGCGCCACCGTGATGCCTACGCCGCGGCCTATCGGCGTTACCGCGCGCTGTTCGAGGCGCTGCGGCCGATGTACGCCGAGGCGTGAGGGTGATGGCTGGCTCAGACGACACGCTCGAGCGCCTGCTTACCGGACGCTGCCGCGACCCCGCCGACGGCAGCACGGTCAGCGTCGAGACGCGTTCGGTGGTGATTGCGCCGACGCTTGCCGGGATCGAGGCCGAGCTGGTGTCGGCGCTCGGGCTCGGCCGCCGTCTCGCGGTGGTCAGCGACCCGACGACCCATGCCGTGCTGGGCGAGCGCGTCGAGCGCGCGCTGACGGGTGTCGCTGCGCTCGACCGGGTGCGGCTGCCCGAGCACCCGCACGCCGACGCGGCGACGGTGGCGCGCGTGCGGGCCGGCGCGGCCGACGCCGATGCGCTGATTGCCGTGGGTGCCGGCACCATCAACGACCTCTGCAAGTGCGCTGCGGCCGAGGACGGCAAGCCCTACGCCGTGTTCGGCACGGCGCCGTCGATGAACGGCTACACGTCGGCCAATGCCGCCGTTACCGTCGCTGGGCACAAGAAGTCGCTGCCCGCCCGCGTGCCCGCCGGCGTGTTCCTGGATCTGCGCGTGCTCGCCGAGGCCCCGCCGCGCATGATCCGCTCGGGGCTGGGCGACAGCCTGTGCCGGCCCACGGCGCAGGCCGATTGGCTGCTGGCGCATCTGCTGCTCGAGCAACGCTATCGCGAGCTGCCGTTCGCGCTGCTGGCGGCCGACGAGGACGCGCTGTTCGAGCACGCCGGCGAGCTGCTCGAGGGCGATCTCGAGGTCATGGCCGGGCTCGCCCGCACGCTGGTGCTGTCGGGTTTCGGCATGACGCTGTGCGGCGGCAGCTATCCGGCGAGCCAGGGGGAGCATCTCATCAGCCACTATGTCGACATGCTCGGCGCACCGACCTGGCCGGAAAGCTTCCACGGCGAGCAGATTGGCGTGGCGACGTTGAGCCTCGCGCGCCTGCAGGAGCACATGCTCGAGGACGCGCAGGCGCCGCTGCTGCGCACAGGGCCGGATCGCGATGCGGTGCTGGCGCACTTCGGGCCGGCGCTCGGCGCCTCGTGCTGGTCGGAGTTCGCGCAAAAGCGTTTCGACGCGGAGGCGGTGGACGCCTTCAACGCGCTGATGGTGGAGCGCTGGCCGGTGGTGCGCGAGCGCGTGCGGGCCGTCATGCGCCCCGCCGCCGAGCTCGAGGGCGTGCTGGCCCGGGCCGGCGCCCCGCGCACGCCGCAGGCGCTCGGTTGGCCGCGCGCGTTCTACGACGAGGCGCTGCGGCACGCGCGTGAGATCCGCAACCGTTTCACCTTTCTCGATCTTGCCGCCGACGCCGGCCTGCTCGACCGCGACCCCCTGCCCTACTGAAACCGCGGCGGTGGGACGCCGAGCGGGTGTGTGGCCGGCGAAGCGGGTGCTGCCCGTGCGCGCGCCTCAGCGCTCGCTGCCCTTGCCGTAGTACTGCTCGATGCGCGCCTGGATCAGCTCGAAGATGACGGAGATGATCCAATAGACGATGGCCGCGGTGATCAGCATCTCGAGGTGCTTGAACTCGGCGCGGCCCTGGGTGCGAGCGAGAAACATCAGCTCCCACACCCCCATCACCGACACCAGCGAGCTGTCCTTGAGCATGGCGATGAACTGGTTGCCCGTGGGGGGGACGATCAGCCGCATTGCCTGGGGAAAGACGATCTTGCGAAAGATGAGCCCTTTGCGCAGCCCGAGCGCCGCGGCCGCCTCCGCCTGACCCGCGGGCACGCCCTGGATGCCGGCGCGGAAGATCTCCGCCAGGTAGGCGCCGTAGCACAGACTGAGCGCCGCGATGCCGGCCGGCACCGCCGAGACGACGAAGCCGAGCTGCGGCAGCCCGAGGTAGATCAGGTACACCTGCAGCAGCAGCGGCGTGCCGCGGAAGAAGGAGATGTAGAAGGTCGCCACGGCGAAGGCCGGGCCGCTCGACCCGAGCCGCGCCAGGGCGGCGGCCAGCGCCAGCAGGCAGGCAATGAAAATGGCGGCCAGCGAGACGTAGATGGTGGTGAAGGCGCCCTGCGTGATGAGAAACGGCAGCCTCGAGAGGATGAAGGGGTAGCTCAGGTCGAACGAGTAGAAGAAAGCGAGGAAAAGGATCAGCAGCTCGAGCCACACCACGCCGATCTGCGCCACGAACGGCAGCAGGCGCACGAGGGCGACGTTGATGACCACGACGGCGCCGGCGACCGCGCCGATGGCGATGCGCCCGAACCATCCGCTCTCGAGGGGGTCGCCGATAGCGGGCGCGAGAAACTGACCCAGCATCGTGCCGCGCAGGTCCGAGGCCGTGCACACGGCGGTCACCCCGACGAACAGGACCAGCCGCATAAACCACGGCTGGTCCGTGTACTCGCCGATGGCCGCCGGCATGGCGCCCGGCCTTCAGCGCGCGCGGCGTGCGGGGCCTATTATTTGACCGTGCTCAGGTCGACCCCGTACCACTTGGTGGACAGCCGCGTCAGCGTCCCGTCGGCGCGCATGGCCGCGATGATCTCGGCAACCTTGGCGCCGAACTCGGCGTCGCCCTTATCGATGGCGACCGACAACGGCTCGTAGAAAACGGGGTCGCCGACCACCTTCAAGGGATAGCCGTTCTTGATGGCTTCCTCGATCGTGGGCAGCGCGGAGAGTCCGGCGTCGAGACGCTTGCCGTCGCCGATGCGCAGGTCGTCGAACACGTTGGTGTCGGTCTCGTAGCTGCGAATCTCCCCCGGCGTCACGGCATACTCGAAGGGCGGCGCGCCCTCGGCGTCGATCACCAGGTTCTTCTTCAGGTAGTTCTCGTACGTGCAGCCGCCGCAGACGCCGATCACCTCACCGTTGAGGTCCGCGACGCTGGCGGCCTTGCTGTCCTCGTGCACGACGAACGAAGCCGGGGTGTAGTAGTAGACGGCAGGAAAGTCGAGCACCTGAGCGCGCTCCTTGGTCGGTGTCATGGAGCCCACCGAGATGTCCCAGCGCCCGCCCCAACGCCCGGCGGTGATCACCTCCCACGCCGGTGTGACGATCTTGAGCTCGGCGCCCATCCGCTTGGCGATCTCCTTGGCGACGTCGACGTCGAAGCCGTCCATCTCGTTCTTGTCGTTCAGAAAGGACTGCGGGGGGTAGGCAGCGTCCGAAGACAAGGTGAGTGTCTTGGTGCTCACCACGCGGTCGAGCACCTCGCCGGCGGCGGCGCCGAGCGGCACCAGCAGCACCGCGGCGAGCGTCAGCCGAACAACGGTTCCCAGGATGTGATTCATCATCGTTCCTCGCTTCCTCGTCAGGCGTTTTCAGTTGCGTATCGACGACGCGGCTCGCCATGGTCCCGGTGAGGGGCGCGACGCCTTGCATGGCAGCCACGGCCGGGTCGGTCGCAGCTCGGTCGAAACATTAGCGGACCCTCGGTGTGGCGGCAACCTCGGCGCCGGCGGCTCAGGCGGCCAGCATCAGCGCCAGTACGCCGGCACCGACCAGGACCATGCCGGTGAGCTCCAGCCGATTGGTGCGCTCACCGAAGAACAGCGTCGAGATGACGAGCGCGAAAACGAACTCGATCTGCCCGAGCGCCTTGACGTAGGAGGCCCGCTCGAGGGTCATGGCGGTGAACCAGCCGATCGACCCCAGCGCCGAGGTTAGTCCGACGAACAGCGACACCCGCCACTGCGCGGCAATGAGCGCGAGCTGCCGCGGCGTGCGTATCGCCACGTACGCGAGCAGCGCGGCCGTCTGCACGATCACCATGGCCAGCAGCGTGACGGCGGCGGTGAGCAGAAAGGCGTCGCTGCCGAAGGACAGGCTCGCGCGTCGGATCGACAGCGAACACAGCGCGAACATGAGCCCCGACGCCAGGCCGACGGCGGCGGCCCGATTCCACACACGGTGCGCGAGCGAGGTCGCGCCGAGTCCGCTGCGCGCCACGGTGAGCACGACGACGCCGCCGACGCTGACGATGATGCCAAGCCAGCCCTGGGCGCTCACCCACTCGCCGAACAGCGTGGCCCCGAGCAGCGCCGTCAGGAAAGCCTCCGTGCGCGCATAGGTGGTGCCGACGGCGAAGTTGCGCAACGAGAAGAGGTAGATGAGCAACACGGTGGCGAGGATCTGGGTGAGACTCGCGAACAGCGCGTGGGCGACGAAGACGCCGTTGAGGGGTGGCAGGCCGTGCTCCCCCCACGTGAGCAGCCCGAGCAGATAGACCGCCACGAACGGCAGTCCGAACAGAAACCGCACCAGCGTCGTCGCCACGGGGTCGAGGTGCGCCGTGAGGTGCTTCTGCCCCGCGGTGCGCACCGTCTGCATCACCACCGCGAACAGCGTTACGGGGATCCAGCTCCAGGGCGGCACCGGCGTCAGTGCGAGCGGAGCGCGTCGATCGCGCTCGCAAACGGCTGCACCATGGGGCGGTACTCGCGGGTCAGTGACGGACGCAGGGCAGGGCCGTGTGGTGCGCGCGCCGCCGCGCCTCCCGCCGCCATGGCCGATCGGGCCTTATTCGTAGTCGATGCTCAGCGGGTTCGACGGCCGTTCCTCGCTGTCGGGCGGCGGGGCGCGGCTCTCGCCGAGGGTCTCGAGCAGACGGTTGGTCTCCTCCAGCGTCCGCCGGATCCGCTCGAGCCGTCGCTTGATGCCGAACACCGCGAACGGCAGCCCGATCCAGAGCAGCGTCACCAACACCAGCGCCGCCCACAGCACGGCCTGGACGAGCGGCGGCAGTCGGTCGGTAGATGTCCACAGCTCCTGCATGACTCGGCCTCGCGGTGCGCTCGGGTCGGACACCGCTCTGCGGTAGTCTCCGCATGTCTAGGTGCTGCGGCTACGCGTGCGGGACGGCGGGCCTCAGGCGGCCGACGGACCGCCTTCGGGGAGGGGCTCGATGCAGCGCGGCGAGTCGTTGCGCGGGTCGTTGACGAGCGTACTGACCGGGTGGGCGTGCATGGCCTCGCTCGGGTATGGCGCCAGGATGCGTTCGAGCGGCGCGCGCTGCTCGATCTCGGGGTCGAGCCACAGCGCCATGTCCTCGGCGCGCACGATGACGGGCATGCGCTCGTGAATCGGGCGCGTCGCCTCGTTGGCCTCGGTGGTCAGTATGCAGCATGATTCGAAAGGCCCGTCGGCCAGCGGACAGCGGCTCCACAGGCCCGCGAAGGCGAACGGCCCGCCCGCGGCGAGCGTGATGTACCAGGGCTGCTTGCGGCCGCCGGGCAGCTTCTGCCACTCGTAATAGCCGTCGGCCGCAATGAGGCAGCGGCCGCGCCGAAATGCGCTCCGGAAATAGGGCCGCGCGTCGACGCTCTCGGCGCGCGCGTTGATCGGCTTGCGCGCCTTGGTGTCTTTGGCCCAGTGCGGGAGCAGGCCCCAGTAGAGCGTCACCCACTCGCGCTCGGCGTCCTCGCCGTTGCGCGCCAGCAAGAGCGACTGCGACGGCGCGATGTTGTAGCGCGGGTTGAGGGTGGCCTTGGCGCCGCCCGCGAGGCCCGGGATCAGCTTGACGAACTCCGCGAGCGTGCTGTGTCGGGCGAAACGACCACACATGGTGTCAGGGCAATCCGGTTGACCGATGGCTGGATAGACATCCAGTATAGTGATTCCGCCGCGCCGAGCGCAACAGCCAGGGCGGTTCGCAGAATCGAGGGCGGCGCCGAAGTCGGTTGACGTGCAGAGGCGACGGCGCGATCGGGCTCGCAGTGAAAAAAGGGCGGTCAGGGCGACCGTCGTCGTGCTGGCGAGCGTCTACGTGCACATGCTCGAGTCGCTGGCCGGATCCGCGCATGTGGCGCGGGGCGCAACGCCCAAGACGTGGAGCCGTCGCGGCGACGATCACACCCCTCGATGACTAGCTGCATCCCGAGCAGCGGCTTGTCGCGCAGTCGCTGCGCGCTCGGCTGGCGTCCCGGTGCGGGATCATGCTTTTTTCGCTTGAACGGACCCGACCCCGTTTTTTCTTCGAGTAGAATCGACGGCAATCGAGGAAGCTGGCGCGACGCCCGATGAACGACTCGACGATGTCCATGCAGTCCCGTCTCGCCGCGGCCGGCTACGTCGCGGAGGACGATCTGGCGAGCACGCTCGAGCTGCTGCTCGAGCTCGAGCGCCCGCTGCTGGTCGAAGGCGATGCCGGCGTCGGCAAGACGGAGCTCGCCAAAGCGCTGGCGACGGCGACGGACAGCCGCCTGATCCGCCTGCAGTGCTACGAGGGGCTCGACGTCGACACCGCGGTCTACGAGTGGAACTACCCCCGCCAGCTGCTGGCGATCAAGCTGCAGGAGACCTCGACAGACTCGCTCGAGGACCGCGAGGACAGCATCTTCAGCGAACGCTATCTGCTGCCCCGCCCCTTGCTGCTGGCGATTCGCGAGCAGCGCTCGCCGGTGCTGCTGATCGACGAGATCGATCGCGCGGACGAAGCGTTCGAGGCGTACCTGCTGGAGCTGCTGTCGGATTTCCAGATCTCCATTCCGGAGCTGGGAACGCTCTCGGCGCGCGCCCTCCCCCGCGTCATTCTGACGTCGAACGGCATGCGCGAGCTGAGCGATGCGCTACGCCGGCGCTGCCTGTACTACTTCCTCGATTATCCGTCGTTGGACAAGGAGCTCGACATCGTACGGGCGCGGCTGCCCGACATCGATACCCGGCTGGCGTCGCAGGTCGTGCGTTTCGTGCAGAGTCTGCGGGAGCTGGACCTGCGCAAGAAACCGGGCATCGCCGAGACCCTCGACTGGGCGGCGGCGCTGATGAGCCAAGGCGCGGCCAGCTTGCCGACTCCCGCGGCGACGCTGCATCGGACGCTGAGCTGTCTGATCAAGACCCGCGACGACCAGCAGCGACTGCAGGAGTCCGAGATCGACCGTCTGCTGAGCCGCGCCATCGCGCCATGAGCGATTCGCCGAGCCGGCGCGTCGCGCGGTTCGTGCGCGAGCTCCGCCGAGACGGCTTCGGCATCGGAGCGGGTGAGACGCTCGATGCCCTGCGGGTGATCCGCGCCAACCCGGTGCTGGACGTGGCGCGGATCCGCCGCCGTCTGCGCAGCCTGCTGTGCCGCGACCACGCCGAGTGGGTGCGCTTCCCGGAGCTGTTCGATCGTTACTGGCTGCCCGCGGCGCAGCAGGAACAGCCCTTGTCCGCCGCTGCGCGCCTGGACCCGCGGCTGCGCCGCCAGGCGCGCAGCGTCGGCACCGGGCTCGCGGGCACGGCGGAGCTCGGAGAGGATTTGCGCAGCACCGGGGCCGGAGCCGGGCGTCAGGCGACGCTGAGCCGCATCGACTACCGCTTCCTGACCGACGCCCGCGCCCGCCGCGAGATCGAGCGCCTGGCCGAGCGTCTGGCGCGCTCGCTGCGCCATCGCGCCAGCCGGCGGCGACGCATCGAGGTGCGCGGACGGCGCATTCACCTGCGCAAGACGTTGCGCGGCAGCCTGCGCCATGCGGGTTTGCCCGTTCACCCCCGCTATCTGACGCGCAGGCCGCAGACGCCGCGGCTGGTGCTCATCCAGGACATCTCGCATTCCATGGCCCAGTACACGCCGCTCTTGACCCGTTTCTGCCGGGGGCTGTTGCGGGCCGCCCGCGACGCCGAAGCCTTCGTCTTCCACATCGAGCTGCACCGCATCACGGAGCTGTACCGCGAGCGGGACGCGGACGAGGTAAAACGCCGGCTCGACGGCATGAATCGGCTTTGGCTGGGCGGGACACGTATCGCGCGATCGCTGTCGAGCGTGCTTTGCGATCACGCCGAGCGGCTTTCCCCTTCCCGTACCGTGGTGGTCATGCTGAGCGACGGTTTCGACTCCGATGATGCCGACGATCTTGGTGACGCGCTGGCGCGCTTGCGGCGTCGCGTGCGGCGGATCGTCTGGCTCAGCCCCGCCCTGGGTCGCGAGGGCATCTCGGCGCAGGATCTGCCCGAGCAGGCGCGCGCGCACGTCGACGTGCTGCTGCCGGCCCACGACCTGGCCAGCCTGTCGTGGGCCGTGACCTGCATTGCCCGGGAGCCCGGTGCGCGTTCGTGGTAGCCGGTAGCGCACAGCCGCGTTGCAAGCGCATCGCGGAGGCGTCGCGGTCGGATCCAGGCTCGCTGGGGAGATCGGGATCTGACCCCATCGATCCGGCAGCGGTCGTGAGCCGTCGTTTCTCGCCGCGACGCAGGGCGCCGCGGGCTCGGCCCGCGGTCATCGCGCGATTCCGATAGACTCGGGCGAACGCGACGCGGAGTCATCGTCATTCGGCGCCTGCTCAAACATCTTCTGCTCGCCGTCGGCTACGGTCTGTTGGTGACCGGCGTCGTGCTGGTGGGCGTCTACGTGTACATGCTCGAGTCGCGGCCGGATCTGCGCGTGTGGCACGAGGCCCGGCTCGACGCCGAGTTCCGCGCTGCCGACGCGGCGAGCATCACCACACTCGACGACTATCTGCGGCTCGAGGAGCGGCTCTTCGCGCAGCTCGCCGAACGGGTCTATGCGCGAATCGAGGACGCCGAGCGACGCATGCTGAACCGCTACCATGCGGGCAGCGCCACCGATCCGACCGCCCAACCCCAGGACTGGAATCGAACCTTCGAGCTCGAAGCGGACCATCCCGTGGCCGGCGCCCTGCTGTTGCACGGACTGTCGGATTCGCCGTACAGCCTGCGGGCGCTGGGGGAGCAGCTGAACGCGCAGGGCATGTGGGTGGTGGGGTTACGCCTGCCCGGGCACGGCACGGCGCCGTCGGGACTGCTCGAGGTGACATGGCACGATTTTGCGGCCGCGGTGCGCATCGCCGCCCGCCGCGTGCGCGAGCGGATCGGGCCGGATGCGCCCTTGTACATCGTCGGCTACTCCAACGGCGGGGCGCTCGCCGTCGAGTATGCGTCGGCGCGCCTTGCGGGCGAGACGCTCCCCGCCGTCGATGCGCTCGTGCTGATCTCGCCCGCCATCGGCGTGTCGCCGCTGGCGGCGCTCGCCGTCTGGCAGGCGCGGCTTGCGCACCTGGCCGGCCTCGAGAAGCTCGCCTGGACCGACATCCGGCCCGAATTCGATCCCTACAAGTACAACTCGTTCACGGTCAACGCCGGCGATCAGATCTACCGCCTGACGCTGCACACCGCAGCGCGCATCGAAGCGCTGGCCGCGACCGGCGGGGTGAGCGGATTTCCCCGGGTGATCGCTTTCCAGTCGGTTGTCGACGCGACGATCCCGCCCGCGGCGCTCATCGATGCGTTACTGTCGAAGCTCGCTCCCGAAGGGCACGAGCTCGTGCTGTTCGACGTCAATCGCAACACGCAGGCCGAGCCGCTGCTGCGCCGGGATCCGGAGACGCTGACCAGCCGACTGCTCGATGACGCCACCCTGCCCTTCGGGCTCACGCTCGTCACCAACGCCAATCCCTACACCGACCGCATCGTGACGCGCGGGCGAGCGGCGCAGACGATGGCGCTCGAGGAAACGCCGCTGCCGCTCACCTGGCCGACGGGCGTGTTCTCGCTGTCACATGTGGCGCTGCCCTTCGCGCCCGACGATCCCTGGTACGGCGACGCGACGCCGTCGGCCCCGGGCGAGCGGCGCATCTCTCTCGGCAACATTGCCGTTCGCGGCGAGCGCAACCTGCTCGAGATCGCCGACAGCTATTTTCTGCGTCTGCGCTACAACCCCTTCTTCGACTACATGGCCGAACGCGTGTCTGGCTTTCTCGAGTCACACGGCGCGGCACCGCGGAACGATTGAGCTACCCGTCCCACGGCACGGTGGACGTGCGCTGCCCGCCGCCGCGGGCACGTCGAAGCGCCCGGCCGACATCGCAAGAAACGGTTCGAGGCGTGGGGTGGAACGCCGGCTCAGCGTGACGACGCCAGGTCGGTCTCGTCCATGATCTTGACGAAGGCTTTGAAGATGTCGGTTTCCGTGACGATGCCGACCAAGGCGCCGTCGGGGCCCAGCACCGGCAGCGCCCCGATGTGGCGATCCATCATGGTGCGCGCGGCCTCCTGGATATGGGCATCGGGGGTGGTGGTCAGCACTTCTCTCGACATGATCTCGTGCAGCTCGACGGGGGCCTCGCGGTAGCGCGCCGCGGCCCGGTGCAGGTCCCGCTCGGTGACGATGCCTTCGAGCGTGCCGCCGGCGGACACCACCGGCAGGCGTCGGATCTGTCGTTCGCGCATCACGGCGAACGCCTCCCGAAAGAGCGTCTCCGGGGCGATGGTTGCGGGCGCCGGTGTCATGACATCGCGTATCTGCATCGCTCAGGGCTCCTTGCGCATCAGGACCGCTTGCACACGCCGGCCGCCGCAGCGAGCATATGCTTTGCCCGGGCGTGAAAGCAATTTAGCGCATCATCCCGCGAACCCGTGCCGGCGTGAGTGATCTGCATCAACGTCGTCGTGGCAAAGCCTCGCGTTCGAGGGCGCGCGACGCGTCGTGCAGCGGCTCGCACGCAGCGGCGGCCGCCGGCGATGCGCGTGACTCGTCGCCGGTCGTCGCCCATCTTCACATCGCGCGAACTCGGGTACACTAGGGTGTCGTACCACACGCCGATGGTCGCCCACTGCCTGCGCTGCGGACAACGCCGCCGGCCGACCCGGGACTGCTCTGCGCATGACACTGACTCCGCAAGATCCTGAGACCGGCGCCGACAACGACGGCATCGACATCGCCCTGACCGTTGCGGTGAGGATCATCCTCAAGCACGAGCAACCGGCCGCGCTGCTCGAATGGGCCCAGCACTCTCTACCGTCGCTGATGCCGAACGTGTTCGCCGACTTCGACCCCGCCGAGCGACCGATTCTGGCTTTTTGGATGGGCGTGTCGATCTGGAATGCGACGCCGCTTCCCGGCAACGGCTTTCGCCCTCGACCGCTGTCCAAGCCGTCGCGCAACGAGGCATGCCCATGCGGCTCCGGCCGCAAGTTCAAGCAGTGCTGCATGGCCGTGGCCCAGCACCCGCTGATGATTCCGACCGACGCGCTGTGGCCCCTCATCCTCGAGCAGCTCGATGCCGACGAGATCGACGCGGGGATGCAGGCCAAGCAGATACCGGCCAACGCGGTGGCCGGCTATGCGCATACGCTCATGGAGCGAGGTCGATCCCGGCAGGCGGTCAAGCTGCTCGACCGATTGTTCGCCACACAGCTCGACCGACTCGACGACCGGCACGAGGGCATGATCGATCTGTACTGCGACGCCTGCGACGACGTCTACAGCACGAACCGCAAGAAGCTCGCGCTGCTCGAGCGCGTCGCCGGCCATCGGAGCGCGGTGCTGCGTTCCGAGGCGTGGCAGCGGCTGGCCACCATACGCCATGACGCGGGCGACCATGACGGTTGCTGGGACGCGTTTCGCGAGGCACAGCGCGCGACGCCCGATCATCCGGCGCTCGCCGTGCTCGAGCTCAGCCTGCTGACCAGCGAGGGCCGCGAAGCGCAGGCGCGCGAACGCGCAAAGATATGGCGCCGCCGCCTGCGTCGCGCCGAGGAGCGGCCCGAGGGATTCGCTGCCCTGCTCGACCGCGCCGCCGAGGACCCTTTCGCGGCCATGGCCGAGGCCTTGGGTCCGGGTCTCGATCCCGCGCTGCGACGGCTGGTGGCATGGCTCGAAGGCGTCGGCCGTCGTGCCGTAACGCCCTACGGCCTGATGGCGATCGATCTCGGCGAAGAGGCTCCGTCACCGGCGCCGGACCCGGTGCGCAGCCGGGACGAGCTCGAGCCGTTCGGCGAAGGGGAAGCGGTCGCCCAGGGCCCCGGGCACGCGGCCACGCCCGAGAGCTACGAGCTCGTGGCACCCTCTGCCACGAGCCGCGTCGAGGCGCAATGGCATCGTCTGGCGGCGATCGCGAAGCCGTTCTCCACCGCCATGGCGCCGTTCGCGGACGACGCGGGATTGGCTGCCGAGCCCGACACCTGGCTCGGGTTTCTCGAGGCGCATCCGCAGGCCGCCGACAGCTTCGACATCCTCGACGACGTTGCCGCGCTGGCCGACGGCTACGAGAATCTCGAGTCGCTGGCCGTGCGCGTGTTCGTGATGCGTCCGCTGCTTGCCCGCGCCGCGGCGATTCTGGATGCGTCGCTGGCCGCAGGCGGAGACTGCGTGCTGAGCTGGCTGTCGCTCGAGAACCGGCCGGCGTTGCGGCTGCTCGCTCGCTCGATCAATCTCGCACTCGACCTCCATGACGACGACGGGGCGGCGCGGCTGATGACGCGGCTGCTCGCGCTCAATCCCGCGGACAACCACGGCTACCGCGCGCTGCTCGTCAACCATCTGCTTCGGGAGGGGGACGATGAGGCCGCGCTGGCGCTGTGTCGGCGCTATCCGGACGACATGCTGCCGCAGACGGCTTACGGCCGTGTGCTCGCGCTGTACCGCGCCGGCGACGACAGCGCCGCCCGCGACGCGCTCCGGCAGGCCCGCGCGGCGCTGCCGAAAGTGGTGCCCTACCTGACCCGCAAGAACCCCCGGCGCCCCGAGCTCTCGGCGATGGGCATCACCCTCGGCGGCGATGACCAGGCGTGGTACTACCGCGAGGAGATGCGCGAGACGTGGGCGCAAACGCCCGGCGCGCTCGCCTTTGTGCGCAACCGCCGCTGACGGCCCGGCGCGTCACGCGGGGCCGGTGCCGCTCTCGTCCACGCGGCGCATCAGCGCCTTGAGCCGGGTGCGAGCGGCGAGCGCGCGCAGGTCCTCGAGAATGCGGTAGTTGACGGGGATCAGGAACAGGGTGACGAAGGTCGCGAACAGCACCCCGAAGCCCAGCGACACCGCCATGGGGATGAGGAACTGCGCCTGCGTGGTCTTCTCGAGAATCAGCGGTGTCAGCCCGGCAAAGGTCGTCAGCGACGTCAACAGCACGGGCCGGAAGCGCACCACGCCGGCGGTGGTGATGGCGGGCGTGAGCTTCATCCCCTCGCGACGCTTGCGATTGACGTAGTCGACCAGCACCAGGCTGTCGTTGACCACGACGCCGATCAGCGCCAGCATGCCCATCAGGCTGATTACGCTGAGCGTCATGCCGAGCAGCAGGTGGCCGAGCACCGCACCGACCACGCCGAAGGGAATCACCGTCATGACGATGAAAGGCTGGACGTAGGACTTGAACGGAATGGCGAGCAACGCATAGATGACGAACAGCACGAACACCAGTCCCAGCCCGAGGCTGCCGAACGACTCCTGCTGCTCGCGCGCCTCGCCCTCGAGGCTGTAGCGCAGACCGGGCTGGCCCGCGCGGAGACGGTCGAGAAAAGCGCGCAGATCGGCTTTGATCGCTTCGATGTCTGCGCTCTCCTTGTTGAAGTCGGCAATCACGTTGACGGTGCGGTTGCGATCGATGCGCTTGATCGAGGCGTAGCTCTGGCCGACGTCGACGGCGGCCACTTCGGAGAACGGCACCTCGACGCCAGCCGGTGTGCGGATGCGCATGGTCTCGAGCGTCGCCAGCGAGCGGCGCTCGGCACGCGGGTAGCGCACCATCACGCGCACGTCCTCGCGGCCGCGCTGTATGCGCTGCGCCTCGGCGCCGAAAAACGCCTGACGCACCTGACGCGCGAGCTGCGACGCGCTCAGGCCCAGCAGCTCGGCTTCCGGCTTGATGGACAGCCGGATCTCCTCCTTGCCCTGATCGGAGGTGTCGCTGATGTCGAAGACGCCGGAATACTCGCGCAGCCGCGCTTTGATCTGCTCGGCCACTGCGACCAGCGTCTCGGCATCCACGCCGCTCAGCTGAACGTCGATGGGGTTGCCGCCGCGGCCCAGCTCGGCGCGGAAGGTAAGCTCCTCAGCGCCGACGATGGTGCCGATGCGCTTGCGCCACTCGCGCACGAGCTCCGAGCTCGTGACCTCGTTGCCGCGTTCTTCCGGCGCCACGATCTCGAAGAGGACGTTACCGTAGTTCGACTGACCGAGGGCGCCGGTAGTGGCGAGCACGTTCTCGATGACGCTGCGTCCGGTGGCGGGATCGAGGTATTCGGCGCGCAGCGCCTGGGCGGCGGTGCTCATGCGTTCGATTTCACGGGTGGTCACCTCGTACGGCGTGCCCGGGGCCATGGTGAGGAAGCCGCGGGCGACCTCGCTCTGTACCCGCGGAAAGAACACGAACGAGATGCGGCCGCCGGCTACCAGCGACAGCACGATCACGGCCACCCCGACGAACAGCGACCAGGTCAAGTAGCGCTGTCGCACGGCGACCGCCAGCAGCGGCCGATAGTAGCGCAGGATCGCCGTCTCCAGAGCGCCGGCGACGCGACGCTGCAGCCGCGCAAAGACGTTGTGAGCGCGGTCGTCGTCGCCGTAGAGGCGCAGGTGCTTGAGATGAGCGGGCAGGATCAGCTTGGACTCCACCAGTGAGAAGAGGAGCACGGGGATGACGATGATGGGGATCTGGGCGAACAGCTGTCCGCGCGTGCCGCTGATCATGGAGAGCGGAAGAAACGCCGCCACCGTGGTCAGCACGCCGAAGGTCACCGGAACCGCTACCTCGTGGGTGCCAGCGATGGCCGCCTGGGTGGAATCGCGGGTCGTGTTCAGGTGCTTGTAGATGTTTTCGCCGGTGACGATGGCGTCGTCGACGACGATGCCGAGCACGAGGATGAAAGCGAACAGGCTGATGATGTTGATGGTCACGCCGAGATACGGCATCAGCGCGAAGGCGCCCATGAAGCTCACGGGAATGCCGACGCACACCCACAGGGCCACCGAGAACCGCAGAAACAGCGTCAGCAGCAGCACGATCAGGATGCCGCCCTGCACGGCGCTGTTGAGCAGCGTGTTCAACCGCTTCTTGACGATGCGCGCGCGGTCGCGCCAGTAGGTGAGCTCGACCCCTGGCGGCATCTGCGGCCGGGCCTCCTCGATGTACGCCTTGACGGCGTTGGAGACCTCGATGGCGCTCTGATCCCCGACCCGGTACACGTCGACGACGACCGCCGGCTGGTTGTTGAAGCGTGTGACGACGGGGTTTTCCTCGAAGCCGTCGACGATGTCGCCGATGTCGCCGAGCGTCAGGCGCGTGCCGTCGGGCCGCGACAGCACGACGATCTCCGCGAAGTCGGCGCCCACATACGCCTGGCCCTTGGTGCGAAGCAGCACTTCGCCGCCGGGCGTGCGGATGGAGCCGGCCGGCAGGTCCAGCGAGGCGCGGTTGACGGCGTTGGCCACCGACTCCAGCGTGAGTCCGTACTGCTGCAGCGTGGACTCAGAGATCTCGATGGACAACTCATAGGGACGCACGCCGGTCAGCTCGACCTGGGTGACGTCGGGCAGCGCGAAGAGATCATCGCGCACCCGCTCGCCGAGCTGGCGCAGGTCGCGTTCGGGCAGATCGCCGGTCACCACCACGCTGATGACCTCGCGTCGGCGCTGCGCGATCGAGTAGATCGGCCGTTCGACGTCATCAGAGAACGTGTCGATGGCGTCGACTTTGTTCTTGACGTCGTCGAGCAGGTCGCGCACGTCGTAGCCCTTCTCGACCTCGACGTCGACCACTCCCGAGCCCTCGTTGGCAAGCGAGCGCAGCTCCTTGATGCCCTCGAGCTCGTGGATCGCCTCCTCGATCTTGATGACCACCCCTTCCTCCACCTCCGCTGGTGTCGCCCCGCGGTAGGGGGTGGTGATTTTGATGATGTCGAGCTCGAAATCCGGGAACACCTCGAGCGGAATGCGCTCGAGCACGGCTTCGGCGCCGAGCACGATAATCAGCACCATCAGCAGATTGGCAGCGACGCCGTTGCGGGCAAACCAGGCGATCACGGTCCGAGCCGTCTCGGTGTCAAGTTGCGACGGCGCGCGCTCACGATCGCTCGTCCGTC
Source organism: Arenicellales bacterium (assembly GCA_041550555.1). GTDB lineage: Bacteria > Pseudomonadota > Gammaproteobacteria > Arenicellales > JBFEOO01 > JBFEOO01. The sequence continues at coordinate 16,141 of JBFEOO010000066.1, forward strand.
GCGCCGCGAGCCGGTGTGGACGGCTCGCTGGCGGTCGTCTTGTCGCCGCCCGCGTCGATCACCCTGGCGCGCACCTCGGTGGGGCCGGTAAAGGTCAGCGGGGTGACCGACACCAGTGCGCCCTCTGTGAGACCGGCACCGACGACGACGTGCGAGGCATCGCGCCAGACGATCTCGACGTTGCGCCGGGCGATACGGCTCGACTCATCGACCACGTCGACGACGCCGCCGAGCCGCAACGCCTCGCGCGGCAGCACGAACACGTCGCGGAGCAGCGTGCCCTCGATCTCGGCTTCGACGAACTGACCCACCTTGAGCGGCGGGTTGCCGCTCACCCGTTTCCCGTAGGGGTCGTCTACCTGCGCCACGACGAACGTCTGGCGGCTGTTCGTGTCGATCGCCCCCTCGGCGCGTACGATGACGCCGCGCCACTGATAGACCCGCTGGCCGATCTGGGCTTTCAGCGTCACCGCCGGCAGCACCCGTGCGCGTTCGCCGTCGTCGCCGCGGTACTGCTCCGGCAGCTCGATGTGCTCGAGCTGGGCGTTGGTCAGCGGCAGGCGGATCTCCACGTAGTCCACCGCATATACGCGTGCCAGCGTCGTGCTGGGCGAGACGTACTGAGCGATGTCGACGTTCTGCTCGAGCAGCCGACCGGCGTACGGTGCCGTGATGAAGGTGCGCTCGAGGTTTAGCCGGGCGCGGGCGAGCTCGGCTTCCGCTGCCGCCACCTGAGCCTCGGCGCTGGCGAGCTGCGGGCGGCGCAGCACCAGTTCCGTCGGTGCGCCCCCGCCGCCGAGCCGCTTCCAGTCGACCTCGGCCTGCGCCGCCCGCGCTTGCTCCTCGGCGCGGGCCAGCCGCGTCTGCGCGAGGTTCGACTCGGCGATCGTGATAGCGGTCTCGTAGTCGCGCGCATCGATGCGCAGCAGCACGTCGCCCTTTTCGAAGAAGCCGCCTTCGCGGAATTGAGGCGACACCTCGACGACGCGTCCGGCGACCTCGGCGATGAGATTGCTCTCGGTGCGCGGATGCACCGTGCCGCGCGTGGTGAGCAGCACCGGGTAGTCGCTCAACTGCACCCGGACGACGTCGACGCTCGGCACGTTCGGCGGCGGCGTGCGCCGCTCGGCCTTGGGCGCGCTCACGATGGTCACGTAGGCGATGAGCACGCTGACGCCGAGCACCATCACCGGCAGCAGGACGCGCAGCAGCTTTCTCATAGCCCCTGCCCTGCGTCGGCGCCGGCCCGCGCGGTCTGGCCGATGGCCGTCGCCGCGGCGGCCACACCGCCGGCGGCGTCGAAGTCCCCGCCGAGTGCCAGATAGAGATCGACGCGATTCTGCAGACGTCGATTGCGGGTCCTGATCAGCGCCTGCTGCGCATCGAAGGAGCGCCGCTGCGACTCGAGCAGCGTGATGATCTCGACGAGCCCCGCACGATACTGCTCGAGGGCGAGCTCCTCGGCCAGCACCGACTCCTGCGCGGCCTCGGCAAGGGCTTGTTCCTGGCCGGCGAGATAGCGCTCGGCGCTGAGCGCCGTCTCCACTTCGCTCAACGCCCGCAGCAGTGCCTGTGCGTACAGCGCCAGCGCCTCGCGACTGTCGGCGTCGGCGAGCTCGGATTGCGCCCGCAGACGCCCGCCTTCGAAGACCGGCACCGTGACCCCGGCCGCCAGTCGCCACAGCAAGGCACCGGTGTCGAGGAGGTCGGTGACATCGCTCGAGCCGGCTCCGCCGGCGCCGGTCAACACCAGCTGCGGCAGGCGATTCTTGGCGGCGGCGCTGGCTCGCTCATCGGCCGCGGCCAAGCGGCGCTCGGCGGCGAGGAGATCGGGTCGCCGCGTCAGCAGCTCCGAGGGCAGCCCTGCCGGCACCGTGCGGTTGATCACCGGCAGGTCGGCGCGCGTCTCGAGCACGCCCGCCGGATAACGGCCGAGCAGCACTTCGAGCCGCCGGCGCGCAGCATCCAGATTGGCCTGCTCCGCCTCGCGCTGGCTCACCGCGACAGCGACGTTGGCCCGCGCCAGGCGGACGTCGAGCGCGCTGTTCAGTCCGAGCCGAAAGCGGTCCTCGATGACGTCGAGCGTGCTCTGGAAGCTCGCGACGGTGCGCTCGGCCAGTCGCAGCTGCAGCGTGTTCTCCGCCGCGTCGAACCATACACGCGCCACGTTCGCCGCCAGCGACAAGCGTGCCGCGCTGTAGTCGCTTTGACTCACGTCGACGTCGATCGCCGCGGCGCGCGCGAGATTGCCAAGCCGCCCCCACACGTCCGCCTCCCAGCTGATGTCGAGCTCGGCGGTAAAGGTGGTGCGGCGCCGCGCCAGGCCGTCGCGGCCCGCGTCGAGGGCGCGCTTGCTGCGTGTGGCGTCGATAGCGGCTGCGATGACCGGCAGCCGGTCGGCGCCGGCGATGACCGCCCGCGCCATCGCCGCGTCGAAGCGGGCGGTGTTGGCGGCCAGCTCGAAATTGGCGCCGACCGCCTCGCGCGCCAGCGCCGCGAGGGCGGTGTCATCGAAGTCGTCCAGCCACGGCTCGACCGGTGCCGATGGCGCCTGCTCGGCGCTCCACGAATCGGGAATCTGAACCGCCGGCGCACCGCTGTCGCGCTCGGCGACGCTGGCGCAACCCGTCAGCCACGCGGCGGCGCCGAATCCCAGCGCAAGACGATGAACGATGCTCACGGTTTGTCCTCGGCGTACGCGCGCACGCCGGCGGCCGTGAAGCGCACGATGTGCTCGACCGCGTCGCCGACGTCGAGCCGCTCGTCGCTGCTCGCGTCAGCGTCGCTGAATATCTCCTGCACCCGCATGATGTGCAGCAGCTGGGCGACGAGCGAGTGCACGCAGTGCAGCGCGGCGGCGGGGTGCAGCGTGGGGCACGCCGCGGTCAGCGCCGTCAGCAGCGCGCGCCGGGTGGGTCGGATCATGCCGTCGAGAATAACGGTGCGCGGCAGCTGGCCTTCGACCATGTCGCGCATGATGAGCTTGACGGTGACCTGGCCGCGCCGCCCCTCGGTGAGCGGTTGCAAAAACGCATCGGCGAAGCCGCGCAGCACCTCTTCGAGCGACGGCGTGTGACGCTGCATGAGCGAGTCGAGCGCCTCGACGCGGCGCGCACGCAGCTCGGCCAGGCGCTCGTCGAAGACGGCGGCGTAGAGACTGTCCTTGCCGCCGAAGTGATAGTTAACGGCCGCCACGTTGCAGCCTGCCGCCGCCGTGATGTCACGCACCGAGGTGTCGCGAAAACCGCGTTCGGCGAAACACGCAGCGGCGGCCTCGAGCAAGCGGTCGCGGGCGTTGAGTTCGGCGGACTGCGCTTCGTTGAGGGCCATGAGGCAGGAATCGGCAGCAGATTCAAACATTCATTTTAAACACATGTTTGATGGCGTGCAATGGCCGTCGACGGGGCGGTCAGCGGCGCCGGCGCCGCGCTCTTCTCGACGCCGCACTTCCCGGGTAGCATTCGCGACGCGAACCATGGGACGCCGATTGCCATCAGATTCGAGCCGCCGCCCCGCCCAGCGCCGGGTATGGCAGGGGCGCATGCTGTCCGGTGTGTTGCTGCTGGCGCTCGCCGCACCGGCCGCGGCCGATTTTGCCGAGGGCTGGGCAGCTTACGCGGCGGCGGATTTCGAGACAGCGCACCAGCTGTGGAAACCGCTGGCGGTGGCGGGTGACGCCAATGCCCAGTTCAATCTCGGGGCGATGTACCACAAAGGTCAGGGCGTGCCCCAGAGCGACGACCAGGCGGCATGGTGGTACCGCGTTGCGGCCGAGCAGGGGCAGCGCGACGCGCAGCTGCAGCTCGGCGGCCTGTACGTGCAAGGACGCAGCGTGCCGTGGGATTATGTCCAGGCACTGGTGTGGTACACGCTCGCGGAGCGCGCCGGCAGCGCCGAAGCGGGGCTGTTGCGCGAGCGCCTCGCCGGCGCCGTGAGCGCCGAGCAGATCGACGAAGCCGCGCGCCTCGCCGGCGCCTGGCAGCCCCAGCCCCCGGCGGTCGTCGAGCCCCCGCCCGAGCCGACATACCGCTACGACTACACGGTGGTGCGTGAAGTGCAGCGGCACCTCTCCGCCCTCGGCTACGACGTCGGGGCGATTGACGGGGCCGTTGGCCCGCGCACGCGACAGGCCATTCGAGAATACGAAGCCGCCCGCGGCATGCCGCCTACCGGCCGCCCGACAAAGGAGTTTCTGGAGCGGTTGCAGGGGGCGCAGGCGGGCGGCGGCGGCAGCCGCGCGACCGCCGCCGAGCCGCCCGACGGCGACTGAACGCCAGGCGGCCCGGCGACGCGCACAATTCGCATCGGCGCGCTGCCGCGCCGTCCGTCGGCCGCCGTCCGCCAGCGGCGCCGAGTGCGTTTTGACCCACTGTGTGCATCGTCTATGTTCAGCGCTCGTCTATGTTCAGCGCTCGGTATGCACCTCGGGACCCCTTTCATGATCAAGCGATCGATGACCGTGCTGTTGGCTCTCTCGGCAGGGCTGCTGTCGTGGCCGACGTTCGCGGCCGACGGACTCTATCTCGGCGTGACGGGCGGCGTCGTGACCAACGACCGTTCCGGCTTTGACAACGCCGTCAATGGTGGCGTGCTGGTCGGCTATGAATTCCTCGATCTCAAGATTGCCGATCTGGCTGCCGAGGGTGTGTACACGACGACGTTGAGCGAAGGCGATGTGTCCGGGGTTC
>JBFEOO010000067.1:0-20691 GCA_041550555.1 Arenicellales bacterium
AACCGCTGTTCTTAGCAGCATCCGGTGAGCAGGCGCTCGTGGTATTTCGGGCCGATATGTTTGCGAACGAGCGCGAAGAGCCGACGGCGTGATCGTTGGTCACATTGTTCTCGGAGAGCACTGTGGCGGTCGAGACGGGAAATATGGGGCCACATCGCTTCGGTGATGCCAACGGAATCTTGTTCGATCTCGACATTGCGATCTCGGACGGACCCAACTACAAAGGCACGGCGGGGGCGTTCGTTAGCACCGAACGACTCCACATGGCGGTGTTTCTAGGGGTCGAGCCGTTCTGCTACGAGAAGCCCCTGGATGAAGCCCTGGTGATCATCAAGCGTGCACGCGCCTGAAGTGAAGACTGTCCCTGGGAGTCTTGCGAACTAGGGCACGAGCAGAAGCTGTTTGACAGCAGGCGCTACTCGAACCAGGGTCGACCGGCGATTCCAGACGGGTCTCGACTCTGCCGTCGGCGACTTCGGAAGGGAAAACAAACGCGGCACCATCGTACACCGAGCAGGTTTGGCGGAAATGTCTCGTTGAGAGCACGCCGAACAGCGGAGATTTGACGACCACGCGTCAAGGGGCTGCGCGGGGGCGACAACAGAAACAGACGCTCAGCTTCAGTAACAGAAGCAGTGCAACGACGCACTGCCGCATTTGCTGCGCGGCAAGATTTCGCTTTTTCGACTCGAGGAGTGCCGGCGGAGGCGCCCGCTATTGGGACTAGCGAATATATGAGAAATGCCTAATGTCGCCGGACATCGACCCCATCGGAGGCTGCCAACCGACCGCAACTCGTACTACTATTGCCCCTGTCTGAGCCACTGTGGGTTACCCAATGGCTGCTGAAGACGCTAAGCTCCCCCACAAGCTCGCCGCTATCTTGTCTGCGGACGTGGCGGGGTATAGCCGCCTGACCGCGGTGAGGACGAGGAGGGCACCCACCGCCAGCTGATCTCCTACCTCGATCTGCTCTCCGAATCCATCCGGTCTCACAACGGCTCTGTCGTCCACTGCGCGGGCGACGCCGTGCTGGCTGAATTTCCGACGGCTACCGAAGCGCTCACCTGCGCGGTGTTCGCGCAAAAGACCCTGCAAGAGAAGAACCACTCCGTCACCGATGAGCGCAAGGTGGAGTTTCGCATCGGCGTTAATCTCGGCGAGGTGATCGTCGATCGCGACGGCATCTACGGAGTTGGTGTCAACGTAGCGGCGCGACTGGAGAGTCTAGCCCAGCCAGGGGGTATTTGTGTCTCGGAGTCGGTCCGGAGCGCGGTCGGCACGAAGCTGAGCCTGACATACGAAGATCTGGGCAGGCAGACGGTCAAGAGCATCGCCGACCCCGTAAAGGCGTACCGGGTGCATTTTGACCCCCATATCCAGAAACGCGCACATCGGTCGCGCCGGGCGTTGGTGTTGGCGGGCATCGCGGCAGCGGTGCTGGTGGTCGTTGGTAGCGTTCTTGGCACGCTCAAGCCCTGGGAGCGCGGTGTCGAGCCGGAGCCCGGCGAAAGCATTGCCTACACGCTACCCGACAAGCCCTCCATCGCCGTGCTGCCGTTCACCAACATGAGCGGCGATCCGGAGCAAGAGTACTTCGTAGATGGCATGGCGGAAGATCTCATTACCGGTCTATCGAGATTTGGTGGTCTCTTCGTGGTCGCACGAAATTCCAGCATCACCTACAAAGCTAAGAATGTCGATGTCAAACAGGTGGGGCGTGAGTTGGGTGTACGCTACGTTCTCGAGGGCAGCTTGCGGCGCGGTGGCGACCAGATTCGTGTCAATGCACAGCTAATCGACACCGCAGCCGGCGGACACGTGTGGGCGGAGCAGTTCGACCGCGAGGTGACAGATGTCTTCGCAATACAGGACGAGATCACTGAGCGGATCGTAGGCGCAATAGGCGCAATTGGCGGCGGTCGCGGAAAGCTGCAAAGAGCGGAGTTGGAGAGAGTCTCGCAGAAACCCACCGAGAGCCTGCAGGCTTATGACTACTTTCTACGGGGCATTGCGCATATCGATCGGCTGACCAAGGAAAACGATCTCGAAGCCAGGCGCCTGTTCAACGGGGCGACCGAGCTCGATCCGGACTACGCGCGGGCTTTCGGCCAATTGGCCTGGACCTACATGGTGGATTTGTACATGGGGTTCGATGAGGCAGCCGAGTCCTCGTTACGGACAGCCCGGGCGTTGGCCCAGAAGGCCATCGCCGTAGACCCGACCGACCCATGGCCGCATTGGGCCTTGGGGGCGGTGCATTACTGGCAAGGTGAGATCGACCAGTCGGTTGCTCGATACGAAAAAGCCCTGGCGCTGAATCCAAATGCCGCGGACATTTTGGCGGAGTTCGGCTTTACTGTATCGATGACCGGGGATGCTGCGCGGGGAGTTTCACTCACCAGAAGGGCGATGCGTCTCAACCCATATTTTCCGGAATGGTATTCGTGGAATCTTGGCATAGCGCAGTACGCCGCGCGGGAGTATGAAAGCGCGATCAAAGCTCTCGGTGCGCTTACCATTGAGGATGTCGGTGTTCACACGTGGCTGGCGGCTAGCTATGCTCAGGCCGGCAGATCGAACGAGGCTAGCGCGGAGGTTCAGAAACTTCTAAACGCCAAGCCCGATTTGGTCGTTGAGGATGCGATCTCCGGGTACATGGCCGAATCTCTCCGAGAACACCACATCGACGGGCTGCGGAAAGCCGGCGTGCCGGAAGGTTGACAATCGGGCTCTTGCTTGTAGAACGAACGAGATGATGCCGCGCTGAGAGATGCTGCAGTGCAATGTTTCGCTGTCTGCAGTCGCTCGGGGTCCGGCGGTTGTCATGCTCTCAGGATAAGCGAAATCCCCGGAAAGTCCGCGCTGAATCACAGTCCCTTGCCAAGCTCATGTCCGAGTGCTGCGCCCGTGACCGCGCCCGCACCCGTGCCGGGCTGTTCCTCGGGTCCCGTCCGGGCGCAGCCAGCCATCAGCGGTCCGGCACGCAGCGCAGCGGGTAGGGATCGCCGATGCATCACCATCCGCGCCGCCGCTCGTTTCACCCCCGCTGTCATCGACGCCCGTGACGTTGCCAAGCAGATTCGCCGCGCTGACGTCAACGCTGGAGCTGCCAGGACCCATCGTTCTGGCGACAGGCAGTCCCGTAGGCTTGCTGCACCTGACCGCCGATCGTAACCGACATATGGTACTCCCGGCATGGACCGGACGACGTCATGTGAGTTCTCACCGGCGCCGTGGTGAAGGTCGTCCCCGTATCGGGGTCTTGCCAGGCCGTGGCCTGGCCCGTTGGGTTGTACTCCAGAACCGATCCTAATGTTGGGTTGACCGCCACAGCCGGTGCCGACGGGTAGACGACGTTTCGTGGTTCTACGTGACGCGGCTGGGTCAAGAGGTATGTCGCAGCCGCCCCGATAAGCAATCCACCGAGCAAATAATCGTACCTATGGCCACCCTTGTGACCGCCGTAATGGCCATACCGGCGTCCGCCACCGAGATACTTGTAGCCATGATACGGCTGTGCGTAGTACCCGTAGCGATGGTGCTTGTAACGGCCGTGTCTCGGGGCGTAGTGCTTTCCGCCGTGGGCGCGATACCACGACTTGTGACCTCCCGAGTAACCCTGCCCGTGCCAACCGCGGTGACCACCTGCCTGGGCAACGCCGACGATGACCTGTGCAGTGACCAGCAACGCCAGCATGACCAACGTATGTGACCTGCGTTTCATTCGATTTTCCCCCTCCACGACTCGAGTTGGGAGATCGCGACCATATTACGGGTTGCATGAACAGTCGATGAACGCCAGCTGAACGAGGGCGCCCGCCGTCGGAGGCCAGCCTCGAGCAGCCGTGTGCCCATGTCGCCCGCTCGGTAGTCTGCGAGCGTGCCAACGGCAATCGCCGCACGTCGACGGCACCCGCCACCCCTCCCTCAGCCGAGCAGCCCTCCCGCCGTGGCGCCGACCGTCTTGCCGCCCACGCCGACGGCTCGCGCTGCACATTCCCCGCCGCTAACGAATCCTGCCACGACCATGCCCGCTGCGGTAAGTACGTCCGTGTCAGTAAAACGGACCGCCGCGATCCCCGAGCGGGCTACGGTGCAATCGACTCCCTCGAGCGGCGCAGGGCTTTCGCGTCCTGGTCCAGCGGCCGCGCTCGTCGTCATGATCTATGAGGTGACGAGTTCGGTAAGCTTGTCGCGCACCCTGTCGCCATCGCACAGACCAAGCTGGCGCGCCGTCTGGTTAACATGAGACAGAACGCCGTTCTCCCACATGTCCATGGAATCACCGATGCGGCCGCTGGTGTGTGCAACCGTCGCAGCGGCAACGCCACGCTCTTGCAACATCGCGAGCGCAGCAATACCGGCGTCATCCTTGCCGCCGCCGGCGTCATTGAATATCACCAGCGTGAGCGGGACCTCGAGAGCGAACTCGCCCGAACTGGTGCCGCCGTGTGACGCGCATACGACCAGCGCCCCCTCGTCGTCGGCGCTCACTTTGGTGATCGAGTCCATGAGGACGACCCGGCCCCCGCTCCCCTGTTCCACTGTTTTCTTGAGCATCCCAGGATCTCCATTGCGCAATGCGGCCATCGGCCGCTCGCCAATTGAAAAAACGCCGATAAACCTCCATCGGACCAGCACGCGGGGGGGGGGCCGGCAAAGGGCCGTCGCCGCGCGCGCTCTCAGGCCGGCACGGCGCGTCAGGAAGTGATTGCCCGGATGTTTTCGGCGATTTCGTCCCGGTCGAACACCTTCTTCCAGTCGGGCGCGAAGATCTTCTTCTTCGCGTTCTCGACTGCCTTGTTGGCGGCATCCGACATACGCACGCCAGGAAGCTGATCGAACAAAATGGCCAGTTCGACATTGAGGTGTCCGAGAATGAAATCGCGCGCAGCGTCCTCGGGCACGCCCCTGCGCACCGCTTCGTCGGTCGCTTCCCGAATCACCGTCAAGCACGTTGCGCACACCGTCTCGGAGAGCGCCGGCTCGAGGATCGCCATTTGCTCGACGGTTGCGCGATGCGAGCGCATGACGGGGGCGTACATGCGTTTGGCGACGTCTTCCGCTACGGCATAGTTATTCTCATCGCCGCGCAACAACGCGCAGACGATGGCCTGCTTGGCCTTGACGCCGCCAAAGTAGTCGCGCTTGGCTTCGAGGTCCGTCTCGTCATTGAAAATCGGCGGATGGCATGGATGCGCGACAAAAATCGTCAAATCCTCACGGTCCGGCAGGTGCCCGGCAAAAGGCGCTGCCGCGTCGAGCGCGATGAGGGTTGCACCGTGCTTGAACTTGTCCACGAGCTGATGGGTAACTCTTTCGATCATATTGTCGGGAATGGTCAGGATGACGACATCGGCATCGGCCAGCGCGGAATCGGCGTCGACACAGGTGATGTCGAGTTCCTTGAGCCGCTCGCGCCCGGCTTCGCTGACCTCCACGTGGCTCACCTCATAGGGCGAACCCTTCAGGTTGGCGGACACCCGATAACCCATTTTTCCGCCTGCTCCGATAACTGCCAGTTTCTTCATCGTGTGACCTCCACAATTTGCAGTGATCCGCACGTCCGGCTCGCGGCCGGCGACGGCTGTCCTAATGCTCAGCGAAAGCGTGATGAGAGCCCCCGCACCAATCCGAAATAGCCCGCCTTGCCCATCTGACCGCCCTTGAGGGCGATCTCCAGCCCATCGAACTGAGGGTCCTCGGAATAAGCGCGACACAGCGGCGCGCCCGGCGTCAGCTCTGCCAGCATCTCCAGCGCGTAGAGCCGAAGCTCCTGAGTGGCATAGCTGGACGTGTCCCCACCGGCGATAACCACGCGCCGCAATCCGGTGCGCATCAACAGCTCACGCGTGATTCGCCCCATCGCGCTGCCAAGCACACGGGCGCTCCCGCCCGCGTCCGAGCCCAGTTGCGCACGGGTGGCGGAGATGCTCGGGTCATCCGGGCCGGCGGCGGAGTACAGCACCACGCTGTGGCCGCCGGAGAGCGATGCAATCCCCTGTGACACAAGTTGCTGCTGCGCCTGCTCCGCCGTGCCAGGTCGCACGAGCTGCTCAGTAGGCATACGAATGCACTCGAAGCCGTTTTCCCCGGCCCACTCGATCTGTTGCGCGGTCGTGGGCGAAGCGCTCCCCGACACGGCCAGCAGCTGTTCGACCGGCTTCAGCGGCGGAAACACGGCGCGTCGATCGCCGATCATGCCGCTGGCACGCCAGTGCGCCGCCAATGCGTATTCGACGCCGGAGGAGCCGATCACGAAATGAGGCGTGTGCTGCCCGTGTCGCCACATCAGCCGCCCGACGGTGCGCAAGTGCTCGTCGCTCAGTGCGTCGTAGAGCAATATGCCGTACTGCTCTTCGAGCTTGGCCTGCTGACATGCATCGACTTCTTCGTCGCCACCGGCAAGATCGGTCACGCTCATCAAGCCGATTTTCGCCTTTGTCTGATGCGACAGGTGGATGCGCAGGTCGGACTCCTGCATCGGCGTCGACGGGTGGCGCGACATGGTGGGATGACGATCGAGGCGGTAGATCTCCTCGCCGGCCGCCGCGAAGTGGTTGCCGAAGACGGTGTAACGCCGCAACGGCGGGGCACCTGCGAGGATGGAGATCACCTGACCGGGCACCAACATCTGGTGCGCCATATCGGCCACATGCCCGATGTTCCCGACCTGGGGAGAGGAGTCGAATGTCGAGCAGACCTTGTAATGCGTCAGCGGCGCGCCGAGCGACCACAGCTGGCGGAGGACCGGTTTGAGGTCGGCGTCCATTTCCTGCGGAGACATCGCGCGGCTGGTTCCGGCCACGCCGACGCAACGAAGGTCGGGAAATCGCTCGTGTATGAGTTCCGGTCGCGGCGACGAGACGAACAGCACGGTGCGCAAACCGGAGAGCGAAAGCGCCTCCATCGCATCGGTCGAGCCGGTAAAGTCGTCGCCGTAGAAAGCCAGCAGCAGCTTCGGATCGGTTGCCATCACCTGGTCTCGACGAATGTCGTCATCGCTTGGCGCTGCTCGTCACGCGTCTCGGCATGCGTGTCCGAGGGGGCGCCCGCCGGCGCCGCTTGCCGTGCCTGCGTCATGCTGCCAGCTGTGGCCGCTGTGCCGCCGGGATAAGCGATGATGCCGCCACCGGCACGATGAAACATGTCAGCGGGGCTCGTCGCGAGCGCACGGCGCCGGCGCAGAACCCGCCCCTCGCGGCGACGAAGGTGCTGCCATGGCTCGATGGTCACCAAACATCTCCTGCCATTCGTGCGGGCTGCCCGCAGCCGTCGGGAACGGACCGGTCGATGGAGGACCGACGAGCGAATGAGGTGTGTTCGTAGGCTTTCCCGTCAACCGATCTGCTGAACGGCAGGGCAGTCAGCTGTTGTGTTCGCGTATTCGAACGGGGGCAGATCTCCCGACGCGTCGAGGTCGGGATTCGTCGCAGTCGATGTAACAGCAATACGTGACCACGCCGACCTTCTCAAGATCCTCGAACCGATAAAGGTCCGAGACGTCCCCGCAGTTGCTGTGGTCGCATCGTTGCATGCAGACCTGCCGATTCGGCGCGCCGGGCTCGATGGAGTCGATCACCATGCCGTACACCTTGGCCCGGTCTCGAATCCCCGGGGCGGGCAGCCCCGGCCCGGCATCGATCATTGTCTGTGCCGGCTTCGTCGGGCGGCGGCTGGCGCGTGGGATGGTGGAGCGGAGGAGGATCGAACTCCCGACCTCGGCATTGCGAACGCCGCGCTCTCCCAGCTGAGCTACCGCCCCGTCAGGCTTCGGCCGGCGCTGCGCCGGCGCTTCGTGGCGCTCGATTTTAGACGATTCTGGCCCCGGCCACCATCGCCTTGGCGAGCGTCTCGCGGCGTGCGGCCAAGGGATTGTCCCGGCGGTTGATCCGTGGGCGCCAACGCGGGGTATGGCGCTTCGTCGTGTCGCCGCCGGCACCGCTCAGTCTGACGCCGCTCGGCGGCGGGGCGCGGAGTTCTCAGCTCTGCGCACCGCGGACGTTGCGGTTACACTACGACTTGGCAACGATCACAGGCGGACGGGATGGCGCCGTGCCGAAGACGATCGACGACGACATACTCGCATACGTCGAGGAGATTTTCGGCGACCGGATCCCTTTCAATCAGCTGCTCGGTCTTAGGTTCGAGCTGATCGACGACGAGACGGCCCGCCTGCGTTTCGACATGCGTGACGCGCTGGTCGGGAATTTCGTCCGCGGCAGTCTGCACGGCGGCGTCATCTCGAGCAGCCTCGACGTCATCGGCGGTGCGGTTGCCTTCCTCGGCGCGATAAAGCGAATGCGCCTGAAGTCTCTCGAGCGGGAGCTCGAGCGCTTCGGCAATCTGGGCACCATCGACCTGCGCGTTGACTATCTGCGGCCCGGCGTCGGCAAGCATTTCGTGGCCACCGGTTACGTGCTGCGCACCGGAAGCCGTGTTGCTGTCACGCGCATGGAGCTTCACAACGACGAGCAGCGTCTGATCGCCGTCGGCACCGGGGCCTATGTCGTTGGCTGAGCGGGCCACGCGGCGGTCCGCTGATCGGCTGTCGCTGGAGGCCGCAGCCGGCTGTAGCTATAGTGCGCCGGCCCTCCAGGGGAAGGGGCCTGTGTTGGATTTTCCCATCAGCATCAGCACGTGCAGGTTCGAATGAGCGGTAACGAGCTTGGCTTCGGGGAGGTACCACACCTGTCACCGGGCACCAGCGTCGGCGTGATTCTCGCTGAGGCCCGCGCGGCTCGCGATCTCACCCAGGATGATGTGGCCGATCAGCTCAATTTGAGCAGTCGCGTCATCGCAGCGATTGAGTCGGACGACTACGCCCAGCTGCCAGGCGCTACGTTCGTGCGCGGTTACATTCGCGCCTACGCCAAGCTGGTCGGCGTCGATGAGAAATCGGTGCTCGACGGGGCCGCCGACGCGGACGGCATGAGTTCGCGGGCGCGGCGCGGCCGCTCCGGGGGCGTGCACATGGGTCCGCGCCGCGGGCGCAGCTGGTGGGGTGCCGCGGCGGGCGTCAGCCTCGTGGTCATCATCGGCGCCGTATGGTGGGGTGCGCGCACGCAGTGGCTCGACCTCTCGCAATGGGTGCCCACATTCGGCAAGCCGGAGAAGCGGGCTGCGCTGCTCGACAGCAAACACCCTGCTGCGGCGCTGGACGTCGAGCCTGTGTCGAGCATCCCGGCACTGTCCGATCCGCAAGACGCGTCAGCGGCGCCCGCGTCGGACGAGATGCAGCCCGCCCCTTCTCCCACGGCGGCGGGTACCGGCGCGGCAGGGGGAGCGAGAGTCGGAGCGGATTGGCGGCGCGGCGCGCCGGCAACCGGCGGCGCTACCGGTGAGACGGCGTTGCCTGCCGACGAGCCCCTTTCGCCGCGCGCGGCACGCTCCGAGGGAACGACGTTAGCGGATCGAGCCGTGCCGCAGGTCGGTGACGAAGGCGCGGCGCTGCGCCCCGTTGCCCTGGCGAGCGAGCGGGGCGGTCAACCCGATACAGCGGCGCCGCCGGGGGATCCACAGCCGGCTCAATCGGCCGCGGTCAGCACAGCGCCGAACGACACGGCCGCGCCGGGCGGAGCCGATACGGGAGCGGTCGGCGACCCGTCCAACGGCGATTTGCTGGTGCTGCGTACGACCGATGAGAGCTGGGCCGAGGTGGTCGACGCCGACCGGAACCGCCTCATCTTCGCCCTGCTCGGTGGCGGCGAACAGCACACCCTGCGGGGACGTGCGCCCTTTCATCTCGTGCTCGGCAACGCGCCGGCGGTTGAGGTCGAGCTGAACAGCCACTCGTTCGATGCCATGAGGTACATCCGACCGGATCAGTCTGCCCGCTTCTCCCTCGGCGGCGGCCCGAGCGACGGCTGATCCGGTTTGTAATCCCGGGCAGCTCCGGACAAGGCTACGAGCCGGCCCGGGTAAGCAGCAGCTTCGCTATCAGGCGCTCCACGGGCGCGAAATCATCGGTCAACTCCGGCAATGACTCGAGCGGCGTTCCGGTACCCGCCAGCACGTCGGTGACCCGATACCACGTTCGCTCCGGGCCGTGCTGCGCCTGCAAATAGGGCGCCAAGCGCGCTCCGTCGTACGACGAGACCACGTAGGCGAGGCGGGTCGGCTCCGTGGGCGGCGTCTCGAGCCAGACGTCGACGTGCTCGAACTCTCCGCTGAGCGTTCGCATCATTGCCTTGAGCAGGCGTGGATCAGGGAACGCATCGACGACGTTGGTCAGGTACAGTCCATCCTCGCGCAGGCGCGATTTCACCAGCCGAGCGTACTCGCGCGTGACCAAGTGATACGGCACGGCGATGTCGTTAAAGACGTCGGTGACGACGACGTCGAAGCTGTGCTCGGGGATCGTGCTCAGAGTGTGGCGGGCGTCGGCGTGAACGACGTGCAGACCCGCCGGGTCCACGAACAGCTTCGCCACGGCGATCGCCGTCACCGCGGGATCGATCTCGGCGACGGTGATGTGGGCATCGGGTGTCCTGGCCAGTATCGCCCGTGGTTGCGTGTAACCGCCGCCGCCGGCGAAAAAATAGCGTAGACCGTCACGGCGTTCCGCAAAGCGGCTGCGCACCAGCTCGTCCATTGCGTGGGTGTAGGGGGCCAGCAGCAGATCAGGCCGCGTTTCGTGATTGGTGCTGTGGACGAGGTGGTCGAGCACCAGTGTGCGTGTAGTTCCCGGGTAGGGGCTGGTGTCGTCCACGACGCGCAGACAGTAGTAGCGGCTCTCCCGCTCGCAGGGATTGGCGAAGCCGTGACGCGCGGCCGTGAGCACGGCGATGGCCGCCGCCAGGGCGACCACGACGGTGGTCGCCCGGCCGGCCCCGCGCAGGAACGGCACCGCCAGCGCAAACAGGCCGAGGGCCGCGGCGATGATGATGTTCCGGGTGCCGAATGTCTGCACCAGCCAGTAGCCCGTCAGAAAGGTCCCGAGTATGGCGCCCAAGGCAGACAGCGCGTGCATGCGCCCGACGGTACGGCCGGTGCGCACATCGAGACGCAGGGCCAACGTGATGACGAGCGGCGTGACGATGCCAAGCAGCGTTGCGGGCACGAAGAACAGCACGAGAACATAGATCAGGCTCGCTCCCAGAAGACTGACCGGTGCGATCTGCAGAAGCGGTGCGATCAGCGTCAGCAGCAGCAACACCGCGAAGCACGACAGGGCGCCGGCGGCGAGCACGATGCCCACGGCACCCTCGCCCGCACCCCGATCGGCAAGCCGACCGCCCAGCCAGTTGCCGAGCGAGAGTCCCGCGAGAATGACGCCGATGATCGAGGTCCACGTGTACAGCGAGACGCCGACGTACGGTGCCAGCAGACGTCCGGCGACGATCTCGAGCACTAACAGCAAGGCAGAGCTCAGAAACACGACCACGCCATACCAGACGAGGCGCCGTCGGCTGGTAGCGGAACGCTGCGAGGGGTGCGCCGGGGGTTCGCTGCGGGGCATGCGCATGCGGTCGTAGGCGCCGTGGTCAAGCTTCGCGCGGGTGGTGCACCGGCTCGCCCGCGGTGGTCGCGTTGTGCTGCGCGCCACGGCTGCGCCGGCGGTGTTCGAGCGGCGCCACCAGCAGATTCATCATCGGCGGTATCAGGAGCAGTGTCAGCAGGGCGGAGAGGGCCAAGCCGCCGACGACGACCGACCCGAGACCGCGGTACAGCTCCGAACCCGGCCCCGGGAACAACACCAGAGGCAACATGCCGAACACGCTGGTCAGGGTCGACATGAAGATCGGGCGGATGCGGTTCTGGGTCGCCTTCATGATCGCCTCGCTGGCGGACATGTGCTGATCCCGAAAGTTGTAGAGGGTCTGATGGACGAGCAGTATGGCGTTGTTCACCACGATGCCGATCAGGATGACGAACCCGAGCATGGTCAGCATGTCGAGGGGCTGGCGCACGTAGGTGTTGAGCAGCGCGAGTCCGGCGACGCCCCCGGCCGCGGCGACGGGGACCGACAGCAGGATGATCAGCGGGTAGGCGAAGCTCTCGAACAGCACCGCCATCACCAGGTAGACGATGATCACCGCGAGCAGCAGATCGACCGCCATGGCGTCGCGTGTTTCGATGAGCTGGTCGGCGGTTCCGCTGATGCCGAGGCGGACGCCCGGTGGCAGACCCTCGTCGATGAGGGGCTCGATGACGCCGCTCTGCAGCTGCTCGAGCGCGCCTTCGAGCGGAATGGCGTCGCTCGGTCGAATCTCGAGCGTGATGGTGCGAAAGCGCTCGCGGTGACGGATCTCGGTGGGGCCCGCAGTCATCTCTACGGTGGCCAGCGAGCTCGCTGGAAGAATGTGGCCCGAGGCAGTGACGATCGGCAGCGCGCCGATGCCCTGGGTTTCCGCGACGCCGGGCTGAGGTCCCTGCAGGGTCAGATCGATCAGCTTTCCGCCCACGGTCACCTCGCTGATACGCAGGCCATCGTTGAACGCGTCGACCGACATTGCGAGGTCCTGGGCGGTGACCCCGTTGTCAGCGAGCCGGATCCGATCCGGCACGACGCGTACCTCGGGCGCGCCCAGCTCGAGCCCCGGGTTGGGCCGCCACTCGTTGCCGGCGCTGGCGGGGAATTCCTGCAGCACCTTGAAGAAGGCGCGGTTCGCGACCTCCAGGATGGTGCCCAGCTCGGGACCGGAGACGTCGAGCTCGATCTTGCGGCCGCCGCCGATGCCGCGCCCGAAGATCGACGGTTGGTTGATGAAACCAAACGTGCCGGGCTCACGGAACGCCGGCTCCCGCAGCACGGGCTTGAGCTCCGCCGCGCGCTGCGCATCGACGGCGACGGCACCGAGGAAGGTCCGAGCGCGGGTGGCGACGAAGAAGAACCGCTCGATCTTGGGCGGCTCGCCGGGCGCGGATTGCGGCCCCGAGACGATGGCCCAGTGCGGTCGCACCTCCGCCTCGATCGTCTCGGCGATCTCCGTCATCGTCTGCAGGTTGTAGCCGGGCGGTGGGATGATGACACCGAAAAGCAGATTACGGTTGCCTTCGGGCAGGTACTCGAGCTTCGGCAGCATCATCCAGGTGCCTGCCGCGGCCAGCGCGGTGATCGTCGCAACCACGCTGAAGGCGAGGGCGCGACTGCGCACCACACCGGCGGTGAAGCCGGTGACAGTCCGCACGAAGCGGTCGGAAAGCGGATCGATGAGCGGCAGACGCAAACGTCGCACACGCCCCTCGCCATCTTTAGTGAGGCCGAACAGGCGCCGGGACAGCGCCGGGATGACCGTGATCGAGACGATGAGCGACAGCATCACGGCGACCGATATGGCGACGGCGATATCACGGAACAGCTGTCCGGCTTCCAGCTCCATCACCAGTATCGGAATGAACACCATGACGGTCGTAAGCGCCGATACCAGCACGGCGCCCCAGACTTGGCTGGCGCCGAGGTAGGCTGCCTGCCTTACGGAGAGGCCCTCCTCGCGCAGCCGGTATATGTTCTCGAGCACGACGATGGCGGCGTCGACCACCATGCCTACGGCGAAGGCGAGGCCGGCGAGCGAGATGACGTTGATGGAGCGACCGAGGGCGGCCATGGCGACAAAGGCGCCGACCACGGAGACGGGGATGGAGATGACGATGACCAGCGTTGCGCGCAGCGAGCGCAGGAACAGCAGCAGCACCAGAGCCGCCAGGGTTCCACCCACCCAGATGTTCTGCTGGACGAGATCCATCGCGGAGTTGATGTACACGGTTTCGTCGTACACCTGGCGCAGCGTGAGCCCTTCGCGGGGCACCACGCTCTCGTTGAGTTCGTCGATGGCCTCGCGCAGCCCCGCCATGGCCTCGATGACGTTCGCCCCGCTCTGGCGCTCGGCGTTGAGCGCCATTGCCGGCTCCGACAACAATCGAATCGACGCGGTGGGTATCTTGTAGCCGAAGGCGACGTCGGCGATCTCACCCAGCGTCACGCGCCCAGTACTCCCGGTCGCCGGCTCCGTCCACGAGCGCACGACGACCGCTCGTACGCTGTCGAGGGTGCTGAGCTCGCCCTCGGCGCGTACCACGTAGCGGCGTTTTCCTTCGTCGACGTCCCCCGCCGAGAGCGACACGTTGGCCGCGCGCAACGCCCGTACCAGGTCGGGCACCGTCAGGCCGTACTCGCCCAGCAGCTGCGGCTCGATCGTTACCTGAATCTCGCGCTCGCTGGCGCCGAAGACGTTGGAGCGCGCGATGCCGGGGACGCGCTCGACGCGGTCCTTGACGACATCTTCGATGAAATCGCCGAATTCGTGTATCGGCCGCTCGTTGCCCTGGGCGCGCGTGATGATGAACCAGGCAATCGGTGAGTCTTCGCTGCCCGCCGTGTCCAGCGTCGGCTGCTCCGCTTCGTCGGGGTAGCTTCTCACGCGGTCGAGCCGGTTGGAGACGAGCAGCAAGGCGCGGTCCATGTCGGTGCCGACCTCGAACTCGAGCGTCACCTGACCCCGGCCCTGCTCGGCGCGACCGGTGATGTCGCGCAGCCCTTCGAGACCGGCCAGCTGCTCTTCCTGGCGGTTGACGATCTCGCGCTCGACCTCGGCCGGAGCGGCGCCGGGCCACACGGTCTCCACGGTGATCACCGGGCGGTTGACGTCCGGCGCAAGCTGAATGGGTATGGTCTGCAGGGCCACCAGCCCGAACAGGATCACCATCAACACGGCGGCGATCACGGCGATCGGCCGATCGATGGCGAGGCGAATGAGGTTCAAGAGGAAGCCTCGGGGCGCCGCACTTTCTGATTGGGCTGCAGTCGCTCGTTGCCGCGCACGACGGCGAGATCGCCGGCATGCAGACCCTCGAGCACCTCGAAACGGTTACCAACCGCTTCGCCCAGACGCACCGATCGGGGCTGCGCCGTCTCGTCGACGACCACGTACACGATATTGCTCTCGCCGCGCTTGATGACGGCGTCCTTGTGCACGGAGAGCACCTCGCGAGCGACGCCGACGGGAACATGCACGACGGTGTTCTGATTGATGGCGAGTGGTCCGAGCGTATCGTTGAAGCGCGGCACGAAGCGGACCCGCCGCGTGCGCGTCAGGTTGCTCTCCTGCGGTACGATGGCCCGCACCACCGCGCTGTGGGTGGTTCCGTCGTCGAGCTCCATGGCGAGCTCGTCGCCCGGGCGCAGGCCCGCCAGGCGTTCGAACGGCACGTCGGCCTCCACCTCGAGCGCCTCGTCGGCGACCAACCGCACGACGTCATCACCGGTATTGAGGTAGCTGCCTACCTCCGTGTAGCGCTGCACCACGACGCCGGAGTACGGTGCCCGCACTTCGGTATAGCCGAGGTCGAGCTCGGCGCGCGCGAGGCCCGCCGCGGCGGAGGCCATAGCGGCCTGTGCCTCGTTGACGCGGGCCACCGCGATGACCTGCGCCTGGCGCGCGTCGTCGTAAGCGGCGCGACTCGTCGCGGCGGAGTGTTTCAGCCGCTCGAGCCGTGTGACCTCCTGGGCGGCCAGACCCAGCTCGGCCTTGCGCGTCCCGAGATTCGCCTCCGCTTCGGCGAGCCTGGCGGCCGCGATATCGCGCTCGACGGTCAGGATTACGGCGTTGAGCAGCGCGATCAGCTGTCCTTCGTCGATGCGATCGCCGACGTCCACGAACAGCTGCTCCACCGGCCCGTCGACACGCACCGCGACGTCGCCGCTCTGTCGTGCGACCAGGCGGCCGAGCACGGGCACGGTCTGCGACAGCGGCTCCATGCGGACCTCGTCGACCCGTACCAGTGCGGGCGGGACCTGAGCAAGGGTGGCCGCCGAGGCGGCCGCCGCGATGGCGAGCAAACCCGCCCGGGCGCCGGCGGCGCCGCCTAGCTTAATCGCTCGTAATGTTGCAAGGCGCATGTGGCACTCTGACAGCTCGCTGACGCAGCGCGGCATCTCTCGCTCCGAAGGGCGCCGTGTCCGCGTCGTCTCCTACGCCTTATTGTGCGCCCGATGTGGGCGAATTTCGAGGTCCCCGGCTGTCCCCCCCAACGGGTTCAGAAGGTCACCACGCTGCGAATGGCGTCACCGGCGTGCATCAGCTCGAAGGCGGAATTGATGTCTTCGAGAGCCATGGTATGGGTGATGAGGTCGTCGATATTGATCTTGCCCTCCATGTACCAGTCGACGATCTTGGGCACATCCGTGCGGCCGCGGGCGCCGCCGAAGGCCGTCCCGCGCCAGACGCGGCCGGTGACCAGCTGGAACGGTCGTGTGCGGATTTCCTCGCCGGCGCCGGCGACGCCGATGATCACCGATTCGCCCCATCCCTTGTGGCAGCATTCGAGCGCCTGGCGCATGGTGCCCGTGTTGCCGATGCACTCGAAGCTGTAGTCCGCCCCGCCGCGGGTGAGTTCCACCAGGTGCGCGACCAGATCGCCCTCGACGTCGTCGGGGTTGACGAAATGGGTCATACCGAATTTCTCGGCGAGCGCACGCTTTTTCGGGTTGATGTCGACGCCGACGATCATGTCGGCGCCAACCAGCCGAGCACCCTGAATGACATTGAGCCCTATGCCGCCGAGCCCGAAGACCACGACATTGGCGCCCGGCTCGACGCCGGCGGTGTTGATCACGGCGCCGAGCCCCGTGGTGACACCGCAACCGATGTAGCACACCTTGTCGAAGGGGGCGTCGTGGCGAATCTTCGCGACCGCAATCTCAGGAAGAACCGTGAAGTTGGAGAACGTCGAGGTGCCCATGTAGTGATGGATCGGTTCGCCCGCCAGCGAGAAGCGGCTGCTGCCGTCCGGCATCACGCCGCGTCCCTGGGTCTCGCGCACGGCCTGGCACAGATTGGTCTTGCCGCTGAGGCAATACGCACACTGGCGACACTCGGGAATGTACAGGGGGATGACATGGTCGCCGGGCGCTACGCTGTTGACCTCGGCGCCGACCTCCCGTACCACGCCGGCCCCTTCGTGTCCGAGAATGGCGGGAAAGAGGCCTTCGGGATCGGCGCCCGAGAGCGTGAAGTCGTCCGTGTGACAAACGCCGGTGGCCTTGATTTCCACCAGCACCTCACCCCGGCGTGGTCCGTCCAGCTCGACGGTCTCGATGGTAAGCGGTTTTCCGGCCTCGACGGCGACGGCAGCTTGCGTCTGCAATGTTGTTCTCCTCGGTGTGCGCCAGCGGCAGCGGGTACGGCGGTGCGAGCGCCCGCTCGAGCAGCTGCGGAGCGGGCTACGTGACTTCCAGCTCTTCCCAGGGGCTGTGGCGCGAGGTGGACGCCGCGCTCTCGCTGTTGGCGGTAGTGTGGCGCTGCGCCGTCGATTCGGCGTCATCGTCGAAGGCGGGGAAGTCGATCCGAGCGATCAGACCGCTACCCCGCGCCGGCGACGCGATCTCGAAACGCGCGCCGTGCAGGTCGGCGATGCGCTTGACGATGGACAGACCGAGCCCCGATCCGGATCCCTGACCGTCCCACGACTGGCCTCGGTAGAAACGCTCGAGGACACGGCCGCGCTCCGCCGCCGGTATGCCCGGTCCTTCGTCGCAGATCTCGAGCGTGACGTGCGCCGCGCTGCAGCTCAATGCGATATCCACCGTGCTGGTCGATGGCGCGTAGCGGATGGCGTTGTCGAGCAGATTGCGCAGCAGGATGTAGATCGCATCGGCGTTGCCGCGCACGCGTGAGTGGCCCGAGACGCCGATCCGCACGTCGATGTCCTTGTCGGCCGCCTCCGCGTCCAGATCGGTCGTAACGTGGCGCACCACGTCGCGTAGGTCGACCTCGGCAATGGTCATCGATGAATCCTGGTCCAGTCGAGAGAGCGTCAAGAGCTGGTCGACAAGATGCGCTGCGCGGTCGACGCCGCGCAGCAGATTCACGATTGCCCGGCGACGCTCTTCGTGGTCGGTCGCACCCAACGCGACCTGCGCCTGGGTCTTGAGTCCGGCCAACGGCGTGCGCAGCTCATGGGCAGCATCGGCGGTAAAGCGACGTTCCTTGTCGAGCGTCGTTTCGAGCCGATCGAAGAGCTGGTTGAGTGCGCCCACCAACGGCTTGACCTCGTCGGGGGTGTCCGTCGCGTCGAGGGTCTCGAGATTATCCGGGTCCCGTGCCGAAACCTCGCCCGCGATGCGATTCAGGGGTACCAGACCGCGGCCGACCGCGAACCAGATCAGCAGCGCGAGCAGCGGCAGGCCCAGCAGCACCGGATAGAACGACTGTTGCACAACCTGCTGGGTGAGGAGCTGGCGGGCCTGGTAAGGCTCGCCGACCTTCACCGTCACGCCCTGCTCGGGAACCGTGAACGAGTAGGTGCGCCACACCGTGCCGTCGATGGTCGAATCGCCGAAACCGTTGGTGATGTCGGACAGCGGGATGCGCGGCGCGCTCTGAGAGTGCAGAAACAGCTGCCCATCGCGATCCCACACCTGCACAACGAGATTCTTCTGGTATTTCTCGTCACCGTCACTTGCGGCGTCGAGGCTCGCCGCGTCGTCCGCAGCCACGCCGGCGTCGGCGGCGGGGCCATCCAGCGGCAGGCCGAGCAGCGTGCGTGTGGCGACGCGGGCCGACTGCTGCAGCTGTGTGTCGAAAAGCTCGCGGACTTCGCGTTGCGCGCCGTAGTAAGTGTAAATCACCACGATCAGCCATATGGCGCTGATCGCGAGCAGCAGGGTGAGCAACAGCCGACGGCGAATCGAACGTTTCACGACGTGCTCCGGATGACGTAGCCGACGCCGCGGACGGTCTTGATCAGAGTGCTGCCCAGCTTCTTGCGCAGGTGGTGCACGTGCACCTGCACCGCGTTGCTCTCGATCTCCTCGTCCCAGCCGTAGAGTGTCCTCTCGAGCTGCTCACGAGACACGACCTTTCCGGTGGCCGCCAGCAGCGCGTGCAGGATGGCGAACTCGCGGCGCGACACGCTCACCGAGCGGCCTCGCACCGTCACGGTGCGGGCGGCGGGGTCGACGACCAGATGACCGTGGACTATCTCGCTCGTCGAGCGTCCCTCACGCCGCCGGACGATGGCTCGCAGGCGCGCGGCCAGCTCGTCGATGTCGAAGGGTTTGACCAGGTAGTCGTCGGCGCCGCTGTCCAGACAGAGCACCTTGTCGCCGACCAGGTCGCGTGCGGTGAGCATCAGAATGGGTACGGCGTTGCCCGACTCGCGGCAAATCCGCAGGACGCTGATGCCCGAGCGTCGCGGAAGGCCGATGTCCACGACGGCCACGTCGAAATCGTCGGCTTCCAGGACGCGTGTCGCGGTCTCGCCGTCACGGACCCAGTCCACCGTGAACCCGAGCTGCCCGAGGCCGGCGCGTATGCCATCGCCGAGCAGCTCGTCGTCTTCGACGACCAAGGTGCGCATCATGAGACCGCGCCGCGTCCCACAGCGTCAGTATTTCCACTCGATACCGACGTACGCTGCGGCGTCGGTGTCGTAGTCCGCATAGGGGTAATCCACGCCCTGGTCGAGGAGAAGACCGCCGTCGGCAAGCTTGCGATCGACCGTCAGCGCCCCGCCGATGAGCCAGCGCTTGCCAAACGGCACTACGAACCCTGCCTTCGTTTGCAGCGAATATTCCGAGATGAAGTCGGAGCGGATATCGATCGGCAGCATCGACAAGTCGGAATGGATGTCGACGTCGAGCAGCGAACGGTTTTCCATGCCGAAAGTCCAGAACCACTGCATCCTGTTCTCGGTCCGCTCGTCCCAGGCGCTGCCCGCCCGGTCGCGGGATCGATTACGATAAAACTCGAAGTGGGGCAGCCAGCGGTTGTTCCGCGACCACGGCAGCGGCCGTTCGTTGAGATCGGCCAGCGACACGCCCAACGTCAGACTGTGCAGCCATTCGTCGCTGACCAGGTAATGCATCCCGTCCTTGGAGTAGTATCGCTCGATGACGGGGGCGACGCTGTCGGTGATGGTGAGGCTGGCGTCGCCGGTCTCGAATGCGACCGCGCCGCCCGCGAGAAACGGCCACGCCAGAACGCAGGCGGGAAGCGCCGTGCTACGTCTCAACATAGTCGTCACTCTCCCTCACGGTTGCGCCTCCCTCGATCGCGAGGGAACGAACACCTGGTCAGGCCAAGCGGAACGCTATGCGCAGGCGATTGTAGCATCATCGCTCGGTCGCGCACGCTCCGCGGCCGACGGACTCGGCGTATTCGCGCACTGCACGGCTGCAGGGCCCGCCGCGGGCGGACCGCAACGGGGCCCCGCCCCCCACGCCACGACGTGAACCGTGCCTGCTCGTGAGCCCGACGGCGCCCACACAGCAGCACGCTGGGTGAGCGGCCCTATAATCGGGCCGTCGCAGAGGAGGGCTCGCGTGTTCGCTACAGCGTGGTTGCTGGCGTTGCCAATTGCCGTCGCGGCGGCCGTGTTCGTCGGGCTGCGCTACATGACGAGCATGCCGGGCGAGACCTTCGCCGCCGACGCTGGCCCCCTCGACGGCGCCGCGCGCCTCACTCGCGAGCGCGTGCGCCGCGATGTCGAGCACCTGGCGAGCACCATCGGCGAGCGGAACATGACCCGGTATGACGCGCTGCAGGATGCCGCCGCGTTCATTGCCGACGCCTTTACGGCGGCGGGCTACGCACCGGATCGCCGCGAGTTTGCCTCAGGCGGGCGGAATGCCGCCAACATCGTGGCGGCCCTGCCGGGGACCTCCCGGGCTCAGGAGATCGTGCTGGTCGGCGCGCACTACGATACGGTTCCCGGCTCGCCGGGCGCCAACGACAACGCCAGCGG
>JBFEOO010000068.1:0-20590 GCA_041550555.1 Arenicellales bacterium
CGAAACCGAAACCGAGGAATCGATGAGCGCCGAGCCTCTGGATCGGCCCATCACGACGCTGGCGCCGGATCTTCGCAGCGGGCGTCTTTCGCCGGTTTCGCTGGTGGAGGCAGCGCTGGAGCGGATCGCGCGTCTTGACGACGCGCTGCAGAGCTTTGTCGAAGTTTCCGATAGCGCGCTCGTCGCCGCCCAGCTCGCGGAGCGCGAGATTCGCAGCGGCAGCTGGAAGGGGCCCCTGCACGGCATTCCCATCGCCGTCAAGGACAACTACCTGACGCGCGACATGCCCACACGGGCCGGCACCGCCGTGAGGGAGATCCGTTTTCCGAGAAAGGACGCCCACGCCGTCGCGCGACTGCGCGAAGCGGGTGCCGTCATCATCGGCAAGACGCGCCTGCACGAATTCGCCTGGGGAACGGTGACACCGCCGACGAGCAATCCCTGGAGCCTCGAGTGCGTCCCCGGCGGCTCGAGCGGTGGTTCGGGCGCCGCCGTGATGGCCGGGCTCGCCTCGGCGGCGCTCGGTTCGGACACAGGGGGGTCGATTCGCATCCCCGCCAGCCTCTGCGGCAGTGTCGGTCTCAAGCCCACCTTCGGGCGCATCGGTCGCGGCGGCATCGTGCCTCACAGCTGGTCGCTCGACCATGCAGGGCCATTGACGCGCACCGTCGAAGATGCAGCAATCTTGCTGGCCGCGCTGGCCGGGCCCGATCCCGATGACCCCTCGTGCCAGGACCTGCCGGTGCCCGATTTCTCGGCCTCCCTGGGTGAGTCGGTCAGTGGCCTGAGACTCGGCGTGTGCCAGAACCATTTCTTCGGACGCAACCAGGAAGATGTCGAGACGGCCGTTCTCGCGGCGATTGACGACCTCGCCGCCGCTGGTGCCGACATACGTCGGTTCGAGTTGCCGAACCTGGTCTACGGGCTGGGCGCGATCCTGGCGATAGAGCTGTCATCCTCGACCGCTTATCACGACGTGTCGCTGCGCGCCGGCTTGGCGACGGGATACCAGCCGGATGTTCGCACGTTGGTCGAGATCGGTCGCCTGGTGACCGGGCCGGATTATCTCAAGGCCGAACAGTTTCGCCGGCTGCTCAGCCAGGACTTCAGCAGGGTTTTCGACGAGCTGGATGCGATCGTGGTGCCGACGACGCCGCTGACCGCGTGGGTGCACGGCGCGACAACGGTGGAGATAGGCGGTCGCCCGGAGAGCGTGCTGGCGGCGTCCTGGCGGCTCACGTACCCTTTCAACCTGACCGGCTTACCCGCGATATCGCTGCCCTGCGGTTTCGACCGCCACGGTCTGCCGATCGGGCTGCAAATCGTCGCGAAGCCGTTCGACGAGGCGATGGTGCTGCGGGTGGCCCACGCCTACGAGGCGCGCCACGACTGGTGGACGCGACGGCCCGAGCTGTGAGGCGCCGGGGCGTCCTGTCATCCGCGACTTGAGGGAAAATCACGCCGAGGTCCTGTCATGACCACGAGTCAACATGAGCCTGAGAGCCAGGTTCGAATTGCCTGCATTCAGATGGAGCCCCATGTCGGCGAGAAGGAGCGGAACGTAGCGCACAGTCTCGAGATGATTGAGCAGGCGGCCGCCGGCGGCGCCAACCTGACGGTTCTGCCGGAGCTGTGCAACAGCGGCTATGTCTTCCGAACGCGCGACGAAGCCCGGGCGCTCGCCGAAGAGATCCCGAGCGGGCCGACCTGTCGCCAATGGGCCGAAGCCGCCAAGCGTCACGAGTTGCATATCGTCGCGGGCATTGCCGAACGCGACGGTCACGCGCTGTTCAACTCGGCCGTCGTTATCGATGCAAAAGGCGTTATCGGCACCTACCGAAAGAACCACCTCTGGGGGACCGAGAACCTGTTCTTCGAGCCGGGCAATCTGGGCGTGCCTGTTTTTCACACGGATCTCGGTCGCATCGCCGTGGCGGTCTGCTACGACATCTGGTTCCCCGAAGTCTTCCGCATGGCGGCCATTCAGGGAACCGACATTCTCTGTGTGCCCACGAACTGGGTCCCGATGCCCGAGCAACCCGGCGGTCTGCCCAAGATGTCGAACATACTGGCCATGAGCGGCGCCCACTCCAACTCCATGTTCGTGGCGGCGGCGGACCGAATCGGCAACGAGCGGGGACAGCCTTTCATCGGCAGCAGCCTGGTGGTCAGCCACACAGGCTGGCCGATCGCAGGTCCAGCGAGCGAGGATCGCGAGGAGATACTCTTTGCCGACGTCAATCTCTCCGACGCCAGACGCAATCGTAACTGGACCGAGTTCAACAACGCGCTCCGCGACCGGCGCATCGACCTGTACGCCGAGAACGTGGGCGCGGACATCAAGCGCGGATGGTATTGAGTCCCGAGGCCGCCGCGTAGCTCGCCACGCCCGATGAACGCATCGCAGCATGCGGCACGAGCCCGGCGCGTCGCCGACGCCGTCAGCGAGGAGCGACTGTGGCGCCGGCATATGGACATGGCCGAGCTGGGGGCGATCCCAGGCAACGGCGTCAACCGCCAGGCGCTGTCCGCCGAGGACATCGAGGCGCGACTGCTCCTCATTCGCTGGGCGCGTATCCGCAATTTTCTCGTCGCTCAGGACGCGATCGGCAATCTCTTCATCCGCAGGGCCGGACGCGACCCGACAGCCGCGCCGGTGCTCACCGGCAGCCACCTGGACAGCCAGCCGAATGGCGGTCGTTTCGATGGCACCTACGGCGTGCTCGCTGGTTTCGAGGCGCTCGAGGCACTCGACGACGCCGGCGTGACCACCGAGCGACCGATCGACATCGTGGCGTGGACGAACGAAGAGGGCAGCCGCTTCGCGCCGGGCGCCATGGGCTCGATGGTGTTCGCGGGCGCTCGCGCTCTCGAAGAGTGTCTAGCGGTCACCGACGGTGACGGGGTGCGCTTCGAGGACGCGCTCGCTGCGACCCTGGAGGCAACGCCTGTCGACCAGACGCGAGCATTCAACTTTCCCGTCGCCGCATACGTCGAGGCCCATATCGAGCAGGGACCCCGTCTCGAGGCCGAGGGCGTCCCGATCGGCGTCGTGACCGGCATCCAAGGGGCGCGATGGTTCGAGGTCGAGGTGTTGGGTGAAAGTGCGCATGCCGGAACCGCCCCGCTGAGCACACGGCGTGACGCAGTGCAGGGTGCCATCGCGATAATCCAAGCACTCAACCGGGTCATGGTGGACGACAGCGATACCCTGCGTTTCACCGTCGGGCGCTTCGATGTCACGCCCAATTCGCCGAACACCGTCGCGAGCCGCGTCCTGTTCAGTGTCGATCTGCGCCACCCCCAGGCGGAGACGCTGCGGCGGCTCGGTGATGCGGTGCACGGGATCTGCGCGAACGCGGCGGCGCGCTGTGAGGTTCGGGTTCGCGAGACGTTCTCGCGCGCGCCCTGCCAGTTCGACGCCGACGTCCAGAACACCATCGAGCAGAGTGCCGGCGGGCTCGCGCTGCCATCGATCCGTCTGCCCTCCGGCGCCTTCCACGACGCGCAATTCCTGAACGACGTGTGCCCAAGCGGGATGATCTTTGTGCCCTGCGAGAAGGGCGTCAGCCACAATCCGGCCGAAAACGCCGACCGCGCCGACCTCGCGGCTGGCACGCGGGTCCTGACCCTCACGTTGTTGCAGCTGGCGGCGCGTTGAGCCTGGAGCGGGTACAGTCTGGATCTGCTTTGGCGGCTGCTCGCAACGCCCTCGGATACCTCCGCTCGTGGTCGACCTCGGTTTTTGCGGGAGGTGGCTCGAGAAGAGGTGCTCCACCAACGCCGGCAGAAAGAGGGTGACCACAGCGGCGGCGCAGTTTGCCGTGCCCGTATCGACGTTCGGCCAGGTTTGCTCAGGCGTCGCCACCCTTGCGCGGCCCGCGGGCGTGCGTAAAGGGCTCAGCCTCGCATGTCGCCACCGCACTTGCGGCACAGATGAGCGTTCACGATGCGGAACGCGTAGCCGTAGGGTTCGCCGCAATGGGGACATCTCTGGCGCGCCTGGACCACCCACGCGACGGTGCCGGAAATAAAAATACCGGCCAGCAGGACCCCGTTCAGCGGCGCTGTCGCGATACCGAACACGTTGGAAAGCGCGATACCGCCAAGGCACAGCGCGGCAAGCCCGAAGGCGGCGGAGCTCCATTTCTGGTAAGGCGGTTGATCCATGCGGTGACCAGGTGGTTGCGGGCAGGGGTGGTCGAGGTCGATTTTCGATGAACTCCGCGGAGAAGCAAAGCCGTCCAGCGGCGGCGTCGGTCGCGGCACGGCACGGCGCCGGGACCCGAGGAACCGGTCCAGCGGCGTTTGGAAGGCTACGGCAGCTCGCGCTCGTCAGAGCCGGCCGACGGCGCCCAGAAATGGGACCACATGCCATCGGCCAAGCGAAGCTCTCGCTCTTGCCTAAAGCGTCTGTTCAGCGGCGTCGTGCCCGGCGGTTTCCTCGGCCGGATATCTTTCAGCACGACGAAGCGGTCGGCGGACACCGCGGCGAGCCGTCGGCCTGACTCGACGCGCCGTCCGCGCTGCGATTGACCGACGCGCCGAAAGCGTAACGGGACGCGCTACGACCCTCTATGCGGTCGAATCTATGCCGACGGCTGGGGGCGCTCGTTGCGACGACGAGCGTGCGCGGACTCGACGGCGTGGCTCGGACGATTGGTGAGCTGTCGGAATTAGTCGCGCCAACGCTTCGGCAGAGCGGTGCAGCGGATATTACCGAGATCACCACCCGAAGGTCCGTCTGCAAAGATTTCGTCCTCCCTGTGACGGGTTGCACAGACCAGCGACCGTTCGCTGCCGTCATGCGCTCCACTGGAGGGACGCATCGTGCAACACGGCTGTAACGCTCTTTCGCACTACGACCACCGGTTTTACCGCAGCGATGGGCGCGGCGCTGCTGCTCGTTGCCTTGACCACGCAGGCGGCCCGCGCCGCCGAGCAAGCGCGCGAGATCTCGCTGGCCAAAGGCGAGACCCAGGCCGAGGCCGTCGGCGGCACGACGCGGGTGCTGCGTAAGGGCTCGGCGGTTTTCACGGGCGAGAGCATTCGCACCGCGGGCAAGAGCTTCGTGGTCATCCGCTTTAGCGACGGCGGCAAGATCACGGTGCGCCCCGGGACGGCGCTGGTGATCGACGAATGTGCCCACGGCGGCGACAGCGACGGCTCGACGCTCAAGCTGGTCGAGGGCGGTCTGCGCGCGCTGACTGACGCCATCGCCAAGCAGAATCCCGACGCCTACCGCATCAACACGCCGGTGGCGACGCTGGGGGTGCGCGGCACGGAGTTCGACGTACGCCCGTGCGAGGCCGACTGCGTTGCAGAGACCCAAGCGCCGACGCCGCTCGGGTGAGCCGTCGGCCAGCGAATGCAACGCGTCCTGCAAGACGTGGCCAGCGAGTGAGTCCGGCGCAGGGCACCGGACCTGGTCCGTCTGTGAAGGGGCGCCGGCCCCGCGCCCGGCCCGCTTCCCTGCACGGAGCCGCGGATGCCGGCCGCCGACAACGGAGGGGTTGCGGGGGGTGGTCGCGCAAGGCGCGGCGGTCAGATGTCGTGCGCGACACATGCTTCCGACTGCTTTGGTATTATCTGCAACAGCGTTCCGTGGCTTTGAGCTGACGCGCTTGCATGCAATGCCTCTCGTCAACATGATTGCCACGCACCGGCTGCCGGTGTGCAGCGCGCCATCGGAGCGCCAACGTCTCGTGCGCACCGCGCGGTGGCGGCGTCGGCGACGGCGACCGCGTGGAGCGCCGTGTGGCTGCCGCGGACGGCCTGCGGTTCCCGTCAGCAACCTCGGCGGCCTACGTCAAACCGGATCCTTGTCCCACGTGCACACACCATGCGAAGCAATCCAATGAGAGCAATTCTTGGCGCGGTCGCGGCGCTGTCGCTGGCGGCCTGCGCCAGCGCTACGCCGGTGCCGCCGTTCGACGTCGCGGCGATTGCCGAGTTCGATGAGCCCTGGGCTCTGGCATTTCTGCCCGACGGTCGTCTGCTAGTCACCGAGAAGCGGGGGCGGGTGCTGGTGGTCACCCGGGAGGGCGCCAAGAGCGCGCCGGTGAGCGGCGTGCCGGAGGTGGACTACGGCGGGCAGGGCGGGCTGGGGGACGTCGCCCTGCACCCCGACTTCGCGACGAACGGCCTCGTCTACCTGAGTTATGCGGAGGCCGGCGACGGCGACACACGGGGCGCGGCCGTCGCCCGCGCAAGGCTGGCGCTGGACGCGAAGGGCGGGGCGCTGTCGGACGTCAAGGTCATCTGGCGGCAGGTGCCCAAGGTGAGCGGTCGCGGCCACTACGGTCACAGGCTGCTTTTCGACGACGCCGGCTACCTGTTCATATCGTCCGGCGACCGTCAGAAGTTCGACCCTGCGCAGGACCTGCACAGCAATCTGGGCAAGATCGTCAGGCTTCACGACGACGGCTCGGTGCCCGCGGACAATCCGTTTGCCGAGCGCGGTGGCGTCACGGCGCAGATCTGGTCGCTGGGCCACCGCAATCCCCTGGGCATCGCCTTCGATTCGCAGGGGCGCCTGTGGAACAGCGAGATGGGGCCGAGAGGGGGCGACGAGCTAAATCTCGTCGTCCGCGGCGAGAACTACGGCTACCCCATCGTGTCGAACGGCGACCACTACAGCGGCGCGGAGATTCCGGACCACGACACGCGGCCCGAGTTCGAGGCACCGAAGCTCTGGTGGACGCCGGTGATCTCGCCGGGGGGGTTGATGATCTACTCGGGCGAGCTGTTCCCCGAGTGGCGGGGCGACGCGTTTCTTCCCGGCCTGTCGTCCCGGGCGCTCATCCGGGTCGATCTCGACGGTGACGCGGCGCGGGAGGCCGAGCGGTTCGAGATGGGCAAGCGCGTGCGCGCCGTCGTGGAGGGGCCCGACGGGGCGATCTGGCTGCTCGAGGACAAGCGGGGCGGACGCCTGCTGAGGCTGACCCCGCCGCGCGCCGACTAGCCGGCGGGCGCATCGCGCGCCGGCGTGTGCGCATGGATCGCGACGGCTGCCGCGCCGTCAGAACCGGTACTCGAGCGAGAGAGTGACCACGTGCGCGTCGTAGTCCGGGCTTTTATCGCCGAGGGCGAGGACGTTGGCGAGCGTGTCGGGGTCGACGTCGTCGAGCGCCCAGTCCTTGGAGTCGTATTGCTCGTAGTAGTAACGCACCTTGAGGAACATGTCCGTCTTGAGCTTGTAGCCGCCGTAGAGGCTCAAGGAGTGGAGCTCTGTCTTGAGGTCCGGCAGCGGCTCCGACTCGAGCAGTGAGCCGGTGGTCACGTCGATCTTGCCGTCCGATTTGGCGTAGACGTAGTCGGCGCCGATGTCGAGCTTGTCCTTGATGAGGGCGTGGGTGAAACCCAGGCCCAGCGAGTCCATGTCGTCGCGGTGTCCCACCGTCCAGTCCTGCCTGGGGTCGGAGGCCTGCTGGAGCTTGACGTCGCCGCCGCGGAACGCGCGCCCGTCCTGATCGGACTCGTGCTCCTCGACGGTGGCGAAGGCGTACAGCGACGTGTTCTCGGTGGCCATGTAGCTCGCGTCGAGGGTGTAGTTCTCGATGGTGCTGCGGGTCAGACCGAACTCCGACGCTTCGTAGTCGTCGTCGGTGTAGTTGGCGCTGAAGCCGATGTTGACGCTGTGCGCGGGCATGAAGTTGGCGAACAGTGCGAGCTTGTCGCGCTCGCGGTCTGCCAGGTAGTACTTGCGCAGACCGGGCAGGTTCTCCCACTCGCCGTCGACGGTGGCCGTATAGCGCGGATCGTAGCTCGAGAGGAATGGCTCGTTGCCGACGTACGTGGAGCCGTCGCGGTCGGAGCGCTCATAGCGGAAACCGGCGCCGACGCGGCTCGACACTTGGCTCTTGAGGCCGAGGCGCAGGGTGTTCTCATCGGCCTCGTGGCGCTCGGTGAAGGTACGCTCCGTCGAGTGGTGCTCGAGCCCTGCCGTAAGATCGGTGCGCGAGGCCAGCTTGTAGCCGGCGTCGAGGGCGAGCTTGATCTCCTCGCGGCTGTAAGGCTCGTTGGTGCGCCGCCGCGAGCTGGTCGGCCTGGTATCCTGGAGCTGCGAGTCGCCGCCGATGTAGACGTAGGTGTCTGTTGGCGTCTTGTTGTCACGATCCTCGTAGCGCAGCTGCGCCTTCCAGTTCAGCTTGGGCAAGGGCCGCGAGGTGTACAGCAGATTCACCAGCGTGTTGTCGATGCGGCCGTCGAGCGAGCTGCGCGGCAGCGGCTCGGTGACGCTGCCCGTCAGCGCCGGGTTGACGGTGTAGTCCTCGAACGTCTCGTCCTGCGTCATGCGGGCGTAGGACACATCCGCCGTGAAGCGGCTCGTGTCGCTCAGGTTGTTGCCGTAGTTCACGGCAAACTGGTGGTATTCGTTGTCGGGCGGTAGCGCGAGTCGCCCGAAGGCGCCTGGATAGGTTACGCCGACGGCCCAGCCACTGATGCGGGAGTAGGGGCTCTGCCAGGTGAGGGCGTCCTGCTTATTGGTGAACAATGACAGGTGGTACCCGAATCTGAGCTGCTGCCGCTTGGTCGTGTAGTCGAGCACGGCATCGAACTTGTGCTCCGTGT
Organism: Arenicellales bacterium; assembly: GCA_041550555.1. Classification (GTDB taxonomy): domain Bacteria; phylum Pseudomonadota; class Gammaproteobacteria; order Arenicellales; family JBFEOO01; genus JBFEOO01. Next base: position 8,575 of record JBFEOO010000068.1, read on the forward strand.
AGTCGATCGGCTCTGGGAGAATGGCGGCGCGCGGGTTGCCGCCGGTGTTGCCGATGACGCCGGCGGTGGTCCGCAGGCCCTCTTTGGTCTCGTAGTTGTAGTCGGTGAAGAAGTGCCATTGCGGGCTGAGCAGCTTGTCGAAGCCGGCACCCACGCGCTTGCGATCGTTTTCGATATTGACATCCCTGAGGCTCTGCGAGAGCTGCGTGAAGCCGCTGGTATCCTGCCCCGGCACCCAGTTCGACGGCAGCACGAGATCGCCGCCCCCGACGCCGTTGAATGGCGTGCGGCCGGTCTCGTCGCCGAAGTAGGGGATCTGGTCGTACTCGATGCGGATGCCGTAATCGCCCTGGCGCCCGTACTCGAACGACGCGAAGCGCGAGTCGAGGCCGATGTTCTCGCCGTAGAAGCGTGAGTACTCCGTGCTGTCGCCGTCGTACGGTCCCCACTTGCGGATGTCGAAGTTGAGATCGAGGTAGGGCCCCTCTTCGTTGAGGCCCGAGTAGCGGCCGAACTTGAATGAGTCTTCGCTGACGTAGCCGACGCCGGCCTCGACCCGGCTGCGCACCTCGGTCAGATCGCGCACGTATTCGGGGTCCGCCGGCGGCTTGGCGGGCTCTTCGTCGAGCGTGAACTGCGCGGAGGCCGCCGCGGGCAGCAAGCAGGCGACGGTCAGCGCCTGGCCGAGCAGGCGCAGCCGCGGCGGGGTGTTACGGTGATCGACTAAGCTCGCGTTCATTGCAACACCTCATTTGGAATGTGGAGTGCAAAGGGGGTCCGCATGCGGCTAGCGGGTCAGGCGCGGACCGGACGGATGATTCGTCCCGTGCACCTTGGGGTGGCAGTTCAGGCAGTTCTTGGCCAGCAGCTGCTGGGCGGCCCCGAGCGGCGGCACCCCTGTGCCGCTGTAGGCGCCGCTCGGGTGAAAGTTGGCCAGATGGCACTGCTGGCACAGCCACGGCGCCCGGTTCTTCAGCATCGCGGGATGGATGGAGCCGTGCGGAGTGTGACAGCTCGAGCAGTCGTCGCGCACAGGAGCATGCTCCCAGAGAAACGGCCCGCGCTTCTCGTAGTGGCAGGTGTAGCAGGTCTCGTTGACGGAGTTCTTGGCGAGCTGCTTCGGCCCCGTCGAGCCGTGCGGATTGTGGCAGCTGCTGCACGCCATCTTGCCTTCGCGAAGCGGGTGCCGGGAGGGGCGATAGGTTTCGGCGCGCAGCTCTTTGTGGCACTCGAAACAGGCTTCGGGCTGGGTGCGCTTCACGAGCATCGGGTCCTCGCCGACGTGCACCGCGTGACAGGAGCTGCAGGACAGACCCTGAAACTCGTGAGGACTGCCTTTCCAGTGCATCTGCAAGCCGCGTTCGTGGCACGCCATGCAGACCTCGTTCTGCCGCGTCGCCGGTGTCTCCGACTGCTCGGCGAAAGAGATGTCCGGCGCCGCGCGGCGCTGACCCTCCGCGGGCTTTTCGAGGTGTGCTTCGCTCGGCCCGTGGCAGGTAATGCAGCCCTGGTCGGCGAACGGCGTGCGCCAGTCCGCCATGAGCGCGTGCTTCGACTTGTAAATCGCCAGCACCGGCTTTTCGTCGGTCTCGTCGTGACACTTGGTGCACACGCGCACCGCTTCCGCCGCCGACTGGCGCTCCTGCGCGGCGGCCGCAGCGCAGGCGCCTGCGAACCACAGCGCCACAGTGAGCGCCAGCATGGTCGGGAACGAAGACGTCTTGAAGGCACGGCTCGACATGGTTACCTCCGCGTGCGCTGCAGCCCGCACGTCGAGTGAATCATCGAGCGGCAGGCAGCGCACCTGTCCCTCGTCTGTGTTGCGCTCGGTCATTGTCCCTTGGCCACGAAATCGGCTGATGACTGGTCGAGGGACAACGTGTATTCGAGCGAGACGTAGTGAAAGCGGTGGTCGGCATAATCCTCGTGGACGGCGAAACCGACGTGGTAGATCTTGCCGGGCGCCAGATCCTTGTGCGTCTTGGCGCCGGCCCTGAGTGGGCGACTCAGGACCACGGTCCATTTGCCGTCCTCGGCGGAGGCGGTCGCCTCGACAATCGACTCGCCGTCCGCGCGGCGCTTGTCGAGAATGTAGCCGCTGCTCGCCTGCGGCGGCGCATCCGGATTGAGCTTGGCCTGCCAGTACTCGACGTAGGCGCCCTTGTCGATGAGCGCCTGCAGGTCGGCGCCGGGCTTGTAATTCTCACCGCCGCCCTGCCGTGTCACCTTGGTGCGTGACGCCGCGAGGTACTTGGTCATCGTGCTGCCGGGCGGCGCGCTCGCCATGCCGGTCGAGTCGTCGTGACACGTTCCCCAGCAGCCCGCGCGCGCCGCCTCCTTCACCGTGTCATCGCCCAGCATCACGGCCACCCGTGCGGCGGTGTCGGGGTCCATGCGTGTGCCGGTCGGCGCCGGGCTCCGCCACTGGAATCTGACATGGAGGCGATCGCCGTCGCTGGCGGCCTGGATGCTGACCGGCAACGATCCGGGCTTACCGGCCACGGGAGCGGGCTCGAGCTTCTTGCCGCCGGCGATCTCGGCACCGATCTCCTGCTGCTCGCCGTCGTGGCAGGCCTTGCAGTTCTTGCCCTCGCGGAACTTCTCGTTGCCACTGTGATCGGACTGGGTCAACGCCCATTCCCACGAGGCCTGGCCCGGGTAGAAGAGCAGCAGCTCGCGGGCTTCGACGTTGCCCCACTCGACGGCCGCCGCGCACAGCGGGCTCGACAGGCCCACCGCGAAGAGCAGCGGTACGAGGCCGTTGGGGTATGAGATGCTGCGGCGTCGGTTCATGCACGGTTCTCCCTGGCTGCGAGCGCAATCGAGTCTCTAAAGCTGGAACGAGTCCTCCTGCTGTGCGTCCTCTTCGCTCTTGGGCTTGGCGTGGGCGATGCCCTTGTGGCAGTCGATGCACGTCTGACCGGTCTTGGCGGCGTCCTCGTGCTCGCTCCGTGAGCGCGGCTTCTGATCGGCGAGCAGCATGGCGCTCTCGGTGTGGCAGTTACGGCACTCGAGGGAGTCATTGCGTTTCATCTCGGCCCACACCCGCTCGGCGAGCTCGAGGCGCTTGGCTTCGAATTTTTCCTTGGTGTCGATGGTGCCGAGGATGGTGGCGGGAACCTCGACGAGCGTCGCGCGGACCTTGCGGGCGACTTTGCGGAACCACGGCTTGGGCACATGGCAGTCGTGGCAGGCGGCGCGTACGCCGCTCGGATTCTGGTAGTGATGGGACTGCCGGTACTCCGCGGCGGCCCAGGTCAGACCGTGGCACGAGGTGCAGAACTCGATGGAGTCCGAGTACTCCATGACGGTGTTGAAGCCGGTCCAGAAGACGATGCCGCCAAGGCCGCCGACAATCAGCAGCGCGCCGGCCGACCACCGGGCGTTTGGGGACCGTAACCACCGCCATAGGCGTTTCACTGTACCGGGGCACTCGTGCGTTGTTATTGATGATGCCGACCCGTGCTTCGTGGGGGCCGATCGCGGTCTGCTCTCCCAGGTTTTATATGTACCGCACGGAGAGCCCGCCGCAAATTGACTTAGATCAACAACTTATGCTCCGCGCCCGCAGCGTGGTCGCCGAAGCGCTGTCGGCCGGGGCCGCCGGTCGTGGTGCAGGTGCGCTCAGCCCGATGGTCGCGTCCTTATAATCGGACTGCCAGCAACGCAGCGGGAGCCGGCGCTGCCCGCCGGGCGTCGTCGGGAAGGCCGAGCGGGAGGGAAGGGCGGTGAGACGCAGGCCTAGGTCGTCGTGCCCGGTCGCTCGCACAGCGCACCGAGGTAGCCGCAGGGGCATACCTCGATGCACTTGCCACACCCCTCGCACAGATCCAGAGAGAGCGCGAAGTAACGCCCGGGCTCGGGTGACTCCAGGCGGATGAAACCGTGCGCGTTGCAGTACATCCAGCAGTGCTCGCAGCCAAAGCACGATCCGCACGACAGACATCGCGCGGCCTCCTGCCGGAACGCCTCGTCCGAGATGGTCTCGGCTATCTCTCGCGACGGCTCGTCCAGCCGTTGTGCTACGTCGAGCGTGGGGACGGCGAGGCGCGGGCTTTGCGCATAGAAGTCGGTCTTGACCTGCTGCGGTCCGATCGCCGTGCTGTCGCCGTGCGCGGCGGGCTCCGGCGCTCCGCGCAGGCGCGCGTGGGCCCGCTCGGCCGCCGCGCGGCCCTGAGCGATGGCGTGGCTCGCGATGTTCAGGCCGGTGACGTCACCGCCGGCCATCACCGCACCGTCTTCGAGGCTGGACGACGTCAGCCAGCCGCCGCGAGGATTCAGCGCGTCGAGCGAAGACCAGTCGGGCTCCTGGGAGACCGCCGTCACGACGCTCGAGGCGAGCACGGTGTACACGTCGCCTTCGACGGCAACGGGCCGCGGCCGCCCGGACGCGTCCGGCGCGCCGAGGCGCATGCGCTGGACTCTGACGCCGGTCAGCTGGCCCGAGTCGCTGCGCACAATGGCGGTGGGCGATGACAAATACTCGATGCGAACGCCTTCCTCGATCGCTTCGTCGACATCCATCTCGATGGCAGGCATTTCCGCTCGCGTGCGGCGGTAGAGAAGGGTCACCTCGGCGCCTTTGCGGCGCGCAACGCGCGCGACGTCCACGGCCGTGTTGCCGCCGCCGACGACGATGACGTCCGTGCCGAGGTCGATGTCTTCACCGGCATTGTGGCGTTCGAGGAAGTCGCTGCCGGTAAGGATTCCGGCGCCCTCCTCTCCGGTCACGCCCAGTTGGCGCCCCGCGTGTGCTCCCAAGCCGATAAACAGCAGCTCGTGTCGCGACTGCAGTTCGCTCAGTGGGATATCCGTCCCCACCCGGGTCTGCATGTGGAACTGAACGCCGAGTGCGGCGATACGGTCGATCTCTGCGGCCAGCACCTCCCGGGGCAGCCGGTAGGCGGGCACGCCGTAGCGCAGCATCCCGCCGGGTGTGGGATGGCGATCGTAGACGCTGACGGCGTAGCCGCGGCGTCCCATCTGGTACGCGAAAGACAAGCCCGCCGGGCCCGCGCCGATCACGCCGATCGATTCGGGCTTGGCGTCCGGCTCCAGCACCGGAAGCGCGAGGCCCTGGGCGATCGCCCAGTCGCCGATGAAGCGTTCCAGGGCATTTACCGCCACCGCGCCATCCTTCTCCTTTCGGTTGCAGTCGCGCTCGCAGGGATGCGGGCAAATGCGCCCCATGGTGGCCGGGAACGGGTTGAATTCGACGATGGACTGCCAGGCGCGCGAGTAGGCCTCCTGCCTGCTCAGGCCGGTGCGCTCGCTTTGCGCGACGAGTGCGATCCAGTCGCGAATGTTGGTCCCGCTCGGACAATTGGCGCGGCAGGGTGGCAGCTTGTCGAGCTGCTCCGGCCGGATCGGCTCGAAGCGGTAGCTGCCGTCACCGAGGGCGACGTGGTGGTTTTTTACGTTGGAGCTGCTCATGTCTGGAACCTGCGCGACGTGCTTGCCATGGCGGCCGTATCGGCGGCTAGCCAGTGTGAGCCGACTGCGTCCGCTTGAGCTTGGCAAGCTCCGCGTCCAGATTGCGAATACGCTGCGACATCACCTTCAATACGCTAAGCGCCAGCGAGGGATCTTCTTGGACTCGCCGGAAAAAGGTCTTCTTGTCGATGGTCAGCACGCGAACGGTCGATGTCGCACGCACCGTCGACGACCTCACCGTGTGCTCGATGAGGGCCATCTCCCCGAAGATGTCGCCGGTATGCATCGTGTCCACCAACGTCTCCGTGCCGTCCTCCTCTTTCAATACTTCGACGTCACCGTCTTGGATCACATACATGCAGTCGCCGGCATCGCCCTGATGGACGATGATCTCGCCTGCCTGATATATCTTGCCTAGCAACTGCATCGTCATGTCGACGTCTGCTGTTTCCGTGTGTGCGTTCTGGACATGTTGCCTGCAATCAGGTTCCAGAGCAGCCCGCCGATGAACGTTGGGTGCAGCGTGCGCATCAACACCTCGCGATACGGCGCGCTGCCCGTGAACACGTCCCACAGCACGCCGCTCATGTGCCGCTGGCCGCCGGGCTTGCTCTGCTCGAGCGACGTCATGCGCAGCACGGCTTGCCGAGAGAAACGCAGCCTCTGTATGAGATGGCAGACGCCGAAGACGAACCTTCCGATGAGGTTGTCCCGGGTGATTGCCCGGCAGGCGGGCCAGTAGTGTCGCGCGAAGGCCTCTGCCGAGATGCCGTGCAGCGCAGCGGTCATGGCCGCCGCCTTGGCGGTGCGGTAGGCCGCGCCGATACCGTCCTTGTAGAGGCGGGCCGCGCCGCTGTCGCCGATGAAAGCGATGCGATCCGCGAACGGCCTGCGCGCACAGCCGACGTTGATGCGCGGGAAGCAGTGACACACGCTGCGGGGCACCGCGTTGCCGGGGAAACAGCTGCGGACCTCCGGCGAGTTGAAGAACGCGTTCACCAGCGCCTCGTCAATGTCGTGGCCCAGCATGCAGACGGTGACATAGTCGCCCTTGGGGATCAGTGCCGCGAACTCGAGTCGCGGGAGATCGAGCAGGAAGACGTGCATCGACGTCCCGAGATGGCGTTCGATGGCCGCCCGCCCCATGTCGAGCTCCGTGATGAACGTCTTCACTGCCCGCGGCGATCGGTAGCCAAGGTCCAGATCTTCGATGACGTGCATGATTTGACTGTTGACGCCGGAGGCCACGACGAGGAGGTCGTAGGTGGCTTGCGAGCCGTTGGCGTCGATCACGCACGGACGCCCCGCTCGCCACTTCACGTCCGTGACCAGCTGCCGACGGACGGTCGCGCCCTGGCGCTCCGCGAGCTCGAGCAGGAAGCGGTCGAACCCCATCGCCAAGCTCGGCGGCGACTCGCGCGGCCCGTTGCCGCGATATACGGCCGCGATACGCTTCTCGCGCAGTGGCGTTTCGATCTGCACGCTGCCCACGTCCATGTGCAGCATGTACGAGTCGATGCCTCGCTGGACGACCTCGCCCGGCAGCAGGATGCCTTCCGTGGCCAGCAGCTGCACCAGCGATTCGGAGATGATGCCGCCGCAGTGGTTGCAGCCGGCGGCGCCGCTGTGCTCGAAGCGTCGCGGCTCGTAGATGTCGAGCGTGATGGCGGTATCGACGAGCGCGAGGGTCTTGAGAAGAAAATAGCTGAACAGCGATCCTGCCGGACCGCCGCCTATGACGGCGACGCGCGAGCCGTCCGTCAACGTCAGCCCATCGGAGGGCAGGGCGGCGTCCGGCGTGGGCGCCTGCTCGCCAGCCGCGGACTGCCATGTCCGGGGGTCACCGAGCAGCACGTCGAGGCCGGGGGCCTCGGGGGTGCCATCCGCATCCCCGCCACCGCTCGCGGGGCGCGCAATGCCTTTGTGGCGTGTTTCGCTGCTCATCGCTGATTGACCAACGAAGGCCTGCACGAGAACGTTATAGGATGAAATCAGAACGGCCGGGAATTTCCTTGATACGCATCATCATTGTTACGAAGGCGGTCGCCGCCGAGCAAGACGCGGGCGGCCTTGCCACGACAGGTGACCGCAGGGCCACGCCCAGCGGGCTACGGGGGAGCCGCCCGACGGCCGGTCGGCGAACGCAGCCGGCGTCCATGAAGCCCCGCAAAGGACCGCGGCGCAACCCCGTTGCCGCCCGGTACCAATGGTCGCGCTCGTCACGCCCGTTTTCGGCGACATCCCGTGAGGGCGGTCATGACGCGGCCTTTGCCCAGGGTGTCGTGCCGAGCTGGTGCCACGCGGTGGGGCGTATGCAGCCAGTTTATATCATTTAAATAAAAATGTTAAAAAAATAACATAGTTATTTGTTTTAAATATATAAAATAGTCTTATCTAAAGTGCTTTGACAGCCGCCGGCTCGCTGTCTTCTCACCATGAGCGGCCTGCGGTCACGGTCTGGGCGCCGTGCACCTTTTGCTCCCGAGCCGGTGCGAGCGCCCACGGACAGCCGCGTGACGGATTCCTCCGCTGTCAGCGTCGGTGAGCTCGCCACCGAAGGAATGCCAGCAGACCCGTCAGCGTAGGCCTGGGGATGTTGCCGTCACGTTGCCGTAAGATACTCAACGCCTGCAAACGGCGAGCGACCCGGTGGTGCTGCAAAGCAGGTTCCGATGCCCTGCACCGGCTCGTGTCGTCACTGGTCTGCTGTGCCCTAGGCGGCGATCGGCGAGGAGTGTGCGGCAACCGCGGCGGCTGTGAGAACGCTGGATGGGCCCGGCCGTGCATCCAGGCGTCGCTGCGCACGTAAAGGCGCCGCTACCATGGGTGGGGCGCCGACTCGCGCTGCCTGCGCGCGGGCTGACCGTCAGGCGTCGCCGAAGAAGCGGGCCAGCGCCGCAGCGCACTCGCTGGCTTTCTCTTCGGCCACGAAGTGGCCGCAGTCCAGGGCGACCTCGCGGACGTCATCGGCCCAGCTGCGCCAGGTGTCGAGCGGGGTGCGCACCTTTGACGACAGATAGCGGGTTGCCCACACGAGCAGAGTCGGACAGCCGATGCGGCGTCCCGCCTCGCGATCGAGGCGGTCGTGCTCGAGGTCCACGCTGGCGCCCGCGCGGTAGTCCTCACAGGCGGCCGCGATGACGGCCGCATTGGCGAAGGCGCTGAGATACTCGGTCACGGCCCCTCGGTCGAGCGCGTCGGGCCGGCCGGCCCACCGCTCGAGCAGGTGGCGCACGTAGAACGCCGGATCGGCGCCGATGAGCCGCTCGGGCAGCGGCGCAGGCTGCGCCAGGAAGATCCAGTGGTAGCTGCTGAGCGCCGAGCTCATGCGCAAGGCTTCCCAGACGTCCAGCGTGGGGACGATGTCGAGCACGGCGAGGCGCAGCACGCGCTCGGGGTGATCCAACGCCAGGCGATAGCCGACGCGCGCGCCGCGATCGTGGCCGGCCAACATGAAGCGCGAATAGCCGAGATGCTCCATGACCGACACCATATCGGCGCCCATGGCGCGTTTTGCGTAGTTTTCATGGCCGGGGTCGGGCGGGGGACCGATGCTCTGCCCGTAGCCCCGCAAGTCCGGCATCACGAGGGTGAAGTGTTGGGCCAACGTCGGCGCGACCGCGTGCCACGCGTGATGCGTCTGCGGAAAACCATGCAGCAGCAGCAGCGGCGGACCCGTGCCCCCGTATCGCAGATGGATCTGCGCGCCGTCGGTGGCGATCCGTTTCGTGGCGAATTCGTCGAGCATGCCAGGCGTGCCGCGCGGGGTCACTGCCTCCCCCCTGGCCGCTGTGTCAGCGCCTTGGGAGGGCATCCGCCGCTGCTATTGAGCCAGAGCGCAGCCGCATCGAGTTGACCGAGATCAATGCCGGCGTCTGCCGCCGCCGCGGCGTGCAGGGGGGCGCTCTCAACCGCGCCCGTGGGGCGACGGCCTCACCGGCGGATAGCTCGCGCGCGCCCCGGGGTGGCTCGTGCAAGGTCGCTGGCGTCGCCGCAGGGCCGTCCAAGCTTCCCGCCGCTCACAGCCCCGGGCAGTATGCGGCGCCAAGCACCGGACCCGTGCTCGCGCTCTGCACGAGCACAGCACACCCTTGCGCAGAGGTCGGCCGGCCGCGCGGCAGATCGACGGTAACGGGTGTTCCCGACCACTCGCCGATCTGCGCCATGGCGGTGACCACGTGAACATTGCTCAGTGTCTTGCCCTGATTCTCGCCGGCGCTCACTGGGGTGACATGCCGGCGATCGAAGCGCACGAGCCACAACGCAGCGGGGGTATCGGTGTCGTCGCCCGCTCGGCCGCTCACGGATACGCGCAGCCCGTCTGCGCCGCTCGCGGTCACCGACACTTGGAGACGCTCGCCGTCGACGCCTTCGAGCGCCGAATGGACGGCGCGGCGGTCCGATCCCACCTCGGCCCTTCGGCCGTCGACGACAATCTGCGGCGTGTAGACGCCGTTGCGGCCACCGAGGCCCCGACGTTCGTAGGCGCGCTGGCGATCACTGTAGGCGGGGCTCGAGAAGGGATCGCGCCACTGCCCGGCCGCGCCGTAAACGAGATCGTCCCAGTAGTCGACGTGGAACTCGAGGCCGACGACGTCGCCGCGGGTGATGAGCTCCGCGAGGAAGGCGTCGGCGGGCGGACAGGAGTAGCACCCCTGCGACGTGTACAGCTCCACCACGTGCTTGGGCGGGACGCTGTCGGTCGCGGAAGCGCTCGCCGCGACGGCGAGGAGGACGAAAGACAGTCGTTGTGAGGTGTTCATCATGGCACCACCCCGAGCGTGTCACTGACGAAGGCGTTAGTAAGACTCGGCGATGGCCGCGAAGTTCGGTCCGGACGCAGCCGGCTGCGCGCGCTGGCGCGCCGGTTCAGCTACGGCGGCCGCCGTTCCAGCGCAGCAGATTGAGAAATTCGCGGCGCGTCTTCGGTCCGTAGGTGGCGAAGTGGGGATCCGGTGTCTCCGCATAGGCTTCGCGCTGCCGCGCGATGGGATCCCGCCGCGCCCGCTCGATGATCTCGCCGACATCGATGCCGTAGGGGCGGGCCGCGTTGAGGCCGAAAATCTTCGCGCGCACCCCGGGCGTGATCGCCGGATAGCCGAAACGCTCTTGGAAGGCGTCGGAGATCTGGAAGGCCCGCAGAGCCAGTATCTGGTCCTGCGGGGAGCCGTACCAGATAGAGTCGGTGCCCCACAGCACGTTGTCCTCACCGACGTGCGACAGCAGCTTGCCGATGCCGTGGGCCGCCTGCTCGGGATCCCGTAACAGGCCGCGCCAGGTGCTGCCGAGCTCCGCGTAGACGTTGCTGTTCGGCGCAACGCCATTGTTGCGCAGCGAGGTGATCAAGGCATCGACTCCGTCGGCGCGAGTCGGGTCGTAAGCACCTTCCCGGGCGCCCGGCACCCAACCGGAGTGGTAGACGAGGAAATTCACGTCCGGATACTGACGGGCGACGATGCCGATGTCGACGCACGTCGAATGGCGATAGGAACGGCGCCCGAACGGGATTCCCTTGTGGATGGCGATGTTGTTCACGCCGAGCCGGCGTGCCTTCTCGATGAACGCCATACCGATGTCGTCGCTCAGGAAGAAGCCTTTGCCGTCCGGGCCGTACTGCGTGTAGCACTTCCATGCCGCCACCCGCCACGTCGATGCCAGCTCGTCCATGCGCTCCACGTCGCCGGGCTGGTTGGGGTTGACGCGGCCGTGCAGCAGCAGCCGGTGGGAGCCTTCCATCTCGGCGACGATGGCCTGCGTTGCCGCCGCTTCCTCGATGGTGAGCGGCTCGGCGTCCGACGCCGAGGGTACGAACGACAGCACCATCATGTCCGTGTCGGAATCGAGGAACACGTCCTTGATGAACTCGTCGGGGCCGAGACAGTCGAGGTAGCTGCGGGCCTCGGGCCCCTCGGCGAGCGGGCAGCCGGTCTTCGGCGCAAAGCTGAGCGGCCTGGCATTCGGCGGCAACGCTTCGAGCCACCTGCCGTCGGGATTCACGAAGTGTCCCTGAACGTCGAAGATGAACTCCCGGTCGCCGAGCTGGTCTCGCGCCGCGTAGGGGTCCAGCGCCGCCTCGGGGGCGAGTGCGAAGTGGCCGCCGTCGCGGCCGGCGGCCGCGTGGACGTCGTTGAACGCCAGCAGCGTGCTGGCCGCCCCGCACAGGGACACCAGGAACTCGCGCCGCCCGAGGCCCGCGCGTCGTGCGTTCTCGGTCGCCCGCTCGTGGGCGAAGCGATTGGCGAGCCGGCAGGTGCGGTCCAGGGGCAGCGGCGCGAATTCGCCGTTGGACGTGGAATCGATCTTGACGGGCAGGCGTTGGCCTTCGGGATCGTGTCGGTAGCGCATAGCGGGGTTCCCGTGGTCTTGGCGTTGCGGGGCACGACGACGCGGCGCCTCCGTGCGGAGCGACGACTCACTCGCTCAACGCGCTCACCGCTTCCTCGTAGCCGAACAGCCGAATGTCTTTTTCGTAGCGAGCCGCCGCGATGCGCGCCAGCTCCGGCGTGTAGACGTCGCGGTAGTCGCGGTGGGGAGACTTGTTCTGATGCGGTAGCGGGGGTAGGTCGAAGCGCTCGCGAAGCGC
>JBFEOO010000069.1:0-20126 GCA_041550555.1 Arenicellales bacterium
GACGGCGCGGCTCCGTGGCCGCGCGCGTCGTCGCCAAACCGGCGCCAGCTCACGGGCGAAATCAGTCGCCGATGGCCCATGCCAGACCGGGGTCGAAACCGCGCTGCCGCGGCAACAACCGAAAATGGCAAACGCGGTCCGAGCGAGAGCCCGAGAGGCGCCAGGCGGTCAGCGCGGCACGCCACGGCACTCGCCCGTTACCCCTCTCGACGGGCGCGCGTGCGACGCCCACGCGTCGGGCGGTCCTATTTGATGACGGCCTTCTGGACGAACTTGCCGCCCTCGACCTCCATCACCAGATACGAGCCGGGCGGGTCGCCTGCCTCGTCGAACTCCACGCCGGTGGCACCCTCGTAGTTCACTTCACCACCCGCCGCGAGTATCTCGAGCGCCTTCGCCAAGTCGCCGGGCAGGATGAGCTCACCGGGTGCGTTGGCGACCTGCCGCACCGCGGCCGCCATGCCCGCGCGGTCGACGCCGCCCTTGGACTGCATCGCCAGGGCGAGGATGGCGGCGGCGTCGTAGGCCTCGGCTTGAAAGGGTCCGTCGACGTTGAGCCCCGCGGCGGCGGCCCGCTCCTTGAAACGGGCAGCGCCCTCGCCGGCGCCGCCCGGCTGGGTCGAAACCATGCCGTCGAGATCGGCACCGATCGCGTCGACGAGCGATTGGCCCACCATGCCGTCGCCGCCCACGAAACGCGCGAAATCCCCTTCCTCGATGGCCTGGCGGATGATCGTCTGACCCGAGCCGTCGAGATACGCCAGCACCACCAGGACGTCGGCACCGCCCGCCGCCAGCGCGGAGATCTCGGCGCGGTAATCGGCCTTGCCGTCCTCGTGCGCCTGGCTTCCCGTTACCGTGCCGCCGAGCGCCGCAAAGGCGGCGGAGAAGGCGTCGTTGAAGCCCTTGCCGTAATCGTTGTTGATGTAGGTCACCGCCACCGTGTCGATGCCGCGGTCCTTGAGCACGCCCGCGAGCACCTGCCCCTGGCGCGCGTCCGAGGGCGCTGTGCGGAACACGAGGTCGTTGTCGTCGAGTCCCGTGACGGCCGGCGACGTGGAGGCCGGGGAGATCATCACGACGTTGCTCGGCACCGCGGCACTGTTGGCGCCGGCGATGGTGGCGCCCGAGCAGAGCGCGCCGACGATCGCCGCCACCTGCTCGGCGTTGACCAGGCGATCGGCGGCCGCCGCGGCCGCACTGGCGTCGACGCACGTGGTGTCGGCCGTGACCAGGCTGAGCCGATGATCGCCGGCGACGCCGCCGGCCTCGTTGATCTCCTTGATCGCCAGCTCGGCGCCGCCGTTGATGCCGACCGCAAGCGACTCGATCGGACCGGTAAATCCCATCAGGCTGCCGAGCTTGACGTCGGCCGTCGCGGTGCCGGCCAGGGCGATGCATAGCGCCGTCGCGGTCGCTGCTGTGGTCGTTTTCATATCTGTCTCCCTTGGTTTTACACGAGTCGCGTTGTCGCCATTTAGGCGCCGAAACGGCAGCTGGTCAAGGGGAAACCCTGCGCGCGGAGGCTGCGCAGCGAAAAAATCGGCCAGGGATAATCTCAGCGCCAGCACGGCATCGGAGTCGTTGGCGGGCGATCCGAAGCAACGCTCGGGCGCGGATGCACGCCAGGCGAAACCGGCCGGCTTCGCGGAGCTGATGGGCGCGCGCTGACGCATGGGAGCCCAGCGACGGGGGCGTGCGCACGAGCGTCGCCGTCCACGCGGACCTCGCCGTCGTTTTGCGATGTCGCCGGCGGATCCGGCCCCGATCTTCGAGCAGGCGTCAGCGGCGCTCGGGCAGCACGCCCCGCGGCGCGAAGCGCAGCGTGAGAATCAGCGCCATGCCGATGACGATGACGCGCATCTGCGAGGCCCGGGCGGGCAGGTCTACCGGCGCCTGCCAGCCTTGAACGTGCGCCTCCAGCAAGGCGGCCCCGTTGAGGAACAGAAACTGCGCGATGGGCTCCGACATCTCCCAGAGCAGATAGACGAAGATGGCGCCGAAGACCGCCCCGAGGTTGTTGCCGCTGCCGCCGACGATCAGCATGGCCCAGATCAGGAAGGTGTAGCGCGGCGGCAGATAGCCCGACGGGTCGAACAGCGTGTTGAGCGAGGTCAGCATGGCGCCGCCCACCCCCATGAGAATGGCGCCGAGCACGAACACCTCCAGCTGGCGGCGCACGACGTCCTTGCCCATTGCCGCGGCAGCGGTCTCGTTGTCGCGAATCGCGCGCATCATGCGACCCCACGGCGAGCCCAGCGCGCGCTCCATCAACAGCACGAGCGTAATCAGTATTACCGCCGCCACGATGATGAACAGCGCCCGGCCGATGGCCGTGCCGGCTTGCTCCCGAGCGATGCCCAGCCACTGCAGGCTCGCGGCCGCGTCGGTGCTGCTCTCGAGCAAGGCGTTGACGTCGCGCGGTGTGGGCACCGGCCAGTCGATGGGCGAGACGGTGAGCGTGCCCCGCGTCAGCCAGTCGGCGTTCTTCAGAAAGGTGCGAATGATCTCGGCGATGCCGAGCGTGGCGATCGCCAGATAGTCCGAGCGCAAGCCGAGCGTGGTGCGGCCGATGAACCACGCGGCGACGCCGGCCAGCGCGCCGCCCACCGCCCAGCCGAGCAGCACGGGCAGACCGAGACCGCCTAAAAAGCCGCTCATCGTCGCGTTGGCCGTCGGCGCCGATTCGATGGCCTCGGCCGCCGTCTCGAAGTCGCCCTTGCACCAGAGGTAGCCGAGCAGAAAGACAATGATCTGGGCGGCGCGCACCAGCGAGAGCGGAATGCGCCGGCGCAGCTTGCCGAGGGCGTAGACCGCGACGACGGTGACGCCGAGCTTGATCAATGCCGTCAGCAAACCGCCGCCGCCGGCCGTCCACGCCTCCGGCACGGGCGGCACCGACACCAGCACCACGGCGTAGCCGCCGAGGGCGACGAACCCCAGAATGCCGGCGTTGAACAGCCCCGCGTAGCCCCACTGCACGTTCAGCCCGAGCACGATCACCGCCGTGGCCAGCGCCGTGGCGAGGTAGAGCAGCGCGGTGACCGGGCTGAGCGCCGTCCAGGCGGTCGCCACGAGTCCGAGCAGCACCAGCACCGCCACCGTCACCCGCGCGCTCACAGCACCCGTCCCCTGAACAGGCCGGTGGGTCGCCAGATCAGCACGATGACCAGGATCACGAAGGGGACGGCGAGCTTGTACTCGGCCGGGACCAGCGCGATCGAGGCGCTCGTGTCCACCGCGCCGGGAGCGAGATAGCCGAGCACGACGCGCCAGTCGAACACGGCGAACGTCTCGGCGAGCGCCACCACGAAGGCGCCGGCCACGGCACCGAAAGGCTGTCCCACCCCGCCCATGATCGCCGCGGCGAACATCGGCAGCAGCAGGTTGAAGGCCAGGTCCGGCTTGTACTGGGTGTCCAGCGCCAGCAGCAGGCCCGCGCTGGCCGCCAGCGTGCCGCCGATGAGCCAGGTGACGCGCACGACCTGGCCGACGTCGATGCCGGTGGTGCGGGCGAGCTCCTCGTTGTCCGACACGGCGCGCATGGCCTTGCCGAGACGCGTGCGGCTGAGGAAACGATGCAGCGTCACCAGCGCGATTGCCGTGAACACGAACAGCATGACTTGCGGCATCGTGATCACCAGATTCTGCGCGAAGCCGTCGACGTGCTCGCGCAGCCAGCCGAACTCGAACGCAAAGCGCGCCTTGCCCTCGCGCAGCCGCACGCCCTCGTCGACCACGGTGAGGAACAACTGCCGGTCGCCGGTGCCGCCG
This sequence comes from Arenicellales bacterium, assembly GCA_041550555.1. Classification (GTDB taxonomy): domain Bacteria; phylum Pseudomonadota; class Gammaproteobacteria; order Arenicellales; family JBFEOO01; genus JBFEOO01. Next base: position 3,775 of record JBFEOO010000069.1, read on the forward strand.
AGCAGCCGGATAATGCCCTGAAGCACGAAGGTGACGCCGATCGACGCCATGACGAAGACGATGGGGGGGCTGCGTTGGGCGCGGAAGTGCGCGTACACCGAGCGGTCGATGGCGAGCGCGAGCAGCACCGTCACAACTGCCGCCAGGGGCAGCGCCAGGAGCCCTGTCGGCAGCGGCTCGGTGTTCACCCCCGCGTGGCGCAGCACCACGGTGCCGGCGAACGCCACCAGCGCGCCAAAGGTCATCATGTCGCCGTGGGCGAAGTGGGCAAAGCGCAGGATGCCGAAGATCAGCGTGATGCCTACCGCGCCCAGCGCGTAGATGCTGCCGACCTTGGCGGCGTTCAGTATGCCTTTGTTGAAAAGGTAAACCGCCGCGTTGAGCGCATCGGCCGTGTCCATGACGTCACGCGCCGCCGCCGAGAAACGAGCGCGCCACCTCGGCGTCCGCGAGCAGCGCGCGGCCGGAGTCGGTGAACAGATTGCGACCGCTGGCGAGCACGAAGCCGGTGTCGGCGATCTGCAGGGCCTGGCGCGCGTTCTGCTCGACCATCAGCACCCCGACGTCGGCGCGGTTGACGTCGAGGATGATGTCGAAGATCTCGCCCATCACTTTCGGGGAGAGCCCGGCGGTGGGCTCGTCGAGCATCAGCAGCCGCGGCGCCATCATGAGCGCCCGGCCCACCGCCACCATCTGACGTTGTCCCCCGGAGAGCTCGCCGGCCGCCTGGCGGCGCTTGGCGCCGAGATCGGGAAAGATGCCGTAGACCCGCTCGAGACCTTCGCTGACGCGGCGCGGGGCGAGAAAAGCCCCCATCTCCAGGTTCTCCTCCACGCTCAGGCTCGCAAAGACGTTGGCGGTCTGCGGCACGTAGCCGAGACCGCGGGCAACCAGCGCCTGAGGGGTCCAGCCGGTGATGTCCTCGCCCTCGAACAGCAGCTTCCCCGAGCGCAGCGGCAGCAGCCCGAAGATGATCTTCATGGCGGTGGACTTGCCGGCGCCGTTGGCGCCGACGATCACCGAGATGCGACCGCGCTCGACGGTGATGTCGCAGCCGTGCAGGATGGTCATGTCGCCGTAGCCGCCGACCAGCCCCCGCGCCTCGAGCAGCAGGCTCATGCCGGCTGCCGCGGCGGCTCGGCCTCCCCTGCTGGCGCCTTGCCGAGATAGGCTTCGATGACGCGCGGGTCCGTCTGCACCTCGGCCGCCGTGCCGATGGTGAGCACCTGCCCTTCGGCCATCACCACGACGCGGTCGCACAGCCGACCGATTACCTCCATGTCGTGCTCGATGATGCAGAACGTGTAACCCTGCTCGCGATTGAGCTGGGCAATCTTGTCGACGATCTCCGAGAGCAGCGTGCGGTTGACGCCCGCACCGACCTCGTCGAGCAGCACCATCTTGGCGTCCACCATCATGGTGCGGCCGATCTCGAGCAGCTTTTTCTGCCCGCCCGAGAGCTGCCCGGCGGGAAGATCGGCCACGTCGGTGAGACCGAGGAAGTCGAGCACCTCGTCGGCGCGGGCGCGCACGCGCGCCTCCTCGCTCAACACCCGGCGCCACCGGAGCCAGGTGGTGAACAGCCCCTCCCCGGACTGATCGCCGGGCACCATCATGAGATTGTCGCGCGCCGTCATGGTGGCGAACTCGTGGGGGATCTGAAACGTGCGCAGCATCCGGCGGGCGAACAGCCGGTGCGGCGGCTCGCCGGTGATGTCTTCGTCGTCGAAGATGACGGTGCCGGTGTCGGGGGGCAGCGTGCCGGCGACCAGGTTGAACAGTGTCGTCTTACCGGCGCCGTTGGGGCCGATCAGTCCGGTGATGGAGCGCTCGGCAACGGAGAAGCTGGCGCTGTCGACGGCGCGCAGGCCGCCGAAGGATTTTCGAAGATCACGAATGTCGAGCACGCGAACATGGTAAACCATGCGCAGGTCGATGGCATCTCGAGCGCGGGCGCGGCTGCGCGGCTCAGACGCCGCCGTGGCACGGTGTGGCGCCCGCGTGCCGGCATGGCGTCACGTTCGATTCGTCCGACCTGTGCCGCCGGCGGATGGGGGGAGCGCGGCGTGCGCTGGCGGCGCTACCGCGCACCCGCCGTGACGGGATCGTCGTCCGCCGCCCAGCCGAGCTTGTGCGCCAGCGCCGAGGCGCGACCCGTCCGGCGCTCGCAGCCCGCGACGAAGCCGTCGCGATCGCCGTGCACGACGAGCCTGCGCCGCGCGCGCGTCACTCCGGTGTAGACGAGCTCGCGCGTCAGCACCGGGCTGTCCCCGTGGGGCAGCACGAGCAGCACCTCGTCGAACTCCGAGCCCTGGGCCTTGTGCACCGTCAGCGCGTAGGCGCACACCGTGTCGGGAAGCTGGTGCACGGGGACGCCGTAGACGGCATCGGCATCGGCATCGGCGCCGCGTCGAAAGCATGCCCGCAGCGTGTCGCCGCCGTCGTCGCGCCAGATGATGCCGATGTCGCCGTTGAACAGGCCGAGCTCGTAGTCGTTGGCGGTGACCATGATCGGCATGCCGTGATACGGCTCGCCTCCGCCGATCAGGCCGCGCTCCGTCAGACCCGCTTCGATGCGCCGGTTGATCTCCTCGACGCCGAAGGGACCGCTGTGCACGGCGGCCAGCACGCGCGCCGTCTCGAATCGCGCCAGCGCGCGGCCGACATCGTGCTCGGCGAGACAGCGTGCGTAGTGTTCCACGGCCCAGTCGATGCACTCGCGCGCCAGGCGCTCTCGGCGCGTGTCCTGCCACTCGATGTCGGTGTGCATGGGGTCGTCGAGCAGAGCGAGCGCGTGCGCACCGTCGCCGGCGTTCGCGGCCCGGGCCAGGGCGCCGATACCGCTGTCGGCCCCAAAACGATAGCTGACGTGCAGCAGTCCCACGGCGTCAGCGGGCGTCTCGTCGACAGCGCTCACCGGCACGCCCGGGGGCAGCACACCCAAGGCGTCGAGCTGCGCCGCCTGCCGGCGGCCGTAGCGGATCGGTTGGCCGGCACCGGTGATGTCGCCGAGCACGTTGCCGGCTTCCACGGAGGCCAGCTGGTCGCGGTCACCGAGAAGAATAAGACGTGCGGCGTCGGGCAATGCGTCGAGCAGGTGCGCCATGAGCGGCAGATCGATCATCGAGGCCTCGTCCACCACCAGGCAGTTCACCGGCAGGGGGTTGTCGCGGTTGAAGCGGAACGTGCCGCGGCGCCCGAAGCCGAGCAGCCGGTGGATGGTGCTGGCCTGCTCAGGGATCCCGGCGGCCGCCTCTGGCGCAAGCTGCCGCTTGCCCTCGCGCAGCGCCTCAGAGAGACGCGCCGCCGCCTTGCCCGTGGGCGCTGCCAGCGCGATGCGCAGGGCCGGCTCCTGCTCACGCAGCAGCGCCAGCACCTTGGCTACCGTGGTGGTCTTGCCAGTGCCCGGCCCCCCGGAGATCACGGCAAAGCGTCGGCCGACGGCAATGGCCGCGGCGGCCCGTTGCCACGCGAGCGCCTGGTCCTCGCCGGCGAACAGGCGCTGCAGCCCATCGGCGAGGCGCGCGCTATCGATCGGCAGTGCGGCCCGTAGACGCGCCCGCAGGGCGTCGGCGACCTGCTGCTCGAAGCGCCAGTGCTTGGCGAGGTAGAGCCGACCGCGCTCGAGGATCAGCGGCACGTTGGCGGACGGCGCGCCCACCCAGCGAGCGCCCTCGAGCTCGGCCAGCCATGTCTCCAGCGGCGGGCCGCACGGCACGTCCTCGGGGCGCGCCGGGGTCTGGAACAAGGGACGGCCCACGTAGCGCGCGAGCTCGACGCAGACGTCACCGTGCAGGCTGCGAACGCTCACCAGCGCGGCGCTCTGGCCGAGCAGCGAGTCCTCGTCGGCGCCGCTGCCCTGCGCCACGAAGCGGGCGAAGTAGTACGCGAGCGGCGGCAGCGCACCGGCGTGCATGAGCGAGCGCAACGAGCGGGTCATCGCAACGCCTGCGCGCCGCAGCGGAACACGGTGCTGTCGAGCGCTTCGATCAGCGCCCGCGCAGGCTGCTCGAAATGCACGCCGTGGCGCGGACCCGTCTCGGGGCGCAGGCCGCGCAGAAAAAGGTCGTAAACGCCGCCGAAGTGGCGCGCGTAGTCGTAGCCGCTGAGCCGCCGCCGCAGGTAGCGGTGCAGCGCCAGCGTGTAGAGCAGGTATTGCAGATCGTAGCGTCGCACGCAGATCTCGCGCTGCAGCGCGCGGGGGGTGTAGTCGTCGAATCGGCTGCCGAGAAAGTTGCTCTTGTAATCGACCAGGTAGTAGCGTCCCTCGTGGACGAAGACGAGATCGACGACGCCGGTCACCAGGCCACGAAAACTCTCGACGTCGAGCGGCGGCACGTCGAGGGGCGCGTTTCGCTGCAGCAAGCTATTGAGCGCCTCGATGTCGACGCGGTCGGTTGCAAAATCGAACTCGAGCTCGTTCAAGCGTTGATCGGGGTCGAGCGCGGCGAGCGTCATGCCTTCGCCATCGAGCGGCGTCTGCACGACCCGCGCGAGCCAGCGGGCGGCGGCGTCACCCCAGAGCGCGTGCTCGAGACCGAAGCGCCCCGCGTGCTGCGCGCTCAGGGTGAGCACCTGGCGTTCGACGTCGCGGCGAAAGTCGAGGCGCTCGAGGATCTTGTGCAGAAACGAGCCGACGTGGGCGCCCGCGGGGAAGCTCAGCGCCGGGTCCGTCTGCGCCGGATCGCGCGGCGCCGCCGCTCCGGAATGGACCTCGCGCGTCAGCGCGGAGAAGCTCTGCACGTGTCAGTCCGCGGCGATCCGGCCCGCGAAGCGTTGCGGCGCCAGCACGGCGGTCGTGCTCCGCGGCTCGAGCGCTACGGCCCCCGCTTCGGGCTCGGGCAGCGGCTCGACACGAACGGCGCCCGCGCCGCGCGCCTCGAGCCGTCGCAGGTCTGGCCGCAGATCGTCGGCGTCGGTGAATGCAGCCGGAGGCTCGTGGGCGAGCTCTCGCCCAGCCTGGCGCGGATGCAGCAGGTAGCCGAGTGCCGTCTGCGCGGCCCGACCTTGGCGCGACCCCGCTTTACCCCAGACGACATAGAGCGCCGACGCCGCTCGCGTCAGCGCCACGTAGAGCAGGCGCACGTCCTCGGCCAGGCGTTCGCGCTCGGCGAGCATCCGGTGCGCGTCCGCGTCGTCGGAACCTGCATCGAGGCAGCGCCGGTCGCCGTCGTGGAAAGCGACCGGCGCATCGCCAGAGCGGGTCGTGCAGCCCCACAGGTACGGCACGAACACGATCGGGTACTCGAGGCCCTTGCTGGCATGAATGGTGACGATCTGCACCAGCTCCTCGTCGCTCTCGAGGCGCAGCTGTGTCTCGTCGGTGACGGCTTCCGCGCGTTCGCGCCGATACCAGCTCAATAGCGCGTCCATGCCGGCGTGCGACTTGGCGGCGCGCTGCAGGAGCTCACCCAGGTGCTGCAGGTTGGTCAGCCGGCGCTCGGCGAGGCCGCTGCGCGCGAGGGCCTGGGCGAGATCGAGGCTGCGCAGCATGCGTTGGAACATGGCGATGAATCCGCGCCGTTGCCAGATGCGGTGCAGCGCGAGCAGGCTGTCCACCCAGGACAGCCAGGCCTGGTCGCTGTGGATGAGCTGCTCGATCTCGGCGTAGTCCTTGGCGAGCAGCGAGGACGTCAGCGCCGCCCGCGCCGTCTGGCGGTCGCGGGGATTGAGCACCGCCGCGAGCAGCACTTCGAGTCCCGCCGCCTCCTCGCTCGCCAACACGCTCTCGCGCGCTACGGCCACGGCGTTGACGCCGCGCAGGGCGAGCGCCTCGCGCAGGGCGGCGCCCTCGCGGGCGGTGCGTACCAGCACGGCGATGTCACGCGGGCGCAGCGTGCGCTCGCCGAGCCGCGCGGCACCGCCGCGGCCTTCCGCGATCAGGCGCGCGATCTCCTGGGCGGTGGCGGCATGCGCGCACGATGCGGCGGCGTCCTTGGACAACACCTTGGACTTGCCCTTGGCGTCGTTCGCTGCGGGCAGCACCCACAGACGCAGCGCGGGTTGATGGACGCCCCCGCGCACGAGCGGGCGATGCGTGGCGGCGGCCGCGTGCGCGGGGCTGAAGGCGATGGCCTCGCCGTACACGAACACGTCTTCGGCGCGACCCGCGAACACCGCGTTCACCGCCTGCACCAGCTCGGGCGTGGAGCGCCAGTTGCTGTTCAGCGAGGAGACGGCGGTGGCACCGACGTCCCGTTTGGCCGCCATGTACGCGAAGACGTCGCCGCCGCGGAAGCTGTAAATGGCTTGCTTGGGATCGCCGATCAACACCAGGCCGCAGCCGGGCTGGTCGCGATACAGCGCGCGAAATATCCCGTACTGGACGGCGTCGGTGTCCTGGAACTCGTCGATCATCGCCACGGGGAAACGGCGCCGCACGGCCTGCGCCAAGGCGTCGCCGCCGCTGCCCTCGAGCGCCGCCAGCGTCCTCGTCAGCAGATCGTCGAAGGACACGACGCGGGCGTACGTCTTGGCCGCGGTCACCCGCTCGCGGCTGAAGGCGGCGGCGTCGAACAGCGCTGCCACGCGCAGCTGCCGGGTAAGCAGCACCGACGCGCTCCACAGCGCGCCGCAGGCGCTGAAGAAACCGTCATCGAGGTTCGCATCCGGCGCCTTGAGCCGCTGGGCGTCGATGCAGTCGCGGGTCAGCACCTCGAAGGCGGCGGGCGGCGGCGGGCAATCGCTGTCCGCGAAGTAGCCGTCGAGGGCGCGCAACGCCTCCTCGAGCCGTGCCGGGGCATAGCCGCTCTTCTGTGCTCGGCTCAGGCTTTTGGACTCGCGCAGGATCTGAGCGATCCGCTCACCGTCCGCCGCCCAGCGTCGGGCCAGCGACGCGACATCGCTTTGCAGGGGAACGAAGCCATCGATCAGCTCGGCCAGGGGCGCGACGTCGGGCAGCAGTCGCGCCGGCTGTGCGCCGAGCACCGGCGCGAGCGCGTTCATGAAAGCGTCCAGGTCGCCGACGGCCTTGGCCAGCAGCCGCGACCGGACGCGGTCGAGGGGATAGGCTCGCGTGCGCCACCAATCGCGCAGCGCCTCGCGCCATAGCGGACGGTCGTCGACCAGCACCTCGGCGTGCAGCTGCTGTCCACTCAGAAACGCGAACTCGCTCAGCACGCGCTGGCAGAAGCCATGGATCGTATAGATCGCCGCGTCGTCCATGGTGCGCAGTGCGAGGCGCAGGCGTCTTGCGGCGCCCGCGGCGCCGCCCTCGGCGTCGCGCAGCTCGGCGGCGAGCGCGTTCAGAAAACCGTCGTCGGAGGCAGCGTCGCTCGCCAGCAGGGCAAGCGTTTCACTCAAGCGCGCGCGGATCCGCCCGCGCAGCTCGTCGGTGGCCGCTTCGGTGTAGCTGACGACGGCGATGTCGCTCACATCCCGGCCCCCCACCACGTGCCGCAGATAGAGATTGGCGAGCGTATAAGTCTTGCCGGTGCCGGCGCTGGCCTCGATCAGCTGCACGCCGTCGAGCGGCAGCCCCAGCACGTAGCGCGGATCCGCGGAGAGGTCGATCATGCGAGGGTTCCGCAGCCGAGCAGCTCTTCGTAGAACTCCCGGGCCAGCATCGCGAAGTCCGGATGCGAGATCGGCGTGCCGGGCACGCCGCGCGTGACGAGCACCACGTAGGGGTCGTCCTTGTCGCCGGGGACGCCGGCGAAGGCGTTGCCGTCCCACGCGCTGCGACCGGCCTGCTGCGGGTCGGCCTTGGACTGCCCGAGGGCCCGCGCGTAGGCAAAGCTGGCCTGGCGCAGCACGGGGAGCGGACGGCACAAACCCTCGTGGTAGCGAACCACGTAGCGGGCGAGCCGCGCGCGGGCGACCTCCGGCGGCAGCGCCCGGGCTAGCGTGAAGACGCCGTCGGTTGCCAGCAGCGTGCTGCGGGTCGACGTCGCGTCCCCGCTTGCGCAGCACACGAGATGAGCGAGCCACAGTCCCAGCAGATCGCCGCCGCCCAGCCTGCCCGCCCGCCAACGCAGCGGGCTTTCGCCCGCGTAGAGGTTGTCGAGCACGCCGCTCAAGCGCAGCGGGCCGAGCGCACCGCCGTCGAGGTCGAGGTCGACCGGCCGCTGCTGCGGGCGCTGTCCGCGATACGGTTCGAGACGCTCGAGCAAGGCCGCGACTTCCAGCGATGCCTGCTCGTGCGCCAGCTCGGCGAAGGGACCGTGCGGCAGCATCCCTTCCCCGCGCAGCCTCGCGGTGGGGGTCGCACGGCCCGCGAGGTGGTCCGCCACCAGCCGCTCACGCAAGCGCAACCGCTCGAGGCCGTCGAGCGTGAACGGCTCGTCGTCGTCCTCGACGGGGGCTTCGCCCAGATAGATCTCGAGCCTGCCGTTGACGAAGTGTCGTATCGGGTGACGCATGAAGCGTTCGAGCTCGAGCAGTGTCACCGGCGCCGGCCCGTCGGCGGGCGGCGGCAGCGAGCGGCTCGGCCAGTGCGAGCGCGGCGCGCCGGACGGCCCGCCTGCCGCCGAGGTGACCCGGGCGACCTCGCACCAGTAGCCGTCGAAGCTCCGGGCGTGGTCGCCGTAGTTGCGCGGGCTGAAAGGCTGCAACGAGTGCGCCGTGGTCAGCCGCGCACTGAGCGGCCCGCCGCCACGTGCCTCGGCACCGCCATGGGATTGATCGACGTAGTCGAGCAGCTCACGCACCAGCACGGAGGGCTGGCGTTCGGCGTTGGTGCGAACGTCCCGTCCGACATAGCTGAGGTATAGCGTTTGGCGTGCGCACAGCAGCGTCTCCAGAAAGAGGTAACGATCGGCATCGGCGCGCCGTGGATCGCTGGGTCGCGGCTTTTCGCTCATGAGGTCGAACTCGGCGGGCCGGTCGCGTCGCGGGAAGGCCCGTTCGTGCATGCCGAGCAGGCAGATGACTTCGAACGGCACGCTGCGCATCGGTTGCAGGCCGCAGAACGTCACGCCACCGCTCAGGTAGCGGGCCCGCTCGCTGTAGGCGCCGAGCCGGCGCTCGAGCCAGCGCCGCACGAAGGTGGCTGACAGCGTCTCGTCGATGTCCGCTGCTTCCTCGCCGAGCTCGGCAAGGGCGTCGCGAATGCGCTGCAGCTGACCTTCGCTGTCGTCGGCGCTGCCGAACAGATCGTCGAGCAGACCGCCGAGCAGCTGCCGCCACCCGGCGATTCGATATCGGCCGGACAGCTTCTCGGCGTAGTCCCGCAGCAGCGACACGAAGTGCCATAGTCGGCCGAGCAGCTCGCTGTGCCCGCCGTCGACGCCCGCGATCGGAACGATGCCGTCGAGCGCATCGCCCGCGCCCAGGGCGTAGCCTGCAAAGAGGCGGAGTCCGGCCTGGGACCAGGTGTTCTCATCGAGAGCCGGCAATCCGAGACGCATCTTGTGGGCGCCGTCCATGCCCCAGCGCAGCTGAGCGCTGGTCAGCCACTCGCGTATTTGCGCGATGTCCTCGCTGTCGAGAGTGAAGCGCTCGGCCAATGCGGGGACGTCCAGGTAAGAGAGGATCTGCGCGTGCCCGAAGCGGCTCTGCGGCAGCTCGATCAGTTCGAGAAAGACGGCAACCAGCGGGTGCTCGTCGCGAACGGACAGATCGGACAGGTTCCAGGGCACGAAGGGACGGCCCTGCTGCGGGTCGTATCCGAAAACGGCTTCGATATAGGGGGCGTAGCCGGCGATGTCGGGCACCATCACCAAGACATCCTCCGGGCGCAGACCGGGGCGGTCGGCGAACATGGCGAGCAGACGATCATGGAGGACCTGGCATTCGCGCAGCGGTCCGTGGCAGGCGTGCACCTCGAGCGATGCGTCGGGCGCCGCGGGCGCCTCGCCTGCGGCCACGCCGTTGGCGGTGAGCGTGAAGATGTCGCGCTGCAGGCGGCCGAGCAGGGTGGCGTCGGTCGGCTCGACGAATCCCTCCTCGTCCTGATCGATGGGGAGCTCCTCGGCGAGGAGCAGGTCCTGCATGGCCTGTCCCTGGCGCCCCCAGGAGGCAAGCAGGCTGTTGCCGACCTCCCAGAGCTCCGCCTCGCCGGGATGCTCCAGCCGCTTGCGGGCGAGCGCGCGCTGCGACACGAGATCCGCCCAGAACTCCGGCGTCGGGCTCACCAGATAGATGCTGACGCGGGTGTGCCGTGAAAGCCCGTGGATCACCTCGAAGAGCAACGGCGGCAGGCTTGAGACGGCGAACAGGTTGACGCGCTCGGGCAGCCGGCCCGGCGGGGGGGAGCCGCGAAGCACGCCGAGCAGACGGTCGATGGTGGCTACCCGGTGCTCGTCGACCGACGCGCACAGCGCCCGCCACAGCTCGGCCTGCCAGTGTCGCTCGCCGCCGGCACTCCAGGCGCGGATCAGCTCGGGGCGGTAGAGCTGATAGCGATCGAACACGTCGGCGATGCGCTCGGCCAGCTCCCAGCGCTCGAGCCCGTCGCCGTCGTCATGCAGATAACGGCGCAGCGGCCCGAATGCGTCACGCCCGAGCAGGCGCGGCAGCGCGGCGAACACCCGCCAGGCTGTCCGCTCGCGTGCCAGCGGATCGGTTTCGGGAATGTCGCCGAGCAACTCACGCGCCAGCCGCCAGACGAACGAAGCCGGGAGCGGATACGCGTAGTTCGCCGCGATGCCGTGTGTTCGCGCGAGCGCCAGGTTCACCCAGCGCGCCATCGCCGCGCTGGGCGTGACGATGATCTCGGCGGCGAACGGGGATGAGAGTGGCGCCTGGTCAATGCGTCGCGCGAGGTGCTCGAGGAGCGACTCGACCCTGTTGGAGCGGTAGAGATGAAGCACGTATCGATATGGCTCGCCCGGGATGCGCCCCTGCGCTCTCGCCCTATGTCGTCCCCGCCCGCCGGGCGAATGCCGAGGTCGCTGGCGCCGGGCCCCTATGATACGGCAAACGCCCTCTGCCCCGGGGCCAGCCCTCGCGGGCGTGGGTCGAGGTGGGCGCGCGCCGAGCGGCGGGCGCCTTTAAGTGCAGTCCCCGGCGGGCATGACAGGGTGGGTGCCTGCATCCCTGAGGATGCAGCTCGGCATGCAGCGAAGATCGTCGGGAGCTTGAAGTTCAGGCGAGCGCGCTGCGCAGCACGTCGAGCTGTCGGGCAATATTGCCCCGTGCTCGACGTTCGTAGCGGCGACGGAAGAACTCGGTAGCGAATATAGCTGGACGGTCGATGAGCGACTGCAGAAACCCGCACTGCCGGGGAACGAACTCCGTGTCGCTCAGGTGCGAGAACTCTTTGCGGACGTTATTACTGTCGCGCTTGAAGGCATCGTGCTCGAGACCGAAAGAGGAGAGATCGACGTCAACCATGTGGCGCTCGTCTTCGCGCATCGGCATCTCCCGGTGCCGCGTTATCATGATCAGTCGGTAAACGTCGTCGGTGAAGGCCGCAGGCAGCACGTCCTGGGCACACCTGCGGAAAAGCTCGGCGCTCTGGTATTCGTTGTCGGACGCATGGGGATCATAAATGGCATCGTGGAACCACAGCGCCATCTCGACCGCGTCGGGTGTCGCGAGCCGCTCGCGCACGAGATCGAGCTGGCCCAAGCAGTGCTTGATGTGGGCCGCGGTGTGATAGTGACGGTGGGGCTCGGCGTACCGGCGCGCGAGTTCGGCGAAGACGTCGGCCGCCTGGGGCACCTCCGTGCTGCCGCGACAGCGTCGCCAAAGCGCATAAAAGCGCCGCGCATCAAGGTTTTCCGAGCGGGCTCGCGCGTCGCTGTCGACCATTGCATACGTTTCGGAGGCTGCCACAGTTGAGTTCTCCTGAAAACCAATTTCGCTCTTACGTCGCCCGCTCCGCATCGCGCGCGGTGCTCCCGCCTGGGCCTCGTGCGGCGGCGGATGGGCGAGCGTTCCTGTCGGCGCCGGGCCCGGAGTCGACTCATACCGACCCCGACCCGTGCGCCTATCACGCATGGGCGCACTACGCCATGGGACGACATTATGGCAAACGGCGCGGAAGTCGTCTGTGAAAAAAGTCACACGACCGCATTGTCCGCGACGGGCACCCAAAACCGGGGTCAGATCGGCCGTGCCCGCGAAAAAACATCGATAAAAGACATATAGTTATACCAGGCATTGCGGTTCGTTCGGCTGAATTCCGGCAGCGGGACGGTCAACCGTTCGATAACCGCGAAACGCCAAATTGGCTATATTGCTGACCACCGCACAGAAGCACCTGTCTTAGATGCCTGTCAGGACTGAATCGCCTCCATGAAGCTCGGGCCGACCACCAATCCGGGTCTGCACGTCGTCATCCTGTACCTCGTCGTCATTTCCGGTTTCCTGGCCGTGGCCTACGACAATCGTCACAAACTGTGGCGAAAGAGCCGAGAGGGCCTCAACATCTCCTGCTTCGTCTTTCGCGACACGAACAGAAACGCTGTTTACGACCTCGTCGATCGCCCGTATGCCGGCTTGTCCATCACCATGAGCCGGCCCGCAGGGGGGGTGGTGGCCCGGCGCTCCAATATCGCCGGATTCGCCAACTTCAAGATGTCATTCGACGACGAGCGAGCCGACGTCAGTCGGCCCGGTGAGCATACCGTGCAGGCCAGCGCGCCCCCGGGGTGGTCGATCACCTCGGCGAATGCCCGGCAGATCCTCGACTTTCGCGAGCTCGTCGACGCTCCAGCGGACATGATAGTGGAGGAGACCTGCGACCCGATCGGCGTCGCGCCCGAGCTGACGCTGTCGGGCACGTTGGCGCCGGCGGACGGGGCGCGTGTGATCGCCGGTAGCCGACTGCGGGCCGTCTCGCCGACCGGAGAACGCACCGAGGTGCCGCTGTCGGAGGACGGCGGTTTCGTGCTGGACGCCACACCGGGCCGGTGGCGGCTCGAGCTCGCGATGCAAGGGGGGCCCGTGAGCCGGGAGATCTCGGTCGGCGCCTACGCCGTCTTGGTCTCGAGCCCCAACGCCGACCGGGACGGACGACCGCAGCTACCTCAGCCGGTGCGGGCCGGCTTCGACACCCTGACGCCGTCGGACACGCTCTATGAGGTCCCCAACGGCTACCTCGGCTTGAACTGGACCAACCTGATTGCGACGCACCACAAGTTTTACAGCGGTGACGGCTACATCAACGCCACGGTGTCCTCCGAGTACATGGCCTACAACAGCTCCGGGCATCCGGCGAACGTGTGGTCCGAGCAGCCGTTCGACTTCGTCGGCACGCACCTCGGTGTCGCGTGGTGGCACGGCGAGGGGCACGACATCGTGATTCGCGGCTGGCGCGGTGATCGCATCGTCTACACGGACAGGGTGCGAGCCAAAACAGCGGGGCCCGTGTACTTCGATGCGGACTATCGCGCCGTGACGCGGGTCGATTTCCTCTCTGAAGGCTACGGGCAGGTCGTTCTCGACGACGTCGACTTCCGGCTCGGGGGCTAGCGCCCCGGCTCGCTTCGGCCTCGCATTTTGACCCGCGTTCGGGTCTGACCCTATGATCAGGTCGCCAGACTTGGTGCTGACCCCGTGTCGGCGGGGTTCGGCCACAAAGCCGAAACCGACATCGATTGTCGGTGTCCGGCGCTTGAGGAGTCCGTGCAGCTTCACCTTCTCGATCCCGACTACAGCGGCGCCGAGCGGGCCCGCGCCAACTTTGCGCTGGCGCTCAGGCTCGCGCTGCTCTTCGTGGCGTTGCTCTGGCTGGTGCACGGGGTGGACCGGGCACTGGGTCTGGAGCTCGCGCGTTTCGGCATCCGGCCGCGCCAGGCGAGCGGTCTGACCGGCATACTGTGGGCGCCGCTGCTGCACGCCGATTGGCGGCATCTGTTCGACAACTCGCTGCCGCTGCTGGTGCTGGTGACCGGCATGCTCTACCTCTATCCGCACTCGGCGCTGCGGGTCATGCCAGCGGTCTACCTCGGGGCGGGCGCCGCGGTCTGGGCGCTCGGTCGCGACGCCGTGCACATCGGCGCCAGCGGCCTGGTATACGGTCTCGCCGCCTACATCTTCGCGGGCGGCATTCTGCGTCGCGACGTGCGCGCTGTCGCCGCCGCGATGGCGGTCTACTTTCTCTACGGCACGTTGGTGTTCGGGATCCTGCCGATCAGGTCCGGGCATTCCTGGGAGACACATCTGGCGGCGGCGGTGCTGGCGGTGCTGCTGGCCATCCGCTATCGGCGGCTCGACACGCCGCCGCGCAAGCGCTACGGGTGGGAAGACGAAGACGATGCGGCGGACGCCGACGTCGCGGGCGATTCACGGGATTCGCGGTGACGCCTGCGCCGAGCCCGTCAGCGGTGCCTCACAAGGTCTGGCCGGAATAGCAGCGCGCACGGGGCAATCGCCGGCCCTGGCGCAGCGGGAAGACGGGTGCGCATCGAAGAAGGCTGTGCGCCACGCCGACCGCCGACCATCTGGCGAGAGGCGTTGCCGCCGGCCGCTAGCTGTCGGCGCGGCGTGCGGCATCTCGTCAATGGACAGCGTCTTGGCGGTCGCTATCGGCGGGCGCTGCCGTTCGCACGGCCCGCAGGTGACGCCCAGAGCTTCAGGCAACCCTTCTGTCAGGCCTGTTAACAGCCGGGCCGAATCCCTCGGGACAAGCCGAGGCCCCCTACCGCGAGGTCACATCGAGCGGCTTGTTCTCGCAGACGCGGTCAGCAGTCGTCCAGCCAGTTGCAGCCGCGGCAGATGGACTCGCGCGCGTAGATGTCCTCGACGCAGCCCATGTGCTGCGCGTCCGACACCGGCAGCGGCCCCCCGCCCAGATAAGTCAGCACGGGCGCATCGCCGTCGATCACATAGCATTTCCCGGCCCGGCTGCCGCGCGGCGATGCAGAGCTGTCCGAGCCGATGATGATGGTCCGCATCCACAGCTCATCGATCATTTCCGCCTCGATGTACTGCTCGGGGGGAACCGGTGCGTAGGGCCGGTTCGAGGATTCCGGCGTGCTGCACGTCGGCCACAGCAGCGCGAATACCGAGTCGTACCAGGTGTTGTACAGCGCCGTGCACGGGCACGGCTCGCTTCCGGGCGGGGGTGGCGGCGGAGTTACCGGCGTCTCGGTGACGTCCCGGGGAAAATAAGCGCTGATGAGGTCCCTGCCGTCGTCCGTGACCACCTCGAGCACGTAGATGCCTTCGGCCCGCAGCACGCGTCCCTCGGGCGTCATCTCGACGAGGCCTGGCAGCGCGTCGAGAATGTTGTCGAATGGGACCACCAGCTCGCCCTCGGAGCTGGCTGTCGAATCGATGGTGACGGCGCTGCCGGCGATGTTGAGCGATGTCGAACCGGGCCCGGGAATAATCAGCTGGCTGCCGTGGAGGTTGAAGGTGCGGGCGTCGTAGTCGAAATCGACCCAGTGTATGTCGGGCGGCGCGGCGTGGGCGATTGCTCCGGTAAACCAAAGCACTGCCGCCGCGACGATGGCAACCGTTCTTGAGGTGTATGCTCGCTCCATTTTCTTGTCCCCCTTGGCGGATGTGCGCGAGACTGGCGGGCCGAGGTTTGCTACGGCGTGGCGCAGGCAGTCGGCTCAAGGGCGTCTATGGCAAGGGCGCAGAAGTAATGATCGTAGTCGGAGACCGGCACAGGGCCTTCTACGTAGACGTCGTCCGTCGTCGAGAGCACGTCGGTCGAATCTCGCACGAAGCACGTGCTCGCAAATGCGGTTTCACGTGTCGCTGTCGTATGCGAACCGGCGATCCGAGTAACGGCGACAGGACTTGCGGGAATCGTCTCATCCAGGTAGCCGTAACCGGCCTCGACGTACTCCTCCGAGGGAATGCCTTCCGCGATGCTGCATTTTTCCGTGCCGGCGATCTTCGACTGACCGGCGATGAGCTGGGACTCGGGGTAGCCCAGATAGTTGCACGGGCAAGCGCCAATGCTTCGCACTATACGCCGCGGCACATAGGCGGACAGCCCGGCCGTGCCGCTGGCGGTCTCGACGGAGACGTCGTAGGTCCCACCAGGCTCGAGAACGTCACCGACGATCAATGCATCGAGGATAAAGTTGAGCGGAATAACCAGCGAACCCTGGAAGGTCGAGAAGTCCGTGCTGAGGCGACTGGCCTCTTCGTCTATGCGCACGACTTGACCACCTATTCGGACCGCCGTCGGATACACGGGTGCAACGAGGGTGCCCGTGATCAAATGGCCTCCGTGCAGCGTGAACGTGCCGTCGGGATAACCGTATTCATAGCTCGCCCGGTAGAGCGCCGGTGGATCTGCGGCTGTCAATTCACTGCTGGTGGGCTCAGTACTGCTGGTGGAATCGGTCGATTTGCCCTTGCCCGCCGGTTTGGCAGCGTGGGCAAAAGACACGAAGACCACGAAGATGATGAATGTCGCTATGAGGAGGAAGGTGATGCCACCCGCCGTATTCGAACGCGTCGTCCCCATCTCAAATCCCCCTGTCGCTCGTCCGCCCTGCGGA
>JBFEOO010000070.1:0-19820 GCA_041550555.1 Arenicellales bacterium
CGGCAGCAAACCAACCGAGCGCGCGCAGCCGCGCGCGCAACGCCATGAGCACGTAAAACAGCACACCGACGCCGGCCAGCGCCTTAGCTGGAAAACGGTCGCCGGGCTGGTTCGGATTGACGATGGCGTCGGCCGGGGGCAGCGTGGCTGCGGGCAGGTGGTGGTCCGTGATGAGCACCGAAATGCCGCGTTCGACGGCTGCCTGCACGCCGGCGTGACTGGCGATGCCGTTGTCCACGGTGACCAACAGGTCGGGCTCGGCCTGGGCGGCCACCTCGACGATCTCCGGCGTGAGCCCGTAGCCGAAGGCCATACGGTTCGGAACCAGATAGCTCACTTGGCGGGCGCCCATGGCGCGTAGCGCGCTTACCCCCAGCGCGCAGCTGGTGGCGCCGTCGGCATCGTAGTCGCCGACGAAGAGTATGCGCGCATCGGCCTCGACGGCCTCGACCAACAGCTCGACGGCCGCGTCGAGGCCGCTGAGACCGCTTGGCGGCGTGAGGTGCTTGAGCGAGTGATCGATGTCCTCGGCGCGGCGCACGTCGCGCGCGGCCAGCACGCGCGCCAGCACGGGATGCAGATCGCGCAGCGGCGCACCGAGCTCATCGGGCACCGTTCGGCGCACGAAGCGTTTGCGCGGTGCAAAAAGACCTTGCGGCGGCGTTGCAGTCGTCACGGTGCAGCCCGCGCCGCGCGCCGTCGGCGCCAAGCCGGCAATGGCCACCAGGTTCGGCCCAGCCGCCGCGCGTCGACGCGCAGCGCCCCCCGTTCGGGATCGATCAGCACGACGGCAGCAATCGCGCGCCGTCGCAGGGCGTCGCCGAGCGGCGCCGCCCAGCGGGCGTTGAGCTCGGCGACAGCGTCCGCGCAGCGGGCCTCACCGGCGCACGCCGGCGGCAGCGGCTCGAGCACGACCAGGTGCGCGCCGGGCTCGGTCAGTGCCGCGACGTCGTCGGGCAGCGCGCCCGTTACGCTGCCCGCCAGGGCCCCCAGTCCCCGCGCGAGCGGCTCGTTGCTGCGAACCTGCCGCCAACGGGCCGTCAAGCGGTGCGGCGCCCGCCCGCCACCCCACAGCCACACGCTGTTGATCGGGGGCCGACCCGTGCGTTCGCGCGCTTCGTTGATCGGGCAGGCGTGCAAGACCATCTCCATCTCCGTGAGCAACGCCGTCCACGCACCGGCGTCGCCGCCGCTGGGCAGAGCGCCGGTAATATCCTGCCCGACGACGTCGGCGAGGGCGTGGGTGCGGAGCGTCTGATCGTGCTCGGCGCGGATGTACCAGCGTTGTGGATGGGGCATCTCGAGCCGCAGACCGGCCTGGGCGAGCACGGGGGCAAGCGCTGCCGCGAAGCCGTCGGCGTCCTCGCGCGTCAGACGCACGAGCGCCGGATGCACGAGCCTGACGCCGGCGCTGCCGGGCTGCAACGAAACGGGATCGGCGCGCAGCCACCAGCCCTCGATGGCGTTGTCGCCATCCGCTTCGCCGCGGCGTGCCACCGCGGCTACCGGCAGCGCGTCCGCGGCGCCGGGCGTGACGCCGAAGAGGCTGAACAGCGTACGCGCGATGCCGCCGAGCGGCGCGGGGCTGGTCTCGGCGCTGGCCAGCAGCCGCTCGAGCGCGCGCGTCTCGACGTCGCCCAGCGCGCCGGCGGTGAGCTCGGTGTCGAGCAGCCCGGGGACGACCACCACCACTTCCGTCGGTTGCACCGCCGGTGCAGGCGCGGGTCGGCTCATGGGGTGTACAGGTTTCCGGTTTCGCGCAACACTATGCCGATAATCATGACAAGCTCGCCCCGAAGTGCGGGTATGGAGGGTAGCATGTTGCCGAGCACGGCAACGGGCTCGCAAGGGCTCGAGGCGCTCGCTCGAGACATCGCCGGGTGTCGATTGTGCGACGCATACGGTCTTCCCGTCACCCACGTCGCCCCGCTCGTGCAATCGCGCGTGGCGACGGCGGAGCTGCTGCTGGTCGGCGCACAGCCGGACAAGGCCGACGTCAAGGCGGGGCGTCCGTTGTCGGGGGCGGCCGGCAGACGGCTGCTCGAGTGGCTGGTCATCGCCGGGCTCGGGGCGACGGCGGCCGAAGCGGCCGGGCGCTGCCGGCTGACCTGGCTCGCGCACTGCCACCTGCCGGGCGGGCGGCGCCTGAGCCAGGCCGCGCAGAACTGCTACGCGTTTCTCGCGCGTGAGATCCACCTCGCGCCGCCGGCGGCATGCGTCACCCTCGGGCCGGTGCCGCTGGCCGCGCTGTTCGGTTTTCGCGGGCCCTTGGAGCACGCCGTCGGTCGCCGTTGGACGGAGGCCGACTTCGGCGTCGAGCTGTTCCGCATCCTGCCGCAGGGCTGCCCGATTGTGCCGCTGCCCGCGCCGAGCGCGGCCAGCCCGTGGCTGCGGCGGCCCGGCAATGTGCAACGACTGCGGCGCGCTCTGAGCACCCTCGCCGGCACACTCTCTACGCTGCGGCAAGACGTGGGACCTTCTCCAGGAGCTTCATAAGAGGAACACGGGCTCGGACCGATTGAAGGCAGCGGGTCAGATCCCGCTGGCGACAACGAGAACGACGCCACGCCACGCCGATGCCGACCGGGTGCGGCGCTGACCCCCGAGCCGCCCATGCCGGGCCCGCTGCTTGCCGCGCGGGAGCTGACCCCGATCGTGACGATTTTCCAGCGGCGCCCGGCGCCGACAATTCTTCGCGCATCGCCTTCAGCTGCGCTGGAACGTGACGCGAATGTTGACCGTGTCGTCGGGGGCGCGGTCGACGTTCGCGGCCACCACGTCGATGCCCTGGCGGCTGAGCGCGTCGATCCAGCGCAGCCATGTATCGAAGGCCACGTTGCTGAGCCAGACTTGAACCTCGTTGTCGCGACCGGGTTGGATGCGCCGGATGGCGTCGCGCAGCCCGGCCTCGCGCGCGGAGCGCTCGATCACCGTCAAAACGGGCATACCGGATGGCGCGCCGTCGCCGCGCCGGGTGCGCAGCGGCGCCACCCGCGCTGCCTCGCCCTGCATCCACGTCAGTGTCTCGATCTGGGTCGGCACCTGCACACGCAGCCGCTGCAGCGCCCGCTGCCACGGCTCCCACACCAGCACGTAGCCGATGATGACGATTACCGCCGCGCCACCGAGACCGACGATCAGCCGCTCGCGCCGGCTCAGCGAATTCCAGTAGACGCGCAGACTGTTCACACCCCGCTCCGCAGCTGGAAACGGCCGCTGACGCGATTGTCGCGTGAGCCGGATGACAGAAGCTCCGCCTGTATCTGGGGCTCGGACTCGAACTGCTGCTTGAGCCGGTCGAGCCCGGCGAAGTCGGGGGCGTTGCAGCTGACCACCATGACGTTGTCGCGGAAGCTGATCTCCTCGAGCGTTGCGTTCGCCCGTGGCACCGCGCGCGCCACCGACGCGAGCAGCCGCTGAAATTCCCCGGGCGCGCTCTGGCCCGCGCCCAGCAGCTCGAGCTGCCGCTTCATCTGCGCGCGCGGGTCCACGATGCGCGTGATCTCGGGAAATGTGTCGGTGAAGACCTGCCGAATCTGCGTGTCGAGCTGCTCGGCGCGACGCGCGAGCCACAGGTACTCGGCGATGTCGGCGCCGACCTTGACGGCCAGCGCCACGCCGAAGATGCCGGCGGCGAGCGCCAACGGCCGCGAGCGGGAGCGCTTGGTCCGCGGGCGATAGGCGCCCTGCAGCAGATTGGCCGACGGCGGCACGCGATGGTGCGCCACCCACTGGCCGAAGCTGACGCCGATGTCCCACTCGCTGACGTGCACGCCGCCGTCGGCAATCAGCTCTCGTGCGAGGGCGCGCTCGTTCACCGCAACGGCCGCGTTCTCCCGGTCCAGACCGTGCCACCAGTAGGGTACCGTGTCGCGATCGAGCACCACGCCCAGCAGGTCCGGCTCGCGGATGCACACGCGTCCCTCGGCGTCGACGGCGACCGTGTACGACGCCTGCGGATGAAGCGGCAGCAGCAGATAGTCCGGAATCAGCGCGTCGAGCAGGATGCCGGCTTCGGTGAAGGCGGCCAGCCACCCTTCGAGCCGATCGCGGGCGACGACGGCCGCGGTCGCGGTGGCGCCCGGCTTCCAGTCGAGCAGCGCGAAGTGCAGCGTCTCGATGTCCGCACTCAGATACTCCTCGAGCGCATAGGGCAGCGCGGCCAGCACCTTGTCCCGGCGCCGCGAGGGCAACGCCACGGCGCGCGTGATGACCTCTTCGCCGGGCGCGACGCCGACGACGGTTTCATGGGGCTCCGGCGGCTCGAGATCGGCCAGCGATTCGGCAATGCCCGTGCCGACGGCGGCGCCAGTGGGGTCGATCTTCGCCCACTCATGCGGTGGGTTGACGCCGACGTACAGCGTCATGCGTGATTGCGTCGCCGCTGTCGGACGACGACCGTGCCGCCGCCGGCCCCGCGCTCGAGCAGCGTCTCGAGCTTGAGCCGCAGCCGGCCATACTGGGCGGTGGTGGTGACGCGAAAGAAGCTGCTGGAGACGCTGACCAGCGGCGCTACGCTGTCGCCGGCGCCGGCGAGCGCCGGTTGCACGAGGAAATCGTTGACACTCGCGTAACCGGTCTCCGTGCGTCCATCGGCTAGGGCCTGCGCGCTGGCCTCGTCGAGCAGTTCGTTGGTGAGGATTCGAAGCAAGGGCAGCGGGCAGGTGTTGACGTTGATGGGCACGTCGCGTGCCGGTAATGCGGTGACGTAGGGCGCCAGCGCGGCCAGCGTCTCGGGCTCGACGCCGCGCACCCACGCCAGCTCGCCGACATCCACGAAAGCGCTGTTGGCGGCACGGTACGGCGGTTCCTCGAGCAGGTACTGCGGATCCTCGGCGCCGTTACCGCCGCCGACGTCGGGGTCGGCGTCGACCCAGTCGACGACGGCATCGGCGAGGCCCTCATCGAGCGCGAGGACACGCAGCAGTCGTTGAAAAGCAGGATACCAGACGCTGTCGCGTCCGGCCTGAAGATTGTTGAGATTGAACAGCCCCTGCTGGTCCTGCACCTGCGCGGCCAGCGTGCCCTGCTCGACCCCGACCTGCGGCAGCGGGTTGTTCCACGCCTCGAACGGATGGTCGGTGTCGGACTCGGCGGCGTCGCGCTCGAGCAGCTTGGCGATCCACTGCTCGGCGCCGATCACCATCTGATACCCCTGCTCGGCGTCACGCTGGTTGGTGATGCGACGCAACGCCAGATACTCATCCTCGGCGACATACACGGACAGCGTGCTGAGCAGCACGAGGATGAACAACACGCTCAACAGCGCGACGCCGCGAACGCGGCGTCGTGCGCCTTGAAGCCTGCGACGCTCAACCGCCATTGCTGACCTCGAGCAGGCGCCGATAGCTGCGGCCGGAATCGGTCTGCAGCAGGAACTCCACGCCGTCGGGCAGCCGGTCGGAATCCAGCCACTCCGCTCCCTCTGCGAGCCCCTCCGCGTCCGACCATGTCAAGACGCGGGCGGAAAGCGCCGTGACGCCGCGCGCCACCGTGCGCCGACTCTCCGCGCTGTCCACGTCGCGGTCGAGCACGTTCCAGCTCACGCGCGCCAGCTCGCCGTCCTCGAGACGCCAGGCGATGCGCCTGAGCCGATGTATGCCGGGTGTCAGCGGATCGGGCTCGGCGACGGTGAGTCGCAGAATCTCCCCGGTCACCGGCGGATTGTCCGGCGCCATCACGAGCGCCCCTTCGGGATCGCCGAAGCCGTCGCGCACGGGACGCGGCACGGTGTAGCGGACGTCACGCTCGAGCAGGGTGAACAGCAGCTGCACCTCTCGCAGGTGCGCGTGCTTGGCCGCCAGCCACTCGCGCGTGTCCAAGAACCGCATCAGGCTGCCATAGGCGATGGCGGCCACGACCGCGAAGATGCCGATCGCGACAATCATCTCGAGCAGCGTGAAACCGCGCTCTGCGCTGCAGACGGCGGAACGTCTAATTGCCCTGGTTGGTGTCATCGGTCTGCGGTGAGGGCGACTCAACTTGACCGTCGGGCCCTTGATCCGGCGGCGCTGCCGCGGGTACGTAGCGCGCGAGATAGCCGAACAGGCTCGCGGCGGCGTGCTCTGTGTCGCGCGCGGCGTGCACCGAGAGATCGACGCGCCGTATGTCGGGGTCGGCCGTGGTCGACACCTGCTCACGCACGTACCAGCTGCGACCGCCGAGCTCAAAGACGCGATCGGCCGTCGACGCCGCGGGCCACACCCGTCCCAGGCGAAGCTCGGCGACGCGGTTGCTGGCCACCCAGGTCGCCAGCAGCCGCTCTTCGGTGTCGCCCGCCACCGAGACACTGGCGCCGATCGACTGCACGACCGCGGCGATGCCGACGGCCGCAATGGCGAGCGCGGCGAGAATCTCGAGCAGCGTAAAGCCCCTCTGCCGAGAACACGGCGTGCGACGACATGGGGCCAGACCGCTTTCGCGAGCCGCTGAAGGGATCGGCTCCCGTCTTCCGGCTCGATCACGACGTTCGGGCATCGCGGCGTTCCAGCTGCAGATTCTGCGCGGCATCGAGGGTGACCATGAAGGCGTCGGTCTCGCCGATCACCGTCAGCACGAACGGCGCAATCTCGCCCATCGACTCCACCACGATAATGGCGCCCCGCTCGCCGGTACGTCCCGCCGTC
Source organism: Arenicellales bacterium (assembly GCA_041550555.1). Lineage (GTDB taxonomy): Bacteria > Pseudomonadota > Gammaproteobacteria > Arenicellales > JBFEOO01 > JBFEOO01. The sequence goes on from JBFEOO010000070.1 coordinate 6,627, forward strand.
GCCTGCGCCGGCAGCTCGAGCCGTAGCGCAATCGCCTCCGGTAAGCGCCGCTCGCGCAAGGTGTCGTCGCCTTCGATCGGCGTCCACGGGTCTCCCGCGGCCACGAAGCGCAGCCGCCGCTCCTGCTCCACCACCTCGATGCCCAGGGTGCGCCCGGTGAGGATGCTCTCCTCACGGACGTGCTCGACCAGCGCCATGAAGCGGCGCGCCTCGAGCTCGGCGATCTGATCGGCGTCGCGGCCCAACGACAGGCTGACCAGAGTGACCGTGATCCCGATCAGCAGCACCACCACCATGATCTCGAGCAGCGTGAAGCCGCGCACCGCCCGGCGCCGTGGCGGTCCCCAGCGAAGCAAGCCGGCGGGCGCCTCACTCATGGCTCACCGCTCATCGAGGTTCCAGTTGCCGATGTCCGCTGCCGCGTCCTCGCCACCTGTCTGGCCGTCGGTGCCGAGCGACCAAAGATCGAACTCGAGCTGCTCGCCCGGCGACAGATACTGATAGGGACTTCCCCAGGGGTCCTTGGGCAGTCGCTCGATGTAGCCGCCGGTTTTCCAGTTGCGGGCCGGCGGGTCGCCGCTCGGCTTCTGCACCAGCGCCTCGAGCCCCTGCTCGGTGCTCGGATAAGTGAAGTTGTCGAGCTTGTAGAGCTTGAGCGCGCTCGACAGCGCTCGGATGTCGCTCTTGGCCTTGGCGATGAAAGCTTCCTCCTGTCGCCCGATCACGCGCGGCAGTATAAGGGTCGCCAACAGCCCGATGATGACGACGACCACCATTATCTCGATCAAAGTGAAGCCGCGCTCACGCATTCGACTACCTCAGCCGATCAGTTGGTTCAAATCGAAGATGGGCAGCAGTATCGCCAGCACGATCGCCAGCACAATGCCGCCCATCACCAGGATCATGAAGGGCTCGAACAGCCCCACGAGCACTGCGATGCGCGACTCGAGCTCGCGCTCCATGGCGGTGGCCGCCTTGTCGAGCATCTGCGGCAAGCGTCCGCTCGATTCGCCGCTGGCGACCATCTGCAGCAGCAGCGGCGGGAAGCGCCGCGTGCGGCGCAGGGCGCGGCTCACGCTCGCCCCTTCGGCGACCTCGGCAGCGGCGCGCTCGAGCGCTTGGCGCAGCACCCGGTTGCCCACGACCTCTGCCGTGGCGCGCATCGACGACAGCAGGGGCACACCGCTGCCGACCATGATCGCCAGCGTGCGCGCCATGCGCGCGCTGTTGAGCGTGCGCGACAGCCGGCGCACGCCCGGAAGGGTGAGCAGCAGCCGATGCCATTGGTAGCGCACGTGCGGGCGTCGCAGCAGCATGCCAAGCACGACCACTGCTGTGGCCACCGCCGCGACCAACCAGACACCGTACACCTGCATGAACTCGCTCAGCGCTATCAGCGCGCGCGTGAGCAGCGGCAGCTGCTGGCCGGTGTCCTCGAACACCTTGACCACCTGCGGCACCACGTAGGTGACGAGACCGACGACGATCACGATAGCGACGACGGTGAGTATGATCGGATAGACCAGCGCGACGCCGAGGCGCTGCTGCAGACCCTGGCGCGTCTCGGTGTACTCGGCGAGTCGCTCGAGCACTTCGCCGAGCCGCCCGGTCTCCTCGCCCGCGGCGACCGAGGCCGTATAGAGCTCCGAGAACGAGCGGGGAAAATCGCGCATGGCGTCGGCCAGCGTCCCGCCGGCCATGACCGTCGAGCGAATCCCCGTGAGCGTCGATTTCAGGTGGTGGCTCTCGGACTGCTCGATGAGCGCGTCGAGCGCCTCCTCGATGGTGAGATTGGAGCCGAGCAGGGTCGCCAGCTGGCGGGTGATCACGGCGAGATCGGTGGTGCCGATGCGGCGCCGGCTGCCGCGGCGCGAGCCCTCGCGCTCCTCGACGCCGACCACCGTCAGCGGCATCAGCCCCTGCTCGCGCAGCTGCTGGCGCACCTGGCGGGCGGTGTCGCCCGAAGCGACGCCCTTGCGGGTGCGGCCGCGCAGATCGAGCGCCTGGTATTCGTATGCTCCCATCGCGCGGATCAGATCTCGCGCGTGACCCGCAACACTTCTTCGATGCTGGTGGCACCGGCGAGCACTTTGTCGAGGCCACTGCGCACGATGCTCGGCGAGTGTTGCCGCACGTGCGCGAGCATCTCGTCTTCGGCTTTGGCGTCGTGAATCATGTTGCGCAGCGTGGTGTCGACCGTGATCAGCTCGAAGATACCGGTGCGGCCCCGGTAGCCGCTGCCGTCGCAGGCGGGGCAGCCGCGCGGGCGATAGACGATGGCGTTGCTGTCCTGCGGCAGCTTGAGCAGGCTGCGCTGCTGGGCATCGAGCTCGACGGGCTCGCGGCAGCGCGCGCAGAGCCGCCGGATGAGACGCTGGGACAGTATGCCGATGCAGCTCGATGCAATCAGAAACGGCTCCACGCCCATGTCGACGAGACGGGTCACGGCGCCGATGGCCGAGTTCGTGTGCAGCGTCGAGAGCACGAGGTGTCCGGTGAGGCTCGCCTGCACGGCGATCTCCGCCGTCTCCAGATCGCGGATCTCGCCGACGAGCACGACGTCGGGATCTTGGCGCAGAATCGTGCGCAGTCCCTGAGCGAAGGTGAGCCCGATCTTGGAATGCACCTGCGTCTGGCCTACGCCGTCGAGGTCGTACTCGATGGGGTCCTCCACGGTCAGGATGTTGAGCCGCTGGCGATCGAGCTGGGTGAGCCCGGCATAGAGCGTCGTCGTCTTCCCCGATCCGGTGGGGCCGGTGACGAGGACGATGCCGTGCGGTGCGTGGATGAGCTGATCGAACTGCACGCGCAGCGTGTCGTCCATGCCGAGGTCGCCGACGCTGAGCCGCGCCGCCTGCTTGTCGAGCAAGCGCAGCACCACGCGCTCGCCGTGCTGGGTAGGCAGGGTCGATACGCGCACGTCGACGGGCCGGTCGCCGAAGCGAAGCGAGATGCGGCCGTCCTGAGGCAGCCGCTTCTCGGCGATGTCGAGCTTGGCCATCACCTTGAGTCGCGACACCAGCGCACCGTGCAGCGCCCGTTGCGGCTGCACCACGTCGCGCAGCACGCCGTCGACCCGGAAGCGCACCACCGAGCGCTGCTCGAACGCTTCGAGGTGGATGTCCGACGCGAGCTCGCGGATCGCCTGGGTAAGCAGCGCGTTGATCAGCCGCACGATGGGCGCGGCGTCGGCAGCTTCGAGCAGGTCGGTTGCCTCGGGCAGCTCCTGGGCGAGCAGTCCGAGGTCGACCTCCTGGCCGAGATCGTCGACCATCTGCGTGGCGGCGGACTGACCCTTGTCGTAGGCCTGGCGCAGCAGCTGCTCGAACCCCTCGGCGCCGACCGGGTGGAAGGCCAGCGTCTCGCCGAGCTGGCGGTTGAGCTCGGCGATGACCGGTGTGGCGGGTGGCTCGGCGCACAGCACGTGCAGTCGTCCGTCGCGATGGCAGGCCACCAGCACACCGTGCCGTTTAGCGTAGGCGTACGGAATGGCCATCACCTGCTGCGGATCGATGGCGTCGGTCCAGCGCGCAGGGTGTTCGGCGGCAGAGAGGGCGCCCGTCACCGTGACATGTCCTCGTGTGCCGGCCTGCCCCTGCTCACCGCACCTTGATGGGATCCACCTCGCGGCGTTCCGGCTCGGCGTCGGCGGCGGGCGTATCGCCCTCGCCTTCCACGGTGTCGGGCCGGCCGCTCACGCCCCAGTCGATGCGCGGCAGCTCAGGTGGCAGCGCGCCCTCGATCATGCGCCGTGTGTCGGGATGGCTCACCGATTGCTCCTGGCGCACATTATTGTACTTCTCGCGCGTCACGCCGGCGAGGTCGACGTCCTCGCGTACGATGCGCGGTCGCAGAAACACCATCAGGTTGCGCTTGATCGACTCCTTCTTCTTCTTGCGAAACAGCGCCCCGAGCACCGGGATCTTGCCGATGATGGGCACCCACTCGACCGTGTCGGTGAGGTCGTCGCGGATGAGCCCGCCGAGCACGATGATGCGGCCGTCATCGACCTGCACGGTGGTATTGATCTGACGTTTGTCGGTAATGAGGTCGGAGGCGCCCTGCACCGTGGTCGGGCTGACGTTGGAGATCTCCTGCTCGATCTCGAGCCGAATCGTGTCGCCTTCGTTGATCTGCGGCGTGATGCGCAGAATCAGGCCGACGTCCTTGCGCTCGATGGTCTGAAACGGGTTGGTCACCTGCACGGAGCCGGTGTCGCCGGTGGGTGTGTCGACCTGCTCGGTGGTCACCGGGCTCGCGCTGGTGACGAATTGCCCGGTCACGAAGGGCACTTCCTGCGCCACGACGATCTCGGCCGGCTCGTTCTCCAGGGTGAGCAGGTTGGGCGTCGAGAGGATGTTGCTGTTGGAGTCGCTGCGCAGCGCGCGCAGCACGACCGCCAGGTCGGGGATAGTCGCTCCCGTGATGTCCTCGACGAGATCGTTGATGTACCCGATGCGCAGCCCGCCCTCCTGATTGCTGAACTCCGTGTTGATGGAGGTCTCGCTGCCGTCGGAGGCCTGGTTGAGAAAGCTCCACTCGACGCCGAGCTCGGCGTCTTTGTTGGTGCCCACCTCGGCGATGATGGTCTCGACGAACACCTGGGCGCGCTTGAGATCGAGCTTGTCCACTACGCTCTCGATCTCCCTGAAGCGCTTCTCGTTGGCGCGGACGATCAGCGCGTTGGTGCCCTCATCGGCCTGGACGGACACCTCCTCGGGCGTGGCGCCCTCGCGGGTCGCCTGGCTCTTCACGATCTCGTTGAGCACGCTGACCAGCTCGGTCGCTTTGGCGTGGCGCAGGTACACCACGCGGACGTCGCCCTCCTCGGGCCGCTCGATGTCGAGCTGGTCGACGACGGCCTTGAGATGCGTGAACTCTGTCGCCGGCGCCTGGATGACCAGTGCGTTGATGCTGTCGTCGGCCTGCACGGTGATGCGCAGGCGCTGGACGTTGGGGTCGCCGCCGGCCTGCAGCCCCGCGGCCACCTGGGTCAGGATGGGTGCGATCTCGGTGGCGCGCGCGTTCTTCAAATAGATGACGTTGATGTCGGCGCGAATCTCCGGCTGATCGATGCGCTCGATGATGCGCAGCAGACGTTCGACGTTGGCGGCGGTGTCGGTGAACACCAGCGTGTTGGTGCCGGCGTGGGCGGCGAAGTGGCTCGTCGGCGGCAGCAGCGGGCGCAGAATGGGCACCAGCTCCTGCACCGAGCCGTGCTCGAGCTGGTAGACCTGCGTGATCTGCTCGTCGATGGCGGGGGCCCGATCGGCGAACGACGTTGGCGTGGGCGCCTGCTTGATGATGTTGCTCGGTACGATCTTGATGACGTCCCCGCTCGGGACGGTGGCAAAGTTGTGCACCTCGAGCACCGACAGGAACACCTCGTAGATGCGCTCGGCCGGGAACTTGCCGCCGGAGATGAGCGTCACCTTGCCCTTGACGCGCGGGTCGACAATGAAGTTCTTGCCGGTGATCTGCGAGACGGTGGCGATGAGCGCGCCGATGTCGGCGTCCTGAAAGTTCAGCGTGATGGTGCCGTCGTCGGGCGGCGTCTGCGCGGCGCTCACGCACACTACTGCCGCGAGCGCCGCTGCCGTGATCAGCCGGCGTCCGCAGCGGCGGGTGCGGCTGAGGCGCGGCCCCATGACGCCGCCGACGTTCACTCGCTCGCCCTCACAGCGGCGGCGCTCGGCGTCGCCGCCCAGCGGCGGTACCACTCGTACGTCATGGCGATGCCGTCGCGCAGTGAGATGGTCGGCGCCCAGCCCAGTCTGCGCAGCCGCGAGCTGTCGAGCAGCTTGCGCGGCGCGCCGTCGGGACGCTGAGCGTCGAACACCAGCTCGCCGTCGAAGCCGACGATCTGCGAGATCAGCTCGGCGAGCCTGCGGATGGTGATCTCCTCGCCCGAGCCGACGTTCGTCAACGGCAGTGTCTCTTCTCGATCCATCAGGTACAAACACGCGGCGGCGAGATCGTCGACATGCAGGAACTCACGACGCGGCGCGCCGCTGCCCCACACCTCCACCGACCGGGCCCCGCAGAGCTTGGCTTCGTGAGCCTTGCGCAGGAGCGCAGCCAGCACATGGGCGTTGTCGAGATCGAAGTTGTCGTTGGGGCCATAAAGGTTCGTCGGCATGACCGCGACAAACGACGTACCGTACTGATTATTGTAGGCCGCGCACATGGTCAGCCCGGCGATTTTGGCCACCGCGTAGGGTGCATTGGTCGGCTCCAGCGGACCGGTCAGCAGGTGTTCCTCGCGCATCGGCTGCGGGCAGTCGCGCGGGTAGACGCACGAGCTGCCGAGAAACAAGAGCCGCTCGACGCCGTTGCGGTGGGCCGCGTGCAGCACATTGGTCTGCAGCATCAGGTTCTCGAAGATGAACTCGGCGCGGTAGGTATTGTTGGCGTGAATGCCCCCGACCTTGGCTGCTGCCAGCAGCACGTAGCGCGGCTGCTCGCGGTGGAAGAAGCGCTCGACGTCCGCCTGGCGGGTAAGATCGAGCTCCGCGTGAGTACGCGTGAGGATACGCGTGTGGCCGGCGGCGTTGAGCGCGCACACGAGCGCCGACCCGACCAGTCCGCGGTGGCCGGCGACGTACACCTTATCGTCTCGGTCCATATCGTCTCTGCGCGCGTCGCACGCGGTCGTCATCCGCCGCGCCGCTCTGCGGCCCGGTCGTCAATCGAGCTCCTCGACCCGGATACGCGTGACGGAACCGGCGATCGACGACAGCGCCTCGATACGCGCCTGAGCCCGATTCATGTGTTCCTCGACCGTGCGATGGGTGAGGATGATTATCGGCACGACATTGGCGTCGTCGCCGGCGCCTTTCTGGATGATCGCCTCGATGGAGATGTCCAGCTCACCGAGGATGCGCGTCACGTCCGCCAGCACGCCCGGGCGATCGAGCGCCAACATGCGCAGGTAGTACGCAGTCTCTACCTGCTCCATCGGCAGGATGGGGAGATCGGTCAGGGCATCCGCCTGGAATGCCAGATGCGGGACCCGATTCTCCGGATCCGTCGTCAGCGCCCGCACGACGTCGACGAGATCGGCCACCACTGCCGAAGCGGTGGGCTCGGCGCCGGCGCCGGCGCCGTAGTAGAGCGTCGGGCCCACGGCGTCGCCTTTGACCACAATGGCATTCATGACGCCGTCGACGTTGGCGATAAGGCGACGCTCGGGAATCAGGCACGGGTGCACGCGTAGCTCTATGCCCTCGGCGCGGCGGCGTGCGAAGCCGAGATGCTTGATGCGAAAGCCGAACTCGTGGGCGTAGGCCATATCGGCGCGGGTCAGCCGGCTGATGCCCTCGGTGTAGACCTTGTCGAACTGCAGCGGCACGCCGAAGGCGATGGCCGCCAGGATGGTCAGCTTGTGGGCGGCATCGACGCCTTCGACGTCGAATGTGGGGTCGGCCTCGGCGTAGCCCTGCCGCTGCGCCTCGGCGAGCATCGCCGCGAACTCGCCGCCCTGATCCTGCATCCCGGTGAGGATGTAGTTGCTCGTGCCGTTGATGATGCCGGCCAGCCACTCGATGCGATTGCCGGCCAGGCCCTCACGAATCGCCTTGATGATGGAGATGCCCCCGGCGACCGCGGCCTCGAAAGCCACCATCACGCCCCGGCGCTGCGCGGCGGCGAAGATCTCGTTGCCGTGTATGGCAATCAGCGCCTTGTTGGCGGTGACCACGTGTTTGCCGTTGGCGATCGCACGCAGCACCACCTCGCGTCCGAGCTGCTCGCCGCCGGCGAGCTCGACAACGACCTCGACGTCGGGGTGGTCGACGGCCTCGAGCAGGTTCGCGGTGAGCGTCAGGCGACCGGTGTCGCAGGCGCGTGTCTTGCCGAGGTCCCGCACGGCAGCAATGGTCGGCTCGATGGCACGGCCGGCGCGGCGGGCGATCTCATCGGCGTTGCGGGCCAGCACGTTGACGGTTCCCTGGCCGACGGTGCCGAGCCCGATGATGGCGATCTTGACGGGCTTCATGCGGTTCGTGATCGGCAGCGTCTCGGCGACGCCGGCGGTATTTGAGTTCAGCATGAATTAATCAACGGAACTCTATGTAATAAAAAAGGATTTCACTCACTAACATTAATCCGGGTCGGGGAGCATGTCAACCTGAATAGAGCCAATGACACGGGCTCGTCAAGGGCTCCGGTGGACGCTGGCCGGCGCGGCGCGAGACAATGCCGGCGGCGCCCGCCAAGCATACAAGGATTGACTGTGAAGCTACACCTCGCGGACACCTCGGGGCTCAACCTGATTCGCGCCTACCAGCCCGGTCGGCTGGTCGTCAACGAGGCGATCTACACCCGCAGCGTGGCCGTGACCGCGGTGCGTGTCGTCTCTGACTGGCGGCCGGCGACGTTCAGCGAGCTGTCGGCAACCGACTTCGAGGCCCTGGTGGCGCTGGAGCCGGAGCTGGTGCTGCTGGGAACGGGGTCGCAGCTCAGGTTTCCGGACCCGCGGCTGGCCGTGAGCCTCACCCGCGCGGGCATCGGCTTGGAGGTGATGGACACGGGCGCGGCGTGCCGCACCTTCAACATCCTGGTTGCGGAGTCGCGGGCCGTGCTGGCGGCGCTTCTGATGGCGGATTGAGCACGGCGGCGGCACGCGTCCTGCGGACGTGCGCCGCCGCGCTCGATGATCAGAACAGGGCCTCGAGCGAGTAGCCTTTTGCCTCGAGCATGGTGCGCAGCCGCTGCAGCGCCTCGACCTGTATCTGCCGCACACGCTCGCGTGTAACGCCGACGTCTACGCCCACCTGCTCGAGTGTCGATACGTCACGGCCGCGTAATCCGAAACGGCGTTCGACGACCTCACGCTGTTTCTCAGTCAGCAGGCCGAGCCAGTCCTCGAGGTGCGCGTTGACCTTCTCCTGCTGCAGCGCGTCGGCCGGGTCCTCGGCGCGCTCGTCCGCGATGGAGTCGAGGAGCGTGCGGTCCGGATCGGCGTCGAGCGGTGCGTCCATCGACGCAACGCGATCGTCGAGATCCAGCAGCCGCTGAACCTCGTTGATCGGCGCGTCGACCATGTTGGCGATCTCCTCGGCGTTGGGGTCGTGATCCAGCTTCTGCGCCAAGGACTTCGCCGCACGCTGGTAGATGTTGATCTCCTTGAGCACGTGCACGGGCAGCCGGATGGTACGCGTCTGGTTCATGATGGCGCGCTCGATCGTCTGCCGGATCCACCACGTCGCGTAGGTCGAGAAGCGGAAGCCCCGTTCGGGGTCGAATTTCTCGACGGCGCGGATAAGCCCCAGATTGCCTTCCTCGATCAGGTCGAGAAACGGCAGCCCACGGTTGATGTAGCGTCGGGCGATCTTGACCACCAGGCGGAGGTTGCTCTCGATCATCCGCTTGCGCGCAGCCTCGTCACCCTTCTGAACGAGCCGCCCGAAGTAGACTTCCTCCTCCGCACTCAGCAGTGGCGAGAAGCCGATCTCCCGCAGGTAGATCTGCGTGGCGTCGGCCTGTGCCGCGCCACGGCCCCGCCCCCCTGAAACCTGTTCGTCTTCCGACTCTGCGCTATCCGTTGCAGAACGGTCACTCGCGTCCGAGTCATCCAGAAATTCGCGTTGCGTGTCGCTCATTGTTCGGCCCCTTTTGTGTCCCCTGTCGAACAAATCAACGCCAGTATAAGGACTTACAAAATACACATCAAGTGTTTTTGGAGCATGTGTCAACAGGCGATTGGAACGCCCACATTGGCCCGATAAACAAGTGCAGCGTTTGAGATAAAAGTGGGGAATAAACGGAGTTTCTGCAAAAAAATAGGGATATCTATAAGAAACATTGATTATTTTGGCGCAAATTCGGCAAAATGTGGGTTTATTGAATTTAACGAATTTGGCGCAAATGACCAAGAACCAGTCGAGAAAAATGTTATAACTTACTGTTTAAATGATGTAAAAAGAGGAAAATTTACACGACGCAGGCGTCACGACGGGGCGCGACGGCGATGACCGCGCCGAGACGGGCGATGTGCGGTGTCTGCGGGGGACGCCCGATCACAACCATTCGTCGGCTGGGTGGCCGACGAAAGGTTCGGCGGCGTCAGGTCGTTGGCAGGTAGCGCAGCGGGTCTACGGGAGAACCCCTGCGCCGGATCTCGAAGTGCAGGCGCATCGCACCTCCTCCGCTGTTTCCCATCTCGGCGATCTGCTGGCCGGCGCTGACGCGGTCGCCTTCGCGCACGAGCATGCGGCGATTGTGCGCGTAGGCGCTCAGGAAGGAGTCGTTGTGCTTGACGATGATGAGCTGGCCGTAGCCGCGCAGCCCGCTGCCTGCGTAGACGACATGGCCGGCGGCGGCGGCGCGAACGGCGCTGCCGGCCGGCGCGGCGATGTCGATGCCCTTGTTGCCCTGCGCGTCGGCGAAACGCTGCACGATCTTGCCTTTCGCGGGCCAGACCCACGCCGTGACGGAACCCTCGCCGGCGGCGGGGGTGGTGGCGTCGGGCTGCCGGGCGGACGGTCGGTCTGTCGCCGGGGGCTCAGTCGATGGCGCGGTCGACGGCGCTGCCGTGTTGAGCGGCCGCAGCTCGATGCGCTGGCCGGGCCGGATGACGTACGGGGCGGTGATGCCGTTCCAGTCGGCCACCTGGCGATAGTCGAGGCCGGCCGCAAAGGCGATGCTGTACAGGGTGTCGCCGGCAGCGACGATCTGAAAAGTGCGTGAGGCGTCAATCACGCCCGGCCGGACCGCCCGCGACGACTCCTCGGCGACCGGCGCAAGATGGGGACCGAAGCAGCCCGACACCAGCAGCACCGTCGACAGGGTCGGCAGCCAGCCGAGCCGCAGCGCGGCAGGGTGTGGTTTGGGCTCAGGTGAACGCAAGATAGGCGACGACGGCGGCTGCCACGGTGCACCAGCCGATGAGATCGATGCGCTTGCGCAGAAAGCGCTCGAGCGGAGGACCACCCCACATGAGCAGCGCCGCGACCAGAAAGAACCGCGCGCCGCGGCCAACGGTCGACGCGATCACGAAGGGGCCCAGCGCCATCTGCATGACACCGGAAGCGATGGTGAAGAGCTTGTAGGGAATGGGACTGAATCCCGCCACGAACACGACCCACACGCCGTAGGTGTCAAACCACTGCTGCACGCGTGCGAAGGCCTGCTCGGCGTGGTAGAACGCGATCACCGGTTCACCGAGTTGCGTGAACAGAAACTGCCCGATGAAGTAGCCGAGCACACCGCCGAGCACGGACGTCACGGTGGTGAGCGCGGCGAGCCACCAGGCGCGGGCCGGTCGCGCCAAGACCATTGGCGCCAGCATGACGTCGGGCGGGATCGGAAAGAACGAGGACTCGGCGAAGCTGAGCGCGCCGAGGTAGCGGGGCGCGTGGGGGTGCGCCGACCACTTGAGCGCGCGGTCGTAGAGCGCGCTGAACACGCGCACTAGTCAGTACCCCGCAGCAGCGGCACGAAGTTCACCTCATCGTGCTGCGTGACCTCGAGCTGCTCGCCGCTGCGCGTGACCACCGTCAGTCGCTGCAGATTGCGCGCGCCGACCGGTATCACCATGCGGCCGCCGTCGGCGAGCTGAGCGAGCAGCGGCTCGGGAATCTCCGGCGGAGCGGCGGTGACCAGGATGCCGTCGTAGGGCGCGTGCTCGGGCCAGCCCAGCAGGCCGTCGCCGAGATGGAAGCGCACGTTGCGCACGCGCAGTTGGAAGAGCCGAACCGTCGTCTGACGCTGCAACGCGGCGATGCGCTCCACGGTGTAGACCGTGTCGACGAGCTGGGCCAGCACCGCTGTCTGGTAGCCGCAACCGGTACCGATCTCGAGCACCCGCGCCGGCGGCGTCCCCTCGCCCAGCAACAGACTCGTCATGAGCGCCACCAGGTACGGCTGCGAGATCGTCTGATTGTGGCCGATGGGCAGCGCCGTGTCCTCGTAGGCCCGGCTGCCGAGCGCCTCGTCGACGAACAGGTGGCGCGGCGTGCTCTCGATCACCGCCAGCACGCGGTTGTCGGTAATGCCCTTCTCGCGCAGCCGCTGCACCAGCCTCTGGCGCGTGCGCAGGGACGTCATGCCGATGCCCGCCAGGCTGGCTTTTTTCATTGCCACGATGCTAGCCGGCGCTGCTCACGACCGCACGCCCGCCGGGGCGACGCTGGCGGAGCGCGCTGCGCGCGCTACGGCGCCTGCAGCCATGACGAGACCTGCTCGAGTGCGGTATGGCGCGTGAGATCCACCTGCAGCGGCGTCACCGACACGTAGCGATGACGCAGCGCGTGGAAGTCGGTGCCGGGCCCGGCGTCCTGCTCGGGACCGGAAGGCCCTACCCAGAAAATGTCGTTGCCGCGCGGATCGGTGTCGCGCACCACCGGCTCGGACTTGTGTCGATGGCCCAGACGCGTGGCCTGAATGCCGGCGAGCTCCTCGAACGGCAGGTCCGGCACATTGATGTTGAGGATGCTGTCCGACGGCAGCGGACGGTGCTCGAGCCGCTCGACGAGTTCGAGGACGACACGCGCCGCTGTCTCATAGTGCTTGACCTGGCTCCCCACCAGCGAGACGGCAAAAGCTGGAAAGCCGAGGAAGCGCCCTTCCATGGCGGCGGCCACGGTGCCCGAGTAGATCACGTCGTCGCCGAGATTGGCGCCGCCGTTGATGCCCGAGATGACCATGTCCGGCTCGTCCGTCATCAGCCCGGTGATCGCCAGGTGCACGCAGTCGGTGGGGGTGCCGTCGATGTAGAAGAAGCCGCTCTCCGCACGGCGCACGCGCAGCGGGGACTGCAGGGTCAGCGAGTTGCTGGCGCCGCTGCGGTCGCGGTCCGGCGCCACCACCGTGACGTCGCCGGCTGCGGCCATCACCCGCGCGAGACACACGAGCCCCGGGGCAAGATAACCGTCGTCGTTACTGATCAGGATTTTCATGGGTGCTGGCCGCAGGGGATCGACAGGCAGCGGGTCGAAGCGCTATATACAACAGATCACAACCGGATGCTACGCGGCGCGATGGCGCTGCAGGGAGGGCGACGAGACATGAGCGAGGACACGCTGCTGGCTCCGAGCGCCGTGCCGCGGCGCCTCAATGGCTACGCCATCACGAAGACGCCGTGCTGTTTTCTGCTCACGGCCGAGGAGGGTCGACGCACGGTGATGACGCTGAATCGGACCAGCGCGCTCGTCTGGGAGCTCTGCAACGGCGAGTGGAGCGTTGCCGATATGC
>JBFEOO010000071.1:0-19783 GCA_041550555.1 Arenicellales bacterium
CGAAGCGCTCTCGCCGACACCAACCGCACGGGCGGTTGCGGCTGAAGGCTGCTCTAGTTGGAGTAGCTCTTCTTCACGCCCGCCTTGTCGTAGGCGACGCCCCAACCCCACGCCATCGAGGCACCCGAGCCCCGATAGGTGATGCGCTCTCGGAAGATGTTGGCGACCTGGTCGCCATCTCCCGCGAGCAGCGCCTTTGTCGCGCACATCTCGGCGCACAGCGGCAGCTTGCCTTCGGATAGACGATTGCGCCCGTACTTGCGCATCTCTTCGGCGGAATTGTCGTCCTCCGGACCGCCGGCGCAGAACGTACATTTGTCCATTTTCCCGCGCGAACCGAAAGCGCTGCTGGCCGGGAACTGCGGCGCGCCGAACGGGCACGCGTAGAAGCAGTAGCCGCAGCCGATGCAGATGTCCTTATCGTGAAGCACCACACCGTCCTCGGTGGTGTAGAAGCAGTCCACAGGACACACCGACGAGCACGGCGCGTCGGAACAGTGCATGCATGCAACCGAGAGCGAGCGTTCCCCGGGCGTTCCGTCGTTGATCGTCACCACACGGCGGCGATTGACACCCCAGGGCACCTCATTTTCGTTCTTGCATGCGGTCACACAAGCATTGCACTCGATACAACGCTCGGCGTCACACAAGAATTTCATTCGAGCCATGATTCGGTCTCCTCAGCTAATTAAGCACGACTGACTCGGCACAGGGAGCATTTGGTCTCCTGCATCTGCGTCACCGAATCGTAACCGTAAGTTAGCGCCGTATTAGCGGCTTCACCCGAGACATAAGGTGCAGCCCCTTCGGGGTACTTGTGGCTGCGATCCTCGCCCTCCAGATGACCGCCGAAATGGAACGGCATGAACACCACACCGGGTGCCACCCGCCGCGTAATCATGGCCTTGACCTTGACCTTGGCACCTTCCGGCCCCTCGACCCAGACCATCTGGCCGTCGCGCACCCCGGCGTTGTTCGCATCGGACGGGTGAATCTCCGCGAACATATCGGGCTGCAGCTCCGCCAGCCACGCGTTGGCCCGGGTTTCATCGCCGCCGCCGACGTATTCAACCAGCCGCCCGCTCGTGAGAATCAGCGGGTAATCCTTGCTGTAGTCGGTGGCCTGGATGGACCCGTAGCGAGTCGGCAGGCGATAGTGCGACTTGCGATCTTCGTAGGTCGGATATTTCTCGACGAGATCGCGCCGGTTGGTGTAGAGCGGCTCGCGGTGAACCGGCACCGGATCGGGGAACGTCCACACCACGGCCCGTGCCTTGGCGTTGCCGAACGGCGCACAGCCATGCTTGATGGCCACGCGCTGGATGCCGCCCGAGAGGTCCGTCTTCCAGTTCTTGCCCTCGGCCTCCTGCTTCTCCTCCTCGGTCAGATCGTCCCACCAGCCGAGCTGCTTGAGCATGTCCGCGGTGAACTCCGGGTGGCCGTCCTTGAGCTCGTTACCCACCGGATAGGAGCCCTCGGCCAGCAGATTCTCCCCGTTGCGCTCCACGCCGAAGCGCGCCCGGAAGTTGAGACCGCCGTCGGCGACCGGTCGACTGGTATCGTAGAGCACCGGCGTCCCGGGATGGCCCATCTCCGCGGTGCCCCAGCAGGGCCACGGCAAACCGTAGAACTCACCGTCGCACGGTCCGCCTTCGGCCCGCAGCGTGGTGACGTCGAAGGTCCCCCAGCTCTGCTGTTGCTTCTTGAGCCTCTCGGGGCTCTGGCCCGTGTAGCCGATGGTCCACAGGCCGCTGTTGTATTCACGAGTGATGTCCTCTACCAGCGGCTCGTCGTTGTTCACCTGGATGTTCTTGGTGAACTCGTCCGCGAAACCGAGCTTCTTCGCGAACTTGTACATGATGGTGTGATCCGGCAAGGCCTCGAACATCGGATCGATGACCTTGTCACGCCACTGCAACGAACGGTTCGACGCCGTAACCGACCCATAGGTCTCGAACTGGGTGGCCGCCGGCAGCAGGTACATGCCATCGGTGCGGTCGTGCATGACCGCGCTGACCGTCGGAACCGGGTCGATCACGACGAGCAGATCCAGCTTCTCCATGGCCTTCTTCATCTCGAGACCGCGCGTCTGGCTATTCGGCGCATGTCCCCAGAAGATCATGGCGCGCACATTGTCCTTCTGCGCGATGTTCGCCGGATCCTCCAGCACACCGTCTATCCAGCGTGATACGGGGATACCGCTCGTGTTCATGGGCGAAACCGGCTTGCCACCACTTTCTTCGTAGCTGCCCTGATCGAAGCGGCTGGCCAGCCATTCGTGGTCGACGCCCCAAACGCGGGACCAGTGCTTCCACGCGCCCGCTGACAAGCCGTAGTAGCCCGGCAGCGTGTGGCTCAGCACACCCATGTCGGTCGCCCCCTGCACGTTGTCGTGGCCGCGGAAGATGTTCGTCCCGCCACCCTGCTTGCCCATGTTGCCGAGGGCCAGCTGGAATACGCAGTAGGCGCGTGTGTTGTTGTTGCCGATGGTGTGCTGGGTGCCGCCCATGCACCAGATGAAGGTGCCCGGCCGGTTGTCCGCCATGATCTTGGCGGCCTGTCGCACGAGTTCCGGACGCACGCCGGTGACGCGCTCGGTTTCCTCGGGCGTCCACTTCGCGACCTCCTGACGAATCTCGTCCATGCCCCACACCCGCTGGCGGATGAACTCCGCATCCTCCCAGCCGTTCTCGAAGATGTGCCAGAGCATGCCCCAGACGATACCGACGTCTGAGCCAGGGCGAATACGCAGAAAGAGATTCGCGTGCGCCGCGGTGCGCGTGAAGCGCGGGTCGATGACGACGAGCGGCGCCTTGGCGCGCTCGTTGGCGCGGAAGATGTGCAGCAGCGACACCGGATGGGCTTCCGCCGGGTTTCCGCCGATCACGAGCACGGCCTTGCTGTTGTGGATGTCGTTGTAGGAGTTGGTCATGGCGCCGTAGCCCCACGTGTTGGCCACGCCAGCTACGGTCGTCGAGTGGCAGATCCGCGCCTGATGATCGCCGTTGTTGCTGCCCCACATTGCATAGAACTTGCGGAACATGTATGCCTGCTCGTTGCTGTGCTTGGCCGATCCGAGCCAATACACGGAGTCGGGGCTCGATTGCTCCCGTATCTCGAGCAGCTTGTCGCCGATCTCATCGATCGCCTGCTCCCAGGAGATCTTCGTCCACTTGCCGTCGACGAGCTTGGTCGGATACTTGAGCCTGCGCTCGCCGTGACCGAACTCGCGCACCGATGCTCCCTTGGCGCAGTAAGCGCCGAGATTGAACGGATGGTCGAAGGCGGGTTCTTGCCCTAACCACACACCGTTGCTGACCTCCGCCACCACGCCACAGCCGACGGAGCAGTGGTTGCAGACACTGCGCACGTAGTCGGTCTTGGTCACCGGCGCCATCGCCTGAGCGTGCGCCTTGCGCATCATTGACGTCGGCAGGACGCCCGCTGCCGCGGCGCCGCCCAGGGTCAGCCCAGAGCGCCGCAGGAACGTGCGGCGATCGATGCCGTTGTGCCCAGCATCCCGCTGGCGATCGACGACCGGCGTCCCTGCCGACCCGCTACAAGCCTTTGCTCTGATCAACTTCATTGCGCGATCTCCTGATGCCCGCTACTCAAACAGGGTAAGGGTGCCGTCGACCCGGTCACATCCGGGCGGTTTTGTAATATTGGCGAACGTGCGGGCTTTCGCGATACCCGCTGCGCTCCGCCCCGCTAGCCACTTCTTGTGAGGGCACTGCCGCCGCCGCCGAGCCGGCCGTCGCCGCCAAGGCGGCCGCGCCCCCGGCCGTAGCCATCTCCTTCAGGAATCGGCGCCGGCCACCGGTCGGCGCTGCCGAGAGAGAACGTCGTTTCATGTCTGCCTCCTCGTAAGTTACTAAAGTCGAAGTGCCCATCAGTCGTTCCACATCGAGCCGGGCCCCGCAGGGCTGGCTCGCCGCCGCGAGCTCAAACGGGCATCGCGAAATACTCTTTCTCGATGCTGACGAATGCCCGGCCGAACTCACCCACGGCCCGATAAAAGCGCGCCGTCTTCGCACCGCTAAGATCCGCAAAGAATTTTCCCATCCACGGCTCCATGTGGGTGGCGAAGAACTGCTGCTGCACCGCGAAGCCGAAACTGTCCCCGCTCGAGATGATCAGCGCCATGGTCTCGCACAGCGCCGCCGCGTGGTCCTCGGGCTCCGCAACATCCGGCCTGCGCTCCATCCCGAGGCGGGCGAGATCAGCACGCAAGTCCGCGAGCGGTTTCTCATTGAGGAAACCGGTACGGTACCAGGACGCGTACGGCACGAGCTCGCCGCGTCCGAGTCCTATGAACAGTTGGTGGAATTCGTCTTCGAGGTCGCCAGCGTCGGTGGCCGCTTGCTGCAACCGCTGCCAGGCAACGCCCAGCGCCGCGCCGGGCTGAGAATCGTCGTCACCGCGGATGGCGACCAGGCGATCGAGCATCGCCGGCTGAGGAGGTCGGGACAATAGGGCGCCGAGCATGGAGTAAATGCTGGCGCGCGCCAGCTCTTCCTCGCTCAGCGGCTTCGCTACGCGCTGAATGACTTCGGCTTCTGCGCCACTCAACATCGAGCCGATGGCTCCCATCTCCTCAAGTGATTATCTTCGCGGTGCAAGCAGGCCGGCAGCCACGCAAACCCCGCGATTGGCGAAGTATAAGCTCGAACGCCACCCGAAATAAACCTTATTGATGGGCTGGTTACTTCGCCCTCTCCGGCAACCGCAATTTCCGCGTCCCGCCGGCGCCACGCCGCTAGCCCGGCCCCTCGCTGGCGAACAGGTCTTTCACCCGGCAATCCTCGCACATGCGGAGCCGATTCAGGGCCTCGCCTTGGAACATCCGGTGGCCACGCAGCTTCTCCTCCATCTTCTCCATCATGCTGCGCGTTGCGAAGGGTTTTCCGCAGGAAATACAGCAAAATGGCTCTTCTTCGTTCAGCACCCGTGACCGGCGGCGGACCTCGGCGTCGGTCAGCAGCCGGGGCCGACGAGCGATCGCGTTCTCCGGGCACGCCCGTTCGCACAGCGCACACTGGACGCAGTTGGCTTCGATGAAGCTCAAACGCGGCCGGTCACCGCCGTCGGCGAGCGCCGCCGCCGGACACACCGCTACACACGCCATGCACAGCGTGCACGCCTCGCGATCGACCAAGACATCGCCAAACGGTGCACCGGCCGTGAGCGCTATCTCGGCAGGTTGCGCCGTTGCCGCCGCGGCCAGATGATCGACAGCCAATGCGATGACGCGCCGTTTGTCGTCGAGCGCCGCGAACGACCCCGCGGCGATCTCGACGACCGGCCGCAGCTCGGAAAGCGCCTGCGCTGATCCGTCATCCGTGGCTGCAACGATTCCCACGGCGCCGCTCGGGTAGCCCAACCCGGTCAGTATCGCCTCGGTCCACGCCATCTGCGTGCGGAGCTCGCGAGCGGCGCTCGGCGGCAGTTCGTCGCCGACGAGCACGGCCACCGCACCTGCGCCATAGGCGAGCGCGGCGAGCCAGCCGTCCATGCCCACCGAGCCGGCCTCCTCGATTTCCACGGGGACCACATGCTCCGGCGCATCGTCGAGCAGCCGTCGAAGTCGCGCGGCGCCGTGGAGGGCGTCGTGGAACAGCAGCACCGGGCGGGCTTCACACTCGGCGCGGTATGTCAGCAGCAGCTGGCGCATGCGCTCGAGCGTCACGGCGCGATCCGGACACGCGTAGCCGATCGCCCCTGTCGGGCACGCCGTCGCGCACACGCCGGCG
This sequence comes from Arenicellales bacterium, assembly GCA_041550555.1. Classification (GTDB taxonomy): domain Bacteria; phylum Pseudomonadota; class Gammaproteobacteria; order Arenicellales; family JBFEOO01; genus JBFEOO01. Next base: position 5,754 of record JBFEOO010000071.1, read on the forward strand.
CCGTGGCAGAGGTAAGGATCGACTGAGATGCTTTCGCCGGCTGAGGTGATCGCCTCGGCGGGGCAGGCGTCCAGGCAGCGCGTGCAGCCCGTGACGCCGCGCGCTCCGTGGGCGCAGATGTCCGGATCGTATCTGAAATAGCGGGGCTTCTCGAACTCGCCAACCATCGTTGGAATCTCTTCGAGAGCCCTGTGCAGCGCCTCCGCGTCGGCCCCCGGCGCGTAGTAGCCCGGCGGCATCAGCTCGCGCTGAATGGCGGGGTCGCGCTGGAGATCGAGCACCAGATCGAAGTGCTCGCGGTCGAGCAGTACGCGGCTCAGGTTGCGCTCGCCGCCACTGACCTGCACCGTGGCCGTGAACTGCCCCATGTACCCCGAAAGCCCGACGAGCTCGCCGTACGCCACGGTGAGACGATCGTCCGCGCCCTCGTCGACGGCGCGCTGATCGGAGAACCCCTGAGTCGCGAGCAACGTGCACTGAAGCGAGGCGGGCAGGGCGTCGAGCAGCGAACGCGCGTACGGCTCCGGTCCGATGATCAGCAAGACCCCCTCGGAGCGGTAGGCGACGATTGCGGTCGGGGCTGCGGCCACGGATGCCGCAGCGGCGAGCGCGCGCAGACGCGCGCGACCGGCCGCCGTCCTGCTCGGCAGCACCAACGAGGCGCCGCTGTCCGGCGACGTGGGTGGGGTCGGCTCGCTCACCGCATCATCCATTCATCGCCCACCCGGCAAACCCCGTCGCCCACGGCGGTGGGCGCCGCCGATGGGCTCTATCGGCATACTCACAATCACGCGAGCGCGCTGTCGTCGTCAGGGCCATCGGCGGCGGGCCGATCCCGCTCGGCGCCCTCGCCCTGCTCCGCCACAGCGCCCTCCCCCGCGCCAGGCTCGGCAGCGGTGCCTTCGTCGTCGTCGACGCTCGTGGCGCCTTCGGCGACCACCGTCTCCTGCACGTCGCCGTCGGCCGGCCCGGACGCCGCCGGCGGCTGGTCGGCGAGCCGGCGACGCGCCGCCTCCGCCTCCTTCTCCATGCGGTGGCGCATGTCGGCGGTGACGATGTCGCCCAGTGGCTCGAACACCCCGAAGTCGTCGTCGTAGTCGTCGAGACCGTCCCGGATGTTGAACTTCGGGAGGTGAAACAGCTTACGCAACGCCGCTTGCCGCAGTCGCTCGCTCACCTGCGGTGACAAAAAGTCGCCATAGTTGCTGGTCTCGTCGAGGGCGTCGAGCGGCGGCATGTCGGCATCCGTCTTCGGGGCGGGTGTCGACGGCGCTTTGACCTCGGCGGCGTCGTCCGGTGTCGCGGCCTCGGGCTCGGGGACGCTGTCGGCGTCGTCACGCTTGCGCCGTGCCCAGCGCGTCAGGAACGTCTCCTCTGACGGCCCTCCCGCTCCGCCTCGATCGCTTCTGGATGCTCTGCTCATCGACTCGACCAACGCGCGGCGCGCCACCACTTACTGGCGCTTGCGCTTGCGCTTTTTCTCCGGCACGTAGTGGTCGAGCACGTATCTCTCGACCCACAGGTAGATCTCCGGCGGCATGGGGACGGAAAAAACGATGTCGTCCGTCTCCATGTGGGCGCCCGCGGCGTCGTAGCTGACCGTGACGAGAAACGGGGCAACGACGCCCTCCTCGTCCTGGCGACAAACCACGAAGATACTCGGGTTTTGTGCCAGGAGATTGAAGTAATAGCTCTCCGCCTCGTCCTTGAAAAGCTCGACCTGGAAACCGCGCCACAGGTAGCGCGGCGTCTCGCCCTCGGTGTTTATAGGCGTGCACGAGACGGCAGCACCGCTGACGTGCTCGCCGGCGACCACCCCGACGGCCTGCCAGCGCTCACTCAACCAGCGGTTGCCGGTGACCGGGACCCGCTCGAGGATGACCGACACCGGAAACTGCGTCCGGGGGCGCTGCGCGGTTTCGGCGTCCGTGATCACGTGAATACGGTACCCCATTGCGATAACATCGGCAATTGATATGCACAGACAAGCGCCGCGGCGTTCGTCGTCGAGCGCTGCGGGGACAGCGCGCCGCGACCGGACCGGCGGCACGCAACACGGGATAGCGACATGGCGGTAGAGCAGCTGCACAGGCCGCGGATGACGGACGCCGGGCTAAAGCCCACGCACGCCGTCGAGGCCGTCGATGAGTTCGGTGACGTGCGCGCGGTGCACGTCGCCGGGGAGTTCCCGCTGACGATCAAGGTCGACGGGCGGGAAGTGGTGACATTGATGACGCTCGGGACGCACCCCGAGACGCTCACACTCGGCTATCTGCGCACTCAGCGGCTAATCGATCGGCTGGAGGACGTGGCGGCGGTCGAGGTCGACTGGGAGCGCGAGCAGGTGCTCGTCTCGACGCGAGAGGGGGGTGGCATCGTCGACTGGCAGCAGAAATTGGCCAAGCGGACCGTGACCACGGGCTGCGGCCAGGGCACCGTTTTCAGCTGTACCCTCGACAAGCTCTACGATGTGCGCTTGCCCAGGCCAACCGTGCGTCAATCCCGTCTCTACGCGCTTCTGCAGAACATCAGCCGGCACAACGAAATCTACAAGCAAGCCGGCGCAGTTCACGGCTGCGCGCTGTGTCGCGACACGGAGATCCTCATGTTCGTCGAGGACGTCGGCCGTCACAACGCCGCCGACACCATCGCCGGGCGCATGTGGCTGGACCGCCTCGACGGCGGCGACAAGATTTTCTACACGACGGGCCGCCTGACGTCGGAGATCGTCATGAAGGTCGCCCACATGGGCATTCCGGTATTGCTCTCGCGCTCGGGGGTGACGTTCATGGGGCTCGACCTGGCGCGCGACCTCGGGGTGACGATGATCGCACGGGCCAAGGGCCGCCACTTTCTCGTCTATAACGGGGCGGAAAGCGTCGTCCTCGACGCCGCGCCGCGCCGTCCGTCGACGCTGGCACCGTCGTCGGCGAACGCGTAGGCGCGACGCGATGAGCGAAGCCGGCGCCCAGCCGGAGCGACGTCGCGGACAGCGCTGGTCGACCCGCCGCTACTCGAGAGCGATGCGATCCTCAATGACGAGCGCGACGTCCAGCTCGGGCAGCTCAAGGCGCACCCGGGCGTCGAGCTTCTCGGTTCCGCTCAGGCTGCCGGACTCCAAGCCTTCGCGCACGGCCCTGTCGATCTCGCGCTGCGCGCTGATGCCCACCTTCTTGAGGAATTTGCGGACCTGCATGTTGAAGACATCCTCGTCCATCACGGGTCTCCTTAGGGCGATGTCGCCGTCATGTGCATCATAGCCGAGATGGGCTGCACACGCCTACGCAGCGCGCCCGAGCCGCATTGCTGCGCGGCGGGGAGGGGCGACGCGACCGCTGTCCGACACCGTGTGCGGGGGCGGCTCGAGCCGGCGCCGAGACGCCGTGCGTCGTGCGCGGCCAGCCAACGGCGCGGTGCGCGGCGGCGCGCCGAGCTGACCCGACCATGAACGCCCGCAAGCAACCGCTCGGCTGTTTCGACGGCTCGTCCGCGCTGGTGCCCCTCTCCGAGGCGCTCTCGCGCATCCTGGCGGTGGTGACCCCTGTGGGCGATCTCGAGACCGTCGCCCTGTCCGACGGGCTCGACCGTGCCACGGCGCAGGACGTGACCTCCCCGATCGACGTGCCACCCCACACCAACTCGGCGATGGATGGCTACGCGGTTGACGGCGCCACGCTGGCGGGCGAGGCATCGCGTGCCTACCGCTTGATCGGCACGGCTCTTGCCGGTGCACCCTTTGCCGGATCGGTCGGCGACGGCGAGACGGTGCGGGTCATGACCGGCGCCGTGATGCCCATCGGCACGGACACCGTGGTCCCCCAGGAGAACGCAGAGATCGACGGCGCCACGGTGGTCATCGGCGGCGGGCACACGCCGGGCGACAACGTGCGCGACGTCGGCGAGGACATCGCGGCGCACAGTGTCGTCGTTCCTGCCGGCACCCGGCTGGGGCCCGCCGAGCTCGGTGTGATCGCGTCGATCGGGCTCGGCACGGTCACCGTCCGGCGGCGGCCACGCGTGGCGGTGTTTTCTACCGGAGACGAGCTGCGGGCACCCGGCCAGACCCTCGATGCCGGGGCGATTTACGACAGCAACCGCGAAGTGATCAAGGCGATGTTGCGCCGGCTTGGCGCTCACGTCGACGACATGGGCGTCATCGTAGACCGCCGCGAGGACGTGCTGCACGCGCTCAGCGCCTCGCGGGATGCCGCGGACGCCGTCATCACCAGCGGCGGCGTCTCGACGGGCACGGCCGATTACGTCACGGATGCACTGCGCGCGCTCGGCGAGGTCGACGTGTGGCGCATTGCCATCCGTCCCGGCCGGCCGTTTGCATTCGGCCGGCTCGGCCGGTCGCTCTTTTTCGGCCTGCCCGGCAATCCGGTGGCGGTCATGGTCACCTTCCACCAGCTCGTGGCCCCGGCGCTGCGGCGTCTGATGGGCGAGACCGACCTGTCTCCAGCACCCATGCTGCAGGCGCGGGCCGTCTCGCGCTTTCGCAAGAAACCGGGGCGTACAGAGGTCTACCGCGCCATTCTCGAGCGGGACGCCTCGGGTCAGAGCGTCGTGCGCAGCACCGGCAGTCAGGGCTCCGGGCTGCTGCACAGCATGAGCGTGGCCAACTGCTTCGTGATCCTCTCCGACGCGGCCGAGACGATCGAACCGGGAATGCTGGTCGACGTCCAGCCGTTCGTCGGTAGCGGCTGACGACGGGCCCGCTCACCGCGCGGCGAACGGGCGAACGGCCACGTCCCGCCCGCACCCGCATCCCTCGGCGGCCCCTATCCGGTCGCGGCTCGCGTCGTGTGTGCCGACACCCCTCGACGCCACCGATGCAACGCCCTCAGAACACCAAGTTGATCATGGTGAGCATGAGCACCAGAAACAGAATGGTCATGATGCCGCCGGCCCGCATGAAATCGACGACCCGATAGCCGCCAGGCCCCATGATCAGGGCGTTGACCTGGTGCGTCGGAATGAGGAAGGAGTTCGACGTCGCCAGCGCCACGGTGAGGGCGAACAGCGCCGGATCGGCACCCGCACCGATGGCGATATTCACCGCCAGCGGCACCAGCAGCACTGTCGCGCCGACGTTGGACATCAGCAGTGTGAACACGGTGGCGAGCACCGCCATCGCCGCCTGCAGCACCCAGACCGGCACCCCGCCGAGCAACAACAACGTCTGCTGCGCCACCCAGGCCGCCGTGTTCGTCGTCTCCACCGCGAGCCCGAGCGGTATCAGGCTCGCCAGCAGGAACACACTCTGCCAGCCGATCGCGCGGTATGCTTCCTCGATGCGAATGACGCCGCTGATGATCATTCCCACTGCGCCGACCATCAGCGCCGCCGACAACCGCAGGTCGGTGAACAACACGAGCCCCAGAGTGGCGGCGAAGAACAGTGCCGCATACTTCAGCTTGTCGGGCCGCGCGTCTTCGCGCGGAAAATCGGTGACGATCGCGAAATCGTTGCTTTGGGCGATGGGCACCAGGTCGCTCCAGCGGCTGTGCAGCACCATCGTGTCACCCGCCTGGAACGGCAAATCGGCCAGACCTTCGTCGATAACCTTGTCGATGCGATACAGGGCCAATGCCGTTGCCCGATACCGCTTACGGAATTCCAGCTGCCGCAGCGTCTTGCCGATGACCGCGGAGTCGGGTGGAATCACCACCTCGACGATACCCGCGCTGGTGGCGCTCAGCATCTCACCGAACGAGTCCATCCCGGGCTTGATCTCGAGCGCATACGTCTTGGCGAAACGCGCTACGGTCTCGTAAGGCCCCATCACCGCGATATCCGAGCCCGAGCGAATTTCCATGTCACCGCTGGGCGACACGCTCAGGTAGTCGCCGGTGCGGATGCCGATGATCCAACCCTCGCGACCGCGGCTCTCGATATCGCCAAGCACGGTGTCGGCGAGCGGGCTCTGCGGCGTCACGCGCAGTTCGTAGACCTCGCCTTCGATCCCGTAGACGTCGCGGAAGTAGCGCATCGTCGTCGACGCGTCGCGTGTCTTAACGTCGGCTGCGGGCAGCACGCGCCGCCCGAGAAGCACGAAATAAAGAATCCCGCCAGTGACCATCACGATCCCGATGGGCGTGACGGAGAACAGCGAAAAGGGCTCCATCGGCGGGACACCGCCCGGCAGGGCTTTGTTCGAGGTCAGAATCAGGTCGTTGAGCAGTATCAGCGGACTCGAGCCGATCATCGTCACGGTGCCGCCGAGGATGGCACAGAACCCCATGGGCATGAGCAGGCGTGACAGCGGTATGTCGGTGCGCCGCGAGATACGGCTGACCACGGGAAGAAACAGCGCAGCGGCGCCGATATTCTGCATGAAGCTCGAGATGAGGCCGACGGTCGCCGAGACGATGGTGATCACGCGGGCCTCCGTTCTGCCTCCGATCCGCAGAATCTTTCCGGCCAGCTGGCTCAGCACACCGGTCTTGTCCAGCCCGGCCCCGATGATCATCACCGCGATGATGGAAATCACCGCGTTGCTCGAGAAACCATCGAACAGGTGAGCGATGGGCACGAGGCCGTCATACCCTGGAATCACGCTGCTGAGCCCCAGCAGCACCATGATCAGGATGGCGGCGACATCGACGCGGACGATCTCGAACGCGAACAGGTAAACGGTGAGAGCGAGGACCGCGAGGACCGCGATCATCTCGCCTGTGAGGCTGATGGTTTCCGTCAATAAGTCCTCCGTAGACGGGTGGGGGCGGGCCAGCCCCCGAACGGCGGCGCACTATAGCATAGGGCACGCGGTGCGTTGCGCCGGCTCACCAAGCACCGGGGGGATTCGCCAAGCGGACATCGAGCGCTGCTATGGCACACAACCATCACACCGGCCGGCGCCGCGGCTTATCGCCCTGGAGCGGGGCGCCGTCGTGGAGCTCAGACGATCGCCTCGCCGCCAAGCAGGCTCGCGCGAAAACGATCCTTGAGATAGGCGCCGTCCTTCGGCGGCAGAACCAAAGGCAGCGCCTCGGCCCGTACTTTGATGTCATAGAACACCGGACCTCGGTCATGGGCGAGCTGCTGCAGCGCCGGGCCCAGATCGTTCTCGTCGCGAACGCTGCCCGCGATGGAAAAACCACAAGCGGCCGCGATCCGGGCAAGATCGACGTCGAAAGCGGTGTGCGTCTCTTGCATGCCGGTCTCGCCGTAACGTTCGTTGTCGAGCACGACGACCGCAAGATTGTTCGCTCGCTGCACGGCAGCGGTGGCGAGGCTACCCAGCCCCATGAGCATCTCACCGTCGCCGGTGATGACCATGACGCGGCGGGCCGGCTGCGCCAGCGCCAGGCCGAGGCCAACCATTACTGCCCCGCCCATACCGCCCCACATGGGAAAGTGGCTGGGACGATCACCCGCCGCCGCCACGTCCCACGCAGGTGCACCGAGACCGGCCACGACGAGCAAATCGTCACGCTCGCCAACGAGGGCGCACACCACCTTGCGACGTGACAAAGGGTACCGTTCGCTGCGCTGCCCAACGCCCATATCGGCGCCTCGCTACGGCTCACTCAAGGCACTGCAACGTCCGCCGTCGCCGCGCGAAGGCCCAACGCGGAACGTCCGCGCCACGCCGTGGGCCGTGGCGGTTCTGGGTCGAAGCAGCGACGCTCATCGACCAAAGGACTTTGCTCCGATCAGCCGCTGCGACAGCAGCACCGCTGTCCGGATCTGGGACTCGAAGGTCATATGCAGAGCCGCGGCGACGGTGTCGCCGACGTCCTCCGCCGCGTCCACCTCGTGGACAATCACATCGGCGAGCCGCAGCACGCCGGCGGCGCTCTGTCCCATGGGCACCTGCCAAGGATTGAACTCCCCCCACTGTCCGCGCATGGTGATGAGCATGAACAAGGGCAGCCGGCAGGCGCGCGCGAAGGCCAGCATGTTGACACAGTTGCCGATGCCGCTGCTCTGCATGAGCAGCGCGCCCCGCTGCCCCCCGAGCCAGGCGCCCGCCAGCAAAGCGACGCCTTCCTCTTCGCTCGTCAGCGGCACTGTCAGCACCTCGGTGTCCGCCTGACACCGCTCGATAAGCCCCTTGTGACCGGCATCGGGAACAAAGGTCACCTGCCCGATGCGCGCCTGTTGGAACTTCTCGAAAACTTGCTCGCTCCAGCTCATGGCCCGCGATGCTCGCTCACACGCTGCGACACCCGGATGACCCGGCACACGCGAAGGCGGGGAGGCGGATGTGAATGCGGCAGCATGGATCAGCCGCGCGCGGCAGCGCGCATGTCGCCGTCCAAGTACTGGGTAAGAGCGTCGAGCGCCACGGCTTCGCCCACTGCGGCGCCCTGGGCATAATCGACCCCCAGCTCGCGCAATCGGGCGACAACGGCCTCGCTGTCCGCCCACTCGGCGACCGTCTTCAATCCGAGCGTCCTCGACATCTGATGGATAGCCGCGGCAATCGAGCCCTGCGCTGCTTCTGCCGAGATGTCGCGCACGAAGCTGCCGTCTATCTTGAGGTAATCCACCGGCAGATGCTTGAGGTACGCGAACGACGAAAGCCCGGTCCCGAAGTCATCGAGCGCGAAGCGACAGCCGAGCTTCTTGAATTCAGCGATGCTGCGGGCGGCATCCGCCAAGTTTCGAATCGCCGCGGTTTCGGTGATTTCGAAACAGATCGCCCCTGGCGCAATTCCCTGCCGAGCAAGCTGGCGCCCGAGGTAATCCATCAGACTACGGTCGCTCAGCGACGCGCCCGAGATGTTGATGGAGAAGCGCACCAGAGGCAGGGTCGCGACCCGCGCGGCGTAGCTCTGCAGCACCGTGCGTATGACCCAGCGATCGATGGCCACGATGCGTTGCTGCTGCTCGGCGGCCCTGATGAACGCGCGCGTGGAAAGCAGTCGACCCTGCCGATCGGCCACCTTAAGCAAGACCTCGTACCACTCCACACCATCAGCATCAGGCCGCAGCGACCGTATCGGCTGCGCATAGAGAAGCAGCCGGTTCTGTCGCGCGAGCACAGCGACGTCAATTGCCGCGACCGTACCGCCCTCGCCGCCGTCGGTCTCGCCGCCGTCGGTATCATCCGCCTCGACTCGCTGGAGGTTGACTCGGCCTCCACCTTGACGCTTGGCGCCATAGCAGGCGGCATCGGCCAGCGCCAGCACCTCTACTGCGGAACGGGCCTCTGGCCCGAAAGGAACCACTCCGATGCTGAGGCCGATGTCGAAGGTGTGGCGCTCCCAGGCGAAAGACTGGCTCGGCAAGGTGTCGACCAGCCGTTCGGCGATCTCGACGCCTTTGCTGGCGGGGCAGTTCTCGAGCAGCAGCGCGAACTCGTCACCGCCGAGCCGCGCCAGCGTGTCACGCGCGCGGACCCGCGTGCTCAACCACCCTGCCACCTGACGCAGCACCTCATCACCCGCCTTGTGCCCCAGTGTGTCATTCACCAGCTTGAGGCGATCAAGGTCGATGTAGCACACCACGTGTTCGCGACCGTAGTCCCGGGCGCTGCGCACGGCGCGCTCGAGCCGCTGCTCGAAGACGTGCCGGTTGACGGCACCGGTGAGCGCGTCGTGGTTCGCCCGGTATGCCAGCGTCTCCGCCGCGACGTGGGCTCTCGATGCGTCGCGCCCGCTCCCGCGGTAGCCGCTGAAACAGCCCTGCTCGTCGAATATGGGCTTACCGCTCATGCGGAGCGCTCGCACCGCGCCCTCCGGTCCCGGCCGTTCGACGAGGCAGTCTTCGAACGGCCGGCGCGCCGCCATGAACTGCTCGATCTTCGCCGCGCCGACGGCCGCGACGCCCCCCTTGGCCAAGACCTCGACGGGAGTGCGCCCCAACGCTTCGGCGCAAGCCATGCCGGTGATCTGCTGGTAGCGGCCGGAGAGGTAGGTGTAGCGCGTCTGCGCATCCGTTTCCCAAAACCAGTCGGCAGCCGTCTCCGCGAAGTCCCTGAAGCGCAGCTCGCTGCAGCGCAGCGCCCGCTGGGCCCGCACGCGGTCGATCGCAATGCCGGCAAGGTAGGTGATCCGCTCCATGAAGCGGCGCTCGCCGGCGCGGGGCTTACGCCGCTCACCGCTGTACACGGCGCAGACCCCCAGAGCATGCTGTCGGGGCGAATAGATGGGCACGGTCCAGCAGGCCTGGATGCCGTGACGCAGCGCCACGTCCCGATGGGACTCCCACAGCGGGTCCGCGGCGATGTCCTGTGCGACGATCGCTTTGCGGCGACGGACAGCGGCCGCGTAGCAGCTGGCACCTGGACCGAGGCTCATGGTCCCGAGCTCGCTCACGAATTCTGCGGGCAGACTGGGCGCGGATGCGACGACGAGACCACGCTCATCGTCGTCGATGAGGAGAATCGAGCTGCGCGTATCGGGAAACTGGGTTTCCACACCGCGATTGACGGCGTCGAGGGTCTCCGTGAGGCCGGCATGGGCAGCCACCATCTCCAGCACCTGCTTCTCCCAGGCGAGCGTCCGCTCGGCCCTCTCGCGACCGACGTTGTCGGCCGCCGCAGGGCCGTCTGCTGCCTGTCTCTTTTTGAGGGCGATGGCGACGGGGGAGTGCGTCGGTGGCGATGCGGCCGCCGCGTCGCGGGACCTGCGTGCCGCAACCCAGACGGCGGCGAGAAATAGGGCCGTCACTGCAGCCAACGCGCCCAGCCGAACCTCGCCCTGGGCGCCGAGCCAGAGCATGAGCGGCAAGCCGGCGCCGACCAGGTGGCCGGCAAGGGCTCTCGGCTCGGCGGCCAGGCTCGCCGCGGCGACGACCAACAGCGCGGCGAGCGCCAGCACGACGACGCCCTGCCCTGGGGCAGGCGTCGCCGCCAGCAAAGCCGTTGCGCAGGCGCCCCAGGCCAGCCCTGCCAAGCACACCGCAACGACGTAGCCTTGCCCCGGGACCTCGCGTCGCGCCTCGGCATCCCGGCGCGGCCGGTACAGTCGTGCGAGCCCCAGACGAGCGGCGCTGATCCCGGTAAGCGCCGTCCACCAACCGAGCGCGACAGAAGCGGAAACAGCCTCGCGCAAACCAACCACGAGCACCACTGCCAGCACTGCCGCAGTAGCGACCTCGACAGACGGCCACCCGTACCCGCGCCACAGGGATTCGGCTCCCGCCGCGTCGGTGGCGATCCCGTCCGCCCTGTCCGCCCGCTGCCGACGCGCGTCCGCCCCGCGCTTCGACGAGGAATGCGCTGCACCCACATCGCTGGTGGGGCGATACAACAAACCAGTTGGCAATGCCATGCGACCGCTTGCTCGAGCTTCAGAGTCGGATCGCCGTCGCCCCATGGAACAGGCCCGTTTACCAAAACAACCCGCCGGAAAGACCACCCGGATCGGGGACGACGACGACTGCTGCGAGTACTGTCCCTGAAAGGAAATACTAGACACCGACCACGGGGCCCACTAGCCAGCGCGCCGCGCGGCGGACGGTCGTCGTATTTCGACTGACCAAACGTTTGCGGGCCCGCGCTCCAGGCGAGCCGAATGCTTCATAAAGGCGTCCCGCATACGGCGTCTGGACGCGTCGTTTCACACGTCGGCTGTGGTCAGGCCCGAGGCGCGACGACGGAGCGACCGCAGCTCACGCGGCTCGCGGCGGGCTGCTGATCAACACGATGCGGGGCGACGCGTTTCTGGCGACGGCCTACGACCGACCCGGCAACCGACTCGCAGAGGGAACCGCTATCCGCGGTCGGGCTGCGCTGCCCGTCCCGGGTCGGGCGCCACGGCGCGGTCAATGTGCGCTGGATCAGCCGGCGACCCCTGAACCATTGTGGGCTGGCGACCGGCACGCTTCCCCGTGCGACGGCGGACGCCGCCGGTGACTTCGACAAGGGGACGCAGCGGAAGGGCTTCGCAAGTGCGCGCCTACAGAGGACCCCCGTCGTTGGTCGCGATGAAGACGTCGCGCATGGACGCACGCCGCTAATTGATCTATAAGCTATAAGGAAAGTTCTCAATACAGACGCGCGAGGCGCCGACCCGAAGAATATTCTTTATTGAGACGCAAGGCGGTCGGACCGGCGCATACCATAGGCTTCCATTGCCCGAGGGGTGCGGCATGAACGGGACAGGCGGTGCGAAATTGAAGAAACTAGCGGTGGTGGCGAGTGCAGTGGCGCTGTCGGGGCTGCTGGCGGGCTGCGGTCCATCGGGCAAGGTCATGACGGAGCGACTCGCTCAGGACCACCCGAAGGCCGTGGTGGCATGCGAGCTGCCGAGCACGCAGCGCTGCCGAACGCAGGGTTCCGCCACGAGTACCGTGTATTGGAGCTGCTCCTACATCAAGAGCGTCCAGCTACCGGCCGAACGCTGCTTGGAAAATGGCGGTGTCGTGACGCAGGATTCCTATCAGCGTCTGCTGACGAACCCTTGACAGCGAAGGGCTAAACTGCGGCAGGTTTTACTGTCGTGGAATCGTGTTCCCGAAGCCGGCGCTAAAGAGGCTGAACCTAAGGAATGCGATCTCACCGATGGATTCGGTCTGTTGCGCAAGACGGTGTTTATTTTAGGTGGACCACCTTGAACCACGTTGGACCACCGTCTTGGAACACTCTTGTTGGAACACTCCCGAGGCTTACGGGAAACGAATATCCCGGCACTCGGAGGGAAGATATTTAGAGGGCATGGTATCGGGTTGACAGTCCCAGTCAACAGCCGCAAGCTGGCCGGTTAAAGTTGCCTCCATAACAAATTGCAACCCTGCCCCGAGCCCGATACCCAAGTCGGGTAGTACGACAACCAAGGTTCGATCAGTCTGATTCCACAGCACCGAGTTCACGTACTTGGAGCCGACGTCGACGGCGACGCCCGATTGGGCTTGTGTCGGCCACACCCCCATCGCCATTCGATATTCTCCTATCGAATGCTTCGCCGGCGTTAGCGCGTATAGAGCTTCGCTGATCTTGGCTTTTGTTGTGTAATCTTGGTATGCGCCGATAGCTATCGCCGCAAGTATCCCGAGGATCGCAACCACGACCATCAGCTCGATCAAGGTAAACCCCCGCTGTCGACCCATTTCGCCCTCCGATGCAAGAGTGCTCTCTCGAGTCACATTGCACATATAAATCAACGCGCCAAATATCACCGGTATTGGAATGCAATTTCCGTGCCGATATCTTGTTGGTTCCACGACCTTGACCAAGAATTACAGCAGTCTCCAGTTCTTAGCAGGTGGACTGAGGTCAGAGGCAGCATCCCCACCAGCCATCGAAACTGACGCGGAACGTCACAATTGACCTCTTTCGTCACTCGCGGCGATACTCGAAAACACATCTTGCGCGAGCGACAATTCTCCGGTCAGCGGCCGCCCCAAGGCTACCTTCGAATCGAGCGCAACCCAACGGGCACTTCCCGCCATAAATCCTGAGCGCGGTTCCATGGCCATCATCGCCGGTATTTTCCTTTACGGACTTCTTCTTATACTCGTGCTGGCGCTGTGGCGACCTATGCGCAGCGAAACGTTGGCGCGTCTCATCGAACGTAGCGAGGCCGAACACCATCTCGTGCTCGCCGTCATCGCAGAGCACACCCGAGGTGGGACCTGGAAACAGTTCAGTGAGTGGCTTCGACAGCAGCGCGCACGAGCGGGTTCTGGGTGCATTTGACCGTTGCCCCGACGCCCACGGCGGCTTGTCTAGTCGCAGCCGGATCCGAGCCGACGCGGCTCAATTCAGGCCCCTCATGCGTTGAATGCAGCGCACAAATAGTTAGGATTCGCTCCGCGCTCTCCGCGACTCGGAGCGCGATGAGGGAGGCGGCGATCGCCGCAATCTCCGGCGGCGAGCCCAATGACTCTGGCACACCCGCCGCATTGCCCCGCAATACCGTCTCGGCCGGGCGCGCAGACGCGTCAGGCGCTACAATGCCGACGTGGCGCGCATGCCGTGGCCTCCAGGGCCCCGGTCGAGCCCAGCCGGCCATCCACCTGAGGAGGACTAAACGATGAGACGACTGTTCCTCGGCGCAATCGGAATTGGCGCCTTGCTGGCGTCGGCGGCACATGCCGAATCGGTTCCGGCCGTGATCTACGACATGGGTGGCAAA
>JBFEOO010000072.1:0-19675 GCA_041550555.1 Arenicellales bacterium
GCCGAGATCGGGGCGGATGGCCCCCACCGCGGCCGCGGCGATCACCAGCTCCACGCCGGCGTGGCCGAGCGCCCAGACGTTGGCGCGGTAGTTGACACGATGCGGTGGAATGCTGTGGCCGTGACCGTGGCGGGCCAGGAATACGACGTCGACATCGGCGTAGCGCCCGTGGACGAGCGGCGCCGACGGATCCCCGAAGGGCGTGGACACCCACTCGCGGTGGACTGTCGCCAGCCCCTCGAGGCGCGTCAGGCCGCTGCCGCCGATGACCGCTATGCGGGCCATTTTCCGACGCGAGCCGAACGGCGGGCGCGGGCGCCTCTCGAGAGTGCGCCGCCACCCGCTGAGCAATACGCGATTCGCTGGGTCAAGGCGTGGACTACGGCGCCGTGCCCGCTCGCAGTGGCGCGCCGCCATCGGGGGCGGCAGCGACATCGTCGCCGTCTGCCATCTGTGCCGCCGGCTCCGCGACCCGATACTCGGGCACCAGCGTGCCGACGAGCTCGGCGATGCGGTCATAGTCGAAACGGCCGCACGCCTCGCCCAGCGCGTCGCACAGCGACACCACCCGCTGCGGTTCGACGAGACGGCTGCGCGCCAGGAGGATCTTCTCGAAACCCGTGTCCGAGAGCGCCTCGTCGGGATGAAACAGCTCTTCGGACAGCTTCTCGCCCGCGCGTAGCCCGGTGAAGACGATGCGCACGTCGCGGTCGGGCTCGCGACCCGAGAGTCGGATCATCTGACGGGCCAGATAGAGGATCTTGATCGGCTCGCCCATGTTGAGGACGTAGATCTCACCCCCGGCGCCGATCACACTCGCCTGCAGAATCAGCTGACAGGCCTCGGCAACGGTCATGAAGTAGCGCGTTACCTCGCGGTGGGTGACGGTGACGGGACCGCCCGCCTCGATCTGCCTGCGGAACAGCGGCACCACGCTGCCGGCCGAGCCGAGCACATTGCCGAAACGCACCGTGATGAAGCGCGTCGCGGAGCGGGCGCCGAGCGCCTGGCAGTACATCTCGGCGATGCGCTTGCTGGCACCCATCATGCTGGTGGGGTTGACGGCCTTGTCGGTCGAGATCAGCACGAAGGCGCCCGTGCCGTGACGATCGGCGGCATTGGCGACCGTGCACGTGCCCATCACGTTGTTCTTGACGGTCTCGCGGGCCTGCTCCTGGAGCAGCGGCACGTGTTTGTAGGCGGCGGCGTGGAAGACGACGTGCGGCCGGTAGGTGGCGATGATGTTGTCGACGGCGTCGGCATCGCAGACGTCGCCGAGAAGCGGATACAGCTCAAGGGTCGGATACTCGCGCTTGAGATCGAGCGCGCTCGAATAGAGGTTGAACTCGCTCTGCTCGAAGAGAATCAGCTGCTCGGGACGCAGACGGGCGAGCTGGCGGCAAAGCTCGGCACCGATCGAGCCGCCACCGCCGGTCACCATGATGCGCTGGTGCTCGAGTCCAGCGCAGATGCGCTCCCAGTCGAGCGAGATCTGCTCCCGCCCCAGCAGGTCGTCGATCTCGACCCTGCGCAGCTGGCTCGAGCTCGCCTTGCCCTCGAGGATATCGTGCAGCTTGGGCAGGGTCCGGAACGGGACGCCGGCCTGCTCGCAGCGCTCCACGACCCGCTGCATCTGCTGCGCGGTCGCGCTCGGCAGCGCGATCATGATCAGCTCCACACCCCACTTCTCGGATAGGCCAACGATGGCGTCGCAGTCGCCGAGCACGCGTATGCCGTGGATCTCCTTGCCTACCTTTGCGCGGTCGTCGTCGACGAAAGCGACCGGGCTGTACGCGCGCGGACGGGCACGCAGCAGATCGCGGGCCAGCATCTCACCCGCCGCCCCGGCGCCTGCGATCAGCACTTTCTGCTCACCGGAGCGGCCGAGATGATGATCCTTGCGCAGCCGGTAGGCGAGCCGCGGACCCGTCACGAGCAGCAGCAGAAACACGGCGTGCAGCACGAACACCGAACGCGGCACGTAGCGCAGGCGGGTCAGGAAGAAGATGGTGACCGCCGCCACCAGCGTGCCGACGAGCACCGCCTTGACCAGGCGCACCAGATCGGGAATGGAGATGAACCGCCACACGCCGCGGTGGGCGCCGAACAACACGAACGCAGCACCCTGAATGACGGTAACCAGCGGGATCAGATAGACGGCCTGGTTGAGAAAGGCCGTTGGTATGTCGGAGAGGTTGTAGCGCAGCCAATAGGCGAGCATCCATGCCAGCGGCACCATGGCGGCGTCGTGGGCGAGGATCAGCCAGCGGCCCTTGAGCTGCGGCAAGCCGGCACGGAGCTTCTCGAACAGACTACCGCTCATGACACCGCACGCTGTCGCGCCTCACGCCGAACAACCGCCCCGGCGAGCGCCCCGAGCACAGCCAGCGCAGCGAGCGGCCACAGAGCGCGCGGCTGCGACCGCGCCGCCTCGGCGCTGGCCAAACACACCAGCACGATGTTGGCGATCAGCACCGCAACCACCACCTGCGCGTGCGAGCATCCGGCCTGCACCGCGCGCTGATACAAGTGACTGCGGTGCGCACGCAGCACGTTCTCGCCGCGCACGAGCCGCCGCAGCAGCGTGAACGAGGCGTCGCCGACGAATACCGCGAGCAAGATCAGGAATGCGCCGAACGGGATGGCGTGCCGTGCGCTGCCGACCACCGTCAGCGCCGCCAGCAGCCCGCCCACGGTCAGGCTGCCGACATCGCCCATGAAGACGCGCGCCGGCGCCCAGTTGAGCTTCAGAAATCCAAGGCAGGCGCCGGCCAGCGCGCAGGCGAACAGCGCCAGGCTCTCGTTGCCGACCAGCGCGAACCAGACTGCCATCGTGGCGCCCGCGACGATCGCCTCGACCGCTGCGATGCCATCGATGCCGTCCATGAAGTTGTAAAGGTTCACCAGCCAGACGATCCAGATAACAGTCAGCACGTGGGCCGCGCCCCCGAGCGCCCACGTCAGTCCGCCGATCTCAACACGTTCGATGGGGCCAAGCAGGAGCACGATCGCCACGGCCACGGCGCACTGTACACCCAAGCGGACGGAAACCGATAGCCCGCGACGATCGTCGCCCCAGCCGAGCGCGGCCAGGGCGATCGCGGCGATGGCGAGCGCCGCGAGCTGGGCGTCGGCCCCGCGGCGCACGGCCAGCAGCGCCAGCGCGAGCGCTGCGACCACGACGATGGCCAGCCCGCCGCCGCGCGGCGTCGCCCGCGTGTGCGAGCTGCGCTCATTGGGGACATCGATGAGCGCGGTGCGGATGGCCCGTTCCCGAACCCGGTTCGTGAGCAGCGCGCCGACGACGGCCGCCACCGCTGTCCACGCCACGCCCTGCAGCACGCTCACTGCACCCGGCGCGCGCTCATGCGCCGCATGCGGCCCCCGTGAACGGCTGCGGCCGATAGTCGAAGTCGACCTGCGCCGGTTCGTTGCCGAAGCACAGGTCGCGGTTCATGCGCTCGGCCATCGCCGGCGTGAGATCGCGTCCGGTGGGCAGCCAGGACAGCACCCGCAAGACCCCGCGCAGCAGCTGCGGCGGCACGTTGACGAAGCGCGGCTCGAGGCCGAGGTCCGCAAAAATATCGCTCACCATCTCGCGGTAGGTGAGCGTGCGGCCGCCACCGAGCGCGTACACCTTCCCGAAAGTGCGCGGTTCGTCGATTACCCGCGCACAGGCGGCGGCGATGTCGTCGGCGTGCACCGGCTGACGCAGACCGCTGCCGGCGCCGAGCAGCGGAAAGACGCGGAAACGTCGTACGAAGTTGCGGATGCGCGTCACGTTGCGGTCGCGGCAGCCGTCATAGATCAGAGTCGGCCGGAACAGCGTGCCTTCGAGGCCGTGTTCGCGGCAGGCCTGCCACAGCGCCTGCTCGCCGCGCGCCAGCGCTTCGACGACGTTGCGCTCGCCGGCATCGTCGGTGTCGGCCTTGGTCACGACGCTGCTCGAGCTGAGCGCAATCACACGCGTCACCCCGTGGCGTCGCGCAGCGTCGAGCACGTCGCTCAGCATCCAGATCGGGGCGAGGTGGATCAGCACACGCGCGCTGCTGAAGTCCGCCGCCGGTACCTTGGTGAAATACTCGCGCGACACCCGCGTGACGCCGTCCTCGTCCGCCGCGCGCGGCCGACCGACGCCGATGACGTGATAGCGCTCCGCCACGAGGCGCGCCACGAGCGGGCGGCCGACAATGCTGCCCGAGCCTACGACGAATACCGAGCGCTCCGGCGCGACGGCATCCATCGCCGGCGCCCTGGCGGCCTCGGCCACGGCCAGCGCAGCCCGGCGCCGCGGGGCGAGCGTATTCAGCACGCCGCGTCCCATGCGCAGCACGAGGTGCGCGTAGATAGCCGCTGTCACCGCCGCGCGCATCGCGGGGCGGTGCTCGCTCCGGTAGAACTTCGCGTAGTAGCGGGCCATGCCGCGGTGCTTGTGCCACTCCACCGACAGCGGCCGCTCGCGGCCGGAGACACCCTGATGGTGCACGACCGACGCGCCGGGCACGAACAGCACGCCGTGGCCGTGTTCGCGGCAGCGTCGGCACAGATCGAGGTCTTCGCAGTGCAGAAAGTAGCCTTCGTCCATACGGCCGATCTGCGCGAAGACGTCGCGACGCACGACGAGGAAGGCCCCGGAGACGGCATCGACGCGCACCGGCTCCGCGGGCAGCGGCTCGGCGGTGAGATCGACCCCGCGCAGCGCTCGCGGCGTCGATGCGCGGCGCCCGAGACCGGCGAGCTTGACCGCGCTGGCGCGTGGAGTGGGCTCGCGGCGCCGACAGCCGCGCTGCTCGCTGCCGTCGGGGTTGAACACCAGCGCGCCGGCGATGCCGACGTCGGGCTGCGCCTCGAGCGCGTCCAGCACCCGCGCATAGGTGTGCGGGCGCACCAGACAATCCGGATTGAGCAGGGCCAGCATCGGCGCGCGCGCCAGGCCCGCACCGATGTTGACGGCGCTGGCGAAGCCGAGGTTGCGGGGATTGACGACAATCTTCACGCGTGCGTCCGCGCCCACGCTGCGGCGCAGCGTCTCGATGCTGCCGTCCGCGGAGCCGTTGTCGATGACGATCAGCTCGAGCGCGCAGTCGGAGCCGAGCACCGAACGGACGCAGCGCTCTAGATAGACGCCGGCGTTGTAGTTGACGACGACGACCGAGACGCGAGGCTCAGCCACGGAATTTCCCGTACAAGGTTCCCAGCCCGCGCGCCATCTGCCCCCTGATCGCGGCGGCAGTCACGCGGCGTGCATGCTGTATGCGACGGCGCTGGCGCAACGCCGCGGGCAGCCCGCGCACGGCGTCGCGCTTGGCGCGCCAGATGACACGCGCCTGCCCGCGCACGCTGTAGTAGCCGAGCGCCACCAGGTTGATCAGCAGATGCTGCGGCAGGTAGTACCACAAAAGCGGCGCGGGCATGTCCTTGACGAAGGTCCACACCAGGTTGCGGTGCCCGTGGTAGACCGCGAAGTCGCTGTCGCGCCCGCTCACCCCCGAGCCCACGTGGTGCACCAGCGCCGCGCCGACGTAGAGACAGCGGTGGCCCGCGAGACGCAGCCGGAAACCGAGATCGATGTCCTCGAAGTAGCAGAAGAACGACTCGTCGAAGCCGCCGACGCCGAGCAGCGCGTCGCGCCGGTACAGCGCGGCGGCGGCGCAGGGCGCAAAGATCTCGGCGTCCTGCTCGCTGACCGCGTCGGCGGCGGCACCGTGGCCGGTGCGCCAGGCGAGCCCGGAGCTGTGGTAGGTGTCGCCGGCGCCGTCGAGCAGCGTCGGATCGGTGGCGTCGAGCATACGGCAGCCGAAACAGGCGAACTCGGAATGGACGCGCGCCGCGGTGAGCAGCGTCTCGAGCCAGGTCGGCGCCGGGAAGGCGTCGGGGTTGAGCAGCGCAACCCAGCGCACCTCCGGCACCCGCGCAATGCCGGCATTGTTGGCGGCGGCGAAGCCTGCGTTGACGCCCAGCTCGTGGAGCTGCACCGCGGGATAGCGTCGGCACACCGCCTGCGCCGAGCCGTCCTCGCTGCCGTTGTCGACGACCAGCACGGTGCCCGGGGCGACCGTCTGCTGCGACAGCGCGTCGAGGCAGCGCGGCAGGAAGGCGGCTGCGTTGTAGTTGACGATGATGACGGCGACGTCGTCAGCGGAGATCGCCGCGCGCCCGCCCGGCTCGGCGAGCGCGCCGCTCACGGCGGCGCCGACGCGCCGCGGACGATGTCCCGGATGACGTAGATCGGCTTGTGCTGCGCCTCGTGATAGGTGCGCGTCTGCATCTCCGCCAGCAGGCCGACGGTGATGAACTGCAGGCTCATGAAGATGAGCAGCAACGCGAACAGCAGGATGGGACGATCGGCGAGCGGCATGCCGAAGAACAGCCGCTGGACGACCAGATACAGCGTCAGCGCACCGCCGGCGCCGCCGAACAGCAGTCCGAACAGACCGAAGAACTGCAGCGGGCGGCTGGAGTAGCTCAACAGGAACTTCACCGTGATGAGATCGAGAATCACCCGCAGCGTTCGCGAGATGCCGTACTTGGAGTCGCCGGCGACGCGCGGGCGGTGATTGACCTTGACCTCGGCGATGCGCACGCCCATCCAGCTGGCGATGGCCGGAATGAAACGGTGCATCTCGCCGTAGAGCTCGATGTTCTTGACCACGTCGCGGCGAAACGCCTTGAGCGTGCAGCCATAGTCGTGCAGCTTGACGTCCGTCGTGTAGGAGATGATGCGGTTGGCCAGCTGCGAGGGCAGGCGGCGGAGCCAGTAGCCGTCCCGCCGTTGGTGACGCCAGCCGCTGACGAGGTCGTAACCCTCGTCGATCTTCGCCAGCAGCTGCGGAATGTCGCGGGGATCGTTCTGGCGGTCGCTGTCCATGGTGACGACGACGTCGCCGACGGCGCGATCGAAACCGGCGGCCAGCGCCGCGGTCTGGCCGAAATTGCGGCGAAATCGCACCACGGTGACCACCGGGTCACGCCCGGCGATGGCGGCCAGCAGCGGAAAGCTGCCGTCGCTGCTGCCGTCGTCGATGAACACGATCTCGTGCTCGCCCGGGAGCCCGCTCAACACCTCTTTGAGCTCCTCGTAGAGAGGCTCGATGTTGGCTACTTCGTTGAACACGGGCAGCACAACGGACACCACCGGTCGCCCGGCCCGGTCCGTGGCCTCGCCCGAGGTCAGTGTGTTGTCGGCTGCAGCCATATCTCGAGCCGCTCCATGAAAGCGCCGTCGAAGGTGTCGTCCCACGAGGACGACCAGCGCACCTGCGCCCCGTCCCGGCGGCGCGCGCCGTCGCCCACCGCCGCCACGGCGTCACGCAGGCTGGCCGCCACGCCGGCCACCGTCGGCCCGCCGGCGATGATGTTGCCGGAGATGGCGGCCAGCTTCGCGGCCGTCTTGTTGAGGCACTCGTTGCTGACCACCAGCATGCCGGCGGCCGCCATCTCCAGCGGCAGGAGGCTCGGGTGCGGCGTGTACATGAGGCTCATACCGACGTCGTGGTCGAGCAGCAGGGCCCGATACTCGTTGAGGCTGACCTTGCCCAGCATGCGCAGCCGCCGGCCCCGCGGCAGCGGAATGTCGCCGTGGGGCGTGCCGATGCCGTAGAGCTCCCAGGGCTCGCCGTCGAACACTCCCTGCTCGATGCACTCGACGAGCGCCTGATAGCCGATCTCGAACATATTGCGGCTGGCGTGTGCCTCGGGGCGCGCATAGAACAGCAGCCGACGCGGTGAGCGAGCGCCGACGCGGAGCTCCCCGGCGGCGAAGCGCAGGATGGCGTTCTCGAAGTGCATCGGCGCCCCGGCGTCGCCGGCCGACTCGCCGTAGACGCCGATGTGGCTCTCACGGAAGTACTCCTCGAGCAGCGCCGAGGAGAAGACGGCGTGGTGCGGCAGGCGGTACGACTCGTGCGCCATCGCGTAGTACGACCCCATGGGAAAGGTGAACGGCTCGTACTCCTGTATCAGATACACGAAGCGCTCGCGCTCGAGGGCGGTGATCGCCGCGTGGGCAATGTATGCCGTCCACCAGGTGGTGGCGATGAAGGCGTCCCCCGGGTGCACGGGGATCTGTCGATCGCGTGCGAAGCAATAACTCACCTCTACCTGCTCGAAAATCTGCTCGAGCCCCCCGTAGCGGCGGATCTCGCGGGCCCAGGCCGCCCTGTCGACAGTGCATTGGTCGACGATGAGCAGCCGCACCGCAAAGCCGCGCTCGGCGAGCCGGCGCGCGAGGTTGAATTTGGCGATGTAGCCGCCGTAGAAGTTGGCAAAGTTGATCTCGGGGATGATGAGGTTGACGCGGCGTCGCTCCGCGGGAGAGCTGGCCAGCGGCAGCGGCCGCGTCTTGATCTGGATGCGGCTCAGCACCTCGGCGTTGTAGTAGCTCTCGCGCAGCCGCCGCACCATGCGCTTGAGCGGCACGGCCAGCGGCGAGCGTGCCAGCGTGCGCACCAGGCTGGCCGGGACGTTGGCGCTCACGGTCTCGCCGGGCGACCGAGCGCGGCGGCCGGACCCCTGGCCGGGACGGGGACGTGACGCCTTCTCACCCGGTGGTCGCCTGCGCAGAGGGTGCCGTGCGCCGGGCCCGACGCGCAAGAAGCGTGTCGAGCCAGCGCACCAGATAGCCCATGGCCAGGCGCACCTCGGCGTCGTTGGTGGTATGGCGCCGCGCCAGCACGGCGGCGTGCAGCCCGAGCAGCTTGAGCCCCGAGCCGAACCCGCCGCCGAACAGCGCCAACGCCCGCCGTTTGGACGCCGACTCCACGCGGCAGCGCTCGGCGATAACGGCCCCGATCACCTCGAGCCGCCGGCACTCGCCGCGGAACACGGCGAGCGAGGCGTTGCGCACCCGCAGCAGCGCAGGCTTGAGCCGCCGCGGCGCCGCCAGCGCGCCGAGGACGCTCGCCGCGATGCGCAGCCGTGAGCGCACCGTCGGCAGGCCGAAGTCGCACTGCCCGATCACGCTGGTGTCGTGCTGGTAGTAGTCGTAGAGGGGCGCATCGACATAGCGGATGCGCCCGCAGGCCAGCGCGACGCAGGCGATCCAGTGATCGTGGAACGCGTCGCCGATGCGCGGTGGGAACGGCAGCAGCTCGGCGAGCAGCTCGGCGCGGAACATCGACGCCGCGCCGGTGACCGTGTTGGCCAAGAGCAGGTAGTCGAGCCGCTCGTACTCGTTACGACGGTTGTGCCAGTAGGTGGGGGCGAGCTCGCGACCTGCGCCGTCGACGATGCGCATGTCGCTGTAGACGAGCGTGGTGTCGTCGTCGAAGAGGGCGAGCAGCCGCTCGAGCTTGTCCGGATACCAGCGATCGTCCTGGTCGGCCAGCGCCACGAAATCGGCTTGCGCGGGCACCGAGCGCAGCGCCTGCTCGAAGTTACCGTAGAAGCCGCGATTGCGCGCGTTGCGACAGAGGTGAAAACGATCGTCCCCGCGCAGCCGCTCGGCGAGATACCGCGTGCAGGGCGGGCTCGAGGCGTCGTCGCTGACGATGCACACCCAGTTCTCGAAGCGCTGCGCCTCGATCGAGCGCAGCTGGCGCTCGAAGGCATCCGGGTCGGGCTCATAAGCCGCGAGACAGATCGCCACCAGCGGTTCCTCACCGCTGCGCCGCCCCGCGAGCGCCAGCGGAGTGCGCCGCGCGGCTGAGAAGCGGGTCGCGCCGAGGCGTCGTCTGAGCGTCGCACCGTCCCTGAGCTCGACCGTGAGCACGACATCGGCGCGCGTGCCCGCCAGCGCGCCCGGCAGCGGCACGGCCAGCCAGAAGGCCCGGCCTGCCGGCGGTCGCGCGGTGTCGAGCGGGTCGTTGCACACGTGCACGCGCTCGCCGATCGCCACCGTGACGCGGCGGATGGGACTCGGCCCCGGCGCCAGCCGCCCGCTCACGACGAGCACGTTGCCGCGGCCGATTTCAGTGTCGGCGGCGAGTGCGCCATCGAGCTCCAGCGTAAAGTCGCTCACACGCGCACCGTGAAGTTCTCGGTGTCCAGCGACAGGTTGGGATTGTAGTAGGGGTCGCCGCGCTCGAGCACGTCGCGGTGGCGCGCGCTGAACACCCGCTTCTCGGCGGCGAAGCGCGCCTGCTTCTCCGCGGTGTCCTCGTAGCCGCGCGAGACGGACTCGAGGTGGTACGCCTCGGCGTAGGGCGTGAACACGTTCAGGTAGCCCGCCTTGATCGCCCGCAGGCAGAAATCGACATCGTTGCAGGCCACCTTGAGGTGCGTTTCGTCGAAGCCGCCGATCTCCTGATAAATCGTGCGTGCGACCATCATGAAGGCGCCGGTTACCGCGGAGACGTTCTGAATGATGTTGGCGCGGTTGACGTAGCCGGGTCTCCGCGCCGGAAAATGCTTGTGCATGTGGCCCGCGTAGCCCCCGATGCCAACCGCGATGCCTGCGTGCTGGATGGTGTCGTCGGGGTAGTACAGCTTGCCACCCACCGCCCCGACCTCTTCCCGCGCCGAGTGCTCGAGCAGCGCCTCGATCCAGTCCCAGGAGATGATCTCGATGTCGTTGTTCATGAGCACGACGTGCTCGCCGTCCACGGCCGCCACACCGGCGTTTACCAGCCCCGAGAAATTGAACGGCACGTTGAGCTCGATGGCGCGGAAGCGCGCGTCATTGCGCTCGAGCTCTCGCATGAGCCGGAAAGTGTCCGACGAGAGGCTGTTGTTCGAGACACCGAGGATCTCGAAATTCGGGTACGTGCTCTTGTCGAAGATCGCGCTGACGCACTGCTCGAGCAGCTGCGGCGCATCCTTGAAGGGGATGACGATGCTGACCTTCGGGTGGGCGTGCAGCGCGCGTTTGACGCGAAAGAAGTAGGGGATGTTCGCGTTGAGCACCTCGGCGTCGATGCCGCGCCGCACGAGCGCCTCCTCGAGCGCGCCGCGGGCGGCCGCCAGCGCTCGCGGCTTCACCTCGGCCACCATGCTGGTCGACTGCGCCGACATGCGCCAGTGATAGAGCACTTTCGGGACATGGTGGATGCGCGCCGCGCGCTCGCTGGCGCGCAGCACCAGGTCATAGTCCTGGGCGCCGTCGAACGCCGCGCGCAGCGGCCCGATCTCGCGGAGCAGGCTGCGCCGCAGCACGAAAAGATGCGTGATGTAGTTGTGCGACAGCAGCAGGTCCGGCGAGAAGTCCGGCTTGAAGTTGGGATTGATATGCTGCCCCTTGGGAGTGATCAAGTCCTCGTCGGAGTAGAGCAAGTCCGGGTCGTACTGGTCGATCGCGCGCGCCATCTCGTAGAGTGCGTCCTCGGCAAGCTCGTCATCGTCGTCCATGAAGGCGATGTACTCACCCGACGCCATGGCGACGGCGTCGTTCGTGGCCCCCGAGATGTTCTTGTTGGTGTCGAGAAAGCGCAGGCGGATGCGCGGGTCGTTGAGGCGCCTGAGGTACGCCCGTGTCTCCTCTCGTGTGGAGCAATCGTCCACCAGGCAGAGCTCCCAGTTGCCGTAGAGCTGGCCGCGAACGGACTGCACGGCGGCATCGAGCCATGCGGGATCGACGTTGTACACGGGCATGACGATGCTGATCTTGGGCTTGCGCGAGAGACGCCGGATGGCCTCGGCGATGGCCTCGCGATCGACGTCGGTGAGCGCATGAATACGCCGATACTCCTGGTACGCATCCGGCGTCTCCACGAAGCCCTTTCGTTCGATGGCGGGAAACTCCCCGGTGCGCAGGCGGGTGGCGAGGGCGCGCCACCCCGCGCGCCAACCGTCACGGGTCGCTATCAGCATGGTGCGCTGGGCAACGGGCACGGCGCCGAGCCAGCGTTGGTAAAAGCCTTCGCGGAAGCGGGTCGCCAAACGCCACACCTTCGAGCGCTTGATCAGCTCGAGCTCGGCCTCCCGCCTCTCGAGCTGTCGCTCGGCGCGCTCGAGACGGCGCCGAGCCTGCTCGTACTGATCCGCGCGCGCGCGCAGCTCGTGCTCTCTGCGCATGTACAGATCACGCGCGACCACAAAATCCCGCGACTGCGGCCAGTCCATCTCGAGCGACACGCGGAAGTCGCCCGCTACAGCGCTTTGATCTTTCTCGTCGAGAAAGAACTCCATCAACGGCGTCTCGACGGTGGCGACGAACACGTCGTGCTCCAAACCGGTGCCGTAATCGATGCCCTGCGGCCGGGCGTTGGCGGCGATCTCGCTGCCCGAGCGCCAGTCGACCAGCTGGCGGCGCTCGCCGTTCGCCGTCATGTAGCTCACCGTCAGCCGGTAGAGATGGAAGTACCCCGGTCGGTCGACGGGATCGAGGCGCAGTATCGCGATACGATCGACGGCCGGGGGCAGCGCGAAATCGATCGCCTGGCGCTCGGCGCCGATCGCCGCCGTGGCGCTGACCATGCGCTCGGGGGCGCAGTCCTCGCCCGCGACCGACCAGTAGAGCTGCGGATGAAACTTCTGCAGCGCAATCGGCTGCTCGAGATATTGACGCGTATCGGAGTGCACGTCGGCGGCGTGCACGGCCTCCTGAACGGCATCCTCGAAGGCCACGTACTCGTCGAGATTGGCGTAGAGGTCGAGATCGAGGGCACGGAAACAGCGCTCGATGATGTCCACGACACGCGTCAAGTGGTGCGCGTCCTCGAGCCGCCGCAAGGCGCGCAAGTGCTCGACGAGAAAATAGAACAAACCGCGAAACAACACATAGCCGGGCTCGAGAGGCTGCGCGCTCTGCCACTCCCGATCGATGACCTCGAACGTCCCGTCGTTCGCTACGATGAGATTCTTCGGCATTGCGTCAAAGAGCAGCGGCGCCATCTGCGCGTCACACGCCAGGCGCTTCAGCAGGTCATAGTAGAGGCCCACCTCCTCGATGAAACGCTCGAGTCTCGGGTCTGTGTAAAAAATGCGCAGCCAGCGCTCGGAGAGCGAATAGCCGTCGACGAACGGCTCCTGACCGAGCCGCTGGATCAGTGGCCCGGCCGCGACCGGCGGCGCCGACGGTGCCAGCGCGCGCTTGCGCACGACGTCAATTCCACGAAGCTTCTCCGTGACCGTGCGCAGCCCGAGGTGCCGATGCAGACCGGTGACATGGACGAAGTCCACCGTAAGCCGTCGTTGAACGGCGGCCGCATCGCCGCCAGCGACGATGAGAAACGCGTTGGCGAATTCACCGATGCGACCGGCCTCGCCGAGGCCCCACCAGAGCATCCCTTCGTCGACGTCGCTGGCGACCCCGCCGCCGTAATCGCGCGACACCATGTCGCTCAGGTGCTGGTGGGGGTAGCGGCTGCTCGCCACGAAACCATCGCGCAGAATCACCGTGGGCAGCTTGTAGTCGGGAAAGGGGTAGCAGAACTCGTAGTCGGCGAAGCCGCATTCGCCGAGTACGCCTTCCCACTCGGGCCGGCTGTAGGTGCGAATATCGTCGGCGTCGGGGTAGTCGTAGACACCCACGTAAGGAACGCCGTAGTGATCCTCGCCGGCACCGAGCAGATACTTGAGGCCGAGGCGGTTTTCGATGGCGATGACGATGACGCCGTCCCCGGTGAGCGCTGCGCGGGCACGGCTCAGTACGGCCTTGACGGCCTCGCGACCGCTGGCCGCGTCGGACTGGAAGCGCAGCGCATACTCGAGCACACCGACCAGCAGCACGACATCGTAACTGCGCTCTGGGATTTCCAGCTCGTTGTAGTTCGCGCATACGACACGGACATTGGCCAGATCGCCGCAGCGCAGGGCGGCGATGCGGGCGCGCCGCTCGGCACCCTCGATGGCGTCGACCTCGACGCCCTGCTCACCGAGAAAACGGGTGATGGCACCGCAGCCGCAGCCGAGCTCGAGCGCGTGGCGGATGCCGGTGAGGTCGAGAGCGTGCAGCAGGTTGGAACGCTGACACGAGAGATGGTACTCGGAGGGCCAGTCGACGATGGCCCGACGCAGCGCGGGCGAGTACGTCGAGCGGTCGTCCGCCTCGGTGAGGACGCTTTCGAGGTAGCGCTCCTCGGCGTCGCCGTCGGAGTAGCCGAAGCCCGCAACGGCAGGCGCACCGTTGCGCCGCCAGACGCCGCTCGCCTCCCGCCGCAGAGGATTGGCCTCGAGGATGGGTGCCGTGCCCGTGCTCGTCGGCGCGCCCGATGGCTCGCTAATTGATGGCGACGGCACCTTCATCCATATTGCGCTCGGTGAGCTCCATCGACAGATCGGCGATGCCGAAGTCGGCGCGCTCACCTTCGATACCGAGATGGATCAGATCGTAGCGTCGATCGACGGCTTTGTTGTCCTGCTCGAAATCGTCCGCCGCCACGCCGATGGAGATGAAATATTCCGCCGGGACGAGATTGGCCTCGAGGGTGAACTCGATCAGCGCAATCTCGCCGGCGACGCGACGGACGGTCGTGACGTTGCGGCTGCGCGTGTTGGCGCCGTAGACGAGCACCCCGTCCACCGTCTTGACGGTGATCCCGTAGATGATGTTGTCGAGCGCATCATTGAAGTGCACGCAGACGAACACCGAGATACGCTCGCCCTGCGGACAGGTCAGCGGATCGTACGTGGTGCCGCACTTGACGACGTAGTCGATGATGCGCGCACGCCCATCGCCCCAGCGATACTCGGCGGCGTTGTAATTGCGCCGCGCCCGGCAGCCGTCGACGGCGGGGTCGCGGTTGAGCTCGTGCTCGGTCACGCGCGCCCGCGGCCCGCCAGCGCCCGCGGGGGCGTCGCCGGCCGCCGGCCCGCCGCCGAACAGGAAGTTCAGGTACGCGTGCACCACGTCGCGCGGTTCACCCGACGCCTGCAGCCGTCCGTCGTTCAGGAACAGAGCGCTCGTGCAGTGCGCATTGACGAGGTCGGTCGAGTGCGTCACGAAAAGGATGGTCTTGCCCCGGCGCTTGAAGTCCTCGAACTGCCTGAA
Organism: Arenicellales bacterium; assembly: GCA_041550555.1. Taxonomy (GTDB): domain Bacteria; phylum Pseudomonadota; class Gammaproteobacteria; order Arenicellales; family JBFEOO01; genus JBFEOO01. The sequence goes on from JBFEOO010000072.1 coordinate 14,867, forward strand.
ACACTTGCGTTGAAAACGGATGTCACCCACCGAGAGCGCTTCGTCGACGATCAGTATGTCGGGATCGACGCTGATGGCGGTAGCAAAGCCGAGCCGCACGTACATGCCGCTCGAGTAGGTCTTGACGGGCTGGTCCAGGTAATCGCCGACCTCCGCGAAATCAGCAATGTGTGGCATGCGCTCCGTCATGTATTCGGGGGACAGACCCAGAATGGCGCCGTTCAGCAGCACGTTCTCGCGGCCTGTGAACTCGGGATTGAACCCCGCGCCGAGCTCGAGCAGCGCCGAGACACGCCCGCGCACGTCGACCTCGCCTTCGGTGGGCGTCAAGGTGCTGGAGATGATCTCGAGCAGCGTGGACTTGCCGGCGCCGTTGCGGCCGATGACACCGACCGTGTCGCCGCGGGCGATCTCGAAGCTCAGGTCCTTGAGCGCCCAGAACGGCCGTGAGCGCGACGGAGGCCGCGACGAAAGCTGATAGAACAAACGATCGAGCGCACGGGTGTGGTGGTAATAGCACTTGCCGAGCCCTCGTACGCGGATGGCGTACTCAGACGACATCGGCAAACCCACGACGCGTTTTCTGGAACCAGGCGAGTCCGAGCCACGCGCAGCCGACGGCGACGACCGAATACACCGCCAGCCTGTCCCACCTCGGGAGATCACCGAAGATCAGCGCCCCGCGCAGCTCCTCGATGGGCAACGTAAGCGGGTTGAGATAAAGGTAGGGCTGCATGGCCACCGGCAGGGCGTCCACCGGATAGAATATCGGACTCATGAACAGCAGCACCGGACCGATGACACTGACCAGCTGCCCGACATCGCGAATGAACACCGCCGTCGACGACAGCCACCACACGGCGCCGAGCCCGACCAGCGCGAGCGGCAGCAGGGCCGCCGGCAGGAAAATCAACGTCCACGGAAGTGAGTGCTTGAACACGAGCGTGATAACCATCAGCACGCCAATGCTGATCGCCGTGTTGACCAGCGCCGTGCAGACGGTGACCCAGGCCAGGATCTCCAGCGGAAAAACCACACGCTTGACGAACTGGCGACTCCCGACGATGAGCCTGGGCGACTGATTCAAGCACTCGGTGAAGAAGCGGTGCAATATGAGGCCGGCATAGAGCACGATGGCGAAATCGAGCGTGCCCTGCTCGGCGTCTCCCCAGCGGCGGTTGAAGATGACGCCGAAGACGAAGGTGTACACCGCGAGCATCAGCAGCGGCAGGACCACCGACCAGGCGATGCCCACGAGCGAGCCGCGGTAGCGGCCCACCACGTTGCGGCGTGTCAGCTGCCCGATGAGCGTCCGCTGACGCAGCAAACTCGTTACCACCAGCGCGAGCGGCGCGCGGTGCGCCGCGGCGCGTGCACCGACGGTCGCTGTCGTCGTCACGTCGGCGGCGCCATCGCGTCGTCACCCTCTTTGAGGATCTCGCGCAGATACGCGCCATAGCTGCTCGACCCGAGGGCACCGGCGAGGCTCGCCAGCTGCTCGGCGTCGATGTAGCCCATGCGGTAGGCCACCTCCTCGGGACAGCACACCTTCAACCCCTGGCGGCGCTCGATGGTCTCGATGAACCGCGACGCATCGAGAAGCGATTCGTGGGTGCCGGTGTCGAGCCACGCCATGCCGCGCCCGACGATCTCCACCGACAGCGCACCCGCCTCGAGGTAGTGGCGGTTGACATCGGTGATCTCGAGCTCGCCGCGCGGCGACGGCCGGATGCCGCGCGCGATGTCGACCACCTGGCTGTCGTAGAAATACAGTCCCGTCACCGCGAAGCGCGACTTGGGTCGCGACGGCTTCTCCTCGAGCCCGATGGCGCGTCCGTCGCGATCGAAGCTGACCACGCCGTAGCGTTGGGGATCGGTGACCGCATAGGCGAACACCGTCGCGCCCTGGGTGCGCTGTGCCGCGCGCTGCAGGAGCTCCGAGAGGTGATGACCGTAGAAGATGTTGTCGCCCAGGATCAGTGCGCTCGGCGAGGTGCTCACGAACTCGGCGCCGAGGATGTAGGCCTGCGCGAGACCGTCGGGTGAGGGCTGCACGGCGTAGCAGATGTTGAGACCCCACCTGCCGCCGTCGCCCAGCAGCTGCTCGAATCGCGGCGTGTCCTGCGGGGTCGAGATCACCAAGATGTCACGGATGCCCGCCAGCATGAGGATCGACAGCGGGTAGTAGATCATCGGCTTGTCGTAGACCGGCAGCAGCTGCTTCGACACCGCCAGCGTGACCGGTGCCAGCCGCGTTCCGGAGCCGCCCGCGAGAATGATGCCCTTCACCGAGCCGCTCCGCCGTGCAGGCCGAGGCGCTCGCCCTGATAGCGTCCCTCGCGCACCTCGTCGACCCAGGGCTGGTTGGCCAGATACCAGCGCACCGTCTTCTCCAGCCCCGACTCGAGCGATTCGGCCGGCTGCCAGCCGAGCTGGCGCCGGATCTTGCCGGCGTCGATGGCGTAGCGGTAATCGTGCCCCGGGCGATCGGTGACGAACTCGATCAGCGACGCGTAGGGCTCGCCGCCCGGCGCGGGGCGAAGCCGATCGAGCAGCGCGCACAGCTTGCGCACGAGCTCGATGTTGGACACCTCGGCGTTGCCGCCCACGTTGTACGTCTCCCCGACCACGCCCTGCGTCAGGATGGTGTACAAGCCGCGCGCGTGGTCGTCGACGTAGAGCCAGTCGCGAACGTTGCTGCCGGTACCGTACACGGGTATCGGCTCCCGGGCGAGGCACTTGGCGATCACCACCGGCACCAGCTTCTCCGGATACTGGTAGGGGCCGTAATTGTTGGAGCAGTTCGACACCAGCGCAGGCAGTCCGTAGGTGTGATGCCAGGCGCGCACCAGATGATCCGAGGCCGCCTTGCTCGCCGAGTAGGGCGAGTTGGGATTGTAGGGCGTCGTCTCGGTGAAGGCGCCCTCTGTGCCCAGGCTGCCGAACACCTCATCGGTCGAGACGTGATGGAAGCGAAACCGTTCCCCGGCCGACGCATCCAGACTCCGCCAGTGCGTCAGTGCGGCCTCGAGCAAGCGATAGGTGCCGACAATGTTGGTGTTGATGAACTCGGCCGGACCGTCGATGGAGCGATCGACATGCGACTCCGCCGCGAGGTGCATCAGGGCGTCCGGCCGGTATCTGGCGAACAGCGCGTTGATGCGCTCACGATCCGCTATGTCGAGCCGGTGGAATGCGTGCCGGGGGTGCGTCTCGAGCTCGCGCAGCGTCGCCCGGTGGCCGGCATAGGTGAGCTTGTCGATGTTGACCACCATCCAGTCGGTGTGGGCGATGAGAAAGCGAACCGTCGCCGAACCGATGAATCCCGCGCCGCCGGTGATGAAAATCGTCCTGCTCATGTCTGCACCTTTGCTCCTCCCCGAGGAGGAGCGATCGGCGATACACCCTTGGCTGTCGTGATGTTCAACCGCCCTGCTCCGCGCACTAGCGCCCGCGGCCGAATACGACTACGCGCACCGTCTTCAGCACGATGATGAGATCGAGTAGCAGCGAGTAGTTCTTGATGTAGTACAAGTCGTACTCGAGCTTGCGCCGCGCATCCTCGATCGATGCGCCGTAAGGGTACATCACCTGCGCCCAGCCCGTAATGCCGGGCGTCACCAAGTGGCGGAGGTCGTAGTAGGGAATCTCGCGCTCGAGCCGTTCCGTGAATTCCGGTCGCTCCGGGCGTGGCCCGATGCAGCTCATCTCGCCGCGCGCCACATTCCAGAGCTGTGGCAGCTCATCGATGCGCGTCAGCCGCAGCCAACGCCCGACGCGGGTCACCCGGGGGTCGCCATGACTGGCCCACTGGGCCCCGCCGGTCTCGGCGTCGGCGAACATGGTCCGAAACTTCAGCACATTGATGACCCGGCCACGCGCGCCCATCCGCCGCTGCCTGTATATCACCGGGCCGCGGCTGTCGAGCTTCACCAGCAGCGCCGTGAGCGCCAGTATCGGCGCCGTGAGCACCAGGATCACGGTCGCCAGCACGATGTCGAGGACGCGCTTGATCTTGAGTGCAATGTCGTGGTGGATGAGCTGAAAGCCTTCGGTGTGTACGAACCACGTATTGGCGATGTGAAAAATGGGGACACGCAGAAGGTACTTCTCGTAGAACTCGACGACGTCGTGCACCATCACCCCGGTCAGGCGCAGGCGCATGATTTTCTCGATGGCGTCGTCCACCAGCGGGGTGTCCGTGCAGACGATGATCTCCGTCCAGGGCTGGCTCAGGACGGACTCCAGATCGCCCAGCGTGCCGACGACCTCCACACGGCCGGGCGACACTTGCCCAGCCACCGAGTCGTCCGTCAGCAGACAGAACCTGCCGTCGAGCTCGGAGAGGCGCACTTCCGAGAGGAACTGCTCGAGGCGTTCGCCACCGCCGATGACGAGCCAGCGCCGGCGACTCTCGCGGCCGCGCACCAGCCGGGCAAAATAAAGCCGCCAGCCGCTCGCCCACAGCGCGAGCGCCGCCAAGCCGAACGGGTAGACGCTGCGCCAGAACAGCGGCTCGTCCCGCAGCCGGCTCACGCCCCCGACATAGACGACACCAACGGAAACCACACCGCACAGCACGACGGCGCCGACCGAACGCGCTGCGATGCGCATTCGCGAAGCGTCGGCGCGGATGGCGTAGAGGTCCATCACGTAGAAAACGGTGACGAGAATCAACATCGAGCCGAGCATCGGCAGCGAGAGAGGCGACACCCATTCGCCGATGCGCGCGCGATGGGCGACGTTGAGGAATGCGGCCATGCCGGTCAGGTCCAGCGCCAGCAGCGCTACGCTGGGCCAGGTACGGCC
>JBFEOO010000073.1:0-19203 GCA_041550555.1 Arenicellales bacterium
GGCGTAGTCCATGTTCCACTCGGAGGTCAGACGCAACACGGACGCCGTCGCGAAAATGAGCACGAAAAGGTGGTCGAGGAAATGCCCCACATTGAGAAACAGAAAACCCAGCCGGTTGTTGCCCATCGCGCAGATATCGTTACGTTGACCCGTTTTCGGTCGCTGATCGCAAGTGAACGCCTATCGCTCTCTACTCGTGCTCGCCGTCCCCGTAACCTCTGCACCTCAGGCGGCCACGGCACCGATCTCGCACTCGAGCGGCACCTTGCCACCGCGAACGCGTGCTCTGCACGAGCAGCCGGCGTGCGGCTAAAAGAACGGGATGGCGCGCACCGCTGCGCCGAGCATCGGGGCGTATCGCCGTGCTACCCGTGCTACCGCCTCGGAGCTTGCCACAACTGCGCGCCACCTGTCTTGCCTTGCCATGCGGGCGTGACCCAGGGCACAACGGTCAGGCGCTGGGCCCGACGCGCGCTTCCGCCGGGCCGCTGCGAACGGCCGCATCGGCGAAAAAAAGCGACCGAGGATCCGCGGCCGGCTGACCGCGACGCGCCTGCCGGGACCCTCCGCCTACGCTATAATCGCGCCGCCCAACCTGTAGAACACGTCATCGTCGATGGATGCCGAGCACACCAGATCGCTGATTCACGAAATGTGGGAAGCATCCATTCTCGGTGAGCTCGAGCGGTACATTGCAATCCCGAACAAGTCGCCGTTGTTCGACCCGCAGTGGCAGGAGCACGGCTTCATGGACGAGGCGGTGGCGCTCATGGTGGGGTGGTGCCGGCGGCAGCGTGTTCGAGGTCTGCGCCTGAGCGTCGAGCGACTGCCCGAGCGTACACCGGTGATCTTCATCGAGATAGAGGGCACGAGAGCGGGCACGGTGCTGCTGTACGGTCATCTCGACAAGCAGCCGGAGATGAGCGGGTGGCGCGACGATCTCGGCCCGTGGACGCCGGTGCTCGAGGGCGACCGACTCTACGGTCGCGGCGGGGCGGACGACGGCTATGCCGTATACGCGTCGCTCGCCGCGGTGATGGCTTTGCAGCATCAGAATATCGAGCATGCCGACCTGAAGATCCTCATAGAGGCCAGCGAGGAGAGCGGCAGCCCGGATCTGCCGGCCTACATCGAGGCGCTGGCAGAGCGCATCGGTCAGCCGGACCTCGTGGTCTGTCTCGACTCGGGCTGCGGTAATTTCGACCAGCTGTGGTGCACGACCTCGCTGCGCGGCCTGGTCGGCGGCACATTGCGCGTCCAGGTGCTCGACGAGGGCGTTCACTCCGGCGACGCCGGCGGGGTCGTGCCGTCGAGCTTTCGAATCCTGCGCGCTTTGATCGGACGCATCGAGGACGCGGCGACCGGAACGCTGCTGGAGGAGACCTTCCAGACGCCCATCCCCGAGCAGCGCCGCGAGGAGGCGGCGCGGGCAGCGACGGTGCTGGGCGACGGCGTCTACGCCAAATTCCCCTTCGCTGGGACAACCGCTCCGGTCAGCGGGGACGCCGTGGAGCTGGTCCTCAACCGTACCTGGCGGGCGGCGCTGGAGGTCACCGGCGCGGAGGGGCTGCCGGAGCTGTCCAGCGCCGGCAACGTGCTGCGACCCGCATCGGCCGTCAAGCTGTCGCTGCGGCTGCCGCCGAGCTGCGACACCGGCAAGGCGGCCGCCGTGCTCAAAGAGGTGCTGGAGGCCGATCCGCCCTACGGCGCCACGGTGCGCTTCGATGTCGAGCAGCACGCCGACGGCTGGCACGCACCGCCGCTCGAGCGCTGGCTGGCCGATTCGGTCGATTCGGCGTCGCAGACCTATTTCTCCAAGCCCGCCGTCTACATGGGCGAAGGCGGATCGATACCGTTCATGGCCATGCTGGGCGCCCGTTTCCCCAATGCCCAATTCCTCGTCACCGGCGTGCTCGGGCCCGGCTCCAACGCTCACGGCCCCAACGAATTTCTGCATCTGCCGACGGGCAAGCGGCTGAGCTGCTGCGTGGCGCAGGTCATCGCCGATCACGGGCGGGCGCCCGAGCGGAGCTGAGGCGGTGTCAGGACGCGGTGCGAGATGGCGGGCGATGGCGGGCGCGCGGTAAGCTCAGCGGCGGACGCGCCGACGTACGGGGAGGATTCGATGACACAGGTTCGCGAGGCGGCGGTTGCCGGCATGTTCTACCCCGGGGATGCGGACGAGCTGCACCGTGCGGTGCAGAGCTACCTCCTGCACGCCGACACGCCGCGACCGGTGCCCAAGGCGCTGATCGTGCCGCATGCCGGTTACGTCTACTCCGGTCCCATCGCCGGATCCGGCTATGCGACGCTCGAGTCGCTGGCCCGACAGATCCGCAGGGTGGTGCTGTTGGGCCCGGCGCATCGTGTCTACGTGCAGGGTCTGGCGGCGAGCTCAGCGGCGCGCTTTCGCTCCCCGCTCGGCGACGTGGCGCTGGACCAGCAAACGATTCGGGACGTCGTCGAGGAGTTTCCGTTCGTCAGCTACGTCGACGAAGCGCATCGTCTCGAGCACAGCCTCGAGGTCCACCTGCCGTTTCTGCAGGAGACACTCGCGGAATTCGTGCTGCTTCCGTTCGCCGTCGGCGACGCCCGGCCCGAGTGGGTCGAAGCGCTGCTCGAGCGGCTGTGGGGAGGTCCCGAGACATTGGTGGTCATCAGCTCGGATCTGAGCCACTACCACGACTACGCCACCGCCCAGGCGCTGGATCGGGCCACGACCGACGCGATCGAGATGCTGGCCCCCGAGCGCATCGGCGAGCAGCATGCCTGCGGGCGGATTCCGATCTGCGGCCTGCTGCGACTCGCCCGTCGCCGCGGGTTGCGGGCGCAGACACTGGATCTGCGGAACTCCGGTGACACGGCCGGCCCCCGGGATCAGGTGGTCGGCTACGGGGCCTACCTGCTGCATGCGCCGACTCCGACGCTGTCCCCGCAGGACAAGCGGACGCTGAGCGACATTGCGCGCACCGCCATCGAGCACGGCCTCACCAACGATACGCCGCTGGCCATCCCGCTCGCGCTGCGCGGCGGCAGCGTCGCCCGCCCGGGTGCGTGTTTCGTCACCCTCACGCGGCACGACAAGCTGAGAGGCTGTATGGGCTCCCTCGTCCCGGAGCGTGCGCTCATCGAGGACGTCGCCAACAGCGCGCGAAACGCGGCTTTCCACGACCCTCGCTTCCCGCCGCTCGGCGTCGCGGAGCTCGCCGGGCTGCGGATCCAGATCTCGGTGCTCTCCGAGCCGGTTTCGCTCGATGCGGTGTCGGAGGAAGCGCTGCGGGCGCAGCTGCGACCCGGCGTCGATGGCGTCACCCTGATCGAGGGCAACAGGCGCGGTACTTTCTTGCCGTCGGTCTGGGCGACCCTGCCGACAGCGCAAGAGTTTCTGGGTCAACTCAAGCGTAAAGCCGGTCTGCCGGCCGATTACTGGTCAGAGTCGATTCGCTTCGAGCGCTACACCACCGAGTCCTGGTCGGAGCCGATCGACGACCTCTAGCGCCGGCCGTCCGCCTCGCCGAGCGGCGCGCCACCCCGCTGTCAGACGCCCGTTGGCGTGGCAGCGGTGCCGCGAGCATCACGCCCAGCTCATTTGTTCTTCTCGATCCAGTTGATCAGCGGACGCCACTGCTCGAGATCGGGCGCCACGGCGTAGGGGGCCATCTCAAAGATGCCGATCCCCTGCTCCGCCGCGCGGATGTAGTTCTGCGTGTCCCGCAGATGTGTCACGAAGGGGATATCCCGCTTGAGACCCGCGAGGAACTGCTCGAGCTTTCCATAGATCAGTGTGTGCTCGCGGACCCTGTTTGCCACCAGGCCGAGCTGTGCGTGGTGAGCGATGCTCCCGCTCAGCAGCAGCTCACCGACGAAGTGCGCGGCCGCCCGGATGTCGATGGGCGAGGGCAGTATAGGAATCAGCACGACGTCGGCGCGCCGCGCGAGATTAGCCACGTCACGGCGACCCACGCGGGCCGGTGAGTCGATGACCACCCGTTCGGTTCCGCCCGGATAGTGCACCCGCTCCGAGACTGCACAGATGCCGTGAATTGGGTCCGCCCAGTCGGGACGCGCCTGCAGCCACTCCGTGCTCGAGAGCTGCGGGTCGTAATCGACGAGCGCCGTCTTCACGCCCCAGACCGCGTAGTAGCTTGCGAGATTCGTGACGATGGTTGTCTTGCCGCAGCCACCTTTTGAGTTCAAGACAAGGATCTTTCGCATCGCTCACGCTCCTCCTCACCAGAGCATACCCCCTCCGCTCCGACGGCGCCACGACCGCGGACCGATGCCGGGGCGGTTTCTTCTACAGATAGGCGAGCACAATGCCCCCGAACACCGCCGCCCCGAACCAAGAGTTGTTGACGAATGCGGCAAAGCAGCAGTCGCGTTGGCGGGAGCGGTACAGCAGGTGCTGGTAGCCGGCGAACCCGGCCGCCGCGGCCAGCCCGGCATAGTAATAGGCGTTGAGCCCGCCCACATAGCCGACGATCCCGAGCAGCAATAGTGTACCGGCATGAAAGGCGGCGATCCAATGTCGATCGCGGTGTTCGAAGAGAATCGCCGAGGATTTCACCCCGACCCGCAGATCGTCGTCGCGGTCCACCATCGCATAGAGAGTGTCGTACGCCATCACCCATGTGATGTTGGCCGCCAGCAGCAGCCACGCGAGCCACGGCACCCGCCCGCTCTGGGCGGCAAACGCCATCGGTATGCCCCAGCCGAACGCGACGCCCAGGTAAAGCTGCGGCAGATGGGTGACCCGTTTGACGAAAGGGTAGGTGGCTGCCAGGACGGCGCCGATGCCGGAGAGCAGAACGGCGAGCCCATTGAGGGAGAGCACCAAGCCGAACGCGACCAGACACAGCCCGACGAACAACATGAGGGCCTCTCGCTCGGAAACGTCGCCGGCCGCGAGCGGTCGCCCGCGGGTGCGCTCGACGTGGGGATCGACGTGGCGATCCGCATAATCGTTGACCACGCAGCCGGCCGCGCGCATCACGAACACACCCGACACGAATACGCCGACGATCCACGGCAATGGCCTTCCCTCACCGGCGATCCATACCGCCCACAGCGTCGGCCACAGCAGCAGCAGCGAACCGATCGGCCGGTCGATGCGCATCAAGCGTGCATAGTGGGGTAGACGTTCCTGCCAGCGGGCGAGGGCAGGTGGGCTAGACACGACCGTAGGTCTCGCCGGTCCCCACCCAGCGCCGGATAAGCGGGTCGACGAGGCGGGCGTCCCGCTCGCAGAGCAACCGGGCGGCCTCCGCGATGCCGGGCAGCAGACCTCGATCACGCACGAGATCGGCAATCCGCAGCTGCTCGAGGCCCGTCTGCCTCGTCCCGAGCACCTCGCCCGGACCGCGCTGCTCGAGATCGCGACGAGCGATCTCGAATCCATCGCTGGTCCGCCGCAGGACCGCCAGCCGCTGCCGCGCGGCGTTGCTCAGCGGTGCCCGATACAGCAGTACGCAGCAGGCGCGTTCGCTGCCGCGCCCCACGCGACCGCGCAGCTGGTGCAGCTGCGAGAGGCCCAGTCGCTCCGCGTTCTCGATGACCATCAGAGTGGCTCGCGGCACGTCGACCCCCACCTCGATGACCGTGGTGGCGACCAGAAGATCTATCGCTCCGTCTCGAAAACGACGCATGACGCGATCCTTTTCGCTCGCATTCATGCGGCCGTGCACCAGCCCCAGACGGAGCTCCGCCAACGCGCTCGATAAACGGGCGAACGTATCTGTTGCCGACTGCGCCGCGAGCGTGTCGGAATCGTCGATCAGCGGACAGACCCAGTACGCTTGCCGCCCATCGCCGCAGGCGCGACGCACACGCTCGACCACCTCCTCACGCCTGATCTCAGCCACGGCGATGGTGTCCACCGGCTGGCGGCCGGGCGGAAGCTCGTCGAGACTCGAAACGTCGAGATCGGCATACATCGTCATCGCCAACGATCGGGGAATGGGCGTAGCGGTCATGGTCAGCTGATGCGGAACTTGCCCGTTCCTGCTGCCCTTCGCGTAGAGCGCAAGGCGCTGATCTACGCCGAACCGGTGCTGCTCGTCGACCACGATCAGCCCGAGCGCCTCGAACGTGACCGTTCGCTGGAACAAGGCGTGCGTTCCGACCACGACGCGCGCCTCGCCTGCGGCGAGCGCGCCGAGGACGTCACGCCGCGCACGCGTCGGTGCCCGTCCGCTGAGCCACCACACCTCGACACCGAGGCGCCCGAGCCAACGCGAGAACGTCTCACGATGCTGCTCGGCAAGCAGCTCGGTGGGCGCCATGACGGCAACCTGGAAGCCGGCCTCGACAGCCCAAAGCGCGGCGGCCGCTGCAACGACGGTCTTGCCGGAACCCACGTCGCCCTGAATCAGACGCATGGCCGGCAGCGGCTGGCGCAGGTCTGCGATCACCTCGTCGAGCACGCGCTCTTGGGCGCCGGTCAGCGCGAACTCCAGCTGCCCTCGGAAGCGCTGCAGCAGCCGACCCGGCGGCGTCATGGCGGCGGCGCAGTGCGCCCGACGATGATCGCGCAGTCGCCGCAGACACAGGTGGTGCGCCAGCAACTCCTCGAAGGCCAGGCGTTGCTGAGCCGGGTGGCGGCGCTCGCACAGCGCGTTCCGATCACTGTCAGCGGCCGGCCGATGCGCCGTACGAAGCGCGTCCCGGAGGCTCACCAACCCGAACCGCCGCCGCAGCCGCTCGGGCAGCCACTCCGGCACGCCGTGCTCCGCTCGCTCCAGCGCCTGCGCCACCAGCCGCCGCATCACACCCTGGGACAGCCCCGCCGTGGTCGGATACAGCGCGGTCAATACCGATGCATCGATCGGCGGCGGTCGCTCGTCGTACACGGTGTACTCGGGGTGAACCACCTCGAGCGAGGAGGGGCCGAGGCGCACTTGCCCGAAAAGGCGAAGCCAGCGGCCGGGTGCGAGCGCCGCCTGCTGTGCGGCACCGAACCTGAACAGACGCATGACCACGGCGCCGGTATCGTCACTGAGCCGCGTGAGCAGACTGCGGCGCCGGCCGAAGGCCAGGGAAACACGCTCGATACGTCCCACGATCACGGTCTCGTCCCCGGCCTGCAGGGCGGAGATCGGCGTCACCCGGGTGCGGTCCTGATAGCGGGTCGGCAGGTGGAAGAGCAGATCCTGGACCGTTCGAATGCCGAGTTGCGCCAGGCGCTGCTCGAGCCGCGGGCCGACACCACGCAGGGCACCCACGGGCTGGGTATCAAGGGTCGCTGACCCGGGCTCTGTCGCATCCGCTGACCGCGCAGGGGACCTGGACAGAGCGGCGTCGGTCACGGCTTCACGTGGCCGCCGGCCAGCAGCCGCATCGGGGCTACGCGCGGGCACCAGCGCCAACGATCGGACTGCGACAGGCCTCGATGCACGATCGCCCCGCGCCCGGACCTGCGGAGCGCTTAGTCGGACGCGCTGCGGGTTGCCGCGCCTGGCAACTGCAGCACGGCATCGATCTCGACCGCCACGCCCTTGGGCAGTGCGCTGACACCGATGGTGGCGCGCGCGGGGTAGGGCGTTTCGAAGTAGCGCGCCATGACGTCGTTGACCACTGGGAAGGCGGTCAGGTCCACCAGGTAGATGGTGAGCTTGACGATGTCAGACATGTCGGCGCCGGCTGCGGCGACGATCGCCGCAATGTTTTCGAACACCCTTGTCGTCTGCGCCGCAATGTCGGCCGCCACCGGCTCCATCGTCGCCGGATCGAGCGGTATCTGCCCCGATATGTAGACTGTATTGTCGACCCGTACAGCCTGCGAATAGGGGCCAATGGCACGCGGCGCACCGTCGGTGCTGATGACGTGCTTGGCCATGCCTCGACTGCTAACCCTTCACCCTTACCAGACGGATAAGCGACTTCTCCGTACGCAGCTGTCGCAGGATGCGCGCCAAGTGCGTTCGATCGGTCACTTCGATGGTAAAGCTTATGGTTGAACTTTGCCCGTCGCGTTCGACAACGTGCACGGAGTTGATGTTGGAACCCTGCTCGGCAATTATCGTCGCCAGGCTCGCCAGCACACCGCGCCTGTTCTCCGTGTCGAGACGCAGAGTGACAGGATAGTTGCCTTCGATAGTATCCGCCCACTTGATGTGGATCCACTTCTCCGGCTGCCGGCGGTAGGAACCGATGTTCGGGCAATCCGCCGTGTGCACGACGATGCCTCGGCCGATGGTGAAGAGCCCGACTATGGCGTCGCCGGGAATCGGCCTGCAGCACTTGGCGTAGGCGATGGACATGCCCTCCGCGCCCTCGATGGCCAGCGGCTCGAGCTGGCGCTCGTCGGGCGGGTCGTGCGTCTCGCCGGGCAGCAGCTGGCGCGCCACGATCATTGGCAACCGCTTACCGAGCCCGAGATCAGCCAGCAGATCTTCCCAGCTCTCCAGGTTCAGCAGCTCGAGCAGGGTCACCTTTGCGTCTGAGCTGATGCGACGCGGCCGGTGCTCGAGCGACTTCAGCGCGTGGTCGAGCAGCTTGCGGCCGAGCCGCACGGCGTCCCTGTGCCTTTGGTTCTTGAGGTAGGCGCGAATGGTGGCGCGCGCTTTGCTGGTGACAACGTAGTTGAGCCACGACGGTGAGGGGGTCGCCGTCCTGGACGTGAGCGCCTCGACACGGTCGCCGTTGCCGAGCACCGTATGCAAAGGCACCAGCTCGCCGTTGACACGCGCGCCGACTGAACGATTTCCGACGTCCGTATGGACGGCGTATGCGAAATCGAGCGCGGTGGCCCCCGACGGCAGCTTCTTGATCTCCCCCTGGGGAGTGAACACGTAAACCTCGTCGGGAAAAAGGTCGATTTTGAGGTGCTCGAGAAATTCTGCCGGGTTGCCCGATTGCCTCTGCGTGTCGAGCAGATCGAGCAGCCACTGCCGCGCAAGCTGGTGGGGGCGATCGATACGCTCATCATCGCTCTTGTACAGCCAATGGGATGCTACGCCCGCCTCGGCGATTCGATGCATGTGCTCAGTGCGTATCTGTACTTCTATGGATTCGCCGAAGGCCCCGAAGACGGTGGTGTGCAAGGATTGGTACCCGTTGGCCTTGGGGATGGCGATGTAGTCCTTGAACCGACCGGGTATGGGTTTGAAGAGACCGTGGATCGCGCCGAGGGCGCGATAGCAGTCCTCGACCGACGAAACAATGACGCGAAATGCATGGATGTCCTGGATGGTCTTGAACGATGCGCGCTTGCGCTGCATCTTCTTGTAGATGCTGTAAAGATTTTTCTCGCGACCGTTGACCTGCGCCGCGATGCCGCTTTGCTCCAGCTGATTCTCGAGCGCGTTGCCGATCTTGTTGATCGCCGACCGGTGATTGCCCCGGTGTCGCTTGAGCGCCTTGCCGATGGCGTCATAGCGCTTGGGATACAGGTGTAGAAAGCTCAAGTCCTCGAGCTCCCGGCTCCACCCGTAAAGCCCCAGACGATTGGCGATCGGCGCGAAGATGTCGAGCGTCTGAGCGGCTACCTGGCGACGCTTTGGCGCCGAGAGCGCGCGCAAGGTGCGCATGTTGTGAAGACGGTCGGCGAGCTTGATGAGGATGACCCGGATGTCCCGGGACATGGCCAGCAGCATCTTGCGAAAGTTCTCCGCTTCCGCTTCCTCCTTGGACTCGAACTCGATCTGGCCGATCTTGCTGACGCCGTCGACCAGATTGGCGACGTCCTGTCCGAACTCAGATGCCAGCTGGTCCTTGGCCGTTGGCGTGTCCTCGATGACGTCGTGCAGGATAGCGGCGACGATGCTGCGGTCGTCGAGCCGCAACTCGGCGAGAATGCGGGCCACTTCGAGGGGGTGGTAGATGTAGTCCTCGCCGCTGCGCCGATGCTGGCCGGCATGCGCTTCGGCGGCGAAGCTGTAGGCACGGCGAACGTCGTCGACAGCGGCCGCGTCGAGGTACCGTGCGAGTACCTCGCAGATCTCGTCGATGAGAGCCCGGTGGGAGGGAGGTGCCGGTTTGGCGCGTAGGCTAAGCGGCGGGTTCCGGATCAGCGCTGGAATCTGCATTGGGTTCGGCCATCGGCGCCGGGGCAACCTCGTAGGTGTTGCTCGACTCGAGCCCGCCGAACTCCAGCCCCATGCTCGCGACCGGTTCGTCGAGAATAGTCCGCGTCACGTGCCCCGCGGCGATCTCGCGCAGCGCAACCACGGTCGGCTTGTCGTTGTCCCACTCCACCTGCGGCTCCGCCCCCAGAGCCAGCTGGCGGGCTCGCTTCGTCGCGATCAGGACGAGCTCGAAACGGTTTTCGACTTTATCGAGGCAATCTTCGACGGTGATTCGAGCCATAGTGTCTCCTCAACGGTAATGGCGCGCCGGATCGACGCCGGGCATGCCCAAACGACATCAGTATACGTTATGTACCGGCTGGATCGTTGAATTTCAAGCGTAGCTGCGTTCCGCGCCGTCGCCGAGCAACCTCACTGCGAGCTCGGCCCCGTGCGCACGCGCCCGCTCCGGGTGCCCGGCGACGATGTTGACGAGATCGTCCAGGGCGGCCTGGTAGCTGTCGTTGACGACCAGATAGTCGTACTCGTCGAAGTGGCGCATCTCGTCGACGGCTTCTCGCATGCGCCTGCGGATAACGGCCTCCTCGTCCTGCCCTCGGCCGCGCAGCCGCCGCTCGAGCTCCTCCAGCGACGGCGGCAGCACAAATATGCTGCGCACGTCGGCCTGGCGTTGCCGCACCTGGCGTGCCCCCTGCCAATCGATGTCGAGCACCACGTGCCGGCCTGCAGCGAGCCCGTTTGCGACGGTCTCACGGGAGGTGCCGTAGAGGTGATCGAAGACCTCCGCGTACTCGAGAAAACTGTCCCGAGCGATCATCCCCTCGAAGCAGCGGCGGTCGACGAAGTGGTAGTCGTGGCCGTCGTGCTCGCCGGGGCGGCGCGGGCGCGTCGTGTGCGAGACCGACAACAACGCCTCGGGTACGGCTTGCACCAGCGCCTGGGCGAGACTCGTCTTGCCCGCGCCGGACGGGCCGGAGAGTATGAACACGCGATGCTCAGGCACCGCGGTATCCGCGCCGAGACGCCATCACGGCATCGGGGCGGGCGCGGCTACTCAATGTTCTGCACCTGTTCACGCATCTGTTCGATCAGCACCTTGAGCTCGACCGAGGCGTTGCGGGTGCCCATGTCGACCGCCTTGGCACCCAGCGTGTTCGCCTCGCGATTGAGCTCCTGCATGAGAAAATCGAGCCGGCGCCCGACCGGTTCACTCTGCCGCAGCACACGCGCGACCTCCTCGACATGGGCCTCGAGACGGTCGAGCTCCTCGTCGACGTCGGTTTTCTGCAGGAACAGGACGACCTCCTGCTCGAGGCGCTCCGAATCGAGCTGCTCGCGGATCTCCGCCAGGCGCTGCTCGAGGCGTTCACGGTATGCGGCCCGCGCCTGGGGCAGCGCTTCGCGCACGGCGCGAACAGCGTCGCGGACGCCGGCGAGTCGCTGGGCGACCGCCTCCTCGAGGCGCGCGCCCTCGCGCTGCCGGGTCGACGCCAGCTCGTCGAGCGCGCGCCCCAGGGTGTCTGCCGCCTCCTGGGCCAACCCTTCGGTGTCGATCTTTCCGCCCGAGAGCACCCCCGGCCAGCCGAGCACGTCGACCATGCGCAGCGGACCGAGCCCCGGGGCCATAGCGTCGGCCTGCGCCGCCAGCTGCGCCAGGCGCTTCACGGCCGCTTCGTCGAGCTCAGCCCCCTCGGTCAGCCCGTCTTTGGCCTGAAAGCGCAGCGCCCCATCGACCCGCCCCCGGCGCACTCGCGCCGAGATCAAATCCCGAAATCGGGGCTCGAATGTGCGCATTTCCTCAGGAAGTCTTAAACTTACCTCGAGATAGCGATGATTGACGGAACGCAGCTCCCAGCTCAGCTCGCCCCATCGGCTTCGCGCGTCGACGCGTGCGAAGGCCGTCATGCTGTTGATCAATGGCGTCGGCCCGCTATGTGGAGACGCACCGATACTAAACCATTTGGGGCCGGGTTAGGAGTTGGGCAGCCGCCGGCGCCATACCCCGGCGCCCCGCCGTGGCACGCCGACCCGCCGCAGGCCCCACCATGGGCGAGATGACGCGCGCACCGCTCTCGCGGGGCTATCTCCTCGACGAGTACCGCATCGAGAAAACGTTGGGCGGAGGCGGCTTCAGCCTCGTATACCTGGCTTACCACATTCGTACCCAGACCAAAGTCGTCATCAAGGAGTATTTGCCCATTCAGCTCGTCGAGCGCATTCCCGGTGGGCGGGTGCAGCCCGTCTCCGAGCTGTCGATGGGCAAGTTCCGCATGGGCATGACCAAGTTCTTCAGCGAGGCGAGTGCACTGGCACAGCTCAAGCACCCCAACATCATCAGCGTGAGCAACGTCTTCCGCAGCAACAACACGGTCTACATGGTCATGGAGTACTGCCAAGGGCGCGACCTGCGCTGGTTCATAAAGCGCTCCAATGGCAAGCTCGACGAGCGCTTCATTCTGACGGTTTTTCCGCAGGTGCTGATGGGCCTGCGGCAGCTGCATCGCAGCAACTTCCTGCATCTCGACATCAAGCCGGCCAACATTCTGCTGCGTTCGGGCGGCAGACCCATGCTGCTCGACTTCGGCGCCGTACAGCAAGTCCGTCCCGGCGAGCGCTTCAACGGCGTGCACACCATGACCCACGGCTATGCGCCGCTCGAGCAATATCACCGCGACGAGATCGGGCCGTGGACCGATCTCTACGCCCTGGGGGCCACCATGTATGCCTGCATCACAGGCAAGACGCCACCGGCGGCCACCGATCGCGAGAAGAAGGACGCGCTGCGCCCCTTGTCGAAGACGCACAAGCGACACTACTCACCGCAGCTGCTCAATGCCATCGAGTGGGCGATGCAGCTCGAGCGTGCATCTCGGCCGCAGGACATCGACTCGTTTCTCGGGCTTGCGCTCAAGGGAGCCTCAGAGTCGTTCGTGGACAAATTGGTAGCCGATGCGCTGGGGCGATTCTGATGCCAAAACGACCACCTGCCAACGTCCCCCCGAACGCGCGCTACACGTTCGGGACGCAGAGCGTCTGTGGCACGCGACGTGTCAACCAGGACCGCTCGGCGGTGAGCGAGCGCGACGGTCAGCTCCTGATGGTGCTGGCCGACGGACTCGGCGGTCACGCTCACGGTGAGCTCGCGGCGGAGACACTGGTCAAGAGCGTGGTCAAATCCTTCGAGCGGGAGAAGGGGCCGCGAATTGCCGATCCGGCCGCGTTCATCGTGCTGTCCGTGGTGCGCGCTCACTCGCTGATCAACCAGCGCGCCAGAGAGAGCGCCTTAATCGAGGATTACCCACGCACCACCGCCGTCGTCTGTCTCGTCCAAGACGGCTACGCCTACTGGGGCCACGTCGGCGACAGCCGGCTCTACCACCTGCGTGATGGCCGCGTCGTGGCGCGCACACGGGATCACACCACCAGCGAGCAGATGCGCGAAGAGGGCCTCGTCTCCGAGCAAACCATCGAGTCGCTCGACTGGCACGGACAGCTGCTGCGCTGCGTAGGCGGTCCCACTCGACCTACCGTCTCGCTTGCCGAACCGTCGCCCCTCGAGGCCGACGACCTGCTCGTGCTCTGCTCGGACGGTTTCTGGCACGCCTTCGACCACGAGGAGCTTTGGCAGCGTCTCGCGGACATGGCGCCCCAGGATGGCTTGGCCTCGATGATGGCCGAAGGTCTCCGACGCATGGCACAGGATTGCGACAACATGAGCGCCATTGCCCTGCGCTGGCACGATTCGGCCCCGACGCATCCGCCCATTCTGTCGGGCTACGACATCGACCAGGAGCGGCTCTGGGCGGAGAGCGAGCGCCGCGCGCGTGCCGCGATGGCGGGAACGGGCGAATCCGACCCGAGCTCACAGCAAACCGAGGCCAAGCGCTCACGGGCGATTCGCAGCACCATCGAGGAGATCGAAAGCTTCGTCGACGCCGTCGACAAGCAACTCTGAGCGCCCACCGGCCCGCTCGTGCGCTCACCGCTCGGGCGCGCGCTCTGCGTGACGTCTCTGCCTCGCTCGCCGCCAAGGGCCAGCAGCCGCTCGCTAGCGGTGCCATGCGCGCCGCATCGGTGCCTGATCGGGCGGGGTGTTAAAATCACCGACCACGCTCACGGACGACGCCACCGATGACCCGATCGGGCAATCGCGCCCCCGACCAGTTGAGACCGATCACGCTGACGCGGCGCTACACGCGCCACGCGGAAGGCTCGGTGCTGGTCGAGTTCGGCGACACCCGCGTGCTGTGCACGGCGAGCGTGGATGAGCGGGTTCCGCTGTTTTTACGCGGCCGAGGCGAGGGCTGGGTCACGGCCGAGTACGGCATGCTGCCGAGAGCCACCGGCGAGCGTTCGGTGCGCGAGGCCGCCCGTGGGCGGCAAAGCGGCCGGACACTGGAGATTCAGCGTCTCATCGGTCGGGCGCTGCGGGCGAGTCTCGACCTGAGGCGCCTGGGTGAGCGGACGATCACCGTCGACTGCGACGTCATTCAGGCGGACGGCGGCACGCGGACGGCATCGATCACAGGCGGCTACGTTGCCCTTGCCGATGCCGTGGAACACCTGCACCGCGGCGGAAAAATCGAGGTCAATCCGCTGCACTGCCTCGTCGCATCGGTCTCGGTGGGGATCTGCGGCGGGGTGGTCCTGCTCGATCTCGACTACGTGGAGGATAGCACTGCCGAGACCGACATGAACGTCGTCATGAACGATCACGGCCTGTTCATCGAGCTGCAGGGAACTGCGGAGCGAGCACCGTTCTCACAGACGCAGATGACGCAGATGCTCGACTATGCGCAGGCCGGCATCGAGCAGCTCATCGCGTGCCAGCGCCAGGCGCTCGCGCAGTGAACGCCGACCTCGACACCGACGCGGCTCGTGTCGTCATCGCCACCCGTAACGAGGGAAAGTTTCGGGAAATCGCGGAGATGCTCGAGGACGTGGACCTCGACGTACTCTCCCTTGCAGGCTTCGACCTGACCGAGGCCGAGGAGACCGGCCTCACCTTCGTGGAGAACGCCATTATCAAAGCCCGCCACGCGGCGCGTGGCACCGGTCTCGCGGCGATTGCGGACGACTCGGGGCTCGAAGTGGATCTTTTGCACGGCGCACCGGGCGTGCGATCGGCGCGCTACGCCGGCAGCGGCGCCGGAGACGCGGAGAACATCGCTCGGCTGCTGCAGGAGTTGGACGGCGCGCCGTCCGAGGCTCGCACGGCGCGCTTTCGCTGCGTCATGGTCTACCTGCGAGAAGCGGAGGACGCCGCGCCGATCATCTCCCAGGGCACCTGGCAGGGGCGCATCCTCTCGAGGCCGCGGGGGGAGAACGGCTTCGGCTATGACCCTGTCTTCTTCGTGCCCTCGCGCAGGTGCTCCGCCGCCGAGCTCGACGCGAAGACGAAGAACCGACTGAGTCACCGAGGCCAGGCTCTGCGTGGCCTGGTCGCTATGCTCGGCGCGGAGGGCGTTGCAGAAGGATGAGCCCGCAGCGGCCGCCGTCGAGCTCCCGAGATCTCGAACAGCGCCCCTAGGAGAAGCGAGGACATGACCCGGAAAGTAGTAATGGTGCGCCACGGTCAGAGCAGCTGGAACAAGGAGAACCGCTTCACCGGCTGGGTGGACGTGGACCTCTCCGAGCGGGGTCTGGCCGAGGCGCGCCAGGCCGGCGAGACGCTGGCCCGTGAGCGCTATGATTTCGACGTCGCATTCACTTCCGTGCTGAAACGCTCCATCCGCACGCTGTGGCTGGTTCTCGATGTGCTCGACCGGATGTGGCTTCCTGTTCACGTCGACTGGCGTCTGAACGAGCGCCACTACGGAGCGCTGCAGGGACTCAACAAACGCGAGACCACGGAGAAACACGGTGCGGAGCAAGTCCTGCGCTGGCGGCGGGGCTACGCCATCCGACCGCCGGCGCTCGATCCCAACGATCCCACGCATCCACGTTTCGATCGGCGCTATGCGGGCATCGACCATCTGCCGTCCGCCGAATCGCTCGCCGATACGCTCGAGCGCGTGGTACCGTTCTGGGAGGACACCATCGTTCCTGCGCTGCGCGCCGAGCAGCGCGTGCTCATATCCGCGCACGGCAACAGCATGCGCGCGCTGGTGAAGCACCTCGACGACGTCTCTGACGAGGCGATTGTCGCGCTCAACATCCCGACCGGGATACCGCTGGTCTACGAGTTCGACGAGGCGCTGCGTCCGATACGGCACTACTACCTCGCCGACGCCGAAAAGCTCGCCGAGGCCGAGGCCGAGGTGCGCGATCAGGCGCGCTCCGGCTCGCCTGCTTAGGCGGCCGACTTTACCCCACACCGCATAGGCTCACGGTGAGCGAGTCACCGCCGAAGCGCAACCTGATCTACGCCGGCCGCGTGGTGGCACTCGGCATCGAACGGGTCAGGCTGCCTGGCGGCGCGCTGATCGACCTGGAGATCGTTCGCCACCCGGGCGGCGCAAGCGTTGCCGCCGTGCGGGCCGACGGGCACGTATGCCTGCTGCGTCAGTATCGGCACGCAGCGGGAGGCTGGATCTGGGAGCTACCAGCGGGCAAATTGGACCCCGGTGAGCCGCCGATCGAAACGGCCCGCAGGGAGCTCGTCGAGGAGGCGGGCCTGCGCGCGGCGCGCTGGACGCCCCTCGGCTCGATGCTCTCGACCCCCGGATTCTGCGACGAGGAGCTGCACCTGTATCTCGCCCAGGAGCTGCAGCCGGTAACCGCCCGCCCCGAGGCGCACGAGCTCATCGAGGTGCACTGGAAATCCTTTGGAGAGGCCCTGAAGATGGCCGCGGACGGGGAGATCCGCGACGCCAAGACCGTGGTCACCCTGTTTCGGGCCCGCTTCCGGCTGGAGGCGCCGACGGGCGGCTCGCCCGCGGCCTAGCACTGCGCTTCCGCCCTGATCGCCGCCGCGCCGCGCTGCCCGGCGCCGGATCAGTCGCCACGCGACCCCTGTTCCGCGACGGAGGCGGCAAGCCCGGACTGCAGGCTCGGGTAACGCAACCGGACACCGAGCTCTCGCAGCATGCGGGCGTTGCCAACGCGGCGCGACTCGGCCATGTAGCTCAACATGCCCGGAGTCATCACCTGCGCCACCTCGGCCATAGGCAGGGTCGGCGGGCGAGGCAGCCCGACGCTATCGGCCACTTTGTTGAAATAGTCGACCATGGTGCTGGGGTGGCCGTCGCTCACGTTGTAAACCCGGTCGGCGCCCCCGCAGTCGGCCGCCGCGACACACACCTCGGTGAGATCGTCGGCATGAATGCGATTCGTGAACGGGCATTCGGCTTCGTGAGGCAGAGGCTGGCGTTCGCGCAGACGCGCGAGCGGCAGCCGGCCCGGACCGTAGATGCCTGGCACGCGCAGCACCACCACGGGTATCGCCGCGGCGCGGCCAGCTTCGCGCAAGGCACGCTCGGCATCGAGCCGTCGGCGCGCGCGTGGCGTTTGCGGGTTGACCGGTGTGTCCTCGTCGATCCAGGCACCGCCGCAATCGCCGTACACGCCGGTGGTGCTGATCAGGACGACGCGGGCAGGCGGGGGCGAAGCGCCAAGCGCATGGACAAAGCCCCGCATGCGAGCGTCGGTATGCCCTTGCGCAGACGGCGGCGCCAGATAGTAAACGACGGCGTGCGCGATCGGCAGCATGGTGAGCGTCTCCGGACGATCGAGGTCCCCGGCGAAGGGCTCGATCGACAGCGAACGCAGCCGCTGCTCGGCGGCTTCGCTGCGAGCCAGCGCCGCGACCCGTGCGCCGCGCGCCTGCCAGGCGCGCGCCACCCGTTCGCCGATGTAGCCGCAACCGATTATGAGGATGTGCCTGACCGCCATCGGAGAGGAGCGCTTCAGTCGCGCCGCAGCCGTTCGGAAACGGCGATAGGCGTGGGATAGCGCAGCACCACCAGGTACGTCGATCCGATGAACGTGAGCATCGTCGCCAACTGCACCACGTAGGCGGTCGAGGCGGCGATAAGCTCCGCTTCGCTCGCGTAGAACACGATCAGCAGCGCGAACTCGCTCATCTGTCCGAGGCGGAAACCGATCTCCCAGGCCAGCCGGTTATTCTCCGACACGCTGACCATGAGAAAGCGGAACACCACGGGCTTTACCGACAAAGCGAGCCCTGCGAGGAGCACCGCCGGCAACACCACTGCGGCGGCTGCGCGAACATCGAATGCGGCGCCGAGCGTGAAGAAGAACATCACCAGGAAGAAATCGCGCAGCGGCTTGAGGCTTTCGGCTATGAAACGGGAGACCGGGCTAGCCGCAACGGCGACACCGGCGATGAACGCGCCGATCTCGTAGGAGAGGCCCATGCTGTGCGCCGCCTGGGCGACACCCAAACACCAGCCGATTGCGAGGAGGAACAGGTATTCCTGGATTCGATCGAAGCGCCGTATCAGCCCCATCAGCACGTAACGTTCGACGAGATAAGCCCCAGCGGCGAGCAGCGGCAACGCCAGAGCGAGCCAGAGCACATCCGCGGCCTGCGCCGCGCCGCCAGCGGAGCCGTGCAGACCCAGCAGCGCGACGATTGCGATCAAGTCCTGCAGCAGCAGCACACTGATGATGACCTCGCCGGTGTGGCGATGGTGCAGCACGGTCGTCGGTATCAGCTTGAGGCCGATAATGGTGCTGGAGAACGCCGTGGCGATCCCGATGACCACCGCGTCGCCGCCCCCGATGCCAAACAGCCGGGCGACCGCGTAGCCCAGGGCCGCGAACGCCGCCGAACTGGCCAGGGTGACGATCAGCGTCTGGCGGAACAGCTGAACGAGCTTCTGGGGGTGGAGGTTGAGTCCCAGCAGAAAGAGCAGGAAGATGATGCCTACGTGGGCCATATCCCGCAGCAGCGCGGTGTCGGCGACCAACCCGAAACCGGCGGGACCGACCAAGACGCCCAGCACGATGTAGGCGATCAACAGCGCCTGACGCGCCAACAGCGCGACGCTGGCAAGGACGGCAGCCCCCGTGAATATCAGGAAGATCGTGAAGACAATGGATTCGCTCGTCATCGTGCCGCCATGCCGCCCGAGCAGCGGGTTTCTGACCGGCGTTCCGCCACCGGGTCACCGTTCCCGTCGGCGAGGGATGGCCGCGCCGCCTCGCCCGCCGACGCCGTCGCGGCGACACTACGACAGCGAGCTCGGGCACGGCGCACCACCAAAGTGTCGCA
>JBFEOO010000074.1:0-18858 GCA_041550555.1 Arenicellales bacterium
AAACGGCGTCGAGGTCAGCGAGCGACACGGCCTTGCTGCGCCGGACCACGACCGGGCTCTTGCCTACGTGCTGGAGTTTCTGCTCGACGATGCGCGATCGCCGATCCGCGAACACGCCGACATCGCCGCGGTGGGCCATCGCGTGGTGCATGGCGGCGAGCGCTTCAGCAATTCGGTGCTCATCGACGCCGCGGTCATGGAAAGCATCAGCGAGAGCTTCGATCTGGCGCCGCTGCACAATCCGGCCAATCTGAAAGGGATTCAGGCGGCCATGGGAGCGTTGCCGGCCACATCCCACGTTGCCGTGTTCGACACCGCTTTTCATCAAACGCTGCCTCGGCACGCTTATCTTTACGCCGTGCCCAGCCGACTGCATCGCAAGCACAAGATTCGCCGCTACGGCTTCCATGGTCCGAGCCACTACTACGTCAGCCGACGTCTCTACGAGCTGAGCGGTCTTGCACCTTCACATTCGCGGGTGATCACCTGTCACCTGGGCAATGGCTGCTCGATGGCGGCCATCGCCGACGGCGTCTCGGTGGACACCTCGATGGGGCTGACGCCGCTCGCCGGGCTCGTCATGGGAACCCGCTGTGGCGACATCGATCCGGCCCTGGTCTTCGAGCTCATCGAGAAAGAGGAGCTCTCCCTGGCCGAGGTTCACGCGCAGCTCCATCGCTACAGCGGTCTACTCGGCTTGAGCGGCTTCTCGTCGGACATGCGCGATATCGTGCTGGAAGCCGAATCCGGCGATTCGCGCTGCGCTGAGGCAATCGATGTGTTCTGCTATCGCGCCAAGGCTTATCTGGGCCAGTATTACGCCGTGCTCAACGGCTGCGACGCGGTGGTCTTCACCGCCGGTATCGGCGAGAACAGCGCCCTCATCCGTGGCCGCATCTGTGACGATCTCCACCACCTCGGCATCGTGCTCGACGACGAGCGCAACAGGTCGACCGTCGGCAAAGAGGGTCGAATATCCGCCGCCGCCGGCAGCGTGCAGGTCTGGGTCATCCCGACGAACGAAGAGCTGGTCATCGCCCTCGATGCCATGAGAATCGTTCAACAGGCGGTGGCGTGCTGAGCTGAACGGCTCGGGGCCCGGGCTCGTCCCGGACCCGCTGTCGTCGGGCAGAACGGCGCGCGGGGAACGCCTACATGCGGGAGAGATCGCTCCGAGATCGAAGACTCGGCGGCGGTGACGACCGTAGCGTCGGCGTCGCCGCTGGTGTCGGTCAGCGCTCGTCGATCGGCCGGTAGTTCCGGGGGGGCGGCCCGCTATATTGCGTTAGCGGGCGAATCAGTATGTTGTTTTCGAGCTGCTCGAGCACCTGCACCGTCCAACCCGGCACCCGGCCAACGGCAAAGATCGGCACGAACAGGTCCTCCGCAATGCCATGCAGGTAGTAGACGACGCCGGCATAGAAGTCGACGTTGACGTTGACGCCATGCCGTGAGTAGGGTTTCATCGCGTCGACCAGCGCCTGCAATATCTCGTACCAGTGCGGTTGGCCCATCTCTCGCGATAGCCTTTCGACACCTTCGCGCATGTGCCGTGCGCGCGGATCTTCGGCGCGATACACGCGATGGCCGAAGCCCATCACCGGCTCGCGGTTCTTACGCTTGGCGCGCACGTATTCGACCGCCTTCGCAGGCTCGCCGACCTCCTGCGCCATGCGCATGACGTTCTCGGCGGCACCGCCGTGCGCCGGACCGGACAGCGCGGCGACGGCCGCTGTCACCGATGCATGAATGTTGGCATCGGTCCCCGTGACGACCCGGGCCGCAAAAGACGAAGCGTTCGAGCCGTGCTCCGCATGCAGCACCATATCGGTATCCATGAGCGCGGCGGCGTCGGTGCTGGGCTCCTCTCCCTTCAGCATATAGAGAAAGTTTGCGGCATGACCGAGACCGTTGCTCGGCGTCACCGGCTCCAGGCCCTGGCGAAGACGATGATGCGCAGCGACGATCATGGGCACCTGCGAGGTGAGCCGGACGCCCTTGGCAAGGGTCGCTTCGAGCGAGTTGTCGTCCGCCTGGGGGTCGAAGGCGCCCAACGCCGAGACGCCGGTGCGCAGCACCTCCATCGGGTGTGCATGCGCCACCCTGGCCAGGATGTCGTACAGCGCTGGAGGCAGCGATCGGTTGCCCTTCAGGGCCTCGTCGAAAGTCGTCAGCTCCTCACGCGTCGGCAGCTCGCCGTGCAGCAGCAGATAAGCGGTCTCCTCGAATGTCGACTGCTCCGCAAGATCATGGATGGAGTAGCCCCTGTAGCGAAGCTCGCCGGCGCGTCCGTCGATGAAGGTCGTTCGTGAGCGGTCGAAGTACACTCCTTTCAGCCCGCGATGAATCCGGGCCTCGGCAGTCGCGTCACTCATGTGATCTCCTGTTGCGCTCTCTGATGGCGTATCGCCAGTGCGTCATCGGAGGCCGCATGGCAAATCCGTCAGCAAATCGCGTCGCGGCGGTGAGCACCCGTTCTGCCAACAGTCACTGCTGTCGTCACGCCCCCGGGCGGCGTTCGACATGTAGATCGGCCGGCGTACTCCGCCACGCGCGTGACCGCGGACGCCGCGCGCCCACCGACGCGGCAGCGAGACAACGGCAGCAGGCGGGAGCCAAACTCAAGCCAAAGCCGGACCAGCAGCGGAAAAACCAGAAGAGGAAAAAAATAAGTGGCCAGCATGCCGGATGGGGTGACAGGGGGAAGGGAACATGCTGACCACCGGGCCACGATTGGCCCAAACTTTTATAGTGTTATTGTACTTGGGACCGTCCCCTTGTTCTGCGATGACTATACGTGGATTCGGCGTCGCCGTCAAAGCTTGATTCAGCCCGCCGCCGTCGCGAGAAACCCCGCCTCGAGCGGCCGGTAACCGGCCCACCGCCGACGGCGGCTGACCCCGGAATAACCCGTTTTACCGATTGAGACTGTCAATCAAAAACGATGGATACCCGCCTGTTCTGTCGACCTTTTTTCTCTATTTTCGCAACCCGAACGCGACCGATCTCGGCGCTGTTGGCGACGTGGGTGCCCCCGCAGGGCTGCAGGTCGATGTCTTGGAACTCGACCAGGCGCACGTGTCCGGCGCCGCGCGGTGGCTGCACGGACATGGTGCGCACCAGCTCCGGCTGAGCGTCGAGCTCGGCGTCGCTAATCCAGCGGGTACGCATCGGGCGCCCGCTCTCGATCAGGCGGTTGAGCTCCGCGGTGACCTGCTCCCGGTCCAGCGTCTCGGGCAGGTCGAAGTCGAGCCTCCCCCGCCCGTCACTGATGCTGCCACCCGTGACGGGCGCCGGGATCACTGCGCAGAGCATGTGCATGCAGCTGTGCATGCGCATAAGCCGGTAGCGACGATCCCAATCGATGTGCAGCATGACAGCCTCACCGGGCTGCGGGCGCGCGTCACCGGGCCCGGGCACGTGCACGATGTCGCCGCTCGCCGGGTCTTTGCGAGTGTCCACGATGGGGATCTCGCTGCCGTCGTGACGCACCAGCATCCCGGTGTCACCGGGCTGTCCTCCGCCCATGGGATAGAAGACCGTGCGATCCACGACGATGCCTTCGTGAGCGACGCTGAGGACCTGGGCGCTGCACTGCTTCAGATACGCATCTTCGCGAAAGAGCTCGTCCGTCACTTACCGCCTCCCGTGCTGTGTCTTTGCCAGCGGTGACGTGCCGGGGGTCCGCTCAGCACCGCACTCGCTCGCCGCGCGGATCATACAGCGGGCGCAGCGCTGCCCGCGCGGCGTACCGTTCACCGGCAATCTCGATCTCGAAGTCACCGTCGGCGACGAAATCTGCATCGACGCCGGCGGCGTGCTCGACATAGCCGAGCGCGACCGAGGACCCCAGCGTGTGACCGTACATGGCCGATGTCGTACGGCCGACCCGCACGCCGTCACGCCAGATGGGCTCCTCATGGTACATGAGCGGTTCAGGGTTCTCCAACGCAAACTGCACGAGGCGGCGCTTCGGCAGCGCATCACGCTGCCGAAGCAACGCGTCGCGGCCGATGAAGCCCCCCGCTTTGTCGAACGCGACAGCGAAAACGAGACCTGCCTCGATCGGCGTGTCTTCGTCGCTGATGTCGTGGCCCCAGTGACGATAGGCCTTCTCGATGCGCAGTGAGTTCATGGCGTGATAGCCTGCGTGAACGAGTTCGAGCTCCGCGCCGGCCTCCACTAAAACGTCGTAGATGCCGGGAGCGAACTCCGTGGGCACATAAAGCTCCCAGCCGAGCTCGCCCACGTAGGTGACGCGCGACGCCCTGACGATGCCATAGCCGAGCTCGATCTCTCGGGATGTCATGTAGGGGAACGCCGCGTTGCTGAGATCGTTCGGCGTCAACTTGCCGAGCAGCTCGCGCGAACGCGGCCCCATGACGCCAATAACGGCAAAGCCCGATGTGACGTCGGTCAGTATGGCGCGCGCATCCGCGGGAGTGTGCCGGCGCAGCCAATGGAAGTCCCTTCCCTGCGTGGTCGCAGCCGTGACGATAAGGAAGCGGTCTTCCGCCAACCGCGTGACGGTCAAATCCGCCTCGATGCCTCCGCGTGCGTTCAGCCACGGCGTGTAGACGACGCGCCCCACGTCCACGGCCACATCGTTGGCGCAGACCGCGTTCAAAACCCGCTCCGCATCGGGGCCTTCGAGGACGAACTTCGAGAAGGACGTCTGGTCGAAGAGCGCGACGCCCTGGCGAGCGGCGAGATGCTCGCGCGCGGAGTGCGCAAACCAGTTCTGCCGGCCGTAGGAGTACTCGTATCTCGGCTCGACACCGGGCGGGGCATACCAGTTGGGGCGCTCCCAGCCCAGCGCCTCGCCGAAACACGCACCCTGGCGCGCCAGCCGCTCGTGCAGGGGCGACGTTCGCACGCCACGCGCCGATTCGACCTGCCGGAACGGCCAGTGCATGGCGTACAGCAGCCCCAACGCCTCGACGGTGCGATCGCGCAGATAGTGGGCATTAATCTGGAACGGCGCCGCGCGCCGCACGTCCACGTCCCACAAATCCATGGGCGGGCGGCCATTCACGAGCCACTCCGCCAGGACTTTGCCCGCCCCCCCGGAAGACTGGATACCGATCGAGTTGAAACCCGCTGCCACGAAGAAATTGCGCACCTCGGGCGCCTCGCCCACATAGTAACGATTATCAGGCGTGAAACTCTCCGGCCCGTTGAAGAACGTCTGGATACCCGCACGTGCCAACAACGGCACGCGCCGCAGCGCATTGCGCAGCGCCGGCTCGAAGTGGTCCCAGTCCTCGGGCAGCTGATCGAAAGCAAAGTCTTCGCCAATGCCTTCCATGCCCCAGGGCTTGGCAATGGGCTCGAAAGCACCAACCAGCAGCTTGCCGGCGTCTTCTTTGACATAGACAAAACCGTCGGGGTCGCGCAGCACCGGCAACGTCGGCGGCACCTCGGCCAACGGCTCGGTGACCACGTAGAAGTGCTCGGCCGCGTGCAGCGGTACGTTGACGCCGGCCATGCGCCCAATGTCGCGGGCCCACATGCCGCCGCAATTGACCACGTAGTCGACCGCCACCTCACCACGCTCGGTAACGACCGCCGCCACTTTGCCCCCGGCGACGCGAATCCCGGTAACTTTCGTGTTCTCGAAGATGGTCGCGCCGGCCTGACGCGCCCCCTTGGCGAGCGCTTGCGTCACGTCCGTCGGATTGATCTGTCCGTCCTTGGGTAGAAACACGGCGCCCACCAGATCGTCCACCTCGATCAGCGGATACAGATCACGCGCCTCTCGTGGCGTGATCACTTCGACCTCGAGCCCGAAGCAGCTTGCCATCGACGCCCCGCGCTTGAGCTCCTCGAATCGATCCTGACTACCCGCCACGGACAACGAGCCGTTCTGCTTGAAACCCGTCGCCTGGCCGGTTTCCGCTTCCAGAGACGCGAACAGCTCACACGTGTACTGCGCAAGCCGGGTCAGGTTCTGCGTGGCACGCAGCTGACCGACAAGGCCTGCCGCGTGCCACGTCGTACCGCACGAGATCTCACGGCGTTCGAGGAGCAGCACATCAGTGCAGCCGAGCTTGGCGAGATGGTAGGCGACGCTGCAGCCGACCACCCCGGCCCCGATCACCACCACGTCTGCGCGTTTGGGCAGCTGCCCGCTCATCGAGTGCTCCTACGGACTGCGTTTGGACGGGACAATAAACCCCCGGCGAGCATCCGATTCTAACCGTAGGCCGGGGGTTTGGCAGCCCGCCCCACCGGAACGTCCCGCTCCCCGATGCGTGCGCGAGGGGCCCGTCACGACGGTGCCGACGCGCCGCAACAATCGGGTTGCGCCACCGAGGCGCGGCGCTACCATTGCGGCTAGCCGACTCCGCTCGGCGAATCGATGCAGGCCACCGCAGGCAACGACCTGCGGCACGCGGGACGCGCGCCCATGGCGGCAACCCTCGGCGATGGCGCGAGAGATGCTGGGATCCGATATCCAGCGCAAAGCTCGGAGGACAAACCGGTGACCACCAACGACTATGCCCGGGTCGAGCAGGCCATCCGCTATCTGGACGAGCATTTCCAGAACCAGCCGACGCTACGCGAGGTCGCGGCAGCCGTCGGTCTGAGCGAGCACCACTTCCAGAGACTTTTCCGACGCTGGGCCGGTATCTCGCCGAAACGCTTCCTTCAGCATCTGACGAGCCAATACACGGGTGAGCTGCTGCGCCGCGCCACACCGCTGCTCGACGCGGCCTACGATGCAGGGCTGTCGGGCACAGGCCGACTGCACGAGCTGTACGTCACCTTTCACGCCATGACTCCTGCCCAGTACCGCGCCCATGGCGCCGGACTCACGATTCGTCACGGCTTTCAGCCCTCCCCCTTCGGCGACTGCCTGATCGGCCTCACGGACAACGGTATCTGCTGGCTGAGCTTCGTCGCGCAGCAGCGGCAGACCGCGTACCGCGAATTCGAACGGGAATGGCACAGCGCCCGACTCATCGAGGACACCGCCCGAACCGCGGACATCGCCCGGCGTGTGTTCAGTCCGGAAACACCACACGCCGGACCGCTCATGCTCAACCTGCGTGGTACGAATTTCCAGATTCGCGTTTGGGAGGCTCTGCTCAGAATCCCGTTGGGCACGGCCGTGCGTTACGCAGACGTTGCCCGACAGATCGGCGTCCCCTCAGCCAGTCGCGCCGTCGGAGCGGCGGTTGGGGCGAATCCGATCGCCTACCTCATACCCTGTCACCGCGTCATCCGCAGCACGGGCGCCGTGGGCGACTACCGCTGGGGCGCAGCGCGCAAACGCGCCATGCTGGCATGGGAAGCGTCCAACGCACCCAGGCCGGTATGACGCGATCCATCCGCCACGCCGCGCGGGCAGCCCGCCGCCTGTTAATGACCGGCGGCTGTCACTGCCGTGGCCGCAACATACCGAGGACAGCGCCGCGCTGCCGGGCGCGCGCGCACTGCTGCGCCGTGAGTGTGGTACTCACCGCGCTCGTTTCCGGGTGCATCAAATTACGCGCATCATCCGAGTGCTCACCGCTGTCGGCCAAGACGTGAAACAGCTCGTGGGCAAGTGCCACACCGGCATCGCGCGCACCGCTCATGACCCACACGGTGTCCGCCAACCACGGGGCCCCAGCGCTGTTGGCCCGGCCAAAGGAGTGGGCATCGTAGCGTTCACCGGCGAGCGTATCTTTCACGAAGAAGACGAGAGGCGGAGGCAGATCCAGCGCGCGGACGAGCTCGGCGGCCGTGGCTCGGTGGTAATACCTCACACGCTGCGGGCCAGTGACGATGTGAAGGGCGCGACGCGGTGCGGCGATACCGCACTGCCCGAGAAGGCCGAGCGCCACGTCTACTGCCTGGCGGACCGCGTCGCGCTGCCAGCCGGCATCGCCCACTAGCACGAACGAGGGTGCGAGAAGGTAGTCTGCCTCCGCGGTCGTGGCGTCCGCCGCCGTCGACGACTCGACGCCCGTAACTGCCACGCCATGGGGCTCCGCCGCGCAGCTGCCGCGGTTTTGCTCGACGGGATCCGGCAGATAGCCGCGAGCCACGAACGCTGCGGTGCGGGCATCCGGCTCGGCCAGCGCAAAGAGCGCACGCCTGAGCTCGCTCGCCTTCCATTCAGGATGGGCACCGAGCAGGCAGGCCGCCAGCGCCGAGACGCGCACCGCCGCGTAGCTCGAACCCGACGCCAGGCGCACGTGACCGTCGAAATCGACGACGATCATCTCTTCTGCCGGGACCAGCAGGTCGACGGAGCGCTTGCCCCAGTTCGATCCGGGTGCCGGCAGCCGGTCATCGCCAGCCGACGTGGCGACGACCAGATTCTCGAGCGACAGTGCCGCCGGGAAGACCGGGTCAACATCGATGTCGCGGCCGTCGTTGCCTGCGGAGAGGATGAACAGCATGTCGTCGTGACGGCCAGCCGCAGCCGCGAATTCCCGCCACTCGTCCCGATCGCTGCTGCCCAGCGAGAGATTGACGATGCGCACGCCTGCGGCTGCAGCTCGGTCCACCAGGGCTCCCATGCGAGCCATGTCCGGGCGCGGATAACGGAACGGCACCAGACGCACCGGCGACGCCTCGGCCAGCAGCAGGCTGGCCGTACGCGTGCCGTGATGTCTGGGAAAGAACGGCGAGGCCGATGGGTCAGCGTCGAAAGGCCGGCGGTCGAGGTCCCAAAAGTCGTAGCCCAGAATACGTCCCTCGCCGTCGCGCGCTAGTTGGCGACCAATCTCGGGCAGCAGATAGTTGACACCGGCGTCGACCAACGCCACCGGCACACCGCCGGGGTCACCGCCGGCAGGCACCGGCGGGTTCAAGGGCGCCGTCGCCAGCGTCTCGGCTAGGCTGGCGTCGAGATGATCGAGAGCGGCCGGGGTCAGGCCGTCTTCATAGCGCAGCCGCCGCGCGCCGAGCACGCTGCAGTCGCCGTCGGCCATAACCAGCAGTTCCGCCCGCTCGTCGCCCCCAACCCGGCGATCGAAGCGCACGTGCACCCGTTGCACGCGCCCGTCACGGCCCAGGCGTTCCACTGTCCACGTGCCGTCGGTCGTCCACTGTTGGGTTCGCTCGCCGATGCGAACGCCCCGGGCCACCATTTCGGAGACCACCAGGGGGCGCTCCGGGGCGAGATGACGAAACCACAGCCGAGCATCCGTGGCGTGACAAACCTCGCCGACGATGCCCAGCGCGGTTTCTCCGGCCTCGACGACGTCGGCCGACACCGGAGCCGAGACGGCGGGCCCCGCGAGGGCGGTGATCGCGGCCCACACCGGGCTCGACCACCGCGGCCAGAGCCATCGCAGCGTCGGCCGCGCACGGCACGCGCGGATAACGGCGCTATCGCGAACGCGACGAGGTCTGCTTACGGTGCCTGCGTGCATCGGCTATCATTTTGCCCACAGTCGAGCGCCTCGATGGCGCTCAGCCTGGAAAACGAGCGCCTATTGTATCTCGGGCGACAGACTAACCTAACGCATACCGAGCCGAGCGAGATGAACATCGACGCCAGCCTGCCGGGCTTGTACCGACTTGTCAGGCTCGACCGTGTCGACAGCGTCGACGCCGAGCTCATCCGTCTCGCTCGGCGGGGCGCCGAAGAAGGCACGGTGGTGTGGGCCGAGAGGCAAACGGGGTCCCGCGGCAGCGGTGTCATGGCCGAGCCTGGTCCGGTGGGCAACCTTTTTTGCGCCATCCTCATGCGTCCCGATTTTCCACTGGCGACGGCCATGGAGATCAACTTCGTGGCGGCGGTCAGTTTGGGCGCGGCGCTGGCCGGTGCCGTCTCGCCGCTGTCGATGCTGCAGTATCGCTGGCCCAATGAGATTTTGGTGAATGCACAGAGCGTGGCCGTGGTTTCACTCAGCGCGCCGACGGCGACGAAGAACCCGCCGGAATGGCTCAGCGTCGGTGCGCTCGCACAGATCGCCGCAGCACCCGAGCGCAGTCACGCGCCGACCGGCTGCATCGCGGCCGTCGACGGCGCCAGCGAGGTGGCGGTGAGCAATCTGCTCGAGCAATACACGCGGCAGTTTCTCGTCTCCCTGAATCGCTGGGCGGAGCGCGGTCTCGACGCGGTGCTGACGGGCTGGCGCCAGCGGCTCATCGGGATCGACACGCTGACCGAAGTGCCGCTCGGCGCAGACGTTGTGCGCGGACGGCTAACGCGAGTGGATCCCGACGGCAGCGCCGTGCTGGTTGCGGCTGACGCCACGGAGCGCCGGGTTACACTGGGCGAGTACTACGCCGCGTTTGGGGAGCCGCCAGCATGACCGGCCTCACCAACCTGCCCTCTGCGGCGCAGGCACGATATCGCACCATGCCGGCGACGCGCACCGCGAAACTGGCGCTCTGGGCCATCGGCCTTCTCGCAACGGTCTCGGTGCAGGCCCAGCCATCGTCCGAGCAGGCGATCGCCAACCGCGCGTTGCTCATGGCCGCAGAGGCGGGTCGGCAAGAGCTGGTTGCTTTCGCCCTCGATCACGGCGCCGATGTCAATGCGCGGGACGATCGCCCCGAGCACTGGACCGCGCTGATGCTGGCCGCTGCCCGCGGCGCGCGCGAGGTGGTCACGCTGTTGCTGGACCACGGTGCAGACACCGATGCCGTCTCGACCGACGGCCTCAGCGCCCTCATGCTCGCCGTCGCCTCGGGACATCATCCGGTTGCCAAGGCGCTGCTCGATCGGGGCGCGGATCCCCGTCTGCAGGCGGGCCGCGAAGGCGACAGCGCGCTGCTCTTGGCGGTTGAGCGCGCTGACGAAGAGCTGGTGCGACTGCTGCTACAGCATGGCGCCGCACCCGACGACGCTGACCGACGCCGTGGCAATACGGCTCTCATGCGCGCCGCGGCGAAGCCCACGGCGCTGCCCATCGTCGTGGATCTCATCGCCGGGGGAGCACAGATCGACGCCCAGGCGAACGACGGCTGGACGGCACTGATGGTGGCCGCCGAGCGCGGCCACGTGCGGATCGTCGAAGTGCTTTTGCTCAACGGCGCCGATCCCGACGCGCCCGCCGAGACCGGGGTGACGGCGTTGACGCGTGCAGCCGCAAACGGTCACGGTCTCACTGTCGACGTTCTGCTGCAGGCCGGTGCCGACCCATCGCTGGCCGATGACGACGGTTATGACGCGCTCGGGTCGGCGGCCGCTGCCGGCCACGAGAAGGTGGTGGCGCGTCTTGTCGCCGAGCGGGTCGACATCGACGCGCCGGGTCCCAAGGGACAGACACCACTGATGATGGCGGCGCGGCAGGGCCATGGCGACGTCGTGCGCCGTCTCATCGCGAGCGGTGCCAACGTCAACGCCCGGGCGACGCCAAGCGGTAACACCGCGCTGATGCTCGCCGCCAATGGGGACTACGCGGATCTCGTCGAGCTGCTGCTGGCTGCCGGCGCGGACCCGCGGGCCCGCGCCGCAGACGGCTGGACCGCCGTCGAGGCCGCGCGAATGGTGGGCGCCACCGACATCGTCACGCTCCTCGAGAACGCCGCGTCCGCCGACTGAGCGGAAGCCGACGCAGCGAAGCGATTGTCGAGCCGGCCCGCGGGGGTGCGGACGCGCGCTGATCGACTCTTCTCGAGCGCCGCCGCAGCACGCTCCGACCGCTCTGCAACCGTGCCGTGTCGTGAAGCGCGCGCGGATCAATGCAAAGTGAACAGCTTGATGAGGTCGGCGCGCGACACCACCCCTTCCACGCGGCGCTCGGCGTCGGTCACCACGAGCCGCTTGATGCGATTCTTGTCCATCAGCTGTACGGCGCGTTGCAGAGTATTGTCCTTGCCGACCGTGACAGGGTTAGGCGTCATGATGTCCTCGACGATGGTCCCCATCTTCTTGCGCGTGCGCCGCTTGCGGATGACCATTTCGAAGAGTTCCTGCACGGAGGGACCCGCCTCGACGTCCAACGCGGACAGGAAATCAGACTCGGTGACGATCATTTGAAGGCGATGTTGCCGACATGATTGATATAGCTTTCCTTGAGCAATGAGAAGGGCCCCATGTAGGGCAGCGGGAATGTGCCTTGGAGAGGCTCCATGTCGTAGTTGAAGTCGATAAGCAGCGCCTTGTGGAAGCCGGATTCGATGAAGCAGTTGGCGTGTGCGTCGAAACTCGGCAGGGGCGTCTTTCCCTCGATCTCGCGCAGCAGATTCCCCACGACGGTCCCCTCCTCGCAATGCGTCACGGAGCCCGCCTT
Source organism: Arenicellales bacterium (assembly GCA_041550555.1). Classification (GTDB taxonomy): domain Bacteria; phylum Pseudomonadota; class Gammaproteobacteria; order Arenicellales; family JBFEOO01; genus JBFEOO01. Next base: position 12,186 of record JBFEOO010000074.1, read on the forward strand.
CGACGTCGACACGTTGGAGTTGTCGCCCAGCACGTATATGCAATCAGACCGGCGCCTCTCGAGCGTTCTTGGCTCCGTGGGCAGATAGCCCGTGCCGTCGCCCAGGCCGGACGCCTCGACCACCTCAGGCCCCAGGTTGGGCGGGATGGCACACAGTAGGTCGTACTCGACGCTGGCGCCTTCGTAGGAGCGGACAGTGCGCGCGTCGGCGTCTATGCGCTCCAGGGCAAAATTCGGCACGATGCTGATGTTCCTGCGCGCTGCGATCTCCGAGAGCACACCGCTTGCATTCGGTTTCGTGAACGCAGCGCTTTACGGCGTCACCAGCGTGATGTCAATGCGATCGCGTATGCCCCGCCGATGAAAGTAGTAATCCGCGAGAAACGCGAACTCGAGCGGTGCGACGGGACACTTGCTGGGCATTTCGGCGATGTCGACCACAAAACGCCCTTCCGTCATGTCATCGAGCGCTTTCTGAAAACCGAGCGCGCCCTGGAGATCGTAGAAGATGTGCACGCCGTCGCCTATGGCCCCGTCCATGCCCTCGATTTCCTCGGGCGCCAGACGGCAGCCCATCGTCGAGATGAGCCAGTCGTACGCGTAGTCGCCGTCGCTGGTCTCGCCCCGCTTGCTCTCGTGATCGATGAGCCGGATCTCCGCGCTGACCAGTCGGACGTTGCCGGGAAGCGGGTCGCTGATGCCCTTGACGACATCGTCCTCGTTGTCATGGCCGTAGAGGCGGAACGGCAGAAACAGCAACCCCGGCTGGGCTGGTAGACGTGCTTGCTGGTGCGATCGATGATCGTGATGGCCCACTCGTCGAGATCGAGCCTGTGTGCCGGCATGCTGGCTGCCACAGCGCCACCTGTGCCTGCCGTGAGAATGACGATGTTCTTCATAGGGCGCTCCGAGAAACGATTGTGCTGTCGACTGACGTCGTCTTTGCCGGTCGATGTGACGCATGCGCTGGCCTGAAAACCCGTGGCAGGCTGCGCTCCCGTTGCTAGCGCCGAAACGGCTTTTCCTTGATATCGAACGTCGATCTGCACGGGCGCGTGTTGACATGCCTCAACAATGCTCCGTCGGCGACGCGCTCGCCGGGCGACGCGGCCATCCGTGACAGGTCCCGTTGTGGAGAGGGCCCTCATCGCCATACACAGAGAATGTAAAACTTGGTATGCTTCAATATGTTTGAAAACGCGTTGGCTAAAATTAACGGTGGTGAATTGGAACAAGTCCCAGCAGGAGCAAAAAGCTCAAGAGATCGCGACGGATCGGCAGCTTACCCATGAGGAGACATTCGCGATGTTCGGCAGCGCATACAGAGGACTCTTCAGCACAGTGATTGGTCTTGCGGTGGCTGCTTTGCCCATCGGCAGCCAGGCCACCAATGGGGAAATCTCCCACGGGTACAGTCCCAAGACGGCGGCCCTGGCCGGCAGCGGTATCGCCTTGCCTCAGGATGCCCTGGCCGCTGCCATCAACCCCGCCGGCATGGTATTCGTCGATGACCGCATCGACATCGGCCTGTCGTGGTTCAGCCCGATGCGCGAGTACACGGTGACCGGCGCACCTTCTGGCGGGTTTCCGCCACTGCCCGGCTCCACGGTCGAGAGCGGCAGCGAGAATTTCCTCGTCCCCTTCTTCGGTTGGAAACGCTCGGTCGGTGAACGCGGCGCCTTCGGCATCAGCCTGTACGGCAACGGCGGCATGAACACCGATTGGAAGGCCAGCGACACGCCCACATTGCAGACGCCGATAGGAGCGCTGAACGGCACGTTCCTCGCCGGTAACACGGGGGTGAACTACTGGCAGCTGTTCTCGAATTTCAGCTACTCGCACAAGTTCGCCAACGACCGTGCCGCGTGGGGCATCGGCGGCATCGTCAACTACGCAAAGCTCAAGCTGAACGGGCTCGGGAATTTCGCCAATTTTTCCACGGATCCCGCCAAGCTCTCCAACAACGGGCAGGACGACGCGTTCGGCTACGGCGCCATCGTCAGCCTGCAGGGAAATATATCGGAAAAAGTCTCGCTGAGCGCCGCTTACCAGACCGAGGTGAAGAACACTTTCGATGACTATTCGGGCCTGTTCGCCAACGGCGGCGACCTCAACGTTCCGGGCTGGGTGGCGGGCGGCCTCGCCATCAAGCCCAACGACCGCTCGGCCATCACCTTCGCCGTGCAGCACATCCTATACGAAGACGTGGAAGCTATCGGCAATCCGGGAACCGGCAATCCGAATGCAGGGCTCTTTGCCTGCGCCGCCGGGGATCGCAGCCAGTGCCTGGGTGGCAGCAACGGTGCCGGCTTCGGCTGGGAGAACATGACCATCTACAAGCTCGGCTACCAGTGGCAAACCGGCTCCGACTGGACATGGCGCATCGGTGCCAGCACCGGCGACCAGCCGATTCCCAACAACGAAGTGACGCTGAACATCATTGCACCGGGTGTCATCGAGGAGCACTTTACGTTCGGATTCACCAAGAAATTGCAGAACGATCGCGAGTTCACGTTCGGGTTGATGTACGCACCCGAGGAGTGCGTCAAGGGCCCTTCCGCTTTCAATCCGGGCCAGACGGTCGAACTGTGCATGCAGCAGTTCCGCGTCGACGCGGGCTTTGCGTTCTGATCAGGGGACATAGTCCCGCGCGGAGCTGCGGCCGGCGCGGGCTCGTCGGCGGCGAAACTCCGGGTGGCAAGCTGCGTGGCGCGCCGTTGTGAGCTTTGAAGTAGAACGCAGACTCGGCCGTAGCACGGACCCGGCGCCAGCCATGCGATGTCGTGGCGACGACCGCGTCTGCCGGCGGACGGTCCATCCGCTCCGCAGCCCGCTCGCCGACTGGCGTAAGCCGTCCATGACCCCCGCTGGCGGGTGATGTCGACCGCTTGCTCCGGCTGTGGTAAAAATCGGCTCAGCCAGTACAGACGTGCCGGCCATACCGCCAGGGAAACATAGACGCGTGGGATAACGCCATGACCGACCAGCACAGCGGCAACAGACGCCGTTTTGTCAAGATCTGCGCCTCCGCAGTTGCCGCCGTCAGCGCGAACCCGCGTGTCCTGGCGAGCGAGGGCGGCTCCGCCGCGGCATACAACCACGCCGTCCTCGTGGGACCTGACCGTCGCCCCCTCGGCGTCGACGAGATCGCTGTCGGTGAGACGTACCTGTTCCACTACCCCTACATCAGCACCCCGTGTTTTCTGCTCGATCTCGGCGATCCGGCCGTCGCAGATACCGACCTCGAGACCGAGGCGGGGCAGCGATACCGTTGGCGCGGCGGCGTCGGTCCGAAGCGATCGATCGTCGCGTTCTCCGCGATATGTGCCCATCGCATGAGCCATCCCACGCGAGAGGTGAACTTCATCAACTACCGCCATCAGGAAGTCAGCTTCATCGATGCCGAACGCAAACGGACCAGCCGGGCGCAGGTGATTCACTGCTGTTCGGAGCGCAGCGTCTACGACCCGGCGCGCGGCGCCGCGGTGCTGGGCGGGCCGGCTCGGCAACCGCTGGCGGCCATCCTGCTCGATTACGACAGCGAGCTGGGCACGCTCACCGCCGTCGGCACGGATGGCGGAGAGATGTTCGACCGCTACTTCGACACCTTCGCCTTCCGTCTCTTCCTCGAGTTTGGCACCTCCGAGATTCGGCGACGGACGACCGATACCGCTATGGTTCAGCGTCTGGACGACTACTGCCGGCAGAAGGTCCTCTGCTGACGGCACTCGTGTGACGTGCGTGTGGGGGGGGCACTGTGGCGCGGGCCGCGCGCCGCTGTGGGTTGCCGCCCCCTGTTCCTGACGGCCGGAATGATGCGTCGACGTGAAGCGACGGCGCGCGCGGACTACTGTGCACCGCCGCTGCCACGCAGCATGGCAGCGATATCCGTGTGGCCGGTGGTCTCTGCGACCATCATCGGGGTGCGTCCGTCGTTGTCCTGGGTGGACGTGTCGGCGCCCTGCTCGAGAAGGGCTCGCGCGATGTCCGTCAGGCCGAGCGCCGCTGCCCGATGCAGGGCCGTGGCACCGAATTCATTCTGCGCATCCGGATCCACCAAGGCGTTACTCAGCAGGATACGCACCACGGCCGCTCGATTCTGCTCGACGGCGCGCATGAGGGGGGTCCAGCCGTAGATGTCGCGCACACCGGGGTCACCGCCGTGCGCGAGCAGCAGCCGCACCACGTCGGCGTGCCCTTTCGCTGCAGCCAACGTCATGGCCGTCCAGCCGTTGCGTCCGACCATGTTCACGTCGGCACCGTGGGTGAGCAAGAGCAGCACCGTCGCGACGTCGCCACCGGTGGCGGCAAACATGAGCGCCGTACCGCCGTTGTCGTTGCGCGCATCGATGACGGCACCTGCCTCGATCAGCGCGCGCACGAGGTCGAGGCGCCCACGGCGCGCCGTCAACATGAGCGCCGTCTTGCCGCTGTCGGTGGTCCCGTTGACGTCGGCGCCTTCGGAGATGAGTTGCTCGAGCGCAGCCAGATCCGCGTCCTGCAGCGCGCCCACCCAAGGGGTCACGGCAAAGACCACGCTACTGGTCATTCCGAGCCCGACGGCGAGCAACAGCCCGAGGAGGCGTTTACGGGCCCGACCATCGTGACACGCCGTGTGGCCCATCGCCTCGCTAACAGGCACCAATTTCTCTCCACTGATCCATCGTAAGCGCCTTCCAGGCGCAGTCCCGGAACCGATGCGGTGCGCGACGGCAGCCGAGCGGGACGTCCCTACGCGGGCACCCGCCCGCGCAGTTCATAGTGCGAGGCAAGCTCGCCGAGGGCCGCCCGATCATCGTAGCGCCCCGTCAATCGAACCAGCGCGTCGTGATGCACGGCGTCGCGCAAGAGCTCGTCGAAGCCGCTCCGCTGGACGTCATCGAGCGCGTGTTGCTGTGAGTGCACGATGCGAGCATCGGCGTCGCCGAAGAACCATACGAGTCGCCGTTGCGTCGTAAGCAGCTTTAGTGAGTCGAAGTGCGTCGCATTGCCACCCGGCGTCAGCAGGATCTCACCGGCGAGCGGACTGTCCGCGGAGGTAAACACCTCGAGACGCAGAATGACAACTGCCGCCGCGCCGTGTTCGATCAAATCCGTTTCCAGTCCGATCGGAAGCGGTGAGCGAGCAGTTCGCAGAGCACGACGATCTGACTTGGACTCCGGGCCGCCGACGTCGAAGAAGACTGCCGTCTCCCAGTCGTCCCCGTCCAGCGCAACAGGAACGCATGTCACCGCCGCGCCCACCGACCGCATGGCGTCACGCACCGAGCGGGGAAAGTGCGCCAGCGGCCGTGACGGTTTACGACCCCCCAAAGCGTCGTGTCTGCCGGCGGCTCAGGTCGGCTGCTCGGTAGCAGCCGGGGACGACGGGGCAGCGGGACCGCCCGCTCGTTCTTGTTCCTTGACCTTTTCGTACCACAGATCGTGATGCTGCTCGGCCCAACGGGCGTCCACCCAACCCGACCTCATGCCGTCGAAGGCGCCCTCCACGCCGACGCTGCCCATGTAGATGTGCCCGACTATGATGGCCATCCAGACAATGGTCGAGATGGCATGAGAGATGTGGGACAGCTGCATAAGCTCTCGGCTCTGGTCGAAGTTCGGAAAGTCGAGGACGAATCCCGACGCGATGGCCACAAGACCCACCGTCGCCATGAGCCAGTAGACGATGATTTTCTCCCCGGCGTTGATCTTGCCGGCATGCGGGTGCGAGTGCTTGGAGAAGTAGCCGCCGGCGCGCAGCAACCAGGCGAAATCGGTGCGTTCGGGCAGATTGCTCGTGAACCAAACAACCAGCATGACGAGCACGCCGACGGAAAACGCCGGCCCGACGTAGTTGTGCAGGTTCTTTGCGATCCAGGCGTACGTGCTGAACCCCTCCAGCCCCATCATCGGGATGAGCACGTAGCGACCAAACAGCAGACTGAGGCCCGTCACCGCCAGGATGATGAACAGGATGGCCGTGTACCAGTGCAAGACTCGCTCGAAGAGCGTCCAACGGGGCACCTGGCGGCCGGAGCGCCCACCGTCGATGCGGACCGAGCCGCGCACCAGGTACAGCAGCACCAGGACCAGGACCACTCCGATGAGCACCCACCCTCCGTAGGTCACCAAGGGGCCTTCCCGCAGCTCGCGCCAACGCTGACCCTGGTCCGCTATAAGCACCCCCGTGCTGATGCCCCCGATCCGGCTGATGCCGCTCGACCCTTCCCGCAGCTCGCTCCACAACGCGGCTCCCGGGTTGGGAATCGGAATCTCGGTACCGACTCTCCCGGCAGGGTCATCGTCTTGCTTTTGAGCTACGGCGTACGGAATCAGTGGCAGGACCACCGAAAGCGCCAGCAGGCCGGCCATCAACCATCCCAGTCGACGCCGTACCGAGGACCGTGTGGGTCTATACGCTGTCATGCACTACCTCCGAGACTTCGGCTCTGTGTCCGAGAACCCCAACACACTGCAACGCAAAAGCTTAAACCGCGACGAGCCGCCGCGGCCGTACCGATCAACGCCGGCGCCCAGGCAGTCGATGGGGCCGTCGTCACGGCGCACGCGCCGTGACGTGTACATCCAACGACGTCCATGCCGACCCGGCCTCGCGCCCGCTGGCTTCAAAGGCGCCCTACGCGCCACCGCCCGATTGGATCGGCGTAGCGGCGAGAGCGCCGAAGCGCTC
>JBFEOO010000075.1:0-18783 GCA_041550555.1 Arenicellales bacterium
GCTCGTCGACCTCGAGGCGGCGCTGACGCTCGACAACGGCGTGCTGACGCTCGAGCCGCTCAATGCGCGCGCCGCTTCGGGCGGCAGCCTCGAGGGGCTTCTGCGCGTCGATCCCAGCGGGGACACGGCGACGCTGCTCGCCGACATCGATATCGGCCGCGTCACCATGCCGCGCCTCGGCGGAACCCTGGACGCGGAACTCCGCGTGAACGGCAGCGGCAACTCGGTGGCGGCGCTGATGGGTGGTCTCAACGGCCAGCTGTTGCTGCGCGCAGTGGATGGCCGCATCGAGCGTTCGTTCCTGACGGGCTTCGGTAGCGGGCTGCTCGACAGCATCAATCCACTCGCCAAGGACGAGGAGTTCACTACGCTCGAATGCCTCGTTGCCCGTCTCGACGTCGTGGACGGCAAGATCGAGCTCAAGGACAAGATCGCTGCGCAGACCCAACATGTGACGTGGTTCGTGGCCGGAGACATCGATCTCAAGACGGAGAAGATCGACATCGGCGCGAGCCCCAAGCCCCGCAAGGGCGTGGGACTGAGCGCCGGCGGTCTGGCCAAGCTCGTGCACGTGGGGGGCACGCTGAAGAAGCCGAGAGTCCGGCTCGATCCCAAGGACGTCGCCAAGAAGTACGCGGCGTATCTGGCGGCGGTGCATACCGGCGGGCTGTCCCTTCTCGTGGAGGGTTTCCTGGACAAGCGCAAGGCAAATGTCGACGTCTGCCACAAAGTATTGAAGGACACGGACTTCGATTGAGCGCTGGGCAAGCGGATCGATCGCTCGCCCGCGTCGTAGCCGAGCTCATCGTGCTTGGTGATGACCCGCCCTACAGAGCGGCGATGAATTCGTCGATGAGCCGGTTGACGGCAGCGGGTGCCTCGCGCTGCACGAAATGCCCCGCCCCGTGGACGATCTCGACGCGCGCCTCGGGAAGGTGCGAGACGATCAGCTCGAGCCACGGTGTCGTGTCGCCGGGCGCGATGGGGACGCGCTGGCGGTTTTCGTTGACGTAGGTGCTCTGCACGACGAGCACGGGGGCTCGCACCCGATCGAGGGCGTCCTCGAGCCGGGCGGCGTCCCAGCTCACCATGCTGTCGAAAACCTCGATCGCCGTCGACGCCGCCACCGCGCGCGCCCGTCGCACGACGGCGCGTCGGTCCGCGGCGGGGCTCCCCTCGATGAACATGCCCTCGAACAGGGCCGCGGCGTAGCGATCCCATCCCCCGGCGGCGGCGACGGCGGCGGCCGTCTGTCGCCGGGAACGAGCCGGGTCGCCGCTGCCGAAGCGGCTGCCGTCGACCAGCACGAGCCCGGCGAGGCGGGCAGGTGCCAGCAGCGCCGCCTGCAGCGCCACCCGGCAGCCCATGCTGTGACCAGCCAGCACCGAGCGCTCGTACCCGAGCGCATCGAGAAGCGCCAGGACATCGCGGGCAAAGTGGTCGATGTCGTGACCGCCGGCGAACCCCCGCGAGGCGCCATGCCCCCGCAGATCACAGGCGGCGCAGGCGCGCCCCTGTTCCTCGAGATGGCGCAGCTGGGCCCGCCAATCGGTGTGATCGCAGCACAGGCCGTGCACGAGCATCACCGCCGGGCGATCGCCGTCGGCGGCGACATAGTGGAGGTCTCCCTCGGTGAGCGCGAGCTGGGCCATGTGCTGCGTTGCCGTCAGGGCATCCGTCCGATTTTCCGCGTCCGGGATCACCTTGCCAAGCGGTGAGCCAGCGCGACAATGGCACCTGGCGCGATGACGGGCGACGCCAGCTCGTCGTCCGGCCGGCGGCGTCGACGCGCGCCGAGTGGCGCGCCCCGCCAGCGCGGGTTATCGTAATGGCATCCCACGGCAAACGAGGTAGCGCCATGTTCGAGCTGGAGAGCTTCATCGAGGATTGTCGCCAGGCGCTCCGCGAGGACACACCCAGGCTGGCGGTCGAGGAGGTGGTGCGCCGGGCTGTGTCGCAGCCGGCGGCCGTCGAGCGCGCGCTCGGCACGCCGATCCAAGGCCATATCGAGCCGCTCTATCACGCCCGGGATCTCACCATCATCAACCTGGTATGGAGCCCCGAGATGACGCTCTATCCCCACGACCATCGTATGTGGGCGGTGATCGGCATCTACGGCGGGCGCGAGGACAACACCTTCTTCCGGCGCAGCGGGAACGCCCTCGAGCAGATGGGCGTGAAGACGCTCGAGACCTCGGATGCCGTGGCGCTCGGTGAGTCGATCATCCACTCGGTCCGCAACCCGCTGACGCAGCTGACGGCGGCCCTTCACGTTTACGGGGGCGACTTTTTCAACGCGACGCGCAGCGAATGGGATCCCGAGACGCAGGCGGAGCGTCCCTACGACATCGAGCATGCCCGGCGGGTGTTCGCTGAGGCCAACGAACGCGCCGGCTTGCCGGCTGACGGGATCGTGATGCGACGCCGCGCCGCCGGGACACGTCGATGACGCCACGCGACTCGTCCCGCCGGCAGCTCAGGCGCTTTGCAATGGGCGTCATGGCGGCCGCTGTCCTGGCTGCAGCCGCGCCCGGTACGGCCGCCGCAGCGGGTGCCCAGGAGATCGACATCAACGTGGATGCAGCGCTCGACCGATTTCGCGAGGAGGTGGCGGGCGGCAGCCGCTTTCTGCAGCGCGCCAAAGGGGTGCTCGTCTTCCCGAGCGTGATCAAGGCCGGATTCGGGATCGGCGCCGAATTCGGTGAGGGCGCACTGCGCATCGGCGGCAACACCGTCGATTACTACAACACCGTCGCCGCCTCCATCGGGCTGCAGCTCGGCGGGCAGGTCAAGACGGTGATACTGGTGTTCCTGGAGCAGGGGGCACTCGACGCTTTCCGGGCAAGCGATGGCTGGAAAGTAGGCGTTGACGGCTCGGTGGCGTTTCTCAAGTGGGGCCTCGGCGAGGACATCAACACCATCGATATCAAAGACCCTATCGTCGGCTTCGTCTTCAGCAACAAAGGGCTCATGTACAACCTGACCTTGGAAGGGTCGAAAATCACCAGGATTCACAAGTAGACCGTCGCCGGTGACTCAGCCCCGCCCGTGGCGCTGGCAGGCAGTCAACATCGCCTGCAGGGACGCGGGGTCGACCAGCCGGTGCTCGTGCCCGGTCTCGATCAGGACCGACCCGCCGAGCGGGCTGCGGCGTATCAGCTCCTCGCTGTCCGCAAAGGGCACCACCGCGTCGCCGCGCGCGTGCAGTACGGTCGTGCCCGGTTTGACGGCCGCGGGTGTGCCGGTGCTCCGCCACGCCGGACACAGCAGCACCAGCGGCGTGTCGCCGCTGTCGACGCACATGGCGACCGCCCCGCCGCGCGACGAGCCCACCACGACGTCGGGGTGGCTGCGGTCGTAGGCGCTCTGCGCGATGTGCACGGAGGCCGTGAAATCGTCGTCGGGAAGGTGTGGATTGACCACCTCGTGGCCGTGCTCGGCGAGATAGGTCGGCTTGGTACCCCCCGGCGTCGAGCCCAACCCGTGCAGGAAAAGAATCTTCACGAGCCCGCCTCGCTCCAATGGCGTTGCCCGTAGGCTCGCCACCACCGGCTCCGCGGTGCGACGTCGGCGCGACTCGATGTGCTCACCGCGCTGGCAGCCCCTCGCCGTCGAAATAGGCCCGCGCGCCGGGATGCGTCGGCACGACGGGATCCGGCTCGTCGAGCGTCCCCGGCACAGGCGCGAGCGCAACGGGGAGCAGCTCGCGCTCCATGCTCAGTGCCTCCGCCACGAGATAGGCGTGGTGGTCGGGAAAGTCGTCTCGGCAGACGAGCAGGAAGCCGTCCAAGCCCACCAGAGCGCGCAGCGCGACGGGCTGATACGCCTCGAACGGCGGCTCCCTGCGCAGCAGCCGGGCCGCGTCGGTGCGCGTCATGAGCGCAACATCCATCTGCCCCGTGGTGATCAGGCTGGCGATGCGGAGCGCGTCGCGGGCGCGGCTTGCCTGCGCCTGACTGAGCGGCAGCTCGTCGGCGAGCAGACGGGCGACGTGCTTGCCGAGCTCGAAGGAGCCGTCGTCGCGGCTCGTGAGAATCAGCAGGCGACGCTGTCGGTAGACCTTCCACTGTCGGTACGGTGTGTGGCCGCTGGCGACCGTCACGGCGGCCAGCGCTGCGATGCAAAGCAGCGCCCTGCGTCGGGAGCGCAGCGAGCGACGGTGGTACATACAGCAGGCGGCCGCTTGACCGGCCGGGCGTTGCGCCCGGCCGGTCAGGCTGCTCAGTCCTGAAAGATCTCCAGCGGGAGAATGGCCGAGACGATGTAGTTGGGGACGTCGACCAGCTGCCCGATGCGAAGATCCACCGCCACGCTGGAGAGCACGTACGCCTGCTGCGGCGTCAGCCCCTTCTCGGCGACGAGGTGGTCGATCATCTCGATGAGGGCGTTGCGCGCGGCCAGCGTCAGATCCTCCGAGAGGTTGGTCAGCGGTCCGAGCTTCTCGCCGTCGATATAGGTGGTGAAGGGCGGGATTTCGCCGGCCGCTTTGGTCGGCAGCCCGGTGGTGGCATAGAACTCCGATGGCGCGAGTTTCTTGAGCTGGGCGCCGCCTTCGAAGTGCGGGATCTTGACGCGTGCGCCGAGCCCCTTGCGGACTTCCGTCACCACCGTGACCTTGGCGCCCATCTCGATGGCGGTGCCCGCCACCTCGCCGTCGCCCTGGGCGTAGTGAACGTCGCCGACGAACAGGCCACAGCCGTCGATGAAGCACGGCAGCAGCAGTGTCGTGCCTACCTGCATCTGCTTGACGTCCATGTTGCCGCCGTTTTCGCGGGGCGGAATGGTGCGCAGGCACTTGTCCTTGTGGCTGCCGTCGGGGCCGCAGACGGCGCTCGGCAGTGCCCCGGTCGGCTCCGGCGGCAGCGCCACGCCGCCGGCCTCGCCGAGCTGGGTCTCCCGTTGCAGCCACTCGTCGACCTCGGCCTCGCCGGGCAGCACGCCCACCGAACCCATGAAGCCGCTGAACGGGATGGCGACGCCCGGGATTTGTTCCGACGTTGCCTGCAGGCGGGTCAAACGCCAGTTGGCCACCCAGGGGTCAGGGAAGAGATCGCGCAGAAACCCGAAGCCGGGGACGATGATGGTGTAGCCGTAATCGTCGGGTGCGATGTCGACCAGCGTGACGGCCAGCACGTCGCCGCGCTGTGCGCCCTCGATGTGAACCGGGCCGGTCATCGGGTGGACCAGATTGAGATCGAGCGCCGTGACGTCCTCGGGAACGGATTCGAAGTCGAGGTCGCTGTCGAGGGCGTCCCGGGTCTCGAAGACGATCATCTGGCCGGGCTTGGCCCGGCTGACGGGTTCAATGGCGGGGTGATAGCGGTTGAAGCAGTTAGCGTCGTCCGCGCAGTGGGCGCCGGTCTTGCCGACGACGACCGCCGGCGCGCCTTTGACGTCCGAGGTGTCGGCGAGGGCACCGGCTGCGCCGGCAGCCGAGAGAGCGAGGGCGAGCAGGGCGGGAACGCAATGCCTAGCGAACATGATGTCGTCCTCCAATGGCAGTGGACTTCGAGGTTGTTGTTCTCGTCGCCGCCACGAGATGCGGCGTCGTCTCAATGCTACACCGAATCGACCGCTGTGGACCAGCGGCGCGCAGGGGAACGTGGCGTTGCAGGCGCCGCCGATGCCGGTCAGCCGGCGAGGGCCATCTTGTTCTTTTTCTTGTCGGGCCGCTGCGCGGCTCTGTAGCGCTTGCGAGCCAGCTCGATGAGCAGCTCCTGGGTGTTCGGCTTGCTCTCGCCGCCCTTGCCCTCGCGCAGCACGTAGCTGCCGTCGGGCTGCATGTCCCAGGCATTGCGCTGTGCGGCAAGCTGCACATCGATGATCTGGCGCAGCTGCTGGCGCAGCTCGGGCGCCTCGACCGGCGTGACCACCTCGACGCGGGCCTCGAGATTGCGTTTCATGCAGTCCGCGGAGCCGATGAAGTACTCCTCGTCGCCGCCGTTTTGAAAATAGTAGATTCTGGAGTGCTCGAGAAAACGCCCGACGATGCTGACCACGCGCACGTTGTCGGACACACCCGCGATGCCGGGGCGTAAACGGCAGGTGTCGCGCACGATGAGGTCGACCTTGACGCCGGCGCTCGAAGCCCGGTAGAGCGCCTTGACGATGGCCTTGTCCTCGAGAGCATTCATCTTGAACTGAATCAACCCTGGCTGCCCGTCGCGGTGGCGCTGGATCTCGCGGTCGATCTTGTCCAGCAGCGCATTTTTGAGCACCGTGGGCGCCGGCAGCAGCTTATGGTAGCTGCGCTTGGGCACCAGGCCCGTCGTGAGGTAGTTGAACAGCTGGGTCAGGTCCTCGCCGATGACGGGATCGCAGCTCAGCAGTCCGAGATCGGTGTACAGGCGCGCGGTGCCCGCATGATAGTTGCCGGTGCCGATGTGGGCGTAGCGGCGCAGCCCGTCGTAGTCGCGGCGAATAACGAAGACGATCTTGCTGTGTGTCTTGAATCCGAGCACGCCGTAGGAGACGTGGATGCCCGCCTCTTCGAGCCGGTTCGCCCAGCGAATGTTGGCCGATTCGTCGAAGCGCGCCTTGAGCTCCACGCACACCGCCACCTGCTTGCCGTTCTGCGCGGCGTCGACCAGATAATCGATGATGCGTGAGTCCTCGGCAGTCCGGTAGAGCGTCATCTTGATCGCCACCACCTTGGGGTCCTCGCTCGCCTCCTTCACCAGCCGCTCCACCGACGTGACGAAGGATTCATAGGGGTGCTGCAGCAGGAACGGTCCGTGATCGCGAATGGCGTGGAAGATGTTGGTGGTCTTGTGCAGCCCCGGATGGTCTATCGGATGGTGCGGGGCGTCGTGCAGGTCGGGACGGTCGATGCGGGCGATCTGCCACAGATCGCGCTTGGCCATGATGCCCTCGACCGCGAAGACGTCGGCATCCTGATTGAGGCCGAGCTCGGCGGCCAGCATGCCGCGGTGGGTGGGATTCATGCCCCGCGAGACCTCCAGGCGGACGATGGGCGCGAACTTGCGGTCCCTGAGCTCCGACTCGATCATCACCAGCAGATCGTTGGCCTGCTCCTCCGGCATCTCGGTGATGGCGTTGCGGGTAACGCGAAACAGCTCGCTCGACTCCACGATCATCCCCGGCAGCAACAGGTCGATGTTGTTGGCGATCACCTGCTCGAGGGGCACGAACGTCCAGCCGTCGCCGACTTTGAGAAAACGCGGCACGCCGCCGCCGACCGGGACCTTGATGCGCACAAACCGCGCGTTGGTCTCGCGGGGGTAGCGCACCAGCAGCAGCAGGTTCAGTGAAAGATTGGATACGAAGGGGAACGGGTGGGCCGGATCCACGGCCAGGGGCGTGATCAGCGGCAGGATGTTGCGAATGTACTCGTCGCGCGCCTGCTCACGCAGCGCCGACGTGAGACGTCTGTAGCCCGTGATGTGGATGTCCCGTGCGATGAGCGCGCGGTGCAGATCGCGGGCGAGCTGCCGCTGGCGCTCCTCGAGATCGCGCACCACCAGGTGGCACTCGTCGATCTGCTGCGCCGGGGTGCGCCCATCGATCGACAGCTCCCTGACGCCGGCGCCGACCTGCTGCATGAGACCGCCGATTCGCTTCATGAAGAACTCGTCGAGGTTCGAGGCCACGATGGCCAGGAACTTGACCCTCTCGAGCAGCGGATTGTCGCGCGACTCTCCCTCGTGGAGCACGCGGCGATTGAACTCCAGGAAGGTGAGCTCGCGGTTGAGGTACCACTGATGGTCGTTGAAATCGACCGGCGCGGCCGCTGCGCTGACGGCCGCCTCCGTGGCGTCCGAGCTGACCGCCGCGGATGGCGCGGCCGCGGCGGGAGCGGCACGCTCGACGGCGTCGGTAACGCCCTCGGGCTCCTCGACGGTGGCGCGCTCGTGTGCCGGATGGGTTGCCGCGTCTGCCATGACGGTGACTCCTTTATCTGGTGGCTGCTCCGGCGGGCGTGCGGCAGCGCGACCGCGCCCGTCGTCGAGCGGTCTGGTGCGCTGGGTGGGTCATGGACACCTGAGCGCCGTCGCCCGCGGTCACACCGCTGCCGCTGACGAGACGCCGTGCGGCCGCGGCCGGCGCGTGCCGCCTATCGACCCGCCAGCAAGCGTCGACGCTGTGTTCTCTATCCTAGCAGATCGGGCGTGCTGCGCCGAACCGCCCGAGAGACGAGCGGGTATGTGGTCGCGCTGCAGCTCGCGGTGGGTTTGTCGCGACCCCACTCGGATTGTGTAGGTTGGCTCGTCGGTCTGCGGCCGGACGGGTCTTTCGCCAGCCGAGCGTCGTCGCCGACGCGGCCGCAGCCGCTCATGGTGGAGGTGGACGATCGCGGCCCGCAGTCGCCGCTGCGGCGCCGGCTTTCGCATACAATAGGCGGGCGATGACGACCCCGTCCCGTTCCCCGGCCAACCTCCCCACCCTGCTGCAATGACGTCTGTGCTGGTCGTCGAGCACCCCTCTGAGGGCGTCGTTCTGCTGCGCATCAAGCGGCCCGACGTGCGCAACGCCATCAACCGCGAGGTGAGGGAGCAGCTGGGCCTACCGGAGATCCGCGTCGGCATCATGCCGGGAGGCGGCGGCACGCAGCGGCTGCCCAGGGCGATCGGCAAGTACAAGGCACTAGAAAGCGGGAAGGTATGAGCGCCTTCCTCGAGAAGCGTAAGCCGCGCTTCAAGGGAACTGAGGCGATATGCTCGATCCGCAGCGCGCCGATCTGACCGTCGGCGTCCTCGGAGCCGGGACGATGGGCCGCGGCATCGCCCAGGTGGCGGCGGTCGCCGGCGTGTCGGTGCGCTGGTTCGACACCGACGGCGCGCAGCTCGACGGCGGTGCCGAATTCGTCCGCAACATGCTCGCGCGCGCGGCCGAGCGGGGCCGCATGAGCACCGGCGCCGCCGATGGGGCGATGGCGCGCATCCGGTGCCTCGAGAGCATGGACGGTTACGCGGGCTGTCATCTCGTGCTCGAGACCGTCGTCGAGAATCTGGCGGTCAAGCGCGAGGTGTTCGCGGCGCTCGAAGGCATCGTCGCCGAGGACTGTATCCTCGCCACCAACACCTCGTCACTGTCGGTGACGGCCATCGCCGCGGCGACGGTACGGCGTGAGCGCGTGGCGGGGATGCACTTCTTCAACCCGCCGCCCCTGATGCGCCTGGTCGAGGTGATCAGCGGCCTGCACACGGCGCCGGCGGTCGTCGAGGTGCTCGTCGCCATCGGCGAGCGCCTGGGCAAACACCCGGTTCGCTGTCAGGACACGCCCGGTTTCGTCGCCAATCACGCCGGCCGCGCGTACGGCCCGGAGGCCCTGCGCATCATCGGCGAGGGGATCTGCCAGCATGTCGATGTCGACCGCGTCATGAAGCAGGCGGCCGGTTTTCGCATGGGGCCCTTCGAGCTCTTGGATCTCATCGGTATCGACGTGGCGCATTCGGTGATGGAGGCGATCTATCATCAGTACTACGAGGAGCCCATGTACCGGCCCTCGGTGATCGGTGAGCAACGCAAGGCCGGCGGGCTGCACGGCCGCAAGACGGGTGCCGGCTTCTACGTCTACGACAACGGCCGGCCGGTGGTCCCGCGGGAGCCTGCGCCGCCTCCGGCGCGGCGCGTCAAGGTGTGGGTGAGCCCGGCCAACGCGAGGGGCGCGGCGCTGTTGCGTCGCATCTTCTCCGCGGCGGGCGCCGACGTCGATGCCGGCGCGGCACCCGCCGCGGACTCGATGTGTGTCTTTGCCCCTCTCGGCACCGACGCGACGACGTCAGCCGTCGCCGAGGCCGTCGATCCGACCCGCTCGGTGGCCGTCGACACGCTGTTCGACTGCGCGGGCCGGCGCACCCTCATGACGACGCCCGTCACCGACGCGTCCTGTCGCGACGCCGTTCACGGGCTGCTCGCCAGCGACGGCACCCCGGTGACGGTCATCAAGGACAGCCCGGGCTTCGTCGCCCAGCGCATCGTAGCGCTCATCGTCAATATCGCGTGCAACATGGCCCAGCAGCGCGTCGCGGATCCCATCGACATCGACACGGCGGTCAAGCTGGGTCTGAACTACCCGATGGGCCCGCTGGAGTTCGGTGACGCGCTGGGCGCGGCGCGCATCGTCGAGGTCCTTCGCGCGCTGCACGGGTGTTACGGCGATCCGCGCTACCGGCCGAGCCCGTGGCTGGTGCGTCGGGCGGCGCTGGGCGTGTCGCTGCTCACCCCGGAAGGTTGAGCGCGGGATTGCATCAGAGGTCGACGCCCAGGCGCGTTTGCTTCCAGGCGCGCCGGCACAGCGCGTTACAATAACGCCGTTCTCACAGCGGAGCCGATCTTGCCCACCGTCGCACCAAGCGTCTGTCCGCTCGATTGCCCGGACACCTGCAGCCTCGAGGTCACGGTCGAGGGCGGCCGCGTGCTCGCAGTGCGCGGCTCGCTCGCCAACCCCTACACGCGGCGCGCCATCTGCGCCAAGGTCGCGCGCTATCCCGCGCTCGTCCACGGCGCCGCGCGGGTGGGCGCACCGCTGATCCGTGCCGGGCCCCGCGGCGCGCGGGCGTTCCGTGAAGCGAGCTGGGATGAGGCGATCGAACGCATCCACGCGCGCTTTTCCGAGGTGATCGCCGCGCACGGCCCGCAGGCGATCCTGCCGCTCAGCTACGCCGGTCCGCACGGTGTGCTCGCCGGTGGCTCGATGGACCGCCGCTTCTTCCACCGGCTCGGGGCGTCGAAGCTCGCACGCGCGCCGCTGTGCGGTGGTGTCAAGAGCGAGGCCTATCGCGGCACCTTCGGCCCGGTACCCGCGATGCGTCCCGAGGACGTCGAGCACGCCCGGCTGATCGTGGTCTGGGGTCTCAATGTCACCGTCTCCGCGCTGCATCTGATGGCGCCGATCCGCCGGGCGCTCCGCGCCGGCGCGCAGCTGGTGGTCGTCGATCCCCGACGCACGCCGGTCGCGCGCAAGGCGCACCTGCACGTGCGGCTTCGCCCGGGAACCGACGCGGTGCTCGCTTTCGCGCTGGCGGCCGAGCTCGAGCGCATCGGCGGCATCGCCCGGGACTTCGTCGCAAAGCACGTGCGCGGCGCCGACGCCTACCTCGAGCGCGCGCGGGAGTGGCCGCTCGAGCGGGCTGCCGCCCTGTGCGGCGTCGATGAGGGAGAGATCCGGTCGCTCGCCAGCCTCTACCACGCCGGTGCTCCCGCGGTGATTTGTCCCGGCAACGGTCCCGAGCGCAGCCGCAGTGGCGGCAGCGGGCTGCGCGCCGTGTTCGCCCTGCCGGCGCTCGCGGGCAAGTTCGGCGTGCGCGGCGGCGGCCTGCTGCAAGGGGCGGGGAGTGCGTTTCCCACCACGGAGGCGCGTCTCGAGCGTGCCGACCTCGCGCCCCCCGGCACGCGCACCCTGAACATCGTCGACGTCGGCCGCCATCTCGCGGAGGACGATGTGCAGCCGCCGATCAGGGCGGTGTTCGTCTACAACCACAATGCGCTCATCGTGCATCCCGACCAGAATCGAATGCGCCGTGGCCTTGCCCGTGAGGACATGTTTGTTGTCGTGTGCGACCCGGTGATGACCGATACGGCGGCGTTGGCCGACGTCGTGCTGCCGGCGTGCACGCACTTCGAACACGACGACCTGTACAAGTCCTACGGTCAGCACTGGCTGCAGCGCACGCGCGCCGTCATTCCGGCCGTCGGCGACGCGTTGCCCAACACGGAGATATTCAGGCGGCTGGCGCGGCGCTTCGGCTTTGCCGGGCCGGCGTTCGAGGCCGACGACGCCACGCTGATGGACGACGCCCTCGACGCCGCCGATCCGCGTCTCGGTGGCCGCGCACCGTCGGCAATCCCGCTCGAGCGAGCCGTGCCGATGCGCTTTGACGGCGAGGATGCGATGCTGATGGTGTCGACCTTCCCCGCCACCCCGTCCGGCAAGATCGAGCTCGAGTCGAGCTACCTGGCCGAGCGCTACGGCCAGCCGCTGCCGACATGGCGTGAGCTGCCGACGCGGTTCCCGCTGGCGTTGATCTCGCCGGCCTCCGAGCATCGCACCTCCTCCACGTTCGGCGGTCTGCGCTGGAGCGACGCGGTCACGCTCGATATGCACCCGCTGGACGCCGCCGCACGGGGTCTTGGCGAGGGCGACACGGTCCGCGTGTGGAACGATCTCGGCGAGGTGTTTCTCCCCCTGCGTATCACCGAAGACGTGCCGCCCGGGGTGACGTGCTCGCTGAAAGGGGCGTGGCTGCGCACCAGTCCCAACGGCCAGACGGTCTCGGCGCTGGCGCCCGCCCATCACGCCGATCTGTGTGACGGCGCCTGCTACAACGACGCGCGCGTGGAGGTCGAGGCGGCAGCATCTGCACCGGCGACGTAGCAGCGGCAGGAGGCGCGGCGAGCCGCTGGCGGGGCGCGGTGCTCCGTCATCGCCGAAGAGACGCGTCTCGCGCGCGGCGGTGCCCCACCGTGCGCCGAGGTGCCGACCGCGCGTCATGGCAGTGGGGGCGGGCAGGGCGCGATGGCCACGGCGCATGCGGCGTCGGCGTCAGCGATCTCGATCTGGATCGTCGGATGTCGGATGGTGAAGCGGTGCTCGAGCGTGCGCGCAATGCGCTCCAGCATCTCATTGCCGGGGGGGGCGTTCGCGACGACGAGATGCGCCGTCAGCGCCGTCTCCGTCGTGCTCGTCGCCCAGACGTGAAGGTCGTGCACGTCGACGACATCGGGCAGACCGCGGAGAAAGTCGTCAACCTCGCGGAGATCGATGTGCCGAGGCACGGCGTCCATGGCCAAATCGAGTGACTCGCGCAGCAGACCGAATCCGCTCGCGAGGATGGCGACGGCGATCGCCAGCGCGAGAACGGGGTCGATCCACAGCCAGCCTGTCGCGAGGATGACGAGGCCGGCGATCACCACACCCAACGAGATGGCCGCGTCCGCGGCCATGTGCAGAAACGCGCCCTTGATATTCAGATCGCTGCGTCGGCCGGCGAGAAACATGTACGCGGTCACGCCGTTGACCAGCACGCCTATGGCGGCGACGACGATGACCGTGACGCCGTCGAGCGGCGTCGGCTGCACGAGCCGCGCGAGCGCCTCCCACACGACAGCGCCCAAGGCGACGAAAAGCAGCACCGCGCTCCCGAGCGAGGCCAGCACCGTCGCTCGACGCAAGCCATAGGTGCGGCGCTCGGTCGGTCGGCTGCGGGCCAGGCGAAACGCCGACCAAGCAAGAATCAGCGCGACGACATCGCTGAAGTTGTGACCGGCATCGGAGACGAGCGCCATGGAGCCGGCGGCGATACCGTAGCCGGCCTCGACGACCACGAAACCGGCATTGACGACGACGCCGATGAGAAACGCCGTGTCGTACCTCTCGGGGGCATGCAGATGGGCGTGCGCCATGGCGACCGGTCAGCAGGGCGGTCACGCAAGCATACCGTAACGTGGCCCTCGTCGGTGTTCGCCATGTCCAATGGCACGCATCGACCGCCATCACCGCGACCGCGGCTGGAGGGTCGGCTAGAATGCCGGGTCCACCCGCTCGAGTCCGTGCCAACAGACATGTCCGGCAATAGCCTTCCCGCGGAGCGCGAATCGGGCGCCGCTCACGCCGGCCTGGCCTTGCGCAAGACGATGGTCGTGCTCGTGCTGGTCACGGCGCTCGGCCCGCTGGCGCTCAATATCCTGGTGCCTTCGATGCCGGGGCTGAGCCGGACGTTCGACGCCGAGTACGGCACCGTGCAGCTGGTGCTGTCGCTGTACCTGATCGGCGTGGCGATCGGGCAGCTCGCCTACGGCCCGCTGTCCGACCGCTATGGGCGGCGGCCCCTGCTGCTGATCGGCCTGTCGGTGTTTCTGCTCGGCACGGTGATCTGCCTGCTCGCGCAGAGCATCGCGACGTTGATCGCTGGGCGCGTCGTCCAGGCGGTCGGCGGCTGCGCCGGGCTGGTGCTGGGACGCGCGATCATCCGCGACCTGTTCGAGCGCGACGAGGCTGCGCGCATGATCGCCTACGTCACCATGGCGATGGTCGTCGTGCCGATGGTGGCGCCGACGCTCGGCGGGCTGCTCGACGAATGGATGGGCTGGCGGGCGGGTTTTGTGCTGGTGATGGTGGTCGGCCTGGCGGTGTGGAGCCTGACGCTCAGCGTGCTCGGGGAGACGCACCACCATCGAACGGTGTTCGCGACCCCGCTCGGCATTGCACGCAATTCGCTGCGGCTGCTCGGCATGCCGGCGTTCCGCGGCTACGCATTGCAGGTCACGTTCTCAACGTCGGTGTTCTTCGCGTTCATCGCCGGTGCCCCCTACATCATGATCGAGCTGCTCGGCCGCACGCCCGCCGAGTACGGCGTGTACTTCGTCTTGGTATCGCTCATGTTCATGCTCGGCAACTTCACGGCCGCAAAGCTGTCGACCCGCGCCGGCATGGATCGCATGATCCTGCTCGGCACGGCGCTCGCGTTGGTGGCCACCGCGGCGCTGCTCGGGGCAGTGCTGAGCATCGCGCTGACTCCGCTCGTGCTGTTCGGCTGCATGGCGCTGGTGGCGTTCGGCAACGGGCTGAGCCTGCCCAACGGCATGGCCGGTGCGATCAGCGTGGACCCGGCTCTCGTGGGTGCCGCGTCGGGCCTCACCGGCTTCCTGCAGATGGGGATCGGCGCGCTGTCTTCGTTCTTGACGGGAGCGCTCCTCGCGGACAGCGCCCGACCGCTTGCATCGATCATGCTCGTCGCGGCTGCGTTGGCGTTCGCGAGCCACATGCTGGGCTGCGTGATCGGTCGTCGCCAACCGAAGGAGGCGGGCGTCTGAGCGCTCGAGGTTGGCGATCAGATCCAGCTTCCGTCGGGCGCGGGATCCGACCCCAGTGTCGCCGAAAGTCTGCTGGCGAGCAGGATGGCGAGGGCCGATGGCGCGTCTTCGATCTCGCCTGCCAGAGCCATGCTCTCGAGCGTGACCAACGGTATCAACTCGAGCTCGATCTGCTCGGTCGGCTCGCGCCGAATGCGGCCATCGGCGGACAGCTGTGACGCGAGGAAAAGGTGAAAGCGCTCGTTACTGATGCCGCTGCTGCCCGCGAACGCGCCCAGCGGAACGATCTCGCCGGCGCGATAGCCGGTCTCCTCCTCGAGCTCGCGGCGCGCGGTCGCCTGCGGTGACTCGGCCTCGATGCCCCCGGACGGGCATTCGAGCAGCGTACGCCCGAGCGTGTGACGGTAGACGCGCTCCATCACCACGCGGCCGTCGGCCAGCAGCGGCACCACCATCGCGTAACCGGGATGATCGACCAGCGTGTAGCTGATGACCTCGCCGCCCGGCAGCATGACATCGTCCTGCCGCAGCGAGAACCAGCGGCTCTCGTAGAGATAACGCGAGTCGGTGACATGCCACTCGTGGGCGGGTCGATCGTCTGCCGTCATACCTGCCTCTCCGGAATTGCGCGGCGGCTGCCGGGGCCGCCCGCGCTAGAAGACGAACACTCCCTTGCCGGTGCTCTGCGTGTCGAACAGCCGGTAGGCCTCGTCTGCCTGCTGCAGCGTGAAACGGTGTGAGATCACGGTGGACAGCGGCAACGCGCGATCGGCGATGAAGCGCGCACACTCCCCCTGGGTAATGCTGCTGAACGTCCACGAGCCCAGCAAGGTGATCTGCTTGCGGATCATGTCCTGGCTCACGTCGAGGGTGACGCTGCCCCCTTCGCCGACGTAGCAGACGGTGCCCCATGTGCGCGTGGCGCGCACGGCGGCGACGCGCGCGTCGGCGACCCCGCTGCAGTCGAGGGCCAGATCGACGCCGCGGCCGCGGGTGAGCTCGCGAAGCGCCTCGACGGCGTCGACCGAGGAGGGGTCGATCACGGCGTCGGCGCCACACTGCTCGGCGAGGGCGCGCCGCTCGGCGGAGATATCGAGCGCCAGCACGCGCGCCCCCATGGCGCGCCCGAGTAAGGTGGCGCTCAAGCCGACCGGTCCCTGCCCGAACACGGCGAGGGTGTCGATGCCTGCGGTGCCCATTCGCCGCAACGCGCCGTAGGCCGTGCCGGTGCCACAGGAGACGGCGGCCCCCTCCTCGAAGCTGAGCGGCTCGGGCAGCTCCACCAGCGTGCTCGCCGGCACCTTGAGGAAATCCGCATGACCACCGTGGCCGGTGACCCCGTAGACGACAAACCCCTGGCGGCACAGCTGCGACCAGCCCACCCGGCAATCGTCGCAGACGCCGCAGCCCTGGTAGTGATGCACCATGACGCGCTGACCAATACGCGCTTGCGCCTCGCTCACACCGGGGCCGCAGGCGGCCACGACGCCGCAAGGCTCGTGTCCGGCGATCACCGGCTCGCCGCTGCCGCCGAGCCCCAGCGACTGCGTCTTGCCCCCCCGCCGCGACGCCCGGTAGAAGTGCAGGTCGCTGCCGCACATGCCCGAGGCCTTCATCTCGAGCACCACCTCTCCGGGACCCGGTGTCGGGTCCGGAAACGCCCGGAGCTCGAGCTCCCGGTCGCCGAGGAAAACAACACCCTGCATAGTGACCCCCCGCTGGTTAACGCGATGTCGTTGGCGCGCCTGATCGCGCGGTACGCCCGTCGAGGCCGGCACGATGCCGATGCTAAATCGCGGACCACCCGGGGCGCAACGAACGCGCGCTCGGCTCGTCGTGACGCGCCGGTCGGTTGCAACGGCCCCGGGGGCGAGGCTATGCTCGCCGCGCCTGCACCGGAGAGCAAACGCGACACTCGGCGCGCCCGGCGATGCGTATTGTCGTCATTCCAGTCACACCGTTCCTGCAGAACTGCTCGCTGCTGATGTGCGAGCAGTCCGGTCGCGGCGCCGTGGTGGATCCCGGCGGGGATCTCGACCGCGTGCTCGAGGGTGCACGCGGCAGCGACATCGAGATCGAGAAGATCCTGGTCACCCACGCCCACATCGACCACGCCGGCGGGGTCGGTGAGCTGGCCGAGCGGCTCGGCGTGCCCATCGAAGGGCCCCACGTGGCGGATCAGTTCTGGATCGACGCGCTGCCCGAGCAGAGCGTGCGCTTCGGCTTCCCGCCCGCCCGCCGATTCGTGCCGGACCGCTGGCTGGATCAGGGTGACACGGTGCGTTTCGGCGAGGTGGAGCTGGCGGTGCGACACTGTCCGGGACACACCCCCGGCCACGTCGTGTTCTTCAACGCCGACGCGCGCTTGGCGATTGTCGGCGACGTGCTGTTCAAAGGGTCGATCGGCCGCACCGACTTCCCGCGCGGCGATCATCCGACGCTCATTCGCTCGATCTGCGGACAGCTCTGGCCGCTCGGCGACGACGTGCAGTTCGTCCCCGGTCACGGTCCCACGTCGACGTTCGGCGCCGAGCGCCGCACCAACCCCTTCGTCGGCGATGACGTGACGGGCTATACGTGAGGGCGGCAGCCGCCGTGGCGAGGCGGATCCGGTCCGCACCGCTCAGCGGTTGACCAGCGCGACCCCGACCACCGTCATCGTCATACCGAGCAGCGACACCGCGCCGAGGGTCTCGTCGAAAAACAGGTAAGCGAGCAGTGCGGTGACCGGCGGCACCAGGTAGAACAGGCTGGCGACGCGTGCCGCCGCGCCACGGCGGATAATGACGTAGAGCAGGAACACGGCGCCCAGCGAGAGCACGACGATTGCCCATCCCAGCGCGAGCACGAAGTCGCGGCTCCATGTCACTGCACGGCTTTCGAAGGCCGAAGCCAGGCACAGCATGAACAGCGCGGTTGCCGCATACTGGATCAGGGCGCCGGCGCGCAGGTCCATCTCGCTGCAGAATCGCTTGTGGTAGAGCGTTCCGGCGGTCATCCCGACGAGTGCTGCAATGCAGAAGGCGAAGCCCACCGCGTCGCCGCCCGAAAAGTCGACCTGGCGCCACACCACGAGGGCCAAGCCGGCGAACCCCAGCCCGAGCCCGAGCCACTGCCGTGGCGAGACGCGCTCGCCGAGCAACGGCCCGACGGCCAGCGCCGTGAGCAGGGGCTGAACGCCCACGGTCAGCGCACTGACCCCGGCGCTGATGCCGCGGTCGATCGCGGCGAAGACACCGCCGAGGTAGACGCCGTGGACCAGCAGGCCGGCGATCACGATGTGCAGGATGGCGCGGGGCGAGTGCGGCCAGCGCACGTCCAGCGCGGGCACCGCCAGCAGCAGCAGACCGCTGACGATGGCGAAGCGCAGCAGCAGGAACGTGAACGGCTCCGCGTAGGGCAGGCCGTACTTGGCGCCGATGAAGCCGGTGCTCCACAGCACCACGAACACGGCCGGCGTGAGGTGCTGCCAGACGGCAGGGGGCGGGGCGTTGGCGATCGGACTGTTCATCTCGCGGTGACCATCGGACGGCATTATTCACCAATGTGGCCTGCCGGGGCGTCAAGCGATGGTGCTAACGGGTCGGGGGCGGGCCGCGACCGCAACCCCACCCCGACCGCCCTCGGGCAACGACGCCTGCGCACCGATGGCAGCGGCTCGCGGCTCAAGAGGGCGTGGGAAATCTGTTACAGTCAAGACAGCCGGCACATCCACGGGGCTGGCCGCCTGGTCGCGCGGCGGGCGGTTGCCCGGCGCGGGCCCCGGCTGTGTCGGTGGCGCTGGCAGGAAACGGCGGGGGGTCCATGACGCCCGACCCCCCTGCGGCGCAAGTCGGCCGCATCGCGACGGCGGGCATTGTCCCCGAGACAGCGGCGCGTCGAACGATAGCCTACGAGCGCCGCTCCCAGCACAGGTAGTCACGCGATGACCTTGGATCCGCAGGCACAATACGTACTGAAGCTCATCCGCGAGTCCGGCTATCTGGAGTACTGGCAGATGACGCCGGA
>JBFEOO010000076.1:0-18573 GCA_041550555.1 Arenicellales bacterium
CATCACCACGATCAGCATTACCAGAAAGAAGAGCTCCATGAGGGCGTCCCGCTGTGCCTCAGGCAGCTGCCACGGCGTCGGAGTCGTGCTTACGCTTCCCGGCGGCGCCGTAGAAATCCGCCACACCCTCGAGAAGAGACCCTGAGAACTGAATCGCCATGGTAATGGCGAAGATGCCGAGCATCCCCGCCATCAGGTACTTCACATACATGCCGAAACCGGACTGCGACACCTCGAAGTTGAGCAACGGCCCGGTGACCACGCTCGACCCGTGTCCCAAACCGATGACGAGGACCACCCAACAGAGCGGCAGCCCGAGCAACAACGCTCCCAACGCGTTGACCATACCTCGAGTGCGGTCCGAGAAGCCGTGATAGAGCACATCGACGCGTACGTGTCCGTCCTCGATCAGCGTGTAGGCGCTCGAGAACAGAAACAGGCCCGCGTACCAGAAGCGCACCAGGTCCCCCATGAAAGCCTGCTCGTAGGAGAAGACGAACCGGGAGATGACGATCTGCAGCTCGGCGATAACGACCAGCACGGCGAGCCAGGTGAAGCCAAGGGTGCGCGTCAAGGCGGCCAGCGCCAGCGACACTGCGATGAGCGGCAGGTGGAGGTAGACGCCGCGGAACTGACTGCGGCCGAGATCCTGCGTGAGCTGCTCGCCAACGAGGGGCACGAGCAGCTCCTCGACCCTCAGAAAGGAGACCACCGCATCGGCCAGACCAACCAACAACACGGTCCAGAAAGCGAAGCGTGCAATGTAGGCGGCGATTGCCGTGATGGCGAGGTTGTCCTGGCGCAGCCCGCGTGACGGACTGGCAACCACGAACAACGCCGCACCGGCAACAGCCGCCCCGTACAGCGCAACCTGCAGCCAGGCTGCACCGCCCGCCTCCGAGCCCAGCGCCGCAGCCGGCCCCGGCCAACCGACCCAGAACGTCAGATAGACATTGACCAGAAACGCGAACAGCACCGCTACCAGCGTCCAGGCGACCATCCGCGCCAGCGCGCTGATCAGCCTGGGCGTGTCGTCACGCTCCGGCGCGGCAGAGGAGACCGTTGCCATGAATCGAACAGCCCGGGCATCATGGGACGAGGCGGCAGCCCCGTCCCGTGCGCGACGTCGAGTGAGTACGACTTGCCAGCGGCGCCGGACCTGCTCAGATGCCCAGGACGCGGTTCCGCTTGAGCGAGTAGGCGACGTCGGAGAGCTTCAACCAGCCGGCGACGTTCGATCGGGCAGCCTCGAAGCTGTCCACGATGCGATTCGCGAGGTCGCTGTGCGCACGCGTCTCCTCGGTGACCTCCTCGGCGGCCTCGCCGAAGCTCTCGAAGATCTCGTCGCTGAACTCGCGCAGCTCCACGCCGTGCTCGTCGACCAGCCTTTTCAGGTAGGTGCCGTTGTTGGCGTTGACCTCCGACATCATGAGCTCGCACTCCTGATGACAGGCCGAGGTGATGATCAGCTGTTCGCTGTTGGAAAGACCGCTCCACCAGCTCTTGTTGAGGCCGAACGAGATGAAGCCGCCCGGCTCATGCATACCGGGGTAGTAGTAGTACTTGGCGGCCTCGTAGAACTTGAGGAAATAATCGTTCCATGGGCCCACCCACTCGGTCGCGTCGATGGCGCCGGACACGAGGTTCTCGTAAATCTGCGCTCCCGGCAGCGACACCGGCGATGCGCCCACTTTGGCCATGACGTCGCCGCCCAGACCGGGGATGCGCATCTTCAGGCCCTTGAGATCGTCCACGCTTTCGATCTCCTTGCGGAACCAGCCGCCCATTTGAACGCCTGTATTACCGGCAGGCAGGCACTTCAGACCGAAGCCGTCGGCCAGCTCGTCCCACAGATCCTGCCCACCGAGATAATGTATCCAGGAGCCCATCTCCGTGTAGGTGAGACCAAACGGCACGGAGGTGAAGAAGGCCCAGCCGGGATGCTTGCCCTTCCAGTAGTAATCCGCCGCGATATACGCCTGCGCGTTGCCGTTGGCGACCTCGTCGAAAGCATCGAAAGCGCCGACGCGCTCGCCTGCAGCAAAATACTGAACCGTGATCCGGCCGTCGGTGAGGTCCGTGATGCGCTGCGCGAGACGCTGCGCGCTGGTGCCCAGCCCCGGGAAATCACGGCCCCAGGTCGAGACGATCACCAACTCCTTGCGCGACTGCGCGATGGCCGGCGCGCTCAGCGTTGAAGCGGCCACGGTTGCACCGGCGGCCACACCAGCCTTGCTCAAGAATGAACGACGATCCATAACCCGTCTCCTGCCCTAGTGGTCTCGTTGAGAGTTGTTGGTTTCTACGGTTGCGCCGCAACGCGATCGGGACGCGCCAAGCCCGCTCCGCGACGATGCACGGAGTAGGACGCGAAACCGCCGACGCCCGACATGATCCTATCTGCGGGCGCTCAGGTCAACGACGAGACTCCGGCGCCACGTCACTGCCGTCGATGCTCGTCGCGCAGGCGCAGCATGTCCTGGAACAGCGCCGGATGCTTGAGGTTGCATTCGAGCCCGGGATACGCCTTCTCGGCCGTAGCTTTCCAGACCTCGACCTCGGACGCATCGAGGGCGACGACCTCGAGCCCACGCGCGGTCATCTCGGCAATCGCATCGCGATCGGCCTGGCGGATATCGGCCCGCAGCCGGCGCGCGACCTTGCGGGCCGCCTCGCGCAGCTCGGTCCGGTAGGTCTCCGGCACCCGTTCCCAGACGTCGACTCGGATGACGGTGGCCGCGTTCAGCGGCGCGAAGCGCAGGTCGGTCATGTACTTTGCGATCTGGTAGCTGCGATCGAGGAGCGCAAAAAGCGGCGGCACATCGATGGCGTCGATGAGGCCTGTCTGTAGACCGGTAAGCATGTCCGTCGCCGGCAGCGGGACGACTTTGAAGCCGAGCTCCTTGAACAGTTGCTCCGTCTCCGGATGCCCCGCCGACGTCCACAGACGGAGGCGACGCAGATCCGCCGGCGTGCGCACGGGCTCCTTCGCAAAGAAGTAGACCCACCCCGCTTCAGCCCACCCCAGCACCATGAATCGCTTCTTCGCGAGCCGGCGCTCGAGCATGGGCGCCACGGCATCCCTGACGTATTCGAGCTCCTCGTAGGTGTCGAACGTCATCGGCGCATTGAGACAGTCGAGGCTGCTGTCGATGTGTGTCAATCCCGAACCCGATATGGTGATGGCATCCAGGCCGCGGCGGCGGACTTTCCGAACCATCTCCGCTTCGCCCCCGAGCACCCCGCCCGCATAGATCCTGAGCTCCACCTCACCGCCGGAGAGCGTTCGCCACTGCTCGCGTATCCTGAGCATGGCCTCGTGCCATATCGAGCCCTCCGGCGCGATGGTGCCCATGGTCACGACCAGCGGTTCGCCCGCCGCCGCATGCGGCGGGCAGAACATCAGTGCGACGCCGAGCACGACCGCACTGCTGCCGGCGATCATGCGCCCGAGCCGGCGCCGCGTGTCACAGAAAGAGCTCATCGGCCCGTTGCAACAGCCAGCGCGCCCGGCGCTGGGCGACGCGATTGAGGAGACGGTTGTCGGGGTCGGCGAAGGGATCGACCGCCAGGGCCTGCTCGAGCAATGCCTCGAACTCGGCCCGCTTCTGCGCGGGCAGCGCGATGGCCTCGGCATAGGCGACGTAGACCCCGGCACGCGATCCGCGCGACAGCTCGAGCGCCCGCTCGAAGTGCCGTCGAACGGCATCGGCGTCGGGCGTGCCGCGCCGCGCCACCGCCCACTGAATGGCCAGCTCGTGCAGCGCCCCATCGTTCCACGACTCGTCGAGCGCGAGCGCCCTGTCGATCAGCACCTCCACTTCTTCGAGCCGCGCCAGCATGGCCACGTCGGTGCGCGACGCCGAGATCGCCAGCGCCAGCGACGCCGCCACGCAGTAAAGCGCCTCGACGTCACGCTCCACGTGCTGCGCCGTGACCATGTCCGCGGCCGCCGGCGGATTCTTGGCCAGCGTCGCGGCGAAGCGCGGATAACCCTGCTCCAGAGCCCGCACGCCGTAGGCGTGGCCGCGCAGATACAACCGGCGTGCGCGCGCGCGCAGCTCATTGGCGCTGTCGAGGTCGTCGCTCACCCGGCGCTCGGCTTCGAGATCGACATAGGCATAGCTGTACAGAACGAACCCGCGACAGGCGGTGAGCAGCAGCCCGACGTGGTCCGGCGATTCGGCCAGCAGGCTCTCGACCAGCTTGAGGCTGAACGGCAAGGCGCCGCCGACGAGAACGATATCGTCGTCGGCCGTGTAGACGGAGTCGCCGGCGGAGAGCATATCGCCGATCTCGTCGAGCGCTATGCGCTTGAAGGAGCAGCTCGAGAGCACGAGCAGCGCACCCAGCGCCAGAACGGGGTAGCGCGCACGCGGGGACATGGCGTCGTATCGGCGCCGACAGCCGCGGAGCGGCGTTGCCGGATCGGATACCGCGGGCGGCGCCGCGAACTCCGCGTTGTTGTTCTGCGTCATAATTGGCCGTCAGCGATCGCGTCTGCGGATGCGTACGGTAGCATAATCCATCTTCGAGAACGGCAACGGCGCCGGAGGCAGAGGGGGCAGTGACGCACGGCACACGCGCGATGGAGGCGCAGGCGGGTCGACAGTCGACCGCCTTTCCCCGAAGCCGTTGGCATGCCGGCGGACAACGATGACGAGCGCAGCGCGCACCGGCAGGATGCGCTCGGCGGGGCGCCGGCTCGAGAACGGGCTCGTGCTCGTCGTGCTCGCGGCCATGGCCACGGTGCCACTGATAGAGCTGGTGACCCGTGAGGGATTCGACGGCGGCATCGCCGGCTCGATTCCCCTCGTTCAGCACCTCACACTGTGGATCACATTCCTGGGCGCCGCCCTGGCGGCGCGCTCGGACCAGCTGCTGGCGCTGTCGACGGCGAGCTTCTTGCCCGCCCGCGTGCAGACGGTGGTGCGCGCGGGGACCGCGTGGCTGGCGGTGGCCGTCACCGGTTGCCTGCTGCTGGCGAGCCTCGAACTCACGCGAGTGGACCGCGAGTACGGGGACATCGTCGCCTGGGGGATCCCGGTGTGGCTCTTCTCCGGGATCATGCCGCTCGGGTTTGCACTGATCGCCGCGCGCCTCGTCCAGCACGGATCCGACCGCGGCGGCGTGCGTTTCGCGGTCGCCTCGGGTTGCGTCGTGCCCCTGGCCATGCTGCTGTGGCCCGATCTTCCGGCGGCCGGTCTGGTGCTGCCTGCCTCGTTGGCGCTCGTCGCGGCCACCGCACTGGGGCTGCCGATCTTCGCTGTTATCGGCGGTGTCGCGCTGCTGCTCTTCTGGCACGACGGCATTCCTGCATCGGCCGTCCCCGGCGAAGCGTACCGTATGAGCACCTCGCCGATGCTGCCGGCCATCCCGCTGTTCACCCTCGCCGGCTATATCCTTGCCGAAGGCGGTTCGAGCCAGCGGCTGCTGCGCTTCTGCAGCGCACTGGTCGGCTGGATGCCAGGTGGTTTGGCCATCGTAACCACTCTCGTACTGGCGTTTTTCACGCCGCTGACCGGGGCGTCGGGGATCACCATTCTGGCCATGGGCGGCCTGTTGCTGCCCATGCTCGTGAAGGGCCGCTACACCGAGCGCAATGCGATCGGTCTGGTCACCGTCTCGGGATCCATCGGAGTGCTGTTCCCGCCGAGCTTGCCGGTGATTCTCTATGCCTACTACGCAGAGGTCGAGCTCGACCGCCTGTTCGTCGGCGGGCTGCTGCCGGGCGTGCTGCTCGTGCTCGTGGTGGCCGCCTGGGGTGCGCGCAGCGGCTGGCGCGCCGGCGCGCCACGCACGCCCTTCCGCCCGCGCGAGCTGCTCGCCGCGCTGTGGCACGCGAAGTGGGAGCTCCTGCTTCCGGTGATTGTTCTCTACAGCCTGTTCGGTGGCTTTGCCACGCTGGTCGAGGCGTCCGCTCTGACCGTGATGTACGCGCTCGTGCTGCAGTTCATCGTATTCAGAGAACTCGACGCAGCAAGAGATCTGGCGCGGGTGGCGGTGGAGAGCGCGACAATGATAGGCGGCTTCATGATCATTCTCGGCGTCGCACTGGGCCTGACCAACTACCTCATTCTGGCGCAGGTGCCGATGCTGGCTCTCGAATTCGTACAGGAGTGGATCCGCTCGCCGATTCTGTTCCTGCTCGCCGTCAATCTGCTGCTCATCGTGGTCGGCGCGCTGATGGACATCTACTCGGCGATCATCGTCATCGTCCCGCTGATCGCGCCGATGGCTAGCGCCTACGGCATCGATCCCGTCCATCTCGGTATCATCTTCCTCGCCAACGCCCAGCTGGGCTACCTGATGCCGCCGATGGGAGAGAACCTGTTTCTCTCCGCCTACCGTTTCAAGCGGACGCTGCCCTGGTTGTACCGATGCACACTGCCCTACGTCGTGATCCTGCTGGCCGCCGTGCTGCTCATCACCTACATGCCCTGGCTGACGCTTTGGCTGGTCGAGCTGACCGGCGTGTAATGCGACTTCTGCCTTGGTGGCCGGCGCGGGTGAGGGTATGCTTCGCTCACCCTGCCGGTGCGCCGACGCTGGCACGCGCGGACGGGGCGACGACGGCGACCGGCCGCGTCCACTGAGGCCCCCTAAGCCCGCCCCAA
Organism: Arenicellales bacterium; assembly: GCA_041550555.1. Lineage (GTDB taxonomy): Bacteria > Pseudomonadota > Gammaproteobacteria > Arenicellales > JBFEOO01 > JBFEOO01. The sequence continues at coordinate 6,618 of JBFEOO010000076.1, forward strand.
ATAGAGTTGGATACTCCCGCCCGTGACAATCAGCTACCGACGCGTCGCGCCCTATATCGCCAGTCTGCTACGCCAGCGCAGTCTCGAGGAGCTCGCCGAGCGGCTGCGTCCCAAGCGACACGCACTGCGGCGGCGGCTCCCCAACCGCAGCGACATTACGCCGGACACTGTGGCACGGCGGTGGGCGGTCTTAGACACCGACCCGCAGACCCAAGCCCAGCTTCTGGACCCGCACACGCGAGCGCAAATGCACTGTTACGCTCGTAATATCGAGAACTTCATTGGAACGGTGAAGCTGCCGGTCGGGGTCGTCGGACCCATCAGGATCAACGGATTCTTCGCCCAGGGCGACTACTACGTGCCACTGGCCACGACCGAAGCGGCGTTGGTGGCCTCTTACAACCGAGGCTCGGCGCTCGTCAGCGCAGCGGGCGGCGCCAGCGCGATGCTGCTCGGCGAGGCGTTGGGACGATCCCCCGTGCTCTGTTTCGCCAATCTCGCCGAACTCGGCAGATTCATCGAGTGGCTGCTGAAAAATCGCGAACAGGCGACCACTGTCGCCGAGCAAACCAGCCGTCACTGTCGACTCGTCGATCTCGACTTCGCCGTCGACGGCAACAACGTCTACCTGTTGTTCGAGTATACGACCGGCGATGCTGCGGGGCAGAACATGGTGACGTTCGCGACGAATGCAGCGCTCGAATGGATTCTCTCGGCCACCCCGGTGCGACCGAGAGCATCGTACCTCGAAGGCAATCTCTCGGGTGACAAGAAGGCGACCGCGTTATCCCTGCAGCGCGTGCGGGGACGCAAAGCCACCGCCGAGGTAACCATCGGGGCCGACCTCGTGAAAAGATTTTTGCGCACGACACCCGAGCAGATGGCGGATTTGTCACGCAAGGCGATGATGGGTGGAGTGCTCTCGGGTTCGCTTGGCGTGCAGGGCCACCTTGCCAATGGCCTGGCGGCGCTGTTTATCGCCCTGGGGCAGGACGCGGCGTGTGTGGCCGAGGCCGCCGTCGGCACGACGCGCATCGAGCAGACCGATGCGGGCGACCTCTACGCATCGGTGAGCATGCCCAACCTCGTCGTCGGCACCGTTGGCGGCGGCAGCGGCCTGCCGAGTCAACGCGCCTGTTTGAACATCCTCGGCCTCGAGGGGACCAATGCCGCCCGTGCGCTTGCCGAGCTGACAGCCTCTGTCTGCCTCGCCGGAGAAGTGTCGATCATTGGCGCCATGTGCTCCGGCGACTTCGCCGACGCCCACGCACGGCTCGCCCGGGGGCGCGCTCTGTCGTGAGCGTCTTTGAGTCTCGACCGCGCGCTCCTCGGGTCCCCCGACGAAGCGGACGGCGCGTGCGACCGTGACAGGCGTCCGCGGCGAACGTTTGCCGCAAGGTGCTTACAGGGAGTTCGCTGCTCATGCCAACCTCACCGCTACGCCACATCCCCAACGTCCTCTCGGCAGCTCGCCTCGCTTGCGTCCCGGTGCTGATCGGTCTGGCTCTCGCCAACCATCAACGGCCGTTCGCGTGGCTGATGATCGCCGCTTTCCTGAGTGACGCCATCGACGGCCTCATCGCGCGCGCGGCCGGAGTCACCTCGAAGACGGGGGCACTACTCGACTCGGCTGCGGATCTCTCTCTGCAGCTCGCCGTCATCTACGGCGTGTGGTCGTTTCACGAGCCCTTCGTCCGCGCCAATGCGGTGGTATTCCTGCTGGTGCTCAGTCTGTGGGCGTTCAATGTGGCCGTCGGCTACTATCGTTACGGACGCGTGGCCAGCTTTCACACCTACACGAGTCGAGCGGCGGCTTACGTGATGGCCGCCTTTCTCGCCGTGCTTTTTCTGTGGGGCGTGAAATCGTGGCTTTTCTACACCGCGGTCGCAGTGATCCTGCTCGCGCTGATCGAGGAGCTCGTGCTGATCGCTCTGCTTGCACAATGGACTTCCGATGTGCGCGGCCTCTACTGGGTGCTGAGAGCACGTCGCGACGCCTCGTGATGCGCTGGCTCGCTATCGTCAATCCCCACGCCCGGCGGCTGTGCAGACAGCGGAGCCGAAGCCGCTACCTGCAGCAGGTCAGCGACCTCGTCGACGACATCGAGCACACCCAGTCACCCGGTCACGCAACGCTGATCGCCAGGGCTGCACATCACTACGACGGCGTCTTGGTGGTCGGCGGCGATGGCACAATTTTCGAGGTTCTGGCGGGCATGGACCGGACTCGGCAACGTCTGGCCGTCGTACCCGCCGGCGGAGGCAACTCGCTTGCCCGCGAGCTCGGCGTTGACAGCCTGTCGGCGGCGCTCGCCGCCCTGGCCGAAGGCCGGCCAACCCCCGTCGACCTTATGGCCGTGACCGTCGAATCGACATCGAGGGGCACGAGCGCATTTCTGTCGGCGAGCACGGTGGCGGTGGGCTACGTGGCCGATGTCGTGACGAGGGCGGCACGCTTGACCCGCTTAGGCGTAGCAGCCTACGCGATCGCCGCCACTATGACGCTGCCGCGCCGGAGTCACATGCGGGTGATGAGCCCTGATCACGCCGTCGCGGATTGCGCCTACACGGGCTTGGTCGTCAACAACACGCGTTACCTCGCCAATTTTTTCGCTTTCCCCGACGCAGCTCGCGACGACGGCCGCATGGATGTGGCGGGACAAGGAGCGGCATGGCAGAGCCAGCTGCTGCACAACCTCTCGATGCTGACCGGCGTCGGCCGCTACGACCCGGTCCAGCGCTGGCAGACCACGCAGCTGCGAGTGGAATTCGCCCGACCGCTGGCGGTGGTGCTCGACGGTGAGCTGATTGCCGATGTCTCGGCGCTGACCGCATCGTGTTCTCGGGCCGCCCTCACCTGCCAGATACGCGCCCGATGACGCCCGCCTGGATCCCGGCGCTCACGCTCGGCGTCTTTGGCGTCGGTGCCGTCCTCATTGCGTTCAGCAGCCGCTCGGTCGCGGTCGAGGAACGACGTGCGCGCTGGCTCAAGTTTGCAACGTATTTTCTCGTCGTGCATCTCGTCGTCGCGGCGGCGCTGCTTGGCCGCAGCTGGCTGCTGCTCCTTGCCTTGCTGATCACCGCCGGCGGCGCCTGGGAGATTCGCCGTGCGATCGCGCGGCTGCAGGGCGACGGGGAGCGGCGATCGATCAAGGTGGTTTACCTGATCGTTGCCGTGGCCTTCATGGTTTCGATACTTACGCTGCCGCCGCTCGCGGCGGTCTTCCTCTACCTGGTGGTGGCAGCCTTCGACGGCTTCAGCCAGGTGGTCGGGCAACTGGCCGGCCGCCGGCCGCTGGCGCCGCGGGTGAGCCCCCGCAAAACCTTCGAGGGGCTCTACGGCGGGATCGTCGGCGCCATGGTGATCGCCGTGCTGCTCGGCACGTCGGCCGGCATCGCGATCCCGGCCGCGTTGCTGGCGGGTGCGGTGATCGCCGTCTGCGCGCTGGCCGGAGACCTTTGTGCGTCGTGGCTGAAGCGACGCGTCGGTATCAAGGACTTCGGCGCGATACTACCGGGGCAAGGGGGTATCCTCGATCGCTTCGACAGCTTCATCGCGGCGGGCGCCCTGGCAGGACCGCTGCTGCGCTGGATCACGACTTCACCAGCGCCGTGACGATCCCGCAGACGCGAGCGCATCGTAGCCGCGCAGGCACTCGCACAGACAGCAGGCAAGACCGCCATGACCGAATGGGAAGATCGCCGAGTCGACCGCACCAGGCGCGCGTTCGTGCGGCGCTGGATCGAGCTCGCACCGGCGGCCGCGTTGGCCGTGCCAGCCTCCGCCGCGGACGGGGAAGCCGCCGCCCGCGACGCCCTGCCGCAACCGCCTGGCGCGGACACCGCGCAGTGGATGCGGCGGGCGTTCGCCGTGCGCCGGCACGCGCTGGCGAGCGGCGATCAGCCCTACGGCGCCGTCGCGGTCGAGGACGGTCGCCTCGTAGGCCAGTCGCCCAGCCGAGTGGTCGTCAATCAGGATCCGAGCGGCCGTGCCGAGATGGAGGCCATCCGCGACGCCGCGCGCCGGCTGGCAACCCGCGAGTTGTCCAGTTGCGAGCTGCACTCCTCGTCGCGCCCCTGCCCGATGTGCGAAGCGGCGGCGTACCGGGCGGGCATCGAGCGGCTGTGATCCGGCGCGGGCATCGCGGACGGCGGACCCCCTCGCCGCACGCCCTGTTGAAGGTCGGCCCGCTCGACGTCTCGGCGGGCGGCGAGCGACTCAGGCCGTGATGCGCCGGTAGCGCATTCGGTGCGGGCGTTGTGCGTCATCGCCCAGCCGACGGCGCCGGTCCGCTTCGTAGTCCGCGTAGTTGCCTTCGAACCAGACCGCCTTCGAATCGCCTTCGAAGGCCAGTATGTGGGTAGCGATGCGATCCAGGAACCAGCGATCGTGGCTGATGACGATGACGGACCCTGGAAAGATCAGCAGCGCCTCTTCCAGCGCGCGCAGCGTCTCGACGTCGAGATCATTGGTCGGCTCGTCGAGCAGCAGCACGTTGGCACCCGATTTCAGCAGCTTGGCAAGATGGACTCGATTGCGTTCGCCGCCGGACAGATCGCCGACGCGTTTCTGCTGGTCGGTGCCCTTGAAGTTGAAACGGCTGACATACGCCCGCGAGGGCATCTCGAACCGGCCGACCGTGAGTATTTCCTGGCTTTCGCTGATCTCTTCCCAGACGGTCTTGGCACCGTCGAGCGCGTCACGACTCTGATCGACATAGGCGAGCTGGACTGTCGGTCCGATGCGCAGCTCTCCGCCATCGGCGCGCTCCTGCCCGCTGAGAATGCGAAACAGCGTCGTCTTGCCCGCACCGTTGCCGCCGATCACGCCGACGATCGCCCCCGGCGGCACCGTCATTGACAGTGCCTCGAACAACAGCCGCTCGCCGTAGGCCTTCGTCAGTCTCTCGGCCTCGATGACCAGATCCCCGAGTCGCTCGCCCGGCGGTATGTAGATCTCGTTGGTCTCGTTGCGCTTCTGGAACTCGCTGCTCTGCAGCTCGTCGAAGCGGCGCAGGCGCGCCTTGGCCTTGGCCTGGCGCGCCTTGGCGTTGGCGCGAACCCATTCGAGCTCGTGGGCCAGCGCCTTGATGCGGGCCGCCTCGCGGGCCTGCTCCTGCGCGAGCCGGCGCTCCTTCTGCTCGAGCCAGGACGAGTAGTTGCCCTGCCACGGGATGCCATGGCCGCGATCGAGCTCCAGGATCCAGCCGGCCACGTTGTCGAGAAAATAGCGATCATGCGTTACGGCGATGACGGTGCCGGGATAATCGTGCAGAAAGTGCTCCAGCCACGCGACCGATTCGGCGTCGAGGTGGTTGGTCGGCTCGTCGAGCAGCAACATGTCCGGCCGCTCCAACAGCAGCCGGCACAGCGCAACGCGCCGCCGCTCGCCCCCCGAGAGCTGGGTGACGTCCGCGTCCCAGGGCGGCAACCGCAGCGAGTCCGCGGCGATCTCGAGATGACGGTCGAGATCATGCCCGTCCGACGCCTGCACGATAGCCTCGAGCCCCGCCTGACGCTGGGCGAGCCTGTCGAAGTCGGCGTCGGGCTCGGCATACGCCCCGTAGACCTCCTCGAGCTCCGTCAGCGCGGCCTTGACCCGCACGAAGGCCTGCTCGACGTTGCCGCGCACGTCCAGCGCGGCATCGAGCTGCGGCTCCTGCGCAAGGTACCCGATCGAGATTCCCGGTTGTGGCCGGGCCTCGCCGTCGAACTCCGTATCGATACCCGCCATGATTCGAAGCAGCGACGATTTCCCCGATCCGTTCAGCCCGAGCACGCCGATCTTGGCGCCGGGGAAGAACGACAGCGAGATGTCACGCAGGATCTGCCGTCGAGGCGGCACGATCTTGCCTACACCGATCATCGTGTAGATGTACTGAGCCATTGGAAGAGTCGTCGGAGAGCGCGGGGGCGAGATTATGCGACATTTCCCGAAGGAACGCGAAGACGCGATGCGGCATCCGCGAGGAACCAGCCATACGCTCATTCGTCACGCCCGGGCCAACGTCGCCACCAAGGAGACGCTGGCGGGCGCCGTGCCGAAAAAACATCACCTGGCGCATTCGACCGCGCAGCACCGCAGAAGCTTTCCCGCTGCCGGACAGCATGCGTCCATCGACGCCGGGAGCGGAGCTGGCCCCGCTTGCCCATTCGGTCGGTACCGCGTCTTGGCCTGAACCGTTGCACCCGATCGCCCATGTCGTGTTCGCCCGGCGTCGTCGTCCGCGCGACGAGCGCCGCGCCGACGCACCGCTGACCGCTTGCCGAGCGGGAGCAGCGCTGCGCGCGCCTGGAAAGCGCAGTGCCGTCGAGTCGGCGCACGAGCCCCCACCGCGGCGGGCGCCGTGTCAGAACGAAACGCGCTCTCCAACTCGTTGTTCGGATTAGGCAAATCAGACGGCGCCCGGCTGCTGTCAGGCGACCATTGCGCTCGTGGTCATTCCCCCGGGGTGGTGTTTATAGTAGCTTTTGCGACGACATTGCCTGGGCGGACTGCGGCGCAGTGCTTTTCCCGGATATGACACACACGACCCACAAAAGAAATCTGCACTTCTCATCTCGTTCACCCTGGAGGAGACGATCATGTCAGAGCTGAAGAAACTCGAGCGTTTGCTGTCTCGTGGCGAGATCAGTCGCCGCGATTTTCTCGCACGCGTCTCGGCCCTCGGCCTTGGGGCGGCGGTGCCGTCGCTCTTTGGCGGTACGGCCTCTGCCGCGACGCCGAAGCGGGGCGGTCACTTCAAATGGGGTATCGCTGCGGGGTCCACGACGGACTCGCTCGACCCGGCAACGTATGCCGACGGCTACATGCAGACCGTCGGCCACGGCATTCACGGCTTCTTGATGGAGGTCGACACCGAGAGCAAAGCGATCCCCGAGCTCGCCGAGACCGTAGAGCCGACGCCTGACGCCAAGGTATGGACGATCACGCTGCGACAGGGGCTCGAGTTTCACAACGGCAAGTCCGTCGAAGCAGAGGACGTCATCGCCTCCTACAACCACCATCGCGGCGAAGACTCTAAGTCGGCGGCGAAAGGCGTCGTCGACCAGATCGAGGACATCAAGGCCGACGGCAAGCACGTCGTCGTCTTCACTCTCACGGGTGGCAACGCCGACTTTCCGTACATCATGACGGATTATCACCTGCCCGTTATGCCGGCGCAGGACGGCAAGGTCGACCCGAGCTCCGGCATCGGCGCCGGCGCCATGAAGCTCAAGAGATACGAGCCCGGCGTGAACACCGAGCTCGAGCGTAACGAGAACTACTGGAAGCAAGGCCGCGGCCACTTCGACTCGGCGGAGGTCCTGGCAATCAAGGACGTGGCGGCGCGCACCAACGCTCTGACCACGGGTCAGATCCATGCCATGGATCGCTGCGATCTGAAGACCGTCCACCTTCTCAAGCGCAACAATGACATCGAGGTGACTCAGATCACCGGCACGCAGCACTACACGATGGCGATGCACACCGACGTCGCGCCGTACGACAACAACCACGTGCGGCTGGCCCTGAAGTTGGGCATCGATCGCGAGCAGATCGTGAAGACGGTTCTCCGCGGCTACGGCGAGGTGGCCAACGACCACCCCATCAGTCCGGCCAACCGGTTCTTCAACAAGGATCTCGAGCAGCGGGCCTACGATCCGGAGCAGGCGAAGTTTCATCTCAAAAAGGCCGGCATGACATCCCTCAAGGTCGACCTCTCAGCGGCCGACGCCGCTTTCGCCGGCGCCGTGGACGCAGCGGTGCTCTACAAGGAGCAGGCAGCGAAGGCGGGTATCGAGATCAACGTCGTGCGCGAGCCCAACGACGGCTACTGGTCCAACGTGTGGCTGGTGAAACCGTTCACCATGGTGTTCTGGGGCGGCCGCCCCACCGAGGACTGGATGTTCTCGATCGCCTATGCCGAAGGCGCAAACTGGAATGATTCCCACTGGTCGCACAAGCGCTTCAACGAGCTGCTGGTCGCCGCCCGCGCCGAGCTCGACGACAGCAAGCGGCGCAACATGTACTACGAGATGCAGCAGATCGTCCGCGACGACGGTGGGGTGATCGTTCCCATGTACGCAAGCTACGTGAACGCGCTGAGCACCAAGGTCGGACACGGCACGATCGGGTCCAACTGGGACCTCGACGGCCTGCGCAGCCTCGAACGCTGGTGGCTTGAGTCGTAGCGCATCCTCCCGTACATGGGGGCAATCGGCAAGATCGTGGCCCAGCGCCTGGCGCTGGGCCTGATTGTCCTGTTCGCCGTTTCCCTGATCATCTTCCTCGGCGTCGAGCTGCTGCCCGGCGATCTCGCCCAGGAGATTCTCGGGCAGGCCGCTACCCCTGAGACGGTCGCTGCCTTCCGCCGCGAGCTCGGCCTCGACCTGCCGCCGCACACGCGCTACGTCCAATGGCTGGGCGGCGTGCTGCAGGGCGACTTCGGCACGTCGCTGGCCAACAAGCGCGAGATCGCCGAGCTGATCGGCGTGCGACTCGCCAACACGCTTTTTCTGGCCCTGGTTGCCGCGTTGATCGCCGTGCCGGTGGCGCTGGCGCTCGGCATACTGGCGGCCCTGTACCGCAATAGCTTCTACGACCGTCTGGTCAACGTGGTCACGCTGTCGTCGATCTCGTTTCCGGAATTCTTTATCGCGTACATATTGATCTTGTTCTTCTCGGTCAAGACGGGCTGGTTTCCTAGCCTGAGCAACGTCAGCCCGGACACACCTTTCTGGGAACGCGTCTATCAGTGCCTGCTGCCGGCCCTGACGCTGACGCTGGTCGTCGTCGCGTACATGATGCGCATGACCCGGGCGGCCATCATCGGTCTGCTCGCGAGCCCTTACATCGAAATGGCCAATCTGAAAGGCCTGAAGCGCTCGCACGTCATACTGCGTCACGCGCTGCCCAACGCCTGGGCGCCGATCGCCAACGTGATCGCCATCAACCTCGCCTACCTGATCGTCGGCGTGGTCGTGGTGGAGGTCGTGTTCGTCTATCCCGGACTCGGTCAGCTCATCGTCGATTCGGTCCAGAAGCGGGACATCCCGGTGGTGCAGGCCTGCAGCCTGATTTTCGCCGCCACCTACATCGTTCTGAATCTCACCGCTGACGTCGTGTCCATCGTCACCAATCCGCGGCTGCTGCACCCGCGATGAGCGCGCCCAATGCGACGACCGTGGGTCAGACGGCGGACGCCCTGCCACCTCCCCCACCGAGGGAGCCTCGCCGGAGCGCGGTCCGGCGCGCCCTGCGAACAGCCCCCTGGACGGCCCAGCTCGGCCTACTCGTCATCCTCGCCTACGTGTTCGTTGCTATCTTCGCCCCCGTGCTCACGCCGTACGGGGAGTCGGAGGTCGTCGGCTCGGAGTTCGAGCCGTGGGGCACGCCGTTTCTGCTCGGCACCGACAATCTCGGCCGCGACACCTTGACCCGCCTGCTCTACGGCGCTCGCAACACGATCGGCATCGCCCTGGTTACAACGTGTCTCGCGTTTCTGATCGGCGGCATCGGCGGCATACTCGCCGCGGTGTTCAGCGGCTGGATCGACCAGGGTCTGAGTCGTCTCGTGGATATCCTCATGGCCATTCCGCAGCTCATCTTCGCGCTGCTGCTGCTGACCATCTTCGGCACCTCGATTCCCGTGCTGATCGCCATAATCGCGGTGCTCGACTCGACGCGCGTGTTCCGTCTCGCCCGCGCGGTCAGCTTCAACGTGGCCGTGATGGACTTCGTCGAAGCGGCGCGGCTGCGCGGGGAAGGCATCGGCTGGATAACGATCCGCGAGGTGCTGCCGAACATCATGCCGCCGCTGGTCGCCGAGTTCGGTCTGCGCTTCTGTTTCGTGTTTTTGACGATTGCGGCACTTAGCTTTCTCGGCCTCGGCATACAGCCCCCCACCGCCGATTGGGGTTCCATGGTGCGGGACAACGCGACGCTGATCACCTACGGTGACATCACCCCGCTGCTGCCGGCGGCGGCGATCGCGCTGCTGACGGTGGCGGTCAACTTCGTCGTCGACTGGTTCCTGCACAAGGCGAGCGGCTTGAGAGATGAGCGCTGATCAGGGCGCGCCGCGCGCGAGCGAGGTCGTGCTCGAGATGCGCGGGCTGCGCATCGAGGGCCAGGTCGACGAGACCTGGAACCAGATCGTCAAGGGGATCGACGTCACGCTGCACCGCGGCGAGGTGCTGGGCCTCATCGGAGAATCGGGCGCCGGCAAGTCGACCGTGGGATTGGCCGCCATGGCGTTCGCCCGATCCGGCTGCCGGATCTCCGGCGGCTCGATCGTCTTCGCCGGCATCGATCTGATGGCGGCATCCGAGGAGACGAGGCGCTCGCTGCGCGGGGCGCGGATCGCCTACGTGGCGCAGAGCGCCGCCGCCGCGTTCAATCCCGCGCACAGGCTGATCGACCAGTTTGCGGAGACTCCGGTAGAGCACCGTGTGAAGAGCCGAAGCGCGGCGGAAACCGACGCCATGGATCTCTACCGGCGCCTGCTCCTGCCGGATCCCGAGCGGATCGGCTACCGCTACCCGCACCAGGTTTCGGGCGGGCAGCTACAGCGCGCAATGACGGCGATGGCCATGGCGTGCCGACCGGATCTCATCATTTTCGATGAGCCGACCACGGCCCTCGACGTCACCACCCAGATCGACGTGCTCAGCACGATCCGCGACATCGTCGATCAATTCAACACCGCCGCGATCTATATCACCCATGACCTCGCCGTCGTGGCGCAGATGGCCGATCGCATCATGGTGCTGCGCTACGGCGAGCTCGTCGAGGAAGCCGATACCCGCACCATGATGGCGAACCCTCGGGCGGACTACACCAAGACATTATGGGCCGTGCGCACCTTCCGCAAGACGCTCTCCGAGCGCGCCCAAACGACGCCGCTGGTGAGGGTCGAACACGTGACGGCGGCGTACGGCACGGTGCCGGTGCTCCACGACATCAACTTCGAGATACACAGCGGGCGTACCGTCGCGGTGGTGGGCGAATCGGGCAGCGGCAAGAGCACGGTCGCGCGGGTCATCACAGGGCTGCTCCCCCCCCGGGAGGGCCGCGTGCTGTTCCGCGACCAGAGACTCCCCGGTGATTACCGCAAGCGCGGTAAGCAGCAGCTTCGTCACGCGCAGATGATCTATCAGATGCCGGACACGGCAATCAATCCGCGGCAGCGTATCCGTGACATCATCGGGCGGCCGTTGACGTTCTATCTCGGATTGAAAGGCCAGGACCTGGATCGGCGCATCAGCGAGCTGCTCGAGATGATCGAGCTCACGCCTTCACAGTTCATCGACCGTTATCCCGGGGAGCTCTCCGGCGGGCAGAAGCAGCGTGTCTGCATCGCACGGGCACTCGCGGCAGAGCCGGACTTCATTATCTGCGACGAGGTGACCTCGGCCCTCGACCAGGTGGTCGCCGAGGGCATACTCAAGCTTCTCGACCGTCTCCAGAAGTCGCTCGATCTCGGCTATATGTTCATCACGCACGACCTGGCCACTGTACGCGCGATTGCCGACGACGTCGTCGTCATGCTGCAGGGCCGCATCGTGGAGCAGGGACCCAAGGAGAATATCTTTGCACCGCCCCATCACGAGTACACTGAGCTGCTGCTCTCCTCGGTGCCGGAGATGGATCCGGACTGGCTCGACCGTGTTCTCGAGCGGCGAGGACGGCACGGCGCCGCCAGCTCCACCTCGACGTCCTGACCGGAGAACCGGCGAAGCACTGCGCCGCACCGCGGCCGCCACGGACGACCGTGCTGCGCTCCACCATGGACACCGCCCACGTACAGCACATCGGCGAGGACGGCGCCCGGAGTGCGGCCGCTCGCGCCGTCGCTACGAGCTCGTCGGCAGACGACCTCAATGACATGAGAGGAAGACAATGAAATCGCATGCGCGCGTCGTCGTCATCGGTGGTGGGATCATGGGGGTGGGCCTGCTCTACCATCTGACC
>JBFEOO010000077.1:0-18542 GCA_041550555.1 Arenicellales bacterium
CCGTGACCTCGTTCGCGCTGAGCGGGGACGACGCCAAGGCGTTCGCGGCCGGCTGCGACGCCTACGTCACCAAGCCCTACAGCCCGCGCGCCCTGCTCGCCAAGGTCCGCGAGCTGCTCGGCTGAGCGTGCCCTCAGGTGTCGCCTTGACTGCCCTTGCGCTCTAGAAGCTCGCGGACGACGGATAGCATTTCCTGGAGGTGGAAGCCTCGCTCTCGCGCGCCTCGTAGCCGTTGAGCTGCAAGACGTTGCGGAGCAGCTTACAATTTTTCTCGTTGTCCTCGACAAGCAGGATTCGCTCGCCGGCCACGTGGCATGCTCCGAGTGTGGACGTTTTCCGATGCGGTTCAGCCGGTTGCTTCACCCGTCGCGGACGTCGCGACGGCCTCGCTGGCGTCGACCGGCAGGCTGAAACCGAAGGTCGAGCCCCGGCCGAGCTCGCTCTCGACCCAGATGCGGCCGCCGTGCAGCTCGACGAATTTCTTGGTGAGGGCGAGGCCGAGGCCGGTGCCTTCGCTCTTGCTCTCGTGCGGGCCCCCGACCTGACGGAACTCTTCGAAGATGACCTGCTGCTCTTCGGGTGAGATACCGACCCCCGTGTCGGCGACGGTGACGAGCACGGCGTCGCCGGTGCGTTCCGCTGCTACCGTCACCCGACCTCCTGCCGCCGTAAACTTGACGGCGTTCGAGAGCAGATTCAGAAGCACCTGCTTGAACTTGCGCTGGTCCGCGATGATCGCCCCGAGATCGCCCGGGAAGCCCGTCTCCAGCGTGATGCCGTTGCGGGTCACGCGCTCCTTGACCAGGGTGAGAGCGTTGTCGAGCGCAGCGCGCACGTCGAACCGCTCCAGCTCGAGCTCCATCTTCCCTGCTTCAACCTTGGCAAGATCGAGGATATCGTTGATCAGCGAAAGCAGATGGCGGCCCGATTCGTGAATATCCTGCACGTACTCCGCCTGCTTCTCGTTGAGCTCGCCGAACATGCGCTCGGCGAGCACCTCGGAGAAGCCGATAACCGCGTTGAGCGGCGTGCGCAGCTCGTGGGACATGTTGGCGAGAAACTGCGATTTGTGCTGGCTGGCGATCGCAAGCTGCTCGCTCTTCTCCTGCAGCTCGTGAAACAATCGCGCGTTCTGAATGGCCAATGCCGACTGGGCAGCGAAGGTTTTCAGCAGCTCGACCACGTTGGGCGAGAAGGCGCCCTGTTCTCTGCGCAGCATGACCAGACCGCCCAGCACGCGCTCCTCGCGCAGCAGTGGCAGGGCGAGCATCGCACGCATGCCCTCGCGTGCCAGGAGCGTCTGCACCTGGGGTGCGACGGTTTGGAATTCGGCTTCTATGTCGGCGACCTCCACGGCCTCGCGGGCGACGCCGGCGCGCCCGACAGCGCCCTCGCCGAGGTGAATGGGGGCGGCCCGCAGCGCCTCCAGGTGTTCCGCTGTGATTCGATGAGTGGCCCGGGCATGGAACTGCTGCACGCCCTCGTCGAACTCGTAGATGATGCCGCCGTAGCTGTTGGACAGCTCGACGGCTCGACTTACGATGGTGGCGAGCACGGTGTCCAGATCGAGAGTCGAGCCTATGGCCTGACCCACCTCGGCGAGCGCGGTAAGCTGATCGACTGATCGTGTGAGGTCCCCGGTGCGCGCCTCGAGCTCCTGAAACAGGCGCACGTTCTCAATCGCGATCACGGCCTGATCGGCGAAGATTTTCAGCACGTTGATCTGTGCATCGGTGAAGCGTCGAACGTAGTTGCGGCGTACCTGGATATTGCCGATGGCGATGCCGTCGCGCAGCAAAGGGACGCTGAGCGTGGTGCGATGGCCGCGCTCCCTGGCGATGGCGCTTCCTTCCGGGTAAGCCTCCGCTTCCGCCTGCAGGTCCTCGACGTGAATGACTTCCCCATCGATCACGGTGCGGCCCCCCAACGTTCCGCGGACAAGGGGGACGTCGCCCGCCGGCATCGGGCCGTGGTGCGCGACGAGACGCAGCCGTTTGCCCTCTACCCGCAGCACCATGACATCGAATGCCTCGCACAGCTGGGCCACACTGCGCGCAATCATGTCGAACACGGGTTGTACGTCGGTGGGCGAGCGTGAGATGACGTGCAGAACCGCGCTCGTCGCGGTCTGCTGGGCGAGCGCTTCGGTCACTTCGCGGTTGCGTGCCTCGAGGTCCTGGAACAGGCGCACGTTCTCTATGGCGATCACGGCCTGATCGGCGAATGTCTTGAGTAGCTCCACTTGTCGGTCGGTGAAGCCGCGCACCTCATCCCGGCGGACGAGGATGGCTCCGATGGGCGTGCCCTCTCGCAGCAGGGGCGTGGCAAGCGTGGTTTTGTGACTGTATTGCCTCGCGTACGAAGCGCCTTCCGGATACTCGGTGACGGCCGCGGACAGATCATCGATGTGAATGGTTTGCCGGTCGGCAACCGCTCTGCCCGTCACCCACTTCCGGTTGATGGGTCTGCGATCACCGATTGGCCACCGCGGTAATGCTCCGTGCTGAGCGACCAGGCGAAGCGCGTCGCCATCGACTTGGAAGATCTCCGCATCGGTGGCACCGCACAGACGCGCCGCGCTCTCCGCTACCGCTGCCAGCACCGGCTGGATGTCTGTGGGCGAGCTGGCGATCACGTGCAGTATCTCGCTGGTCGCGGTCTGGTGCTCGAGGGCTTCGCTGAGCTCCTGCGTCCGCGCCTCCACCTTGAGCTCGAGACCGGCATAGGACTGCTGCAGCCGCGCAGCCATGTCGTTGAACTGGTCGGCGAGCGCCTCGAGCTCATCGCCGGTCCGAATCGAGATGCGCTGGTCAAGATCGCCGTCACCGATGCGCGCCGCGCCTTCGCTCAAGGCGCGAACGGGCGCCACCAGCCGGCGCGCAAGAAACGCGCCGGCCAGCAAGGCCAGAGCGAGCGTCGCCAGCAGCAGGACGCCCGTGCGCTGTATGGCTGCGTAAAGCGGTGCGTACGCCTCGGAGACGGGCAGCTCGACGAAGACGCGCCAGCCGAGCGGCGCCACCGTGGCCGAAGCGGTGAGCACCTTGCGCCCATCGAGGTCGACGGCCTCGCGCGGTGCATCGGCGGTCCTCTCGGCGTCTCGCGTAAGCGCTGCGTGCACCTGTGCCAGCTGCGACATGTCCGTCTTGCGCAGCACGAGGCTGATATCGGGGTGGGCGATCAAGCGTCCCTGTCTGTCGACGACGAAGGCGCGGCCACGCTCGCCGACGGTGATCTGGGACACGACGTCCCAGATGAATTTCAGATTGACCTCTGCGACGCTGACGCCGGCATCGCGGCGGCTGCCCGCCAGGGAAAGCGTCATGTACGGTTCGGACTCGCGACGGAAGTAGACCGGCCCGTGGTAAACCTTTTGCGCAAGCGCCTCCTCGAATTGGGGCTCGCTCGAAATGTCCAAGCCGCTGCCGACGACGTCCATGGCGAGGCGAGACACGCGCAGCTGCTCCTTGCCCGAGGCGTCTATCTGGGCGAGGTCCGTGATGGCCGGCACCTGCCGGAGCAGGCGCTGCGCGTCCACGCGCCGCTGCTCGAATGTGGCCGCCGACCACGGCAGCTGGACGGTCCACCCGAGCTGCTGCTCGATCTCGTGGACGAACTGCCCGATCTTGTCGGCGGCGGAGCTGGCCTGCTCGCTCTGAATGCGGACCAGCGAGGCTTTGTGGTCGCGAAAGACGACCCAAAGCTCGATGGCGCCGTTGGCGAGCAGGGCAACAAGCACCACGACGACGACCAGCGCCACATATTTGAACAGCAGCCGCCCGCGAATCGAGCGACGGCTGTTGATGGCGAGAGGGCTCGGGCTGTGCTCGGACGCCGGCGCCGTCGGCGGCGAGGACTCGCTCGGGCCGATGGCGCTCTCGTTCACCCGATCACCTGGTCGACGCGCGCGAGCAGAGCAGGTGAGATGACGAGCTCGAGCATACGGTCAGTCTCGAGGTCGATCACCAGCTCTCGGTATGCGTGGACGCCCGGCAAGCGATGCTCGAGGGCGAAATCCATCATAGGCTGGCGGTGGTGCAGAAACAGCCGATCGGCAAGCCCGAGCAAGGCATCGGGGCGCGTCTCGAGGAGCGCGGCAAAGGCGCCGTCGATTTCCGCTCTGATGCACACCTCGAGAGACAGCGTTTTCATTTGCAGTGCTTGCAGTGAGTCGGCGGTGGTTCGCGTGGCTGTCTCGGCGATGACCTGCGGTCAGCCGGATGAGTGCCGCATCACGGCGATGGGCGAGACATCGGGCACCCCTTGCCGCAAAAGCTCGAGGCGCTTGCCATCGCATGGTCGGTCCTCGCGCGGCAGCGCACCTCGCCTCTTGGGATCACCGGCTGGCAAAGCGCCGCGACGCCGCGCGTCATCGGCTTTCCGAGTGCAATCTGGGTGGTCAACTCAGAGGGGAGGGCCGCCCACCCGTGAGGCGTCAGCGCACGTCTGTTCCGTGCCGTCCGCAGGACGATGAAAGACGACCAAATACGACAACCCGAAAGAGCAGCGACCGTCATGGACTTCGCTTCCGAGTGCCTCAGCGTTGAACCGCCCGATTACGCTGGCGTGCTGCACGACGCACGCCTCAAACGTGCGACGTAGCTGACCGCCAAGACGATAGCACAAACGTCTGGCAGCGCCCAAACAGGCGCGCCGGCGAGCGCTCTCTGCGGAGACACCACGCGTGTCTCCGGCTGAGCGGGCCGGGCGCGTTCCTCCCGACGCCAAAGGATGGCGGGCGTCGACCGCAGTACCCTGTGATCACTGTTGGAGATGCCGATGCCGCGGGTAACGGGCACGCATGGCTCGCCGGTAGCTTCGTGGCCGCCCGGACGATGCGTCGCCCCACGCAGCTCGTCGATGCAGCGCCACGCGCGAGACGGCGCTACGGCCAGCCGTCGCAGGGCGGCGCCGGTGCGTCGACTATACTGAGTAGGCAGACACCCTGGGGCGCGGCGGTGTGCGGCGGGCGAGCAGTCGTTGAACGGGGCGAGCGTCGTTTCCGCGGCACAGGCGTCGGTGGGTTGTCGCGAAACGTGTCACCTGTGGAACGGCGGGAATGAATGAAGTGCTGGTAGACGGCGCGGCGCGCTTGCTGCAGGCAGGCGTCCGCCCCTTCACCGACGTTGCCAGCAACGGCGGCAGCAGAATTTTTTTCGTCTACCTGCTGGCTGCACTGGGGCTTGCCGCGTGGGTCTTCCTGCGCGAGCGGCGTGCGCATGCGCAGGATCCGACCGCAAACGGGCTCGCCGTATTTCTCGCTTTCCTGGCGCCGCGCTCGATCTGGACGCATACGAGCGCACGCACCGATGTCGTGCTCATGGTGCTGGCGTCGGTCCTGCTCCTCACAGTGGCAACGCTGGTAGTGCCCGATGCAAAAGCGCTGGTAGCGTGGACGGTCGCCGTGGTCGGCCAGGCATCGCAGCTCGATCGCTCCGTTGATGCATTTTGGCTGGCTGTTGCGCTGACGCTCCTGCTGTTCGTGGTGGATGATTTCGCGAAGTTTTTCATCCACTACCTCATGCATCGCGTGCCAGCGCTCTGGGAGATCCACAAGGTGCATCACTCCGCCGAGGTGTTGACACCCTTTACCGCGTTCCGATTCCACCCCCTCGAGCTTGTGCTCACCGCGGTATGGGTGATCAGCTTGGTGGCGATCGCCAACGGCGCATTCATTGCGGCGGTTGGCGGTCGCGTCGAGACACTCACGCTGTTCGGCGCCAACATCGGCCTGGTCTTTTTCAACCTGCTGGGGGGAACCCTGCGCCACTCCCACGTCTGGCTGTCATTCGGCCCTCGCTGGGAGCGGCACTTCATCAGCCCGGCCCAGCATCAGATCCATCACAGCAGCCTGCCGTGTCACGCCGACCGCAACATGGGCTATCACCTGGCGATCTGGGATCGGCTCGCCGGCACCCTCTACGTGCCCGAAGGTCGCGAGCGCTTTCCCTTCGGCATCGGCCGGCAGACGCCGCAGTACCGCGGCGTGGCGGAGTGTCTCGTGCGTCCTCTTGCGCGGGCGCCGCTTACCGCGTGGCACGGCGCGAAGGGGCTGCTCGCTGCGCGCCGCGCCCGCGACGTGTCCGCCTGACACGAGCCCGCGCGCTTGTGCCCGCGGCCGCGCCCGATGCTCAGCGCAGGGTCCGGCAGTTGCCGAGAGCGGTCAGCGACGGTTGCTCGAACAGGGTACCGAACAGCTGCTGAAGCTCGTCGGCGCATTCCGCGCTGCCGCCACCGAACAGGACGTTTTCGCGAAATTTGCGCTCGAGCTCTTCGCGGGGCAGGGGGTCGTGCATACCACCGCGCAGGTGCGGCTGCCGGGCTTCGTGGACACTGCCGTCGCGCAGGCGCAGCGCGACATGCCCCGTGTAGTTGTGCGGGTACGCGTTGTCAGGGTCGATGACGTAGCGGACGCGAGACGCCAATTCAAGAAGCGCGGGGTCGGTAATCTTCCGGGGGGTGAAGTCCGCGAGACCGGCCTTGCCTTCGCGAAGTCCGATAGCGACGCAGTATGGAATGCTGAACTTCGCGGAGTACGGCGTCGAAGGGCGGTGTTTCTCGGTGAGCGGCTCCCACAGCCGGTGAACGATGCCTTCCGCGGTTTCGCAGCGCACGGTCTCGATCTCATCGACGGCAATGCCGCGTCCTCGCAGGGCAACAGCGCAGTCGATGTACGGCTGGATCATCGTGCCGCACGGGTACGGCTTGAAGGCGATACGCTGCATCAGCCACTGCGTGCCAAGGCCATCGGTCAGCTGGCCGAAGTCGCGCGGGATCTCGGTGACGGCGAAGCCGTTGAACAGTCCGTGCGTGCCTTCGAAAACCGTGCGCGGACCGGTGAAGCCCTGTTGCGCCATGGACACGGCGCGCAGCGCCGACTGCGCCGCCCAGCCGGGGTGCAGGCGCTTGGTCCAGGTGCCCTCGGCGAGATACTCGATAATGCCGCTGGCCATGCTGCCGGCGATGCCCAGTGCGCTGACGAGCGTCGCCGGCTGGACGCTGAGCGCCCGCGCTACGCCGACGGTGGCACCCATCACCCCCAACACCGCCGTGGGGTGAAAACCGGCACGATGAATCGCCGTCGGCGCGACCAGCGTGAGCCGGCAGGTTGTCTCGAGACCCGCGACGATACCGGCGAGCGCCGCGGATCCTCCGCGCCCGGCGTTCTCACACGCGGCGAGGACGGCGGGCACCACCACGCAGCCGGCGTGTACCGGCGACCCCTCGAAGGTATCGTCGTAGTCTTCCCCGTGCGCCGACGCGCCGTTGACGACGGCGGCGCCCGCGGCGTCGAGGCCGCCCTCATGGCCGAGCGCGGTGCACGGTCCCGTGCCGTCCCAGGCGGCGAGCAGGCTGCGCACATAGTCCTCATTGCGGGCGGCGAGGCAGTTGCCCGCGACGTCGAGCAGGACCCGTCCGGCCGTGTGGGTGACCTCGGCCGGCAGGGCTCGAGGGGCGAGGGCTGTCGCCCACTGGGCGATCTGCTCGGCGACTGTGGGTTCGGGCACGCTCACTGCTCGATGTCTGCTGCCGGCGGCGGTGGCTGTACACGGGCCGCGTAGCGGTTGCGCACCACGGAAATAATTACGAACAACGCCGCCGCAGCGAGCAGGCCGGCGGATACTCGATCCTGGAAGAAGATGATCGGGTCGTTGGCGGAAAGCAGCATGGAACGGCGGTAGTTCGATTCGACCATGTACCCCAGCACTACCCCGAGCACCAGGGGAAGCAACGGAAAGCCCAGATAGCGAAGCAGATAGCCAAGGGCGCCGGCGCCGAGCACCAGCCACAGATCGAACAGGCTGTGGTCGATCGAGTACACCCCGGAGAAGACCAGTGCGTAGATGCCCGCGAGCAGGTACGGCTTAGGCCGGCTCACGAGCCAAAGACACGGCGTCATCAGCACTATACCGAGCAGGAGCTGAGACAGATTTGCGACGACGAGGCCTGCATAGAGACCGTAAATGAACTCCGGGTTGCGTTCGAACAGCAACGGTCCGGGCACGAGCCCGTGAATCAGCAGACCGCCCAGCAGAATGGCCGTCGAGTTGGAGCCGGGGATGCCGAAGCTCAGCGTCGGCACCAGCGCGGTGCAGGCAACGGTGTTGTTGGCGGCCTCGGGCGCAGCGATGCCCTCCGGAGCGCCTTTGCCGAACTCGTGGCGGCGCCGCGACCAGCGCTTGGCTTCGTTGTACGACATAAACGACGCAACGGAGCCGCCGGCGCCCGGCATGCATCCCTCGAACGCGCCGATTACGGAGCCGATCGCCTGCGCCAGCCACGTCTGCTTCCAGGTCGCGAGGCTCGGAAACTTGATGCGCATCCGCCGTCGCGGCCGCTGCCAATCGGGCTTCCCCGCCTGCACCAGCAGCTCGCTCACTGCGAACACGCCCACCATGATGAGGATGTAGGGAATACCGTCGAGCAGCTCCGGCCGCCCGAACGTGAAGCGCGCGACGCCGGAGATCGGGTCGCTGCCCACCGTGGCGATCATCAGACCGATGGCGGCCGCCATGAAGGCCTTGATCAGCGAGCCCTCGGAGAGCGTGGCCACGACGCTGAGACCCAGAATGCCGAGGGCGAAGTAGGCAGGGGGCGTAAACAGCAAGGCTACCCGCGCGAGCGGCTCGGTCACCACAATGAGCAGGACGATGCCGACCAGGCCGCCGACCACACCGGCGCTGAGCGATATGCCCAGCGCCTCGTCGCCGCGTCCCTGCTGCTGCATGGCATAGCCGTCGATGACCGTTGCGGCTGCGGCGTTGGTGCCGGGTGTGTTGATGAGAATCGCCGGTATCGAGCCACCGTACTCGGCACCCACATAGGTCGATGCCAGCAGCACGATGGCGACCGTCGGGTCCATGCCGTAGGTGAACGGCAGCAGCAGCGCCATGGTGATCGATGGCGAGATGCCGGGCAGCGCGCCCCCGATAATGCCCCAGGCCACGCCGGCCATGGCGGCGAACACTGCGGGCGTCGTGGTCAGCGCCTGCCAAGCTTGGGAGAGTCCTTCCATCGTCTCTCTCCGCCTTGGTCAGCCGACGCTCGTCGGCGTTCGACACCGGCAGCTGCTTCGGCGCGGGATCAACGCGGGTCGAGGCGGAAATGGCCGCGGGGCGCGAGCTCCGCGATGGTGCCGCCGGGCACGCGCAGCTTGACCGGAATCACGCCCGGATCGCTGATGATCTCACAGCCACGGCGTTCGAGGTCGCGGACGCTGTCGTGCAGATCGTCGACCTCGAATCCCATGTGATGGATGCAGGGTCCGCTACCGGCCGCCATGGCCTCGCGCGACGAGGCGTCGCTCTGGTAACGGATCAGGGCGATGTCGAGATGACCGTCGGTCATGTGCCGCGAGTAGTGGTCGCGCACCTCTCCCTGGCGAATGTCGCGAAAACCGAGTACGTGCTCGTAAAACGCCCCGGCGGCCTCCAGATCGTCGACCTAGATGGCAATGTGGGCGATTCGCATGGGGGTGACGATGCTCCTGATGGGCACTGTGCGTGAAGGGCGACGTGCAGTCAGCCTGTCATCGCAGTCCACAGCGCGGGCCACGGGCCGGGCGGCAGCGGGATGCCCAGCAGCTGCACGAATACCACGTAATACACGGCCGCCCCGACGACCGCCACCCCGGCCACCACGGCAGACCAGCGCTGGCCGTTGTACATCGCTGTCAGGGCGATGAGCAGGGCCAGCGCCGGTACGTAGCCCGCGACGTCCACCACCAGCAGGTAGCCGGCGCCGATCAGCAGCATGCCGAGGGCCCGTTGGTGCCGGCTGTCGCGCCCTGTCGCCGACGTTGCCGCCATCACGCGCAGACGGCTGCGGCGCCGGGCGACGACGGCCTGCAGTATCAGCAGCGCCGAGAGGCCGCCGAGCGCGACGCCGAGCAGCTTGGGCACCGCCTGCGCACCGACGCCCCCGCCGCTGAGCGGGCTCTGACGAATGGCGTCCGCGCCCACCCAGTAGGAGACGGCGATCGCCAAGCCGACCGCGCCGGCATAGAGGTCCTTGGTCATCGCCGGGCTGCGCGGGCGACTAGTCCTTGGTGATGTTGTACTGCTTGAAAAAATCGCCCTGCTCGATGGCGAAATCGGCGATGAACTTGGCGTAGTCGTCGTGACCCAGGAACATGGGCTGCAGAGCCGCCGCCTCGTACCACTGCTTGAAACCCGGCTCCGCCAGCACCTTGGGGATGATCGCTTCCCACGCACCGATGACATCAGCGCCGAGACCCTTGGGTCCGGCGAGCCCGCGGAACTTCGTCACCACCATGTCAATGCCCTGGGCTTTCGCGGTCGGGACATCGGGATGAGTGTCCAGGGGTGCCTCGGTGAAGGTGCCGATGATGCGCAACTTGCCGGCATCGAGCTGGCCGCGGAACTCCTGGATCTCACCGACGCCCAGGTCGAGCGTCCCGTTCAGCACGTTGATCATCATGTCACCACCGCCGTCATGGGTGACGATGATGGCGTCGACCCCGGTGATCGCCTTCAGCTTCTCCAAGGCCTGACGCTCGAGTGAGCCGGGTGTCCCGGAACCCCACTTTTGCTTGCCTGGGTTCGCTTTGGCATCGTCGAGCGCCGCACGCAGCGTCGCGAACGGACTGTCGGCGCGCACAAAGACCACCTGCGGGTCGTTGAAGATGTTCACCAGCGGCTCCAAGTCCTGATAGGTGTTGTCGGGCCGGCTCAGCAGCGACGTGTTGATGTACGTCGGCGTCGTGCCGTAGAGGATCGAGCCGTCGGGCGGCGAGGCGGCGAGCTTTGCCATCGCCTTGGCGCCGCTGCCCCCGCGCACGTTCTCGACGACCAGGTTGACGCCCATTATCGAGGCCAGATGCTTGACCATCTCGCGCAGATAGACGTCCGTTCCACCGCCGGGGCTCGAGTGTGTGACCAACGTAACCGTGTCGTGCGGATAAGCTATCTGCCCGAAGGCGATAGCGCTGGAAAAGGTGCCCGCGATCAGGCACGCCGATACGAGCGCAGTTTTCAAGGTTTTCATGTCTCCTCCTCTCCGATGAGTGGTCGTGCACCGCGCCAGAGTGCGCTGCCGAGCACGTCTTGTTTCCGCCAACAGGATAACCGGCATCGCCGGCGGCTGTCACCGCCGCCGCGGCGCCGTGCGCGGCCACGGTCAGCCGTCGATCATTACCGCGGCTCGGCGCGTCGAGGACGAAGCCGTTGGCCCCGCAATGGCCTGGCGGGCGGTCAGGGCGCGCCGTGCCATGCCCGGGCGTTATCGGCCCGACAGATCGTCGGTCGTGGATGTCGGCGCCTAAATCGGCATGCGATTCGCGCGCGGCTCAGGGGCCTTCGGCAAATCCGGCCTTGCGCAGGCCCTCGACGAAGAAGTCGAGCTGCCCGGCGTCCTTGTAGGCGTAGGTCGTCTCGAGGTAGGCCAACGTCAGATCCGGTTGCAGCTCGAGCAGCTTGGCAAGCGCCGCACGGGCTTCACCCTCGCGGCCGGCGTGGGCGAGGGCAGCCACCAGGCGCTGGCGGGCGCGCACGTTGGCGGGCAGCATCGCCACGGCTTTTTCGGCATAGCGGATGGCATCGTCGAGCTGTCGCAGAGACAGGTGTGAGAGGGCGAGATCCGCCAGGGCGACGGATTTGAAGCGGTAGCGCGGATCCAGGCGGTCGATGCTGTGCAGATGCGGGATCGCCTGCGCCGATTGGCCGCCGAACTCGAGCGTGCAGGCGAGCAGGTGGTACCCCAACGCCGCACTCGGGTTGAGCTCGACGCCACGCCGCGTCTCTTCGATGCCGAGCTCGTGCTCGTGACGCGCCCACAGGTAGGTGAGCCCCAGCATGGCGTGGGCGAGCCAGTCGCCGTCGTCGCGCGCCACCGCTTCACGGGCGGCCTCGAACGACGCCTCCAAGGTTGCAGCTCGATCAGCGGCCCAGCCGAATATCACGTCCTGGTAGCGGCACAGCGACAACAGCGACAGCGCGTAGCTGGACGCGGGATCGAGCTCGACGGCTTTGAGCAGCAGGCGTTGGGCTTCCGCGTTGCCGTTTCGCGTGAACCGGTAGTGCTCCGCCAGCGCGCGCAGCCCGTAATCCCAGGCATCGAGGTTCTCGGGATGTTTGCGCTGGGCGCGGCGCTGTTCCGCGCTGCTCAGCTCCGGCTCGATGCTGGCGACGACCTGCGCCACTATCCGGTCCTGCAGCGCGAAGATGTCCTGCAGCTGGCTGTCGTAGCGCTGGGCCCAGATATGATGCCCGGTCTCCGTGTCGACCAGCTGGACGGAGACCCGTATCGAGGCGCCGGCGCGCCGCACGCTGCCGTCGACGACGTAGCGTGCACCGAGCTCTCGGCCTATTTCAGTGATGTCCAGCGATTTGTTCTTGTATGCGAACGACGAGTTGCGGGCGAGCACGGGGAAGTATCGCCAGTAAGACAAACCGGTGATGAGATCCTCCGTGATGCCGTCGGAGAAGTATTCGTGCTGCGGGTCGTCGCCGACGTTTGCGAACGGCAACACGGCGATTGACGGTCGGGCCGCCACCTGGGCGGGCAGCGACGCCGCGGGCGTTCCAGCGGCGGACGACTCGTTCACCTGGTAGGCCCTGACGGGCCTGTCGATGTTCTTGACGCGCTGCTCGCCGAGAAAGACGTAGCTGACGGCGAGCTTGTTGCCGACCGCGGAGCGCACCGACTCCGACACACAGACCC
This sequence comes from Arenicellales bacterium, assembly GCA_041550555.1. Classification (GTDB taxonomy): domain Bacteria; phylum Pseudomonadota; class Gammaproteobacteria; order Arenicellales; family JBFEOO01; genus JBFEOO01. The sequence goes on from JBFEOO010000077.1 coordinate 12,679, forward strand.
CACCGGGCATGGCGAGTGCCTCGAGGCGTGCGGCGACGTTGACGCCATCGCCGTAGATGTCTTCGCGGTCGACGATCACGTCACCGAGATTGATGCCGACACGGAACTCGACGCGCCGATTTACAGGCAACGGGGCATTGCGTTGACCGAATGCCTGCTGCGCCTCGACCGCACAGCGCAGGGCATTCGTCGCGCTGGGGAACTCGGCGAGCACGGCGTCGCCCGCATAGTGGACGACGCGACCGCCGTGCCTTTCGATGGTCGCAGCGAAGAGGTCGAGACAGCTGGTCAGCGCGCGATGGGTGGCGTCCTCGTCCTCACCCGTGAGGCGGCTGTAGCCGGCGACGTCGGCATAGAGAATGGCAGCAAGCTTGCGCGGAAGTTGATCGTCAACCATCACCAGAGATGGGCCTGTCACGAGTGGTCACGATATTACACGGTTTGCCCATGATGAATGCGCGCTGCCCGGCCGACGGGTGCTGCCGTCGCGCCGCGCAGATCGCTCGGCGAGCGCCGGTGCTCGGCGGGTGCGCCGCCGTGCGCGGCGACGGCATGCGGTCGACCTCTATGCACCGTCTTGCTCTCGGCCCGGGTCTCTCGCGTGAAGTAACCGCCATCGAGTGGATGCCTCGCCACGGGGTCAGCGTAGCGCGCGCCGCGGCGCGGGTGGGCCGTGTGCACATCGGGACCGCGCGGGTCGGCACACGCGCAGGGGGGGGTCGGTGAATTAGTGCCTTGTGAAGCTGGCCGCCACGTCGCTGCTGGCGACAGTGTACTGCTTGCCGTCGACGGTGTACGAACTCTGCGGTGCGTTGACCCCGGCGCCCGCCTGTAACGTCCACAGCGTCGAGCCGGTCTCGGCGTCGTACGCATTGAAGCTGCCATTACCCTCGCCGGTGAACACCAGACCGCCGGCCGTGGCCAGCACGCCGCCGATCATCGGCTGCTCCGTCTTGACCTGCCAGCGGATGTTGCCCGAGTGGTAATCGACCGCGGTGACGTTACCCCACTGTTCCTCGCTCGGGATGACCTTGAAAGCGCCGCCCAGCCAGAGCTTGCCTTCGGGATATGGCGTGCTCTCGACGTGATAGGTCATCGGCTGATGGAGGTTCATCGCGTAGGTCAGGTCGAGGCCCGCGTCGATGGCCATCGGCGACCACTCCACACCGCCGTTGGCACCGGGCAGCATGCGCTCACCCTGTTTCGTCGGCAGCACCCACATGTTCTCCTGGGGCACCATAGCTTCGGAGTAGTGGATAAGGCTGCAGTCGTCGGCCCTGTGCACGTACACGTGGCCCGTCTTGCCGCCGTGCAGCACGCCCGGGACGATGTTGCCGTCGTTGTCCATGACATCGGTCAGGATCGGCGGGCTGACGGCGTCGAGGTCCCCGACGTCGTGACCGATGTACTGGAAGTGACATACGTACTCGCCCGAGTCCAGGTCCACCGCTACCAGTGAGTCGGTGTAGAGGTTGTCGCCCGGACGCAGCGAGCCGTCGAGGTCCGGCGACGGGTTGCCGACCACGAAGTACACGCGGTTGTTGTCGACGTCCATCGCCGGGTTCTGCCACACGCCGCCGCCGAGGGTCTTGTACGGGTCGCCCATCTTGGCGAGGGCGGCCTTCTCGGCCTCGATGTCGCGCAGCATGTCGCGGCCGGTCGCGTCGTGGGTCTCCCACACGCCGACGGAGTTCTCGGGGATGGTGTAGAAGGTCCACAGCAGCTCGCCGCTCTTGGCGTCGAAGGCCTTGACGAAGCCGCGGATGCCGTACTCACCGCCGTTGGTGCCGATCAGGATCTTGCCGTTGACGGCGGTCGGCGCCATGGCCTCGCTGTAGCCCAGCTCGGGATCGGCGATCTGCGTCTCCCACACCAGCTTGCCGGTCTTGGCGTCGAGCGCCACCAGCTTGGCGTCCAGCGTGCCCATGTACACCATGTCGCCGTAGGCGGCGACGCCGCGGTTGTTCGGGCCGCAGCAGTAGTTGCCCAGCGGCACCATGTTCTGCTTGTAGTGCCACAGCTCCTTGCCGGTCGCGGCGTCGAGCGCGTAGACGTGGTTGAAGGCGGTGGTGACGTACATGATGCCGTTGAAGACCAGCGGCGAGGTCTCCATCGTGTCCACCACCTCGGTCTGGAAGATCCAGGCCGGGCGCAGCTTGTTCACGTTCGAGACGTTGATCTGACGCGCTGGGTTGTACCGCGTCTGGTCGTAGTTGCCGTTGGTGTGCGGGAAATTGTTGCCTTCGCCGGCAGCACGATCGAGCATCGGCTGGGTGACGGTCAGCATGTCGCCGTAGACCGTGCCGCCGACGACTTCCTCCGCCTGCGCCGACAGCGGCGCTAGCGCCAGCAGCGCTGCGCCGGCGAGGGTGCCGAGACGCCGATGGCGCGAACCGAGAACATCGCTCGTGTGGTAATCCTCCCAGTGCCTTGGGTGTGCACGCCCAGAGCTTCTTCTTCAGGGTTGTGGGACCAGCGGAAAGCTATAGTGCAGTGCTAGGTTGACGCGGTTTGGTCCCGCATTCAATGCTGCCCGGATCCGGCGCCGGTCGTGCCCGGCACCGCCCCGCCGGGCGCCGCCACGAAACGCCGGTAGCGGAACGCCGGGCCGTCCGCGCCGGGCGGCGGCACGGCGCGCCCGGTCACCAGATGGTGCAGCGGCGAGCGCTCGCAGACCGGGTCGGTGGCCCCGGCGTCCCCGGTCAGCGCGAAGGCCTGACAGCGGCAGCCGCCGAGATCCCGTTCGCGGTGCTCGCAGCCGCGGCACGGCTCGGGCATCCAGTCGAGGCCGCGGAAGCGGTTGAACGCGGCGTCGTTGTGCCAGATCCACGCCAGCGGGCGCTCACGCACCGAGGAGAACGCCATGCCCGTGATGGTCTCCGCGGCGTGGCAGGGCAGCACGCGGCCGCGCGGGGTGACCGCGAAGAAGCGGCTGCCCCAGCCGTCCATGCAGCGTTTCGGGCGCCGCGCAAAATAGTCGGGCACGACGTAGTCGATGGTCATCCGACCCCGATAGCGTTCGCGGGCCCGCTCGGCCACCGCGCCGGCCCGCTCGACCTGCTCGCGGGTCGGCATCAGCGCGCTCAGGTTCTCGAGCGCCCAGCCGTAGTACTGCACGTTGGCGATCTCCAGGCGATGCGCCCCGAGCCGGTGCGCCAGCGCGACGATCTCCTCGATATGATCCAGGTTCTGCCGGTGCACGACCGCGTTGACGGTCAGCGGCAGGCCCAGCTCGCGCACCCAGCCGGCGACCTCCAGCTTGCGCGCGTGGCCGTCGCGGCAGTTGCCGATGCGGTCGGCGTTGACCGGATCGCTGTCCTGTACGCTCAGCTGGACGTGGTCCACGCCCGCGGCCTGCAGCGCCGCAAGCCGCTCGCGCGTGAGCAGCACCCCGGCGGTGATGAGGTTGTTGTACAGGCCCGCCGCGCGGGCCGCGGCGACCAGCTCCTCGAGGTCGCTGCGCGCGGTGGGCTCACCGCCGGAGAGGTGCACCTGCAGCACGCCCAGCGCGGCGGCCTGCCCGAACACGTCGACCCACTCCTCGGTGCCGAGCTCCTCGCTGCGCCGGCTGAGCGCAATCGGGTTGGAGCAGTAGGGACACTGCAGCGGGCAGCGGTGGGTCAGCTCCGCCAGCATCGCCAGCGGCGGCTCGACGGCGGGCACCGTGCGCTACCCGCGCTCGGGGTCGTCGACGTTCACGAAGCCCTTCTCCGCCAGCACCCCGAGCAGCGCCAGCACGTCGTGCTCGATCACCTCGCGCGGCGCGTCGAACTCGGCGCACAGCGCAGCGATCACCGCGTCCACGGTAGCCGCGCCGGTGCAGCGCTCGAGAATCTCGCGACCGGTCTCGTCGAGCACCAGCACGCGCTCCGGCGCCTGGATCACCCAGCGCTCACGCGCCGGGTCGTGCTGCAGACGCGCGAAGCTGGCCAGCCGCGGCCGGCTGCTCAGGGTGACCCCGGCCGGCTCGCTCAAGGCGCCGGACTCGTCGGCGTGAACGCACCGGGCGGGACCAGCCCCGGCGCCACGTAGGCGAAGTGCAGCGCGTCGAGCTGCGCCCACAGCACGTCGGTCTTGAACAGCAGGGCCTCGCACACCGTGGCGCGCAGCGCCGGCGTCGTCGCGTGGCGCTTGACATAGTCGAGCGCGAAGTCGGCGTCGCGGGGCGCCTGGCTCAGACGCGCGTCGAAGTAGGCCAGCGCGTCCTCGTCCACGAAGTCGTACTGCGCCAGCATCGACGAGGTGCGCTCGGCGATGATGCCCGGCGCGAACATCTCGGTCAGCGACGAGGCGATCGCCTCGAGCAGCGGGCGCTCGCGCACGAAGTGCACGTAGGCGTCCACGGCGAAGCGGGTCGCCGGCAGCACGCCCCGCTCCGAGATCACGTCGTCGCGCTGCAGACCGAGCCGCACGCACAGGTGCAGCCAGCGGCTGATGCCGCCCTGACCCTCTCGGGTGCCGTCGTGGTCGACCACCCGCTGCGACCAGATGCGCCGCAGATCCGGGTCGACCATGCGCGCCATGAGGGTGGCGTCCTTGATGGGGATCCGGCTCTGGTAGTAGTAGCGGTTGAGCGCCCAGGCCTGGACCTGGGCCAGGGTCAGCGCCCCGTCGCGCATGAGCGCGTGGAAGGGGTGGCGGTCGTGGTAGCGCTCGGCGCCGATCTGGCGCAGACGGGCCTCCAGCGCGGCGGGCGAGTCCAGGCTCACGACAGCTCGATCTCCATGCCGTCGGCGCCCACCTCCCAGCCGGCCGCCTCCACCGCGGCGCGCTCGGCGCTGTCACCGAGCAGCACGGGATTGGTGTTGTTGATGTGGACGAACACCTTGCGCCCCAGCGCCGCGCCGTCGAACGCGCTCAGCGACCCGTCGGCGCCGGACATCGAGACGTGTCCCATGCGCGCCCCGGTCTTCTCGCCCTCGCCGCGCGCGATCATCTCGTCGTCGCGCCACAGCGTGCCGTCGAAGAACAGCAGCTCGGCGCCGGCACAGCGCGCCCGCAGCGCGTCGGTGACGGCGGCGCAGTTGGCGACGTACAGGAGCCGGCGGCCGTCGCCGTCGCGGAACTCGAGACCGATGGTGTCGCCCTCGCGGGTCCCGAAGCCGGCGCCCTGGCTCGTGTCCTCCATGAACAGCGCCACCTTGCCGGGCACCGCGAACGGCTCGACGTGCAGCGCGGCCCCGCCGGCTTCGCTCAGCGTCAGAGGCTCACCGAGCGCGAAGGCACGGCGCTCGACCACGCCCGGGGCCAGCACGTTGAAGATCGGATTGCGATCGAGCACGTCGAGGATGCGCGGGTGCGCGTACACGGTAAACGGCGTGCGCTCGCGCAGGTTGAGCAGCCCGGCGACCGCGTCCACGTCACCGTTGGTGAGGATGACGCCGGCAATCGGCGACGAGCGCAGACCCTCGCTCGGGTGCAGCTGCGGCTGGCGGTTGATCTGCTCGCGCAGGTCGGGGCTGGCGTTGACGAGGAACCAGCGGGCGCCGTCGGCGCTTACGGCGATCGAAGCCTGGGTGGCCGGCCGCGCGGCCGGGTCGCCGGCGCGCGCGCGGCGGCAGGCCTCGCTGTTACTGTTCCACTGCGGAAAACCGCCCCCTGCTGCGGCCCCCAGGACGAGAACGCGCAGCACGGAGTCGGTCGGTGGGGTCGGCGCCGAAACGCCGAGATTCGGTGCTTACAGCTCGGCGCAGACGTACAGATTGATCTCCATGCCTACGCAGATTTCCTCGATGATGGGTCGCTTCCAAGCTCTCATGGTGTTCTACCTGCCTGTCGATCTGGTGTTGAGTCGGTATGTGGCGAGCCGCTATTAAATCCGCTCGCCGACCCCAAGTCAAATGCCCCGGCGCGCGGGCGCGCGC
>JBFEOO010000078.1:0-18081 GCA_041550555.1 Arenicellales bacterium
ATGCGCATCGCCGATCAAGGCGATACACCGCGCGCCGATGTGGTGCGCGGCGCCTTCGCGAGTGACGGCGCGCTGCGTCGCGCGCTCGAGCGGCGCTTCGACGTCCATCTTTATCGCTTCTCGGACCGCGCCCAACCGCTCAGCCACAGCGCGGAGCTGGCCTTCGCGGGCACCCGCACCGATGTCGGTCAGGCCCTCGCTGACATCACGCGGGACCTCGGCGATGCGCCGCTGGCGGCGATCGTCGTGGTGTCCGACGGCGCACTCGGTGCGCCGCCCCCGGAGAAGTGGAGGCTCGATGGTTTGCGCGCAGCCGGTATTCCCGTCCACACGGTCGGCGTGGGGACGAGCCGATTCGCGCGTGATGTCGAGGTGTCCCGACTGCGCTTGCCCGAGTCCGTGCTTGCGGGCTCGACGGTGGTTGCCGAGGTCGTCTTGCGCTACCGAGGCGCCACTGACGAGGCGGTCGAACTGGTCCTCGAGGACGAATCGCGCCTGTTGGCGCTCGAACCGGTGACGCTGACGCCCGATCGGCCCTGGCAGACGATCCGCACGGAGTTCGTCGCCGACGAAGCCGGTGTGCACCAGCTCAGGGCCCATGTGCTGCCGCTGCCCGACGAGCGCCTCGAGCGCAACAATGGCCGCAGTACGGTGCTGCGTGTCGTCGATCGCCGCGAGCGCATTCTGTATTTCGAGGGTGAGCCCCGTTTCGAGCTGAAGTTCGCGCGTCGCGCGGTGGCCGGCGACGACAATCTGCAGCTGGTGGCGCTGGTGCGCACGGCCCACAATAAGTTCTACCGCATCGGCATCGACAACCCGGACGAGCTCGCCGAGGGTTTCCCGACGGGGGCCGAGGCGTTGTTCGACTACCGTGGCCTGGTGCTCGGCAGCGTCGACACGAGCGATCTGTCTGCGGCCCAGCTCACGCTGATCGCCGAGTTTGTCAGCCGGCGCGGCGGCGGCCTGCTGCTGCTAGGGGGCAGACGCTCGTTCACGCCCACCGGCTACCGCGACACGCCGCTGGCCGATGTCGCGCCCGTCGTGATCGACGGCGGCAGCCCAAACGGTTTTGCGACCGAGGTGACGGTGCAGCCCACTGCTCTCGGCGTCAGTCACCCGCTGGCTCGTCTGGGAACAACAACCCGCGGCGCGACGCCGTGGCAGGGGTTGCCGCCGCTGACCGTCGTGCACCCCTTCTATCGCGCGAAAGCCGGGGCGTCGGTGCTGCTCGAGGGCATAGCCGCGGAGCTGCCCGCTCCGCTTCCCATCCTCGCCGCGCAGCGCTACGGTCGTGGCCAGGTGCTGGTGTTCAATGTCCAGGATTCGTGGCGCTGGCAGATGCATGCCGATGTGGCGCTCGACGACCAGCGCCACGAGACGCTGTGGCGCAATCTTCTGCGTGGACTGGTCGAGGCGGTGCCCGATCAGGTGATCCTGCGCACGCATCCGGGCGACGTCGAGCCCGGGGAGTCCGTCGAGGTCACGGCGGAGCTCCGCGACGCATCGTTCAACCCGTTGGCCGGGGCCGCCGTCACTCTGCGCGTGACGACGCCGCTCGGTGAGCAGTCCCGGCTGCCGATGACGGAGTCGACGGCGCACAGCGGGACCTACGCGGCGCGCTTCAACGCGGCCCACGGCGGGCTTTACGATCTGCACGTAGAGACCCCCCTCACCGAGCCGGTCGCCGGTGCCGACGGCTCGCTGCTCGCAGTATCCGAGTCGCGCGAGTACTTCTCTGCCGAGATGGACGAAACGCTGCTGCGCCATCTTGCGGCGGCCACCGGTGGACGTTTTCACCGACCGGACGATGTCTCGGCGCTTGCCGAGGCGATACCGCTGCGAGAGGGCCGGTCGAGCGAGCGGCAGCGCTTCGAGCTCTGGAACACGCCGGCCGCTTTCCTGGTCGTGCTGCTGCTGCTCGCGTGCGACTGGTTTTATCGACGCCGCCGGGGACTCGCATGAGATTCATGATCGGCGCAGCGCTGTGTCTGCTTGCACCGTGCGTCGCCGCACAGACCTTCATGGTGATGGTAAGCGGTATCGGCGGCGAAGCGGTGTACAGCGAGCGCTTTCGGACGCACGCGCAACGGATGCTCGAGATTGCCGTCTCCGAGCTGGGCATCCCCCGCGAGCGCATCATCTACCTGAGCGAGGCGCCGACACCGCAGAGCGACGGCCTCGCGGTCAAGGCCGAGTTGCGCGCAGCTCTGGCGCGGGTGGCCGAGACCGCCGACGAAACCGACACGGTGCTGCTCCTGCTGATAGGACACGGCTCTGCGCGCGGCGACAGCGCCGTGTTCAACCTTCCGGGACCCGACGTCGACGCCTCGGAGCTCGACAGCATGCTCGAGAGCCTGCCCGCCGCACGCCTCGTTGTCGTCAACACGGCGCCCGCAAGCGCGCCGTTCATCGAGGCGTTGTCCAGCCCCGGCCGCGTGATCATCACTGCCACCGCCAGCGTCGCCGAGCGCTATCACACCATCTTCGCCGAGCATTTCATCGCTGCCTTTGCGGGCGGCGCCGACACGGACAAAGACGGCCGCGTATCCATGCTCGAGAGTTTCTTGTACGCGCAACGCGAGGTCGAGCGCAGCTATGCCGCAGACAGCCGGCTGCAGAGCGAGCACGCGCTGCTCGACGACAACGGCGACGGCCGCGGCAGCACGAGCGAGCTCGGCGCCCCCAACGACGGGCTGCTCGCGGGCGCGACGTACCTCGAGAGCAGCCTCCATGCCCTCGACGCACCGTCGAGCGACGCGCTGCGGCGTCTCGTGCGCGAGCGCGAGCGGATCAGCGAGCAGGTGCGCGCCCTGATTGCAGAGAAGCAGACCATGGCGTCGGCGAGCTACGAGGAGCGCCTCGAGCAGCTGCTCGTCGAGCTCGCGCTGACGACTCGCGCCGTGCGCGCGGCGAGGCCGAAACCGTGAGGGTGTGGCGCGATGTGTGGCCGGTGCTTCTTGTCACGGTGGCGCTGTGCAGCCCACTCGCACACGGTCAGGACACGGAGGAGCAGGACGTGCCCCTTGACGAGCTGCGTCTGCTGATGAGACAGGGCGCGTACACGAACGTGGCAGAGCAGGCGCGCCGCGCGCTCGAGCGTGCTCCCGCGGAGCCGATGCTCCACGCGCTGCTCGGCGAAGCCCTGTTCGCCCTCGGCGATCTCGATGCCGCGCAGCAAAGCTTCGAACACGCGCTGTCCGCCGCGGAGGCACCGCCGCTGGAAGCCGCCGTCAACCTCGCCAACAGCCTCGCCTATCGCGGCGCGACCGACGCCGCAGAGCCCTGGTACCGTCGCGCGCTCTCGGAGTACAACCGGCGCTTTGATCTCACCTCTCGCGAGCTGGCAGCGGTCGCCGTGGCGGCACAGGCCCTCGCCCGGCAGCAACCCGCCCTCTTCCACGATGCCGTCCGCGTCTACGACGAGGCGTTGACGCGCGATCCGAGCAATGTCGACGCCCGCGTAGCGCTCGGCGAGCTGCTGCTTGCGAAATACAACAACACCGAGGCCCTGGCGGTGTTCCGCGACGCGCTGCGACGCGCGCCGACGCACGCCGGGGCGCTGCTCGGTCTCGCGCGCAGCCAGCACTTCGACCATGATCCGGCGTCCGTGGCGACGGTGCGGCAAAGCCTCGCCGCCAACCCCAACCTGGTCGCGGCACGCACGTTCCTGGCGCGGCTGCTCGTCGAGTCCGAACAGTACGACGAGGCGGCCCGAGAGGCCGAGCTCGCGCTCGCGATCAACCCCAACGCCCTCGACGCGCTCGCGGTACTTGCCGCCGTGCACTTCCTCACCAATGACACGCAACGCTTCACGGCCGTCGTCGAGCGCTGCCTGGCCATCAATGCTCGCTATGCCGAGCTCTACAACACGCTCGCCGAGCTCGCGGTGCGCAACCGTCTCTACCACGACGCCGTCGACTTCGCCGAGCGGGCCGTGGAGATGGATGAGCGCTCCTGGCGCGGCTACGGGCTGCTCGGACTCAATCAGCTGCGCATCGGCGCCATGGAGCGCGGGCGGGAGAACCTCGAGACGGCCTTCGCCGGGGATCCGTTCAACGTCTGGATCAAGAACACCCTCGATCTGCTCGATACGCTCACCGACTACGAAATCGTCGAGGGGGACCGCATCGCGCTGGTGCTCCATCGCGACGAAGCCGACTTGCTCGCGCCGTACCTGCTCGACCTGGCGGAGCAGGCCCGCGCGTACTACAGCGAGCGCTATCGCCACAGCATCGATGAGACGATACGCATCGAGCTCTATCCGAGCCACGCGGACTTTTCCGTGCGCACCGTCGGGCTGGCCGGCATCGGCCTGCTGGGGGTTGCCTTCGGCCCGGTGATCGCGCTCGACTCCCCTTCGGCGCGACCGGCCGGCGAGTTCAACTGGGGCTCCACCGTGTGGCACGAGCTGGCCCACACGTTCCACCTCCACATGTCCTCGCATCGCGTGCCGCGGTGGTTCTCCGAAGGGCTCGCCGTGTACGAGGAGCAGCAGGCGCGGGCGGGATGGGGCGGCGACCCAACCCCCAGCTTCCTCATGGCCTACCGCGACGGCCGCCTGCCGCCGGTGAGCGAGCTCAACGAAGGATTCGTTCGGCCGGAGTATCCGGAGCAGATCGGCCACGCCTACTACCTCGCCTCGCTGGTCTTCGCGTACATCGACGAACGCTGGGGATCAGACGTCGTGCCGCGCATGCTGCGCGGCTATGGGGACGGCGAGTCGACCGCCGAGCTGTTCGCGTCGCTTCTGCAGATCCAGCCCGCCGAGTTCGACACCGCCTTCGACAGCTATGTCAGGGGTCGTTTCGCGCACGCCTTCGAGGCGCTGCCGACGGTCGCCGGGCCCCGCGCGGGCGACGACGCGGTGAGCATCGACGGGCCCGCTGCGGACCCCGGCGCGTTCGCACTGGCGATGCGCGCCGCCCGGGAGGCGCTGACGGCCGGCGACGAGGCGCAGGCCGAGGCGCACCTCGTGCGCGCCCGCGACCTGTTCCCCGAGTACGCGGAAGCCGACGGTCCGTACTGGCAACTGGCCGAGCTCTACCAGCGCCGCCAGGAACTCGCGGCAGCCGTCGAGCAGCTCGAGCGGATGACGGCCATCAACGCCGAGCATCTCCCGTCGCATCTGCTGCTTGGCCGCCTGCGCGAGCGCCTCGGCGACCCCGCCGGCGCGGCCGAGGCGCTCGCCGGTGCGGTGTACATACACCCCTACGACCCGGCACTGCACGAGCAGCTCGCACGGCTCTACGAGGGCATGGGCAAGTGGTCCGACGCAGTGCGGGCGCGCCTGGCCATCATCGCCCTGCGCCCGGTCGACATGGCCGATGCCCGCTATCGTCTCGCGCGGGCCCGGCTGGGGGCCGGGGACGTCACCGCTGCGCGTCGCGAGCTGCTGCGCGCGCTGGAGCTGGCGCCCGGCTTCGAACAGGCCCTCGAGCTGCTGCTCGAGCTGCGCACCGCCCCGACGACCACCGACAGCCGGCCGATGAACCCGTGGCTGCCGACCGCGGCGCGCGAGCTCGGCGCGGCGGCGGCGACGACCTCCCGGTCGGCGCAAACAATCCCACCCCACCGGAGCATGACGTGAACAACGAGACCACTGCACCGAGCGCTGCCGTCCCCGCCGACGAGGACGTCGCCCTGGCCGAAGAGCTCCAACGCCGGTATCGAGCGGTCCGCGACGAGCTGCGCAAGGTCATCATCGGCCAGGAGCACGCCGTTGAGCTCGTCATGCTGACGCTGCTGGTAGGCGGCAACAGCCTGATCGTCGGCGTCCCCGGCCTCGCCAAGACGCTGCTCGTGCAAACCGTCGCCAAGGCGCTCGACCTCGAGTTCTCGCGCATACAGTTCACGCCCGATCTGATGCCATCGGACATCACCGGCAGCGACCTCGTGCAGGAGGATCCGGCCACCGGGCGGCGCCAGCTCGTGTTCCTGCCGGGACCGGTGTTCGCCAATATCGTGCTGGCCGACGAGATCAACCGCACGCCCCCGAAGACGCAGGCCGCCCTGCTCGAAGCCATGCAGGAGCACCACGTCACCGTGCAGGGCAAGACCTACGCGCTCGAGGAGCCCTTCTTCGTCTTCGCCACGCAGAACCCGATCGAGCTCGAGGGCACCTACCCTTTGCCCGAGGCGCAGCTCGATCGCTTCATGTTCGAGATTGTCGTCGACCACCTTCCGGAGCACGACGAGCTCGAGGTGGTCCGTTCGACGACCAGCGCGCGCGAGCTGGCCTTGGAGCCCGCCATGAGCGCGCAGCAGATCGTGGCGTTCCAGCAGCTGGTGCGGCGCGTGCCGGTATCCGAGGCCGTGCTGCGTTACGCGCTCGCGCTGGTGCGCGCGAGCCGGCCCGGCGCCGCCGGCGCTCCGGAGTTCGTCGAGCGCTGGGTCTCCTACGGAGCCAGCGTGCGGGCCGCGCAGTACCTGATCCTCGGAGGCAAGGCGCGTGCGTTGAGCGAAGGCCGTTATCACGTGAGCTTCGAGGACATCCGGGGGCTGGCTCACGCCGTGCTGCGCCACCGGATACTGCGTAACTTCCACGCCGAGAGCGAGCGCATCGGCGCCGATCGCTTGATCGACGAGCTGCTCGGTGCCGTTGCGACGCCGACCTCCGGCCTGTAACGGGACACCGCACCATCGTGAGACTCGCGCGCGACACTGCCTCCCCGGTGGCGGGCACCCGCTTCATCGACCCAACGGTGCTCGCCCGCATCGGCTCGCTGGAGCTGGTTGCGCGCACCGTCGTCGACGGCTTCATATCCGGCCTGCACCGTGCACCTTATCTCGGGCTGTCGATCGACTTCGCCGAACACCGACCGTACATGCCCGGCGACGACATCCGGCGTATGGACTGGCGCCTCTACGGCCGCACCGATCGCCTGTTCGTCAAGGAGTTCCAGGCCGAGACCAACGCCGGTCTGACGCTGCTCGTGGACGTCTCCCGGTCTATGGATTACCCCCGCGATGCGCCGTCGAAGCTCGACTACGCACGCTACCTCGCGGCGAGCCTCGGTTATCTGTCGTGGAAGCAGCGCGATCGCGTCGGGCTGGCCACCTTCGACCGCGAGATCGTCACGGTCGTGCCGCCTTCCGGTCGGCACTTCGACCGTGTGCTTCACGCTCTCGAGACGACAACGCCCGGCGGACCCGGCGAGCTCAAGGGCCCGCTCGAGCGCATCGCGCGAACGCTGCGGCGCCGGGGCATCTTCGTGCTCATCTCCGATCTCTATGTCGAGCCGCAGGACCTGCTCGACGCCGTGGCGGAGCTCGCCAACCGCGGCCACGACCTGGCTGTCTTCCACGTCCTCGACCCCGCCGAGATTGCGCTGCCGACGGACAGCGTCGAGCAGTTCGAGGACCTCGAGAGCGGCGTGCGCCTGCCGGTCCGTCCCGCGGAGCTGCAGGCACGTTATCGGCAGGTGGTGCGTGAGCACGTCGCGACGTTGCGGCAGCGCCTCGGCGAGCGCGGCATCGATTACGCTTTCCTCGAGACGACGCAGCCGCTCGACCACGCGCTCTACACGTATCTGAGCGATCGCCAACGGCGCATGCATATCCGCTGATGGGCCTGGGCTTCCTCACACCCCTCTTTCTCGGCGGGCTCGCGGCCGTGATCGTGCCCGTCCTGGTGCACCTCGTGCGGCGCCAGACACACACGGCGGTGGCCTTCCCCTCGCTCATGTTTGTGCGTATGCTGCCGGCACCCGCAAAGCGGCGCCGCACGCTGCGCGATCCCTGGCTGTTCGCTCTGCGCTGCCTGATCATCGCGCTGCTGTGCCTCGCGTTTGCGCAGCCGTTTCTGCGCGCGGCGCCCGAAGCGGGCGCCGGCGTCGTTCCGCGCGACCGCGTGATTGTCCTCGATCGTTCCTACAGCATGGGCTACGGCCCGCGTTGGCAGGCGGCGCTTGCCGCGGCGCGCCGGGCCGCAGAGGAGCTCGGCCCGCGCGACCGGGCGGCGCTGCTGCTGTTCGATTACACGACGACACTCGCCGCGGCGCTGAGCTCGGACCGCGAACGCCTCATCGCCGAGCTCTCGGCGCTGCAACCCGGCAGCGGCCACACCGACGTGGCGAGCGCGGTCGAGCGGGCGGCGCAGCTCTTGGCGTCGAGCGAGGCGGCTGCACGCGACATCGTGTTGATCTCCGATCTGCAGCGCAGCGCGCTCGAGCGTGGCACCCGCATTCGCGTCCCACAGGGCATCGACATCATCCCGATCGTGATCGGCGACGGCGCCGAGGGCAACGCGGCGCTCGTGGCAGCGCGTCTCGAAGACGAGGACGACGGTGGGCGGCGCCGCACGCGCCTGCTCGCGCGCGTGCGCAACACGGGCCACGCGCCCATGGCTGCGGTCCGCTTAGCGCTCGCCATCGATGGGCGCGATCCCGAGCAGCACACTTTCTCTCTGGCACCGGGCGAGACCCGCAGCACCACGTGGTCACTGCCTGACCCGCCTGCGGTGCCGACGCGGGTGCGCCTGCATCTGAGCGACGACGCGCTCGCCGTCGACAACGCGTTTCACCTGCTGTGGGCACCGCCGCGCGCACTCGCGGTGCTCCTGCTCGAGAGCGAAGAGAGCGAGGCACGCGCGGTGCCCTATGTCGAGCGGGCGCTCGCCGCCGGCTCGACGCCAACGATGCGCATCACGCGCGCTGCCAGCGCCCGGCTCGGCGACGTCGCGCTCGACACGTTCGACGTCATCATCGTCGTCGACACGCCGCTGCCCGGGGGCGAGCTGGGCGCGCAGCTCGAAGGCTTCGTCCGCGCCGGCGGCGGCCTGCTCGTCATTGCCGGTGAGCGTGTGCGCGGCGCCTGGCCGGGTGGCCCCGACGGCATCGTTCCCGGCGTGCTGGGCATTACCGTCGTGCGCGAGAATGCCTCACCGGCGCGGCTCGCCGAGCTCGATGCGACCCACCCAGCCCTGGCCGGCCTCGCTGGGCCGGCCTCGAGCCCACTGACGACGGCCCGCGTTTACCGTTACCGCCGCCTCGACGACGTCGAGCCGGCCAACGTCGTGGCCCGTTACGACGACGGCGCCGTGGCCCTGGCCCAACGGCAGGTGGGCGCCGGCCGCGTGCTGGTGCTGACCACCACCGTCGATGGGCGCTGGAACACGCTGCCGGTCACAGCCAGCTTCGTGCCGCTGCTCCATGCCACCGCACGGTACCTGGCGGCAAAGGCGCCGACGCCTGCGGCGTTCACCGTTGGCGAAGCCATCGACATCGCCGGCTATGCCCACGGCTACCCCGGCGGGCGCGCGGCCGCCGACGCGCTGCTGCGCGGGGCGACGACCGAGCTCTCCACACCGTCGGGCGCGAGCGAGATGCTCGCCGCCGGGAGGACGCTGGTGCCGCTGGGCGAGGCGGGTTTCTACGAGGCCTACGTGAGCGGCACCGGCACGGCGAGCCTCGTCGTGGCCAACAACGCCCGCAGCGACGTCGAGTCGGATCTCACCGCCATGGCCGCCGACGCCTTGCTCGCCGCCGTACGCTACGACAGCGCGCCGAGCGCGCCGTCTCCGCCGCGCGCTGTCGCGGCACTGCCGTCCGACGTGCCCTGGATCGGATGGTGGGTTATGCTGCTTGCGTGCGTGGCTTTGCTGGCGCTCGAGCTGCTGGCGGCGAACCGAGCAACCACGGAGGCGGGCCGATGAGGAATGCGACCTCGAGCAATCTCGCCACAACCGAACTAGCGGCCGTCGTCCGCGCCGTACGTCGTCGCTGGCGGCTGCGCCGGGTGCTCCGCGGAGGAACATGGTTTCTCCTGGCCGTGGGTGCAGTCGTGCTGGCGGCGGCGGCGGTCATGGATGCCTGGCGATTCGCGGAACCGGTGGTAACGGGTGTGCGGGCGGCCAGCTACACGATTCTTGTCGTGGCGCTCTGCGCATTCGTCGGCGTGCCGTTGCTGCGCCGGGTGTCCGACGGACGCATCGCGCTCTACGCGGAGGAGCAGATGCCCGCGTTGGGCATGGCGCTGGCGACTGCCGTCGACGTCGCCGCCGCCGACGAAGAACGTCCGGGCAACGGGCTGCGCGACGGCCTGTTGCACCGCGCGGTCGCCGTCGGCCGCGCGCATGTCAGCGCCATGGAACGGCACGCGCTGCGGCGTGCGCTGTGGGTGTTCGGGGCGACGCTCGTGGCGGTGGCGCTGCTGCTGACACTGGTCCCGGGTCCGCTCGGCGTCGGCATGGGCCTGCTGATGGCGCCGTTCGCTGACCGTGCCGCCGCCACGCCGTACGCCGTGGCCATCCAGCCGGGCGACGCGCGTATCCCGCGTGGGACCGATCAGCTCATTGCCGCGCGCGTCGACGGCTTTCAGCCCGAAACGGTCCGCCTTTTCCGGCGCACTGCCCCGGACGGCGACTGGCGCAGCGCCGACATGAACAGCGCCACCGAAGCCGGTGGCTTCGAGCGCTTCCTGTTCAACGTCGAAGCCAGCACCGAGTACTACGTGGTTGCCGACGAGCTGCGATCGCCGGTCTACCACCTGGAAGTGGTGGATCTGCCGCGCGTGGCGCGCATCGACCTCACGTATCATTATCCGGCCTACACCGGCCGCGCACCCCATACGGTCGAGGACGGCGGCGACGTCACGGCGCTGCGCGGTAGCCGCGTGGAGCTGACGATCACTCCGAGCCGCGACGTGGTGGAAGGCACGCTGGTGGTCGACGACACCCGATCCATCCCGCTCCGGCTCAACAGCGACAGCACGCTCGCCGGTGCGCTCGAGATCGAGCGGGACGGCCGCTACCGAATCGCGCTTCGCGCAGCCCAGGACCTGGCCGGCACGTCTCGCGACTACATGATCGAGGTCGTCGCCGACCGGCCGCCGATCGCGCGTATCGTCAGCCCGGGCCGCGACGCGCGCGTGACGAGCATCGAGGAGCCCGTCATCGAGGTCACCTCGAGCGACGACGTGGCCGTCTCGAAGCTGGAGCTCGTGTACGCCGTAAACGGCGGCGCCGAGCAGAGCGTGGTGCTCGACGACGGCGCCCCCGCGACGCAGCAGATCGATGCGGCGCACACGTTTTATCTCGAGCATCTCGATCTCGTGCCCGGGGATCTCATCGCCTTCTACGCGCGGGCCCGCGACGGCAATGCCGATCCGGCCACCACCGACCTGTACTTCCTCGAGGTACGCCCGTTCGAGCGGGTTTTCCGGCAAAGTCAGGGCGCAGGCGCCGGCGGTGCCGGCGGCGGCGGTGAACAGGACGAAGGACCGCTGTCCGCTCAGCAGCGCCAGCTCGTCATCGCGACGTTCAACGTGGTGCGCGAGCGCAACGAGTATCCCGAAGACCGTCTCGTCGAGACCGTCGAGACCCTGGCCCAGGCCCAGGCGCGCATTCACGATCGGGTCGCCGCGATCATGCGCCGGCTCGGCACGCGGCCGATCATGCAGATGCACGAGGGGCTGCAGCGCATGGCCGAGGAGCTGCCCGAGGCGGCGGACGCCATGCGGGCAGCGCAGGCGCTTCTGGAGGAACACCAGCCCGACGCCGCCCTTGCGCCGGCGCGCCGCGCACTGCTCCACCTGCAGCGCGCCGAGGCCGCGTTCCGCGAGACCGAGGTGGCGCAG
The DNA here is from genome assembly GCA_041550555.1 of Arenicellales bacterium. Lineage (GTDB taxonomy): Bacteria > Pseudomonadota > Gammaproteobacteria > Arenicellales > JBFEOO01 > JBFEOO01. The sequence goes on from JBFEOO010000078.1 coordinate 11,575, forward strand.
GGCAGCCAGAGCGGAAGCGGCGCCGGGGCCACCGATTCCGAGGACCTCGCCGAGCTGTTCCGACTCGAGATGGACAAGCTGCGCAACCGCTACGAGTCGGTGCAGCGCGGTCAGCAGCAGATGCCGGAGACGGATCTCGACGACGTGCTGGAGCGGCTTCGGGAACTGGCTCGCCGCCAGCAGCGCGAGGTCGAGCGCATGCGTCGGCGCGCGGCCCAGTCCGGCGGGGGGGGTGGCAGTGACAGCCAGCGGGCGCGCCTCGAGGAAGTGGAGGAGCTCGCGCGGCGCCTCGAACGGCTCTCACGCGAGCAGCAGCGACCCGAGCTGGCAGCGACGCGGGAGCAGCTGCAGCAGGCCGCGGCCGCGATGCGCCGCGCGGCCGAGGCCAGCGCGACGGGAGGCGGGCAGGCACAGGCGCAGGCCGCGGCCGATCACCTGCGCGAGGCGCGACGCGCGGCCGAGGCCCAACGTCGCGAGCAGCTGCGGGCGGGCGTCGAAGACGTGCGCGAGCGTGCCCGCCGGCTGGCGGCCGAGCAGCGCGAGGCGGAGAAGGCGCTGCGCGCGCTGCCCGACGACGGCGAGCGAGGGGACGTGTCGCCATTGCAGCAGCGCAAGCAGGCGATGGCCGACGAGACCCGTCGCATCGAGGACGAGCTCCGACGTCTGGCGCGCGAGGCACGCGAGCGCCAGCCGGAGGTCGAGCGCGAGCTGCGTGACGCAGCGCGGGGGCTGCGTGACGATCGCCTTGCCGAGCTGAACGAACGGGCCGCGCGCGCGCTGGACTCCGCGGAGCGCGAGGCGCTGCTGCAGCTCGAAGCGCGAATCGCGGAGGGGGTCGCGCGACTGCAGGAGGAGCTCGCCGACGCCGACGCCGCTTTCGACGCAGCGAGCGACGAGGAGCAGCTGGCCGAGGGACTCGAGCGGCTGCGTCGGCTTGCCCAGGGGCTGGAAGCGCTGCGCGAGGACACGGTACGGCGCACCACGCAAGGCTCTGCGGCGCCGGACGCCACGCCGGGCCAGCAAGCGCAGGCCGCGGCGGCGGACGGGCAACAGGCCCAGGCCGGGCAGCAGGACAGCGGCGGGCAGCCCGGCGCCAGCCAATCCGCCAGCGGCAATGAGCCGGCACAGGGGCAGCAGGACAGCGGCGGGCAGCCCGGCGCCAGCCAATCCGCTAGCGGCAATGAGCCGGCCCGGGGGCAGCCGGGTCGAGCGGGCCGCAGCGGCAGCTTCGCCGGCGGCGGCAACGGCGACGGTTTCGACACTTCGTATCGCGCGCGGATCGGGGAGAGCTGGGCGGCCGGCCGCCGCACTCTGGAGGCGCTGCGCGATGCGTTGCCGAACGCCGAGCATCACGCCGAGGACATCGGCCGCCTGATTGCCGAGATGCGTGCCATCGAACAGGCGATCGCCGAGCAAGGTCCCGAGATCGCGCTTGCTCGCCAGGCGCGCCTCATCGCAGCACTCAAGGCGACCGAGTTCGCGCTGCGCCAGCGGCTCGAGCAGCCGGCCACGCCGCCCACCGTGGTCGAGGGCGGCGACACCGTTGCGCCCGAGTTTCGCCCTCTCGTCGAGGACTACTTTCGCGAGCTGGCCCGCACGCGCGCGGCGGCGGCAAGCAAGGCGGACGAACGGGGCTGAGCGGGACCGCCCGTCGCGCCAGAACCAAGCGGCGGGCCGAGCACGACGAGTGGCTACGACTCGAAGTGCGCGTGCGGGGGCGGCCGCGCGAACTCGCGGCTGGTCAGCGCTGCGTGGAGAAACGCCCGGTTGAGGCGGGCGATGAAGCGCACCGGAATCGATTTGGGGCACGCCGCCGCGCACTCGTAGTTGTTGCTGCAGCTGCCGAAGCCCTCACGGTCCATGGCCTCGACCATGGCGATGACTCGGTGGGCGTGCTCGGGCTGTCCCTGGGGCAGCAGCGCGAGGTGGCTGGCCTTCGCCGCCACGAACAGCATTGCCGACGCATTCGGGCAAGCCGCGACACAGGCCCCGCAGCCGATGCAGGAGGCCGCCAGAAACGCCGTGTCCGCCTTCTCCTTGGCGATGACCGTGGTGCTGGCGTCGGGTGCGGAACCGGGATTGACCGACACATAGCCGCCGGCGTGCATGAGGCGATCGAGGGCTGATCGGTCCACCACCAGATCGCGGATCACGCCGAACGCGGCCGCGCGCCACGGCTCGACCAAAATGGTCTGCCCGTCGTGGAAACGACGCATGTAGAGCTGACAGGCCGTGATGCCGCGCTCGGGGCCGTGCGGTACCCCGTCGATCATCAGCGAGCAGGAACCGCAGATACCTTCGCGGCAGTCGTGGTCGAAGGCGATCGGCTCCTCGCCGCGCTGCGCGAGCTGCTCGTTGAGCTGATCGAGCACCTCGAGAAACGACATATCCGCGTGCACGTCTGCGACGCGGTAGTCGACCAGACGTCCCGGACTGTCGCGACCCGCCTGGCGCCACACGCGAAGGGTGACGTTCACCGATAGCTCCTCTCGGTAGGCTGCAACGTCTCGAAGGCGAGGTCCTCGCGATAAAGCGCCGGTGCCGCGCCGACGCCACGGAATTGCCAGGCGGCGATGTGGCTGAAGTTCTCGTCGTCGCGCACCGCCTCACCGTCAGCGCTCTGATGCTCCTCGCGAAAATGACCGCCGCAGGACTCCTCGCGGGTCAGCGCGTCGACGACCAGCAGCTCCGCGAATTCGAGGAAGTCGGCAACGCGCCCGGCTTTCTCGAGCGCGATGTTCAGCACCGAGGCCCCGCCGCCGAGGCGCGCCCGCGACCAGAACCGCTCGCGAAGCGCAGCGATCTCGTCCAGCGCGGAGACGAGGCCCGGCGCCCCACGCGTCATACCACAGCGCTCCCACATGATGTGCCCGAGCGCGCGGTGGATCTGCTCGACAGGTTCGTCACCGCACAGCCCGGCCAGCCGCTGCAGGCGACGCCGCACGTCCCGCTCGGCCGCGGCGAACTCCGGCAGCGTTTCATCGAGCGCTGCCACGCTGGTGCTGCTGGCAAGATAGTCGCCGACGGTAAGCGGCACGATGAAATAGCCGTCGGCGAGGCCCTGCATCAGCGCGCTGGCACCGAGTCGGTTGGCGCCGTGATCCGAGAAGTTGGCTTCGCCGATGACGAACAACCCTGGAATGCTGCTCATCAGGTCATAGTCGACCCACAGCCCGCCCATGGTGTAGTGGGCGGCGGGGTAGATCCTCATGGGCGCGCAGCGCGGATCCTCGTCGGTGATGCGCTGGTACATCTCGAAGAGGTTCCCGTAACGGGCCTGCATCTCCTCCTCGCCGATGCGCCCGAACGCATCGGCAAAGTCGAGATACACACCGCGGCCGAGCGGCCCCACGCCGCGCCCCTCATCACACACCTGCTTGACCGCGCGTGAGGCGATGTCGCGCGGAGCAAGATTGCCGAACGCCGGATAGCGCCGCTCGAGAAAATAGTCGCGGTCGCTCTCGGGAATCTGCGCCGGGGGGCGGGAGTCGCCGGCCCGCGCGGGAACCCAGACGCGGCCGTCGTTGCGCAGCGACTCCGACATCAGCGTGAGCTTCGACTGGTGCTCGCCGGTCAGCGGTATGCAGGTCGGGTGAATCTGGGTAAAGCAGGGATTGGCGAACAGCGCGCCGCGCTTGTACGCCCGGTAGGCCGCGGTGACGTTGCACGCCATCGCGTTGGTCGAGAAGTGGAAGACGTTGCTGTAGCCGCCGGTGGCCAGCACCACCGCGTGGCCGGCGTGCCGCTCGACCGCGCCGTCGACGAGACGCCGCGTGATGATGCCGCACGCCCGGCCGTCGCGGACCACGACATCGAGCATCTCACGGCGGGCGTGCACGCGCGCGCGTCGCGCCAGGATCTGGCGACTGAGGGCCCCGTAGCAGCCGAGCAGCAGCTGCTGGCCGGTCTGTCCCCGTACATAGAAGGTGCGCGACACCTGCGCCCCACCGAAAGAGCGGTTCGCGAGCAGCCCCCCGTACTCGCGCGTAAACGGGATGCCCTGGGCCACACAGTGGTCGATGATGGCGTTGCTCAGCGCGGCGAGCCGATAGACGCTTGCCTCGCGTGAGCGGAAATCACCGCCCTTGAGCGTATCCCGGAACAGCCGCTCGACGCTGTCGCCGTCGTTCTGGTAGTTCTTGGCCGCGTTGATGCCGCCCTGGGCGGCGACGGAATGGGCGCGACGCGGACTGTCGTGGAAGGTGAAGCACTCCACCTGGTAGCCGAGTCCGGCCAGCGTGGCGGCGGCGGACGCCCCGGCCAGGCCGGTGCCGACGACGAGGATGCGATAGCGACGCCGGTTGGCGGGGCTGACCAAGCCGAGGTCGTTGACCCGCCTTGCCCACTTCTCGTGCACGGGTCCCCCCGGGATACGCGGATCGAGGTCGATGGTCACGGCCTGGGCCCGGGCGGCTCGAGCACACCCAACAACGCCAGCAGCGGAATCGCTGCGAAGCCCACAACGAGCGCAGCGGGCACCGCCCGGGCCAGGAGCTCGATGACGGCCTGGTGACTCTCGTGGCTCGCGCCCAGCGTTTGCAACGCACTGCGCACGGCATGCGTCAGGTGGGCGGCGAGGGCGAGCAGTGCCAGCAGGTAACTGGCCGCGAGCCACGGATTGCGAAAACCCGTCACCACCCGCGCGTAGACGTCGGCGCGGCCCTGTGCGTCGACGAGCTGCGCCGAGTGGGTCGGGTCGATGGCGCCGAAGGTGAGGTGCAGCAGGTGGTAGACGACGAAGGCGAGCACGACCACGCCCGAGAGCATGATATGCCTCTCGGCGAGCGACATCTGTACGGACGCGGGGTGCACGTAGGCCAACGGTCGGGCGGCGCGGTTGGCGAGGGCGAGATGGATGCCGAGGCCGGTGTGCAGCACAAACACGAGCAGCAGTCCGAGCCGCATCACCCACAGCACCGGATGACCCTGCAGCCAGGCGGCGTAGGCGTTGAACGCCTCGGGGCCTTGCAGCACCTTCAGGTTGCCAAGCAGGTGGGCGGTGAGAAACAAGACCAGAAGCAGACCGCTCAGGGCCATGAGCAGCTTTCGGCCGATGCTCGTCCTCGCCAGTCGGATGAGGCGCCGCATTTGCTTAGCATCCCGAGCGCAGCGCCGCGACGACATGACGCCGGTCAAAATCTGCACGATTCGACGCCGCTTGCCACATCACGGGCGCCGGGCCCACCAGTCTCTGGGAAGGTAGCGAGGTGCTCAAGCGAAGGTCATCGAAAGCAAAGCGTCACAACCCTTTCCCGGGTCGTCGCGGAGGACGCCGTCAGCACGACCCCCATAAGATCAACAACATCAATCAGAAATGGGGCAACAACGGTTCGGGACCGGTTTGCGTCACGCAATGGGTCGTGACCCGGCGTTTGCCCGGTGTCGCGTCGTCGCGCCTTGGGCGCGGTCATCGCGCGACGCGCTCGTGCGTTGGCGCATTCGTGAACGACGCCGACAATGCGTCCGTCCAGAGACAGCCCCGATCGATCCGCAACGCCAGAGATCACCGCGCTCCCTGCGGGCGCCCGTCGTGCGTCCGAATTTGCTCCCGGCAAGACCCGTGCGCCGTCGTCGGTGGAAGACTCGGGAGCCGCCTCACAGCGTCGGCGCGGGGAACCGGTGTGCACCGATCTCGCAAAGGGACGAAGGAGGCTTGCTCATGCGGCGAGGCCCCGGCAAGCCTGCCGCGCGAGCGGAGATCACGGCCGGTCGCGGCCGTCGCCGTGTGACCCGGCTGGCCCAGTCCGGTGGGCGACGATAGCGGACCCAGTTAGCCTCAAACAGCGAACGCGCTTTGCGCGACATGCGTTCCGCGGTAACGTCTACAATGGGCCGTCGCAAAGCGGGAACCCGTCCTTGCGCGACGAAGCGGCCTCGTCGCGCTTCATGGTCAGAGTATCATCAGCATTCATGAGCTCCGTTCGAGATTGGCTCGACTCGCTGGGCCTGGGTGAGTACGCCGACGCGTTCGAGTCGAACGCAGTGGGGTGGGAGACGCTTTGCGAGCTCGATCACGAGCTGCTCAAGGAGATCGGCGTTCGCGCCGTCGGCCACCGGGTTCAGATCCTCAAGGCCATCCAGTCGCGCGCAACGCCGGCCGCGGCGCCAGCCACGGTCGAGACACCTTCGCCTCGAGCCACCGCACCCGCCCCCGGGGGGGGCTGGCGACGACGCGGAGCGCCGCCAGCTCAGCGTGCTTTTCTGTGACTTGGTCGAATCGACGGCGTTGTCCACCTCTCTCGACCCCGAGGTTACCCGCAGGATCATCCTGCGCTACCAGGACGTCTGCGCCGGCTTGATTGCGCGGTTCGAGGGATTCCTCGCGCGCTTCATGGGGGACGGGATTCTCGCGTACTTCGGTTACCCGCAAGCCCACGAGGACGAGGCCGAGCGCGCGGTCCGGGCCGGGCTCGAGCTCGTGCGCACCGTTCGCGAGATCGAGACACCGACCGGCCAGTCGCTCTCGGCCCGCGTCGGCATCGCGACCGGGATCGTGGTCGTCGGTGA
>JBFEOO010000079.1:0-17406 GCA_041550555.1 Arenicellales bacterium
GGACTTCGCTCTTGTCCCCTACCTCTTGGACTTCGCTCTTGTCCCCCTCCTCTCGGACTTCCTGAGTGCAGGAACTAACAGTGACCATGATCAGAATACTGGACAGCAGAATCGCCGATTTGCGCATGGTGATTTCCGATCAATCGATGGGAGAGGCCATTATCTTCGACGGGGCTCCCCAAGCAAACGCAAATCTAGTGTGGAAACACATGTATAAACAGCGGTCTCGGCGAGCCCGCATGCTCCGGTTGCGGGAAGGCCAGAACAAACCGACCTCTCGGTAGCAGCACTCTGACTCAGGGCGCACCCCTGTGAATCGGCGTCGAAGTTCGACCCGGCCGTGTGCAGTGTTATGAAGTAGTGGGGGAGCCGGTCGGCGTCCAAAGTGGGTGCCGATTCACAGGTGACCGCCGATTCTACGCCCAATGCTCGTCAGTCATCAGCAGAGGGGTTCGTCGCATAACATGCGACAGCAGTTCCTTCTGCTCGCTGGCGCCCGCCAGCCATTAGCCGCGGACCTTCGGTGCGTAATACGCAACAGCACACCCCACGTCCGCCCGCGGCATTGGGCTGGAACGTGACGCCGGCGTGACAATCGTGCCGTGCGCCACGTCACCCTGACCACCGGACACAGACGCAAGTCGCCTGCCGACGAGGCGGACGCGCGGCGCTGTCGTCGTCTCTTCAGCGCTTGGCTAGCATCTCGGCGGCCATGGCGTACCCCACCGCGGCGTGCGCCTTGGCAATCGAGCGCGCGTGATCGTAGGCCCCCGCCGCGGGCTTCTCGTGGTTGTGCATGCCGCCGTGCAGAAAGGACTTGGCGTCGTCGATCATCGTGTGCACCAGCCCCTTCTCGGCGCCGTCGGGCATCCCGTTCATAGCCTCCGTGGCAGCTGCGATGGCGGTGTCGGCAGCCGTGAAGTGTTTCGGGCACTCGAACGCAGCGGCCGCGCCGCTCGTGCCCACCATAACGCTCATAGCGATTGCTTTTGCGAACCTCATCGTCTCCTCCTGTTCGGACTCGAGCCGGTTGGCACGCGTCGCCGCGCCGTGGCCGAGCTAAGCGCGCGCGGGCCGTAAACCCGCAGCGCCCCGCTTAGGCTGGGGTACACCCGCAACCGTGGTCGCGTTTGGCCGATCGAGAGCCGTGGCCGGGTGTTTCTGTCCAACCCGCGCGCGCCGTCATGCCACTTTAGCACCGTGGCACGGGCGGGACAATTTGAGGGCGCCGGCCGCACACCAAAAAGAAACCGCCCCAGAGGACGGTGAATACCTGCTGAACATCGTCCGCGATGTATTGCCCGTCGATGGCGCTTTGCTCGATTGTCGGGTGATCGTAATGCGTTCGCCGGTCATCGATGGTTGGACGGGCATCCTCCAGGCTGGCAAACCCATCGAAATCCGCGCCGTACTCGCTAAACCTCGCGTTGAAACTCTCGACGAAGGCGTTCCGGGTTGGCGTGCCGGGCTGTATGAAATGGAGCTTGACGCCGTTGCGTTCGGCCCAGACGAACATCGCCTTACAGATTTGCTCTGGGCCATTCTCACAAACGAGGGTCTTCGGCAATGGGCGAGTATGCGCGAGACGGTCGAGCTCTCGGGTCAGCCGAGTCCCGCGGATCGAGAAATCGACGATGCGAGCGACGCGCTCGCGGGTGCAGTCGTCCACGATGCTGAAGATTCGCCATCGGCGCCCAGTAGCGAGCCGATCGGACATGAAATCCACCGACCAGCGCTCGTTGACGGCATTGAGCACGGCCATCGGTAGCCGCGGCCGCATCAGCTTCCTGCGCCGCTTACTACGGAGGTGAAGGCCCTTCTCGCGCTGAATCCGACAGGGCCGCTCGGAGTTGCTGGCGCGTCGACTGGCTTTCAACATGTCGTGTGAAGTCGGAAGGGTTGAGACGGGATAAGCAGGCAGGCGTCGGCGCAGCGCTGAAAAAGCGAGGGTTTCCCGCACCGGTACCGCAGCGGTTGGGCTATGCGCCCGCGAGGAACGCCACGAGCAGACGGTTGACCGCCTGCGCCTGCTCCTGCTGGACCCAGTGCCCGGCGCCGTCGACGAGGTGGCAGCCGCGCATGTCCGAGCAGGCGCTTTGCTGCATCGTCTGCAGATCGCCGGGTACCTGATGGATGCCCCAGTCGCTGCGGCCCGCGATAAAGCAGGACGGAACCTCGATGCTGCGCCCGGCGTAAATCTGCAGATCGGCGCTGTAGCGGCTATCGGTCTTGCAGCGATACCATTGCAGCCCGCCCTGGAAGCCGTTCCTCTCGTACTCCGTGCTGTACACCCGCAGCTCCGCGTCGGTGAGCCACGCGCAGGCGGCCACCTCCGCGGCACTCGGGCTTGCGTCGGCCACCGTCTCCGGCATGGTCTTGTCGAGATCCATGATGTAGTACGTCGGCATCTTAGCGAGCTCCTCCGCGCTCCAGGAGGCGAGCGGGAAGGGACGGTTGTGCTTCCAGTCGGCGCTCTTGTGATGAAAGTAGTCGCGTAGAAAGGCATGCACGCCCTGCGCGCAGTCGTGCATGTCCGGGTTCGCCGCCCGCGTCGAGTAGTACCACTGATAGTGCTTGCGCGGACGGGCAAGCGCGGCGAGGGCTTCGTGAATGTCGCTTGCGGAGTCGCCCGCCGCGCCGGCCGCCGTCCCGAAGGGCAGCGCCGGGGGGCCGCCGAACGGCGCGCTCATCATCGCCACCGATCGAAAAACATCGGGGCGCAGCAGCGCGCAGTAGGCGGCGACGGGTGAGCCGAAGTCGTGGCCGATGACGGCGGCGACGGATCGATAGCCGAGGGCGAAGACGAGCCCGATGACGTCGCGGACCAGGTTGAGCATTCGAAACGCACCCAGATCGCCGTCGTAGTCGGCGTCCCAGCCGGTGGTGCGCCCGTAGCCCCGCTGGTCGGGCGCGACGACGTGAAACCCCGCCGCGGCCAGCGCCGGCATCACCTTCCGCCAGCTGTAGGCCATCTCCGGAAACCCGTGCAGCAGCACCACGCAGGGCCGCCCCGCCGATTCGAAGCCTGCCTCGAGCATGTGGATGTTCAGCCCGTTGACGTCCGCAACGAAGCGCGAGCGTATGCCGTCGGCGAGCGGGGCGTCGGGATAAGCGACGAAATCACTCATGGGCGTTCCGCTTCCAGGTAGAGCCGCTATGATAACGGCTGATAGCACAGCCCCGCTCTTGAGATCCAGCGCCCGCAGCGCTGCCGTGGACACGGCGGGATGATCGGCCGCGCGCTGTGTCGCGCGCCGAGCCCCGCACCGCGGTTGCGTGCGCCCGGGCGGCCCCCGCCTTGGGGTTGTCGGCATTGCTCCAGCTCCGCGCCGACGACTCGCCCGGCGAGCTGGGTGATAATGACAACGAGGAGACGCCCCCATGATGCGCAGCCGCGAACGTTTTCTGGTCACCCACACCGGCAGCCTGCCCCGGCCCGCACCGCTGGTGGCGCTCTACGCTCGGCGCGCCGCGGGAGAGAGCGTGGACGCCGACGCGCTGGCAGCGCTCGGACGCGAGGCGACACGCCAAGCCGTCGCGCGTCAGATCGAGACCGGCATCGACGTCGGCAACAACGGTGAGCAGGAACGCGAGAGCTTCTTCCTCCACGTGCAGCATCGGATGGCCGGTTTCGGCGGTCGCTGGCAGCGCGTCGAGCGCCAGGACGTGGAGCGTTATCCCCGTTTCCGCGACCAGATGCGGGCGCTCGCCGCCGGCAGGGTGGCGGTCTCGAGCTTCGACCCGCCCAAGGCGACCGGTCCGGTGCGTTACATCGATTCGCGACCCGTCGTCGACGAGTGCCGGAGCTTCCGCGTCGCGCTCGACGCGGCAACGGGCAGCTTCGTCGAGCCGTTCCTGACCGCGCCCTCGCCGGGTATTGTCGCCTCGGCCATGCGTAACGAGTACTACGACAGCGAGGCCGCCTATCTGCAGGCGGTGGCGGACGCGCTGCGCGTCGAGTACGAAGCGATTGTCGAGCAGGGCTTCACGCTGCAGCTCGACTGTCCCGACCTCGCGCTCGAGCGGCACGTCTCCTACCAGGATCGTCCGCTGCGCGATTTCCTCGGCTTCGTCGAGCGCGTGGTCGACGCCATCAATGGCGCCCTGGCCAACGTCCCGCGGGAGCGGGTGCGACTGCACGTGTGCTGGGGCAACTACGAAGGGCCGCACGACTGCGACGTCGCGCTCGAGCACATACTGCCGTTGCTGCTGGACGCCGACGTCGGCGCTCTGGTGCTGCCTTTCGCCAATCCTCGCCACGCCCACGAGTACCGTTGTCTCGCCAAGCACCGCCTCGGCGACGATCAGCTGCTGGTCGCGGGCGTCATCGACACCCTGACGAACTTCGTCGAGCATCCCGAGGTCGTGGCCGAGCGGCTCGAGCGGGTCGCCCTTGCGGTCGGCGATCCAAGCCGCATCCTTGCCGGCACCGACTGCGGCTTCGACACCTCGGCGGGAATGGGGCGGGTCGCCGAAGACGTGGTCTGGGCCAAGCTGCGCACGCTGGTCGACGGCGCGCGGCTGGCGAGCGAGCGGCTCTATTGACCGTCGGCGCCATCAGCCATCGACGTTCGCCGCGATGCGGCGTGCGCCCGCCTCAGGCGGCCGCGCGGACGCTCGCGGGTGGACTGCGGCTGGTGCGTCCGTTTCATATTCTGATAGATTGAGGGCGTGTGACGGTGGGGACGGTCGGCCTCCGCGGTGACGGCAAGCTGTGAACCCGGTCAGGTCCGGAAGGAAGCAGCCGCAGCAGCCGGGCCGGGTGTCGCGGCCGGGCTGGCCGGCCCCGCCTCCCGAGTCTTCGCGTCGACGTTTCGCGCGAGACGACGTCGTCGCCGAAACCGAATCCATGACCTACCAAGCTCTGGCACGTAAATGGCGCCCGCGCACCTTCGAGGAGGTCGTGGGACAAGGCCACGTCGTCACGGCGCTGGCCAACGCGCTCGACAGCGGACGGGTGCACCACGCGTATCTCTTTGCCGGAACCCGCGGCGTGGGCAAGACGACCCTGGCGCGCATCTTCGCCAAGGCGCTCAACTGCGAGCAGGGGGTCGGTTCGCAGCCGTGCGGCAGCTGCGGCCGCTGCAAGGCCATCGAGGAGGGGCGCTTCGTCGACTTGATCGAGGTCGATGCCGCATCGCGAACGAAGGTCGACGACACCCGGGAGCTGCTCGACAACGTCCAATATGCACCCACCGTCGGCCGCTACAAGGTGTATCTCATCGACGAGGTGCACATGCTGTCGGGGCACAGTTTCAATGCGCTGTTGAAGACGCTCGAGGAGCCCCCGGAGCACGTCAAGTTCCTGCTCGCTACGACCGATCCGCAGAAGCTGCCGGTAACCGTTCTCTCGCGCTGTCTGCAGATCAACCTCAAGGCACTCCATGCCGCTCAGATCGTCGAACGTCTCGAAGAGATCCTCGCCGCCGAGGACATTGCGTTCGAACGGCCGGCGCTCGATATTCTTGCCCGCGCGGCGGCCGGCAGCCTGCGCGACGCGTTGAGCCTCCTCGACCAGGCCATCGCCCACGGCGACGGCGCCATCGGGGAAGAGGGCGTGCGCGCGATGCTGGGCATGCTCGACGACGTGTTCGTGCGGCGCCTGATCGAGAGCGTCTCAGCTCAGGATGCCGCGGCGTGTCTTCAGACGGTGGCGGAGATGGCCGAGCGCGCAGTGGACTATGGCGCCGCCCTCGACGATTTGCTCGTGGCGCTGCACAACCTCGCGCTCGTGCAGCTCGCTCCCGACGCGCTGGTGGCGAAAGAGATCGATCCCGAGCCGCTCGCTCCGCTGGCCGAGGCGATATCGGCCGAAGAGCTGCAGCTCTACTACCAGATCGGTCTGATCGGAAAACGCGATCTGGCACTGGCGCCGGACCCGCGCACGGGGTTCGAGATGGTGATGCTGCGCATGATCGCGTTTCAGCCCGCCGCCAGTGCGGCGTCGCCGCCGGACCCCACCGCCGCTTCGGCGGGGACGGCGCCCGCGCGCGGCAGCCGACCCCTCGCCGCGGCGTCTCCGCCGCCGCGCGCCGATGCGCCCTCCCCACCGGGGTCGCTCGCCGACGTGACGGCGGATGCCGAGAGCTGGACGCGCTTCGTCGAGCAGAGCGGGCTCGCCGGCGTCAGCCGACAGCTGGCCATGAACATGGCGCCGCGGGCCGAAGCGGATGGCGGCCTTCTGCTGGTTCTCGACGAGAAATACGAGCACCTGCGCAGCGGCGAGCGCGAGGCGGCCGTCGCGTCGCTGTTGGCCCAACACCTCGGTGCCGGCGTTCGCGTTCGCGTCGCCGTGAGCGCCGACCCTCCGGAGACACCCTCGCAGCTCAAGACGCGGCAGACGGCGGCGGCGCGCGATAATGCGCTCGAGACGTTGCAGCGCGATGCGACGGTGCGCGATATTCTCGAACGCTTCGACGCGACAATGGTGAGCGATTCGCTGCGCACCGGCGAGAGCGAGCCGTGATCGGCGCGGGCCGTGCAGGACACGGCACATGCGACTGTGACACCGCGCAGGTCACTCTCGACGAGCATCGCTGACATTGCGGACAACGAGGTGGAGATGAAGGGCGGACTCGGCAATCTGATGAAGCAAGCGCAGGTCATGCAGGAAAATCTCCGCAAGGCCCAGGAGGAGCTCGGCCGCCTGGAAGTGCAGGGCAGCGCCGGTGGCGGGCTGGTGCTGGTCACGATGACCTGTCGCTACGACGTTCGTCGCGTCGAGATCGACGATACCCTGATTGGCGACGACAAAGAGGTGCTCGAGGATCTTCTCGCCGCAGCGGTCAACGATGCGGTGCGCAAGGTAGAGAAGACCAGCAAGGAGAAGTTGGCGGGGCTCACCGCCGGACTCAACGTGCCCGGGCTCGATCTGGGCCTGTGACGGTGGGCGCCATCACTGCCCCCGAGACCCTCGACGCGCTCAGGCAGGCGCTGCGAAGGCTGCCCGGGGTCGGGCCCAAAACGGCGCAGCGCATGGCGTTCCATCTGCTCGAGCGCGACCGCGAGGGCGCACGTGCGATCGCCGACGCGCTGCTGGCGGCGGTGTCCCGCGTCAGCCACTGTGAGCTGTGCAACAACTTCAGCGAGCAGCCCGTCTGCGCGGTATGCGCCTCGGCGCGCCGCGATCGCTCCCAGCTCTGTGTCGTGGAGAATCCGGCCGATCTCGACGCGATCGAGCTGGCCAGCGTCTACGATGGGCTCTACTTCGTGCTCATGGGACATTTGTCTCCGCTCGACGGCATAGGGCCCGACGAGCTGGGGCTCGGCAAGCTTATGGACGTGATCGACAACCGGCTGCCCGTCAAGGAAGTGATTCTGGCTACCAATCTCACGGTTGAGGGTGAAGCCACCGCGGATTACATCGGCGAGCTGCTCAGAGAGCGCGACGTCGCGGTGACCCGCCTCGCGCGCGGCGTGCCGATGGGCGGCGAGCTCGAGTACATGGATCACGGCACGCTTGCGCAGGCCTTTCAGGGACGCCGCAATCTGTAATGGCCGGCGTCCCGCGAAGACGAGCCCGGCGCCCCGATCAATCTCTCGGACAGGTGACCTGAGCCGTGGCGAAAGACCCCAACGCGCTGGTGTGGATCGATCTCGAGATGACGGGGCTCGATCCGGACAACGACCGCATCATCGAGATGGCCACGATTGTCACCGACGGCAATCTGAACGTGGTCGCCGAGGGGCCGGTGCTGGCGATCTACCAGCCCGAGTCCGTCCTGGCAGGGATGGACCAATGGAATCGCACCACCCACGGCGAGTCAGGCCTCATCGACAAGGTACGGCGGTCCGAGATCAGCGAAGCGGAGGCGGAGACGGTGACGCTCGAGTTCATCGGCCGCCTGCTACCGCGCAATCGCTCGCCGTTGTGCGGCAACTCCGTGTGTCAGGACCGCCGCTTTCTGATTCGTTACATGCCGCGCCTCGAGTCGTATCTCCATTACCGCAATCTCGACGTCAGCACGCTCAAGGAGCTGGCCCGGCGCTGGATTCCGGAGCTCTACGGCGGCCTGCAGAAACGCAACACCCATCGCGCGCTCGACGACATCCGGGAGTCCATCCAGGAGCTGCGCTACTACCGCGCCAATTTTCTCAAGCTCGGCTGAGCCGCGGTGGGGATGCGAGCCCGGCCTCCTGACGGGCAAGCGCCCAGGCGACGTGCTCGCGCACCATCGGCGAGGGATGCTCGCGCTGGCGGCGCAGCGCATCGGCAGCCGCCGTGCTCGGCGGGGCGTTCCCCAACGCCACCGCGATGTTGCGTAGCCAGCGCGCATGCCCCAGCCGGCGGATCGCCGAGCCCTGCGTACGCGAGAGAAACTCCGCTTCGCTCCAGCAGAACAAGCCGATCAGGGTAGCGGTGTCCAAGCCGTTGCGCGGCGCGAAATCGCTCTCCAGGGTCGGCCGCGCAAAACGGTTCCAGGGACACACCAGCTGGCAGTCGTCGCAGCCGAATATGCGGTTGCCGACCTGCGGTCGGAGCGCCACCGGTATCGAGCCATGAAGCTCGATGGTGAGATACGCGATGCAGCGGCGGGCGTCGACCTCGTAGGGTGCCACGATGGCGCCGGTCGGGCAGGCGTCGATGCACGCGCGGCACTCGCCGCAGTGATCGGCACCCGACGCGTCGACCGGTAGCGGCAGGTCGGTGTAGAGCTCGCCGAGAAAGAACCACGACCCGGCGTTCTTGTTGATGAGGTTGCTGTGTTTGCCGATCCAGCCGAGCCCGGCTTTCGCCGCCAGCGCTTTCTCCAGCACCGGCGCGCTGTCGGCGAAGGCGCGGTAGCCGAACGCGCCGACCGCGGATTCGATGCGATCGGCGAGCTGCTGCAACCGTCGGCGAACCAGTCGATGGTAGTCGCGACCCAGAGCGTAACGCGCGACGAAGGCGCATGCCGGATCGTCGAGCACTTCCGGCGCCGGCCGCGCGTCGCCCGGCAGGTAGTCCATGCGGGCGGAGATCACGCGGATCGTCCCCGGCACGAGCGCACGCGGCCGGGCGCGCCGCGCGCCGTGTCGCGCCATGTAGTGCATCTCGCCGTGGAAGCCCCGGTCGAGCCACTCGAGCAGTCGCTGCTCGGCGTCGCCGAGCTCGGTGTCGGTGATGCCGATCTGCTGAAATCCGAGCGCCCGACCCCACCGCTTGATGTCGTCGGCAAGCGCGCGATAGTCGACCGCGGCCCGCGGGCGCGGCCGCCCGTTGGCGGGATCGCCTTCGCTGCTCATCGTTGGGGACGTCGAAATACGTGCATTCGCCTCGTATCATAGCCCCATGCCGGGACTGCCGCAGTCGTTGTGGAGCGCCGCCCAGACACGTGAGCTCGATCGCACCGTCATCGAGCAATTCGGCGTGTCGGGCGGGGAGCTCATGCGGCGAGCGGGGCAGGCCGCTTTCGGCTATCTGAGGCGCAGGTGGCCCGAGGCGGTGAGAATCGCCGTGGTGTGCGGGTCCGGCAACAACGGCGGGGATGGATACGTGGTGGCGGCCGCCGCGCACGATGCCGGCCTGACGCCCGTCGTGCTCAGCGTCGGCGAGCCCAAGTCGGCCGAATCGAGGGCGGCGCAGAGCGAGCTCGCCCGGCGTTCGGTGGCGATTGGCGAGCTCGCGCGGGGGGGGATCGCCGACGTCGACCTCGTCGTCGACGCGGTGCTGGGAACGGGGCTGGCGCGCGCCCCCGCCGGTGCGGCCCGCGCCGCCATCGAGGCGATCAACGCCGCCTCCGCCCCCGTCTTCGCTCTCGATATCCCCTCCGGTCTGAGCAGCGACACCGGCGCCGTGCCCGGCGTCGCCGTGCGAGCCGAGGCGACCATGACCTTCATCGCGCTAAAAATAGGGCTGTTCACGGGACGCGGCCGCGAGTTCGCCGGCGACGTCGCGTTCTCGGACCTCGACGTGCCGGCCGCTGCTTACGACAACGCGACGCCGCTCGCGCGGCGCATCACCGCCGACGAGCTCGCCGGCTGGATCCGCCCGCGCCCACGCGACGCGCACAAGGGCGCCGCCGGCCACGTGCTGGTCATCGGCGGCGACGAGGGCATGGCCGGGGCGGCGCGCATGGCCGGGGAGGCGGCCTGTCGAGTAGGCGCGGGACTGGTGTCCGTCGCCACGCGGCGTTCGCACGCCGCCCACGTGAGCGCCGCCTGTCCGGAGCTGATGGCGCACGGCGTCGAAGACGCCGCCGGGCTCGAGCCGTTGCTGGCGCGCGCCTCGGTGATTGCGGTGGGGCCGGGGCTCGGGCGCGGTGAGTGGGGTCGGCGCATGTGGCAGGCGGTGCTGCACGTTGCCGACATCGCCACGATCGTCGACGCCGACGCGCTCAACCTGCTGGCCGAGCAGCCGGTGCCCCGCGACGACTGGATTCTGACGCCGCATCCCGGCGAGGCCGCACGACTGCTGGGCAGCCGCACGGCGGAGATTCAAGCGGATCGGGTGGCGGCTTGCCGGCAGATCGTCGCCCGCTATCGGGGCGTTTGTCTGCTCAAGGGTTCCGGGACGATGGTTGGCGATATATCTTCGCTGTGGCTGTGCGATTTGGGCAACCCCGGGATGGGGACGGGCGGAATGGGCGATGTCCTGACGGGGGCCCTCGCCGGGCTGCGCGCACAGGGTCTTACGGCCAGCGTCACCGCGCGTCTGGGTGCTTGGCTCCACGCCGGTGCGGGGGACCGGGCCGCGCAGCGTGACGGCGAGCGCGGCATGCTGGCTACCGATCTGCTGCCGCACATGCGGCATCGCCTCAATCGCCTGGCGGGCCAGGGCCGCTGATGGCCGGTCGCCGCTGTCACGGCGCGCGCCCGGCAGAGAGAGGCTGTGCACACGAGACGCATTGCCACGGCCGAACAGATGGAGTCTCTCGGCGCGAGCTGGGCGGCAGGGCTGCGCCGGGGCCTGTGCGTCTACCTCGAGGGTGACCTCGGCGCCGGCAAGACGACACTCGTGCGCGGCATGCTGCGCGGTTTGGGCTACAGCGAGGCGGTCACGAGTCCCACATTCACCCTCGTCGAAACATACCGGCTGCGGGGGATGGACGTTCACCACATCGACCTCTACCGCATCGAGCATCCGGAGGAACTCGAAGCCATCGGCTTGCGCGATCTGCTGACCCCGCAGAGCGTCTGCCTCATCGAGTGGCCCGAGCGCGGCGCCGGCCTGCTGCCGCCCGCTGACATCCGCATCACGCTCGAATATCTCGACGGCGAGCGCCGGGTCGTGTGGCAGAGCGCGGTCGTCGAGCCCACCGGCACGCCATGAAGCGACGACACGCAGTGCTGACGGCTGTGCTGGCGCTGTCCGTGGTGCCCCTCGCCGACGCCGCTCCGGTCACGCTGCGCAACCTGCGCACCTGGCACGCCCCCGACCACACGCGGCTCGTCTTCGACCTTACCGCACCTGCACGCCATCGCGTCTTTGCGCTGCGCAGCCCCGAGCGGGTCGTCATCGACATCTTCAACGCCGACTTCTCCGGCACGCTGCCGGAGTCGGCCACAACCGGCCCCTTCGTCGCCGGCGTGCGCAACGGCCGCCCGGATCCACGCACGCTGCGCTTCGTGCTCGAGCTGAATCAGGCGGTCGAGCCCCGGGCATTTCTGCTCAAACCCAATGAGGTCTACGGACATCGACTGGTGATCGACCTCTACGGAAGCGCTCGCAGCACGCGCCCTGCTGCCCCGGCCCCGCGCAAGCCGTCGGGGGAGCTGATCATCGCCATCGATCCGGGACACGGCGGAGAGGATCCCGGTGCCGTCGGACAGCGCCGTACGCGCGAGAAGGACGTCGTGCTCGCTATTTCCAGGGAGCTCGCGCGGCAGATCGACGCCGAGCCCGGCATGCGGGCCGTGCTCACGCGCACCGGCGACTACTACGTGAGCCTGCGCCGGCGCACCGAGATTGCGCGGCAGCGCGGGGCCGATCTCTTCGTCTCGCTGCACGCGGACGCCTTTCCCCAGCGCCAGGTGCGCGGGTCGTCGGTCTATGCCCTGTCGCAGAGCGGGGCCTCGAGCGAGACGGCCCGATGGCTGGCCGACAAGGAGAACGCGGCGGACCTCGCCGGGGGTGTCAGCCTGCACGACAAGGAGGATCTGCTCGCCCACGTGCTGCTGGATTTGTCGATGACCAAGACCATCGAGCTGGGCGTCGCGTTTGCCGACGAGATCCTCGCGGAGCTGCGCCGCGTAGGAAAAGTGCACAGTCCACGCGTGGAGCAGGCCGGCTTCGTGGTGCTGAAGTCGCCCGACATTCCGTCGGTGCTGGTCGAGGCCGCTTACATCTCCAACCCCACCGAGGAGCAACAGCTGCGCAGCCGATCGCACCAGCGCCATCTCGCCGGAGCCATCGTGCGCGGCATCAAGCGCTTTCACCGGCGCCACCCGTTGAACGGGCTCGACGCGCCTTCGCTCGAGTACGTGGTGCGGCCCGGGGACACCCTCTCGGAGATCGCGGCGCGGTACAATGTTCCCCTGGGGACGCTGCGCCGCAGCAACGGTCTGCGGGACAACGTCATCCGTGTCGGCCAGAGGCTGCGCATTCCGCCGGCGTCGAGCGGCGGCTGAGCGCGCCGCGCGCGGCGCGCCGCAGCCAGAATCACACAGCAACGGCACGGGCGGGCCAACCGCTCGGCCGCGTTGCGTTTCGCCGGACGCACCGAACCGACCATGGCTGATTCATCCCGACCGCGCATTCGAGAGCTCGAACCGCGCCTTATCAATCAGATCGCCGCCGGCGAGATCGTCGAGCGCCCCGCCTCGCTGGTCAAGGAGCTGCTCGAGAACAGCGTCGACGCCGGCGCGCGGCGCATTGTCGTCGAGGTGGAGCAGGGCGGCATGCAGCGCGTTGCCGTCCACGATGACGGTGTCGGCATCCATCCCGACGACCTCGAGCTGGCGGTGGCGCGACATGCCACCAGCAAGCTGGCGGCGCTCGCCGATCTCGATCGCGTGGCGACGCTCGGTTTTCGTGGCGAAGCGTTGCCGAGCATTGCTTCCGTGGCGCGGCTCACGGTGCGCTCGCGCATCGCGGGCGCCGATTGCGCCTGGGAGCTCGTCTGCGAGGGTGGCGCGCGGGGCGAACGACGGCCCGTCGCCCGCGAGACCGGAACGACGGTGGAGGTGCGCGATCTGTTCTTCAACGTCCCCGCGCGGCGCAAGTTCCTGCGGGCTGAGGCTACCGAGCTCGCGCACGTCGACAATGTGGTGCGGCGTCTTGCCCTGGGGAGCTTCGCGACAGCGATCGAGCTTCGGCACAACGCCCGCGTCGGTCGGTGCTATCCGGCGAGCGGCGGCGACGACGCCCACGCGCAGCGGGTCGCGGCCGTGTGCGGCGACGCCTTCCTCGCGCAGTGTCTGCCCATCGACGGGGAGGCCGGCGGCATGCGCCTGTGGGGCTGGATCGGTCTGCCCGCCGTGTCGCGCAGCCAGACGGATCTGCAGTTCTTCTACATCAACGGGCGCTGGATACGGGACAAGGTGGTCACCCACGCCGTGCGCCAGGCCTACAGCGACGTGCTCTATCAGGGGCGCCAGCCCGCCTACGCGCTCTACCTCGAGCTCGATCCCGGCCGCGTCGACGTCAACGTTCACCCGACCAAACACGAAGTGCGCTTTCGGGACAGCCGGCCTGTCCACGACCTCGTGTTCCGTACTGTCCATCGCGCCCTCGAGCACACGCGCGCGGGCGCCGCCTCCCGTGTTGCACCCGCAGCGACCGCCCACAGGCCGCCGCCCACGCAGGCACGGCTGCCGCTCGCCGCCCGCGAGCAGCTGGCGACGTACGCGGCCCTGCACGAGCCACGCCCGGCGGCGGAGATCGAGCCGGCGCCCGAAGCGGCGACCGTGATACCGCCGCTCGGCTTCGCCCTGGCGCAGCTAAAAGGTGTGTACATCCTGGCGGAGAACCGTGACGGTCTGGTCCTGGTCGACATGCACGCAGCCCACGAGCGCATCGTATTGGAAAAGCTCAAGCGCGAGCTCGGCGACGCGGGGATCGTGGCGCAACCGCTGCTGGTCCCCGTCTCGATCACCGTCAGCGACACGGAGGCCGACCTGGTCGAGCGTCACGCGCCGTCGTTCGACCGCCTGGGCTTCGACGTCTCCCGCAGCGGCCCGCGCAGCATCGCCGTGCACAGCGTGCCGCAGCTGT
The DNA here is from genome assembly GCA_041550555.1 of Arenicellales bacterium. Taxonomy (GTDB): domain Bacteria; phylum Pseudomonadota; class Gammaproteobacteria; order Arenicellales; family JBFEOO01; genus JBFEOO01. The sequence goes on from JBFEOO010000079.1 coordinate 14,135, forward strand.
TGGCGGACGCCGACATCGCGGCTTTGGTGCGCGATGTCATCTCCGACATCGCCGAGCACGGCCACAGCCGCCGAGTCGAGCAGACGCTCGACACGCTGCTCGGCAACATGGCCTGCCGCAGCGCCGTGCGCGCCAACCGGCGGCTGAGCATCGCCGAGATGAACGGTCTGCTGCGCGAGATGGAGACCACGGAACGCAGCGATCAGTGCAACCACGGCCGCCCGACCTGGACCGAGGTCCGCCTCGACGAGCTCGACAAATGGTTCCTGCGCGGCCGTTGACGATGCGGCGCAGCGCGCCGGCGCCGCCCACGCCGCCGGCGATCTTTCTCATGGGTCCAACGGCCTCCGGCAAGACCGCGCTGGCCGCTGCCCTCAGCGAAGCGCTGCCCGTCGAGCTCATCAGCGTCGACGCCGCCCAGGTGTATCGCGGCATGGACATCGGCACCGCCAAGCCGGATGCGCAGACGCGCGCGCGCGTCCCGCATCGGCTGATCGACATACGCCATCCCCTCGAGAGCTATTCCGCCGCTGAGTTCAGGGCGGACGCGCTGCGCGAGATGGCGGCGGTCAGCGATGCCGGACGCATTCCGATGCTGGTCGGCGGCACCATGTTCTACTTCCACGTTCTGGAGCACGGTCTGCCGGCGCTGCCGCCGCCGGATCCACGCCTGCGCCGGCGCATTGCCGCACAGGCACGGCGAGAAGGGTGGGCGGCGCTGCACGCGCAGCTGCGGGGCATCGACGCGCGCGCCGCCGAGGGCATCGATCCGGCCGACGGCCAGCGTATTCAACGCGCCCTCGAGATAGTCCGCCTGAGCGGCGCCGCTCGCCCCGCAGCCCCCGGCGCCCCGCACGGACCCACTATGCCCTACACGCCAATCAGGCTTGCCGTGACGCCTTCCGACCGGTCGCTTCTGCACCGCCGCATCGCCACTCGCTTCGAGGCGATGCTGCGCGCCGGCCTGGTCGACGAGGTGCGCCGTCTGATGGCCGCGGGCGATTTTGCGCCGGCCGCGCCGTCGGGACGCATGGTCGGCTACCGACAAGTGGCCCAATACTTGGCAGGGCAGATCGGGTATACTGCGCTGATGGAGCGGAGCGTGGCCGCAACGCGTCAGCTCGCGAAGCGGCAGCTGACGTGGCTGCGACGCAAGCGCGGCGTCGTATGGCTCGACGCGGGCTCGCGCGAGCTGGAGGCGGCGGCAGTCGTGTATTTGACGAACAAGCTGACCACGTTGCGGCTCTGATGCGCTGCGACCGGCTTCCGGAGCCACGGGCCGAGCGGTCGCGGACCTCTGCACATCGTTTGTTTGAAAAATCTTCGACACGTCCCCATACCTTGGCCGTGAAGGGCGTAGAAGTGGCGGTCGGCGGGTGCTTGACGGCACGCGCCGGGCGTTCGGTTTGCGAGACGATAACAACAGGAGACGATGCCATGGCTCATCAGAAAGGGGCGGCGCTGCAGGATCCCTTTTTGAACATACTGCGCAAGGAACGGGTGCCGGTATCGGTATATCTCGTCAATGGAATCAAGCTGCAGGGGCAGATCGAGTCGTTCGATCAGTTCGTTGTGCTGCTCAAGAACAGTGTGAGTCAGATGATCTACAAGCACGCCATCTCGACGGTCGTGCCCAGTCGCCCGGTGAAAGTGCCCTACGAACAGGGGGACAATGGCGGGGGTAACGCCTGATCCGGATGCACGTGACGCGGCGAGCGCGGGACATGCGCAGCCCGCACGGCGGCGGGCTGCGAGAGGCTGTCTGCCGCGGGTGACGGACGCGCTGCACGAACTCGGCGCCCGCGAGCTCGAAACGCCTCTGCGCGAGCGCGTCGTCCTCGTCCATGTCGACACCCATCGCCGCGTTCTCGACGGCGCCTTCGACGAGCTCGAGCGGCTGGCCGAGTCGGCCGGCGCGGAGGTCTGCGCAAAAGTGGGCGCCACACGGGCGGCGCCGCACCCGGCCACCTTTGTGGGCGGGGGCAAGGTGGCCGAGATCGCCGCTCTGGTGGTTCAGCGCGGCGCCTCCGTGGTGATCGTCAATTACCCGCTGACGCCGATCCAGCAACGCAACCTCGAGCGCGAACTGGCCTGCCGCGTGCTCGACCGCACGGGCCTGATCCTCGACATCTTTGCCCAGCGGGCGACCAGCCACGAGGGTAAATTGCAGGTCGAGCTGGCCCAGCTCGGCTACCTTTCGACCAGGCTGGTGCGCGGCTGGACGCACCTCGAGCGGCAGAAGGGCGGTATCGGTCTGCGCGGGCCCGGCGAGACCCAGCTCGAGACCGACCGACGGATCATCGGTGTGCGCATCAAGACCATCACCAGCCGGCTGCAGCGGGTGCGCGCCCAGCGCCATCTGCGACGCCGCGCCCGGCGCCGGGTCCCGATTCCGACCGTATCGCTGGTGGGCTACACCAACGCGGGCAAGTCCTCACTCTTCAACCGGCTCAGCGCGGCGCAGGTCTATGCCGCGGATCAGCTCTTCGCCACGCTGGATCCGACCATGCGCCGGGTCGAGGTGCCCGAGTTCGGGCCCATCGTGCTGTCGGATACGGTGGGCTTCATCCGCGATCTGCCGCACGGTCTGGTGTCGGCGTTCCGCTCGACCCTCGAAGAGGTGAGCACAGCGGCGCTGTTGATCCATGTGGTGGACGCCGCCGATGCCGACCGCCACGAGCACATGGCGCAGGTGCGCAAAGTGCTCTCCGAGATCGATGCCGACGACGTGCCGTCGGTGACGGTGTTCAACAAGGTCGATCGCGTCGATCGCGGCGCCGGCGTCGAGCGCGACGGCGCAGGGCGGATTGCACGGGTGTGGCTGTCGGCGCACACGGGCGAGGGTATCGAGCTGCTCAGCCAAGCGCTGGCCGAGCACCTCGGACGTGATCGTGTCGCCGTCACACTGTCGCTGCCGCCGACGGCCGGACGGCTGCGCGGCCATCTGTATCGCCGCTGCGAGGTCGTGCGCGAATCGGTGACCGATGACGGCAATTGCGTGCTCGAGCTCAAGCTGACCGCCGCCGACGTCGGTTGGCTCGAGGCGCACGAGGAGTTTCGCCCCGCCTTCTGGTGCCCGACGCCGGCCGGCCCCACGCTACAGTGAAGTCGTGAGCAAGGCGGCGGGCACGCGCGCCGTCGTGGGCGTCGTGCGGTCAGCCCGAGCGCCCGGCGTGGTACACTTGCGAAGTCGATCTGCAAACGCCAGCGGCGTCAGGCCGCGCGAGGATTGAGGAATGCCTTGGAATCAACCTGGATCGGGAGGCGGCGAC